>CBFHPU010000001.1:0-122810 GCA_965657845.1 Pontimonas sp.
AATACTCGGTGAATCGACTGCTCCGGCTGACCCCAACACACTGCTGGACACTGGTGACGAAGGTGTCGTGGATGCCTGGTGGTTACATCGGGTGTATCCGGGGGTTCTGGACAGTCTTGCTGCCAGTCAACGAGCGGTCTACGCGGATGTCGAGCTACCGCTGATTCCCATTTTGTGGAAAATGGAACGACTCGGCATCGCCTCCAATCGTGCCGCCCTGGAAGAGCTCGATTCACGCCTACTCGAGGAAGCAGCCGAGTATCAACGATTGGCATTCGAAGCGATCGGTCACGAAGTAAACCTGGGCTCACCCAAACAACTTCAGGGCGTGCTTTTTGATGAGCTCAACATGCCAAAGACCAGGCAAACAAAGACGGGCTATTCCACTGACCAGCAGGCGTTAGCCGAGCTTCAAGAAAGCAACCCGCACCCGTTCTTAGACGCACTACTTGGCCATCGAGATCAGACCAAGCTGCACCAAATCGTCGAAGGTCTTGCGACAGCGGTCGGCGAGGACGGCCGACTACACACCACTTTTGATCAGACGGGAACGAGTACCGGGAGGCTGTCCTCCCTGGAGCCAAACCTGCAAAATATTCCCGCCCGGACGGAAATTGGGCACGAGATTCGTGCGACTTTTGTTCACGGTGTGGAGTCTGAAGGTCTATTAACTGCCGACTATTCACAGATCGAAATGCGCATCATGGCCCACTTCTCCGGTGACGAAGCGCTCATCGAAGCTTTTCGGCGAGGTGAAGACCTCCACAACTATGTGGGCGCTCAAGTGTTCCAGGTCGAACCAGACGACGTGACACCCCAAATGCGGACCAAAGTCAAAGCGATGAGCTACGGGTTGGCCTACGGTCTCTCCGCCTACGGACTGGCTAAACAGCTGCAGATTTCCCCCTCGGAAGCAAAGACGCTGATGAGTGATTACTTCCAGCGGTTTGGGAAAGTTCGCGACTACCTGCGAGACGTCGTCGAGACGGCGCGAACGGCCGGCTACACCGAAACACTTTTTGGTCGACAACGACCTTTTCCCGAACTGAACTCCTCGAACCGGATGGCTCGCGAAGCCGCGGAGCGTGCTGCGCTGAATGCGCCCATGCAGGGCACAGCCGCCGACATCATCAAGCGGGCCATGATCACCATTGATCAGAAACTGCATGATCAGTCAATGGAGTCAGCCATGGTGCTACAAGTCCACGACGAACTGATTTTCGATGTGGCTCCGGGGGAGCGTGACACGCTGGAGGCACTTGTCACCTCAGAAATGGAAAACGCGGCAGAGCTCGCTGTCCCCCTCGAGGTAAATCTTGGTTTCGGCCCAAACTGGGACCAGGCCGCGCACTAGCGGTTGCTGGCCATTGCGCCCCGGGCTACACTGAAGGGTCGCCCATTGGGCTTCTTTACCCTGTCCACGTCCGCGGAAACAACCCGCGGCCCGAATAACCCCCCGAGAGAACACCTACCGAATGACACCCTCCGCGACCACCGGCCCGAAGCAAGTAGCAATCAACGACATCGGCTCCGCCGAAGACTTCCTGGCCGAAGTCGAAAAAACACTGAAATTTTTCAATGATGGCGACCTCATCGAAGGCACTGTCGTCAAGATTGACCGCGACGAGGTTCTCCTCGATGTTGGTTACAAGACTGAGGGTGTTATTCCCTCCCGCGAACTCTCCATCAAGCACGATGTGGATCCCAACGAGGTCGTCTCTGTCGGCGACCCCATCGAGGCCCTGGTTCTCCAGAAGGAAGACAAAGAAGGCCGGCTGATTCTCTCCAAGAAGCGCGCACAGTACGAACGCGCCTGGGGTGATGTCGAAAAGATTAAAGACGAAGACGGTGTGGTGACTGGTTCGGTCATCGAGGTCGTCAAGGGTGGACTGATTGTCGATATTGGTCTCCGCGGCTTCCTGCCCGCATCGCTCATCGAGCTGCGCCGAGTGCGCGATTTGACCCCCTACCTGGGGCAAGAAATTGAAGCCAAAATCCTTGAACTGGACAAGAACCGCAACAACGTGGTCCTCTCCAGGCGTGCATTGCTCGAGCAGAGCCAGAGTGAAACACGCAGCTCCTTCCTCACCAACTTGGAAAAGGGCCAAATCCGTAAGGGTGTGGTTTCGTCCATCGTGAACTTCGGTGCCTTCGTCGATTTGGGTGGCGTGGACGGCCTCGTGCACGTGTCCGAGCTGAGCTGGAAGCACATTGAGCACGCCAGCGAGGTCGTTGAAGTGGGCCAGGAAGTCACCGTCGAGGTTCTCGAAGTCGACATGGACAGGGAGCGTGTCTCGCTGTCGCTGAAGGCCACGCAGGAAGACCCCTGGCAGCTCTTCGCGCGCACCCACGCCATTGGTCAAATCGCACCCGGTGCGGTCACCAAGTTGGTTCCCTTTGGTGCTTTTGTGCGTGTCGCGGACGGCATCGAAGGTTTGGTGCACATTTCAGAGCTCTCCGACAAGCACATCGATTTGGCAGAACAGGTCGTCTCTGCCGGTCAACAGGTCTTCATCAAAATCATCGATATCGACCTCGAGCGTCGTCGTATTTCCCTCTCGCTCAAGCAGGCGAACGAGGGCGTTGACCCAGAAGGCACAGAGTTTGATCCTGCCCTCTACGGAATGCCCACCGAATACGACGATCAAGGCAACTACACCTACCCCGAGGGCTTCAACCCCGAAACGGGCGAATGGAAAGACGGCTTTGACGAGCAGCGCGCCAACTGGGAGCGCGAATACGGTGCGGCGCAAGCCCGCTGGGAAGCTCACAAGGTGCAGGTCGCTGAAATGGCCGCAATGGTCATCCAGCCAGTCGAGATGCCAGAAGCCGATGGGGATGAGGAAGCCCCTGCGGCCGAAGCTGCACCTGAGGTGAACCAAGGTACGCTCGCCGACGATGAATCACTGGCGGCGCTTCGCGAAAAGCTCAGCGGCTCTGGCGAGTAATTTCGCCCCAGCCAGCAAGGATCACTAGCGCGTATGGCTGTGGTCGCTCTCACCGGAGGAATAGCGGCGGGTAAAACCACCGTGACCGAGGAGTTAGCGGCCACAGGCATCGCGGTGATCGATGCCGACCAGGTCGCTCGCGATGTCGTGGCGCCTGGTGAGAGCGTGTTGGGTGCCATCGCCGACCACTTCGGGCCTTCAGTGCTCACTCCTGAAGGAGCATTGAACCGCGAGGCGTTGGCCCACATTGTGTTCGACGACGAAGCGGCCCGTTCCACACTGAATTCTCTGGTGCACCCTGCCGTATGGGAGCGCTCCACGGCTCTCTTTCGGGCTCACGAGGCGGCCCATCCCGATATTCCCTTGGTCTACGCCGTACCGCTGTTGGCGGAGGGCGAACGGGCGAAAGAATTTGACCTTGTCGTTGTCGTCGACGCACCAGAGAGCGTTAGGCGCGATCGCTTAGTCCAGCATCGCCAGATGAGCGAAGAAACGGCCACTGCCCGGGTGAAGTCGCAGGCAAGTGACGAAGCCCGCCGAGAAATAGCGGATGTTCTACTCGACGCTGGCGGTGACGTCGAACAGACCAAAGAAGCGGCGCGCCAATTGGCCAGAAGCTTGTGGCAGTACTGGCCGGATCGGCTTGACGACATCGCCCACGTGTTGCCCATCACCGGGGAGTAACCTCAAGGCTGTGGAAGCAACACGATCTGTCCGGCCCTTCGAGGTGGTCTCTGACTACACACCAAGCGGTGACCAACCTCGTGCCCTCGATCAACTCGCCAGCAAGTTGCAGGCTGGTGAAACGGACGTCACCCTCCTTGGTGCGACCGGAACCGGCAAGACCGCAACGACCGCCTGGTTGGTGGAGCGCCTGCAAAGGCCCACCCTGGTGATGGCCCACAATAAAACCCTCGCGGCCCAGTTTGCCAACGAGTTGCGGGAGATGTTCCCACACAACGCGGTCGAATATTTCGTGTCCTACTACGACTATTACCAACCAGAGGCCTACGTGCCACAGACCGACACCTTTATTGAGAAGGATTCGTCGGTCAACGCTGAGGTGGAGAGGCTTCGACACTCCACTACCAATTCCCTTCTGTCGCGTCGAGACGTCATTGTCGTCTCGACGGTGTCGGCGATTTATGGCTTAGGTGCCGCCGAAGAGTATTTGGAGGCCATGCTGGCACTGCATGTGGGTCAGCGCATTTCCCGGGACGCCTTGGTGCGCGCCTTTGTGGGCATGCAGTACCAGCGAAACGACGTGGCGTTTCTCCGCGGCACCTTCCGGGTGCGCGGTGACACCGTGGAAATTATTCCCGTGTATGAAGAATTCGCCCTACGGATAGAAATGTTTGGCGATGAAATCGAATCCTTAAGCTCACTTCACCCGCTCACCGGAGAAGTACTCCACGTTGTCGATAGCGTGTCCGTTTTTCCGGCAACCCACTACGCAGCCTCACCAGAGACAATGAAGCGCGCCATCGGCACCATCCGTGAAGAGATGGAAGATCGGGTGTCCTGGTTTGAGAAACAAGGAAAACTGCTGGAAGCCCAGCGGATTCGAATGCGCACCACCTATGACCTCGAAATGATGGAACAGATCGGTTTTTGTTCCGGGATCGAAAACTATTCGCGCCACATTGATGGTCGCAGTCCCGGAGAGCCCCCCAACTGTTTGCTGGATTATTTTCCCGATGATTTCCTCACCGTCATCGACGAATCCCACGTCACCGTTCCCCAAATCGGAGGAATGTATGAAGGGGACGCGTCCAGAAAGCGCACCCTCGTCGAGCACGGGTTCCGACTACCCAGCGCCATGGACAACAGACCACTGCGTTTTGATGAGTTTGTGGAGCGAACCGGTCAACGGATGTATCTCTCGGCAACACCTGCCGCCTATGAACGGGAAGTCTCTGACGGTGTGGTGGAACAAATTATTCGCCCCACCGGTTTGGTCGACCCGAAAGTTGAGGTGCGGCCCGCAACCGGCCAAATCGACGACCTTCTAGAAGAAATTCGGAAACGCAGTAAGAAAAATGAGCGAGTATTGGTCACCACGTTGACGAAGAAGATGTCCGAGGATCTGACCGACTTTCTCGATGATGCAGGAGTGCGTGTGCGCTACTTACACTCAGACGTCGACACGTTAAGACGAGTGGAGCTACTCACCGAGCTGCGTGCTGGTGTGTATGACGTGCTGGTGGGGATCAACCTGTTGCGTGAAGGTCTCGACCTGCCCGAAGTGAGCCTGGTGGCCATCCTCGATGCCGATAAAGAAGGCTTCTTGCGTTCCCAAACATCACTGATTCAAACCATTGGGCGCGCCGCACGAAACGTGTCGGGCGAGGTGTACATGTACGCCCAGACGATGACCGATTCGATGAAGTTTGCCATAGGGGAAACCAATCGTCGCCGCGAAATTCAAGTTGCCTACAACACCGAACACGGTATTGATCCCACCCCGTTGAGGAAGAAAATCGGTGACATTACCGCAGCACTGGTCCGTGAAAGCGCGGACACCGACGAATTGGTGGGTCAGGCGGAATCGGAAACACCAGTGATGCGCGCAGTGGCAGGAACCGAAGAACTCCCGGCGCTCATTCGACAACTCACTGATCAGATGATGCAAGCCTCGTCAGAGCTCAAGTTTGAATTGGCGGCCCGGCTGCGCGATGAAGTCGCTGAATTGAAGCGCGAGCTTCGAGAAATGACCGAACATGCCAGTCGGTAAGGCCCCTACTAACCGAAGGCACAGAGAGAACTACTTAAACTAAAGCGTGCCTATCGAGAAGCCCCGAACCGACCAAGTCATTTCCGTACAAGGCGCAAGGGTCCACAACCTGCGTGATGTGCATGTCGACATTCCCCGAAATGCTTTGGTGGTCTTCACCGGCCTGTCGGGCTCAGGAAAGTCTTCGCTGGCATTCGACACCATTTTTGCGGAAGGTCAACGCCGCTATGTCGAATCACTCTCTGCCTACGCGAGGCAGTTTCTGGGGCAGGTCGACCGCCCCGACGTCGACGTCATCGAGGGACTAAGCCCCGCGGTATCGATCGACCAGAAGTCCACCAACCGTAACCCCCGCTCCACGGTGGGGACGATCACCGAAATTCACGACTATCTGCGCCTCCTGTTTGCTCGAACCGGGCAACCACACTGTGTGGAGTGTGGTGAAGCGATTGTTCGCCAGACGGTGCAACAGATGGCCGACCAACTCATGACGCTAGAGGCGGGGGAGCGGTTTCTCGTCTTGAGCCCCGTGGTCAGCCAACGCAAGGGCGAATTTGTGGACCTGTTCAGCAGCCTGCAGGCCAGTGGTTATTCGCGGGCGATTGTCGACGGTGAACAGATTCAACTGGCAAGCCCGCCGAAACTTGCCAAGACAAAAAAGCACGACATTTCGGTGATCGTCGACCGGCTGGTCACCGGAGAAGATATCGCTGGACGGTTAGTTGATTCGCTGGAAACTGCTCTTGGTCTCTCTGAAGGCACCATACAAATCCAGTTTGTGGACCGTGAAGGACCGGAGGCGACGAGGCTTCTGAGCGAAAAACTCAGTTGCCCCAACGGCCACCCCGTTGCTCTGAGCGAAGTAGAACCCCGCACCTTTTCCTTCAACTCACCCTTTGGGGCGTGCCCAGCCTGTTCAGGTTTAGGTTTCACCATGGCGGTCGACCACGAAATGGTGATTGGCGACCCCAGCCTGTCTATTGCCCAGGGTGCCATTTTGCCGTGGACACAGGCCGGTAAGGGCCTGTACGGGTATTTCACCAACCTGCTGGGGAGCCTTGCCCAAGACCTCGACTTTTCTCTCGACACCCCCTGGGAGGATTTGCCCGAGAGCGTTCGCGATGCGGTGCTCAGGGGAAACGACTTCGAAGTCGTGGTCAAGTGGCGCAATCGTTACGGCCGGGACGTGAAATATTCAACCGGTTTTGAAGGGGTTTTGCCCTACATTGAGCGCAAATACCGAGAAACAGATTCGGATTGGGCAAAACAGCGCTACGCCGAGTACCTGCGCGAAGTCCCGTGCACGTCGTGTGGTGGGGCCAGGCTGAAGCCCGAAGTGCTGGCCATTACCGTGCAAGGCCGCTCGATCGCTGAAGTGTCCGAAATGAGCCTCGACGATTGTTTCGAATTCATCGTGTCACTGGAAGATGTTGAACAAGACCACTCCATTTCGGCGCCCATTATTCGGGAAATTAGGGCCAGGCTGAACTTCCTGTTGGAAGTGGGCCTGTCCTACCTCACGTTGGCGAGAAACGCAGGAAGCCTCTCGGGCGGTGAAGCCCAGCGCATCAGGTTGGCCACCCAAATCGGCTCCGGGTTGACCGGTGTGCTCTATGTGTTGGATGAACCCAGCATCGGACTTCACCAGAGAGACAACAACCGTCTGATTGATACGTTGATCACCCTCCGTGACCTCGGCAACACCCTCATCGTGGTGGAACACGATGAAGACACCATTCGCACCGCGGACTGGTTGGTGGATATCGGCCCCGAGGCGGGAGAACACGGCGGCTACATTGTCCACTCGGGCCCGGTGTCAAAACTCGCCTCCGAAAAGAAATCCCTGACGGCCAAATATGTCTCCGGGGCATGGCAAGTGGTGGAGCCTCGTGACATTCGCCCCATCGATCCGGAACGGGTCCTGACCGTCGTGGGCGCCCGGGAAAACAATCTGCGCACCATTGACGTGACACTGCCGCTCGGTGTGTTGTGTGCCATCACGGGTGTCAGTGGTTCAGGAAAGTCGTCTCTGGTCAACGACATTGTGTACCGATCCTTGGCAAATAGGCTCAACAAAGCCCGTCACGTGCCCGGCAAACACACGCGCATCGAAGGTGTGGAACACCTCGACAAGATCGTCCACGTCGACCAAGCCCCCATTGGCCGCACACCCCGGTCAAACCCGGCCACCTACACTGGCGTTTTTGACAAAATTCGTGCCCTCTTTGCCGAAACCCAAGAGGCCAAAATGCGGGGTTACCTCCCGGGCCGTTTCAGTTTCAACGTCAAGGGTGGGCGGTGTGAGCACTGTGCGGGCGATGGCACCATCACCATCGAAATGAACTTCCTCCCCGATGTGTACGTGCCGTGCGAGGTGTGCCACGGTGCGCGTTATAACCGGGAGACGTTGCAGGTGCACTACAAGGGCAAAACCATTGCCGATGTGCTGAATATGCCGATCGAAGAGGCGACCACATTTTTCGAACCCATCAGCTCGATCCACCGATTCCTGGCCACACTTGTCGATGTCGGATTGGGCTACGTGCGACTGGGACAAGCGGCCACCACCCTGTCCGGCGGGGAAGCCCAACGCGTCAAACTGGCCACCGAATTACAGCGTCGTTCCACGGGGCGCACCATCTACGTGCTGGACGAGCCCACCACAGGCCTGCACTTTCACGACGTCAAGAAGCTTCTCGTGGTACTCCAGGGGCTTGTCGACAAAGGCAACAGTGTGATTGTGATCGAACACAACCTTGACGTCATCCGATCGGCCGACTGGATTATCGACCTCGGTCCAGAAGGGGGTGCCGGTGGTGGTCAAGTCGTCGCTGAGGGAACCCCGACCGAAGTCGCCGCCGTTGAGGCCTCACACACCGGCCAGTTTTTGCGAGAGGCGATGGCCAGAACACCGTGAGTTTGATCGCCCCCTGGCGTCCACGCACCGCGGACATCCCCACACAGCCGGGGGTGTATCGGTTCCTGGACGAAAAAGGGACCGTCATCTATGTGGGCAAAGCCAAAAATCTTCGAAATCGGGTCACCAGTTACTTTGTGAGCCCTGAGCGTCTGATTGACCGGACGAGACGGATGGTTCAGACTGCTCGTTCGATTGATTGGACGGTAGTCCAAACCGAGCGCGCCGCTTTACAGCTCGAATACGCCTGGATTAAGCAGTATCAACCAGAATTCAACATCCGTTTCCGAGACGACAAGTCGTATCCCTACCTGGTGGTGACGGTCTCGGACGACATTCCCCGCGTGTTCCTCTCACGTCGAAAAGACATCAAAGGCGCCAAATATTTCGGGCCCTTCGCCAACTCCTGGGCCCTAAAAGACACCCTCTCCACGCTACTGAGAGCATTTCCGGTGCGTTCGTGTACCCAAAGTGTGTACCGAAGAGCCAAGCGCCAAGCACGCCCCTGCCTTCTCGGTGACATCGGCAAATGCGCTGCCCCGTGTGTGGATCGGGTCAGTCCGGAGGAGCATAAAGCTCTCGCTCTGGGTCTTGCGGCCTTCATGGACGGCAAAGACGACCGCGTTCTCGACACCCTGCGCTACGACATGATTCAAGCCGCAGAGCGTCTGGATTTTGAAAAAGCCGCGAAACTCCGTGACCGTATCGACGCCATCGAAACCATCATGGTGAAAAACACCATGGTGCTCGATGAGGCAGTAGATGCGGACATTTTCGGTATTGCCACCGATGAGCTTCACGCCGCCGCCTACGTCTTTCGGGTTCGAGGAGGGCGTATCCGCCAAGCCCGAGGCTGGGTTCTTGACGGGGAGGAGCCCTTGAGTGAGGCGGAATTGGTCGAAACGCTCCTGCGCGACGGGTTTGACGATTCGTTTCCGCCCGCACGGGTGGTTGCCCTTCCCCGGCTGCCGGAGAGCCACGATGTGTGGCAGGAGCGTCTCGGCCAGGTGCGCCAGGAACAGGGTGAGCGCGGGGGAGTGGAAATCCGGGTCGCCAAACGAGGCGACCTTGCGTCGCTAGCGGAAACGGTTCGCATCAATGCCCGACAAACACTGCAGTCTTTCCTCTCGAAACGCTCAACGGATGTTGTGGCCCGATCCGCTGCTTTGGCTGAGCTGGGTGAGGCGCTAGGCCTGCCAGAAGCGCCACTGCGCATTGAATGTTTCGATGTCTCCCACCTGGGTGGAGAAAACCCTGTTGCCGCCATGGTCGTCTTTGAAGATGGCATTCCGCGGAAGGACCACTACCGAAAGTTCGCTCTCGATGCACCCCAAGATGACACGGCAGGAATCTATGAGGTGGTGAGTCGGCGGCTTCGGCGACTCCAAGAAGGATCCGCTGAGGCTGTGGGTGAACAAGACGGGCCGCGCCAAAAAAGCGGTTTCGCCTATCCGCCAGGGCTACTGGTGATCGATGGCGGTCAACCCCAGGTCAACGCGGCGAAACGGGCACTGGATGACTCCGGCATGGACATCCCCGTGTGTGGTCTCGCAAAACGCCTAGAGGAAGTGTGGCTGCCAGGCCGCGACTTTCCCGTCATTTTGCCCCGCAGTAGCGAAGCGCTCTTCCTTCTGCAACGAGTACGTGACGAAGCACACCGCGCAGCCATCAGCTACCAGCGCACCACCAGAAAACGCTCGTTGAAAAGCGAATTGGTCGACATTCCCGGTGTGGGGGAGGCGATGGCTAACGCTCTCCTGAAAACCTTTGGTTCGGTTGCCCAAGTGCGAACGGCCGATGTGGAGAGCCTCCAAAAGGTGCCCGGGGTGGGAAAAAAACTTGCCCACACGATTTATTCCTCGCTCCACAGCTGAGGCGGGTGTATGCCCCCACACAGCGCAAAGTGGGACCACACCGGGGCACTACGATGAAGGCTTAACCATTGCGGAATGTAAGGGATTTTGGGGTACATGACTGAGGCGGACTCGAGCGGTGAGGTCTTAATCCTCACCGGCATGTCCGGAGCGGGTCGCTCGACGGCTGCCAACGCATTAGAGGACCAGGGCTGGTATGTCGTCGACAACCTTCCACCCCAAATGTTGAAACCCTTTATCGAGTTGGCCAGTCTGCCTGAGCACGGTCTCAACCGAGTGGCTTGCGTTGTCGATGTCCGGGGCGGCCAATTTTTTGAATACGCCCGTGAAGCAATATTGGACCTGGGAAGCCGCGTCGGGGTCACTGTGGTGTTTCTGGATTCCAGTGACGACGTCCTGGTTCGCCGTTTCGAACAGGTGAGAAGACCACACCCCCTTCAAGCGGATGGCACCATTCTCAACGGCATCCATAAAGAGCGGGACCTGATGCGCCCGATCCGTGAGCGGGCCGATGTCGTCATAGACAGCACCGATTTGAACGTCCACCAACTGACCAACACTGTGGGTGAGCGGTTTTCCGGGGAAGGTTCACCGGGCATCGCGCTCACGGTCTTAAGTTTCGGTTATAAATACGGACTGCCCAGTGATGCCGACATGGTGTGGGATATGCGGTTCTTGCGTAACCCCTACTGGTCGCCAGAACTCAAGGACCGCACTGGTTTGGACAAAGAGGTTCAAGAATTTGTCTTAGACGGAGACCTGGCTGACGCTTTTATCGATTCACAGTTGCAGGCACTGCGCGCAGTCCTCACGGGCTACGGCGAAGAAAACAAACGATTTGCCACGTTAGCGATTGGCTGTACCGGCGGACGACACCGATCAGTGTCCACCGCGGAAACGGTCGGCAAGCTGTTGGAAGAGTGGCCCGATGTGCGGGTGTCGGTCAAACACCGCGATGTAGGACGGGAGTAACCCTGTGAGTGTTGATGAATTGACGGTTGCCGTGAAGGACGACATCGTCCGGATTGTGGCACCGACACAGTCGGCTCGGCTGGCCGAACTGGCGACCATTCTTCGCTTCGCGGGTGGCCTGCATGTGATTTCGGGAAGCATCGCCGTCGAGGTGGAACTCACGCACAAAGAAACGGCGAAGAAGGTTCGCAGGGAGCTTCTTGAGTTGTTGGGTTTTAGTACGGACGCGGCGGTGTTGCAGCCCTCGGCCCAACGTCAACACCCCGTCTATGTTGTCCGGGTTCGCCAAGGCGGCGACATCCTCGCCCGCCAAATGGGCCTTCTTGACCAGCGACTCCGCCCAGTGAGGGGTTTACCGAATAAGTTGACCACCAGCGCGATTGGTGACGTACCCGCCATTTGGCGGGGGGCATTTTTAGCCCGAGGGCAACTGAGCGAACCGGGACGCTCGTCGGCAATTGAACTCATCGCACCCACCGGTGAATCAGCGATCGCCATGGTCGGCCTTGCCCAGCGCATCAACGTTCAAGCCAAAGCCCGCGAAGTGCGCATGGCGCAGCGCGTGATCGTGCGCGAGCCGGACTCGATGTCCCAGCTGCTGCGAGAAATGGGTGCCACCGACGCGATGGGAATGTGGGAAGAGCTCCGCGCGAAAAGGGAAGTGCGTGCGAACGCCAACCGGCTGGTCAATTTTGATGACGCTAACCTGCGTCGCTCAGCACAGGCAGCGGTTGCGGCCTGTGCTCGGGTGGAGCGTGCCCTGGAACTATTGGGGGATTCAGTACCCGACCACCTGTTGTACGCGGGGCGACTTCGTCTGGACCACCGCGAGGCAAGCCTGGATGAACTAGGCCATTTTGCCGATCCACCGTTAACGAAAGATGCGGTTGCGGGACGGATTAGACGCTTACTGGCAATGGCTGACAAGCGCGCCGAAGAGCTCGGTGTTCCGGGAACCTTGGCCAGTGTGCCGAGCGACTACGTCGGATATTAACCATTTGGTGAATTCGGTGTCGCCTGGTCTCGACCCTGCTTAGACTAAAGAGACACAAACGAGAGAGGACATCATGGCTGCCTACACCCTGCCTGAACTTTCCTACGACTATTCCGCCCTGGAGCCTCACATCTCGGCGCGAATCATGGAACTTCACCACAGCAAACACCACAAGGCCTACGTGGACGGGGCAAATAATGCCCTCGCACAGATGGCCGAAGCCCGCGAATCCGGTAACTTCGGTGCGATTAACAAGCTCGAGAAGGACTTGGCTTTCCACCTTGGTGGACACGTCAACCACTCAATTTTCTGGACCAACATGCAAGGGCACGGCCCGGCAACTCCTGAAGGTGAGATCCAGGCGGCCATCGACGAGTTCTTTGGTTCCTACGAGAAATTCACCGCGCACTTCAACGCCGTAGCCATGGGTATCCAGGGCTCTGGTTGGGCCGTATTGTCCTGGGATCCCGTCGGCGAGCAACTGATCGTTCAACAGCTTTTCGACCAGCAAGCCAACACGGCCCAAGGCACCACACCACTGCTCCAGTTGGACATGTGGGAGCACGCGTTCTACCTGGACTATCAAAATGTTAAGGGTGACTACGTCGCCGCGTTCTGGAACATCGTCAACTGGGAAAATGTGGCGGCCCGCCTCGCGGCTGCTCGTGGAGCCAGCGGACAGGCCCTGCTACTGTCCTAAACCTGAGTAGTTATCACACCCCGTTCAGTTCAAACCTTTGGAGAGTAATGTCAGTCACCGTCGCAATTAACGGCTTTGGTCGGATTGGTCGAAGTTTCTTCCGAGCCGCACTGGCCTCCGGTCAAGACATCAACGTCGTTGCCGTTAACGATTTGACCGACCCGAGTGTGCTCGCACACCTCCTGAAATATGACTCAGTCTCTGGACGCCTGGACCAAGAGGTCTCGGTAGAGGGTAACCACCTGGTCGTCGGGGGAAAGAAAATCGCCGTCCACGCCGAGCGTGACCCCGGGGCTCTGCCGTGGGCTGATCACGGCGTTGACATTGTCATCGAATCGACGGGTTTCTTCACCTCGGCCGACAAAGCCAAAGCCCACCTCGATGCAGGTGCGAAGAAAGTGATTATCTCTGCACCGGCCAGCGGTGAAGACATCACGGTCGTGATGGGTGTGAACCACGAGAATTATGATCCCGCTGCACACCACATCATCTCCAACGCGTCGTGCACGACTAACTGCCTCGCTCCCATGGCCAAAGTGCTTCACGACGCGGTGGGTATCGAACGAGGACTGATGACCACAGTCCACGCGTACACCGCCGATCAGAACCTGCAGGATGGTCCTCACAGTGATTTGCGTCGCGCCCGGGCTGCGGCCGTGAATGTGGTGCCCACTTCAACGGGTGCTGCGAAAGCGATTGGCCTGGTCATGCCAGAGCTGAAGGGCAAACTGGACGGCTTCGCCCTGCGCGTCCCCGTTCCTACAGGCTCCATTACCGACCTCACGGTCGATGTCGCGAAATCCATCAGCGTGGACGAAATTCAAGACCTTTATCGCTCACACTCCGACAAGGGCGCTATGGCCGGAGTGATGCGGTACACCGACGACCCGATTGTGTCCTCAGACATCGTGGGCGACCCGTTCTCCTCGATCGTTGACGGTGGTCTGATCCGTGTGATCGACAACCAGGTGAAGGTCAGCTCTTGGTACGACAACGAGTGGGGTTACTCCAACCGCCTGGTTGACCTCGCCAGTTACGTCGGCGCCCGCCTCGCCTAGTGGGTCTTCGCGGGATTGACACCCTGGGCTCCCTCGAGGGCCTTGTGGTGGGGGTGCGACTTGATTTAAATACTCCCCTGAAAGATGGGGAGATTACCGATGATGGTCGGGTTCACGCGGCCCTTCCGACGCTAAAAGAATTGGCCGCGCGCGGAGCCACGATGGTGGTCATGAGCCATTTGGGTCGCCCGGATGGACAACCAGACGAAAAATACTCGTTGGCTCCCGTCGCAACACGTCTGCAGGAACTGTGGTCAGGCTCTGTGAAGGCCGTGAACCAGGTCACCGGCGCCGAAGTTCAGGCCGCGCTGTCAAAGGCCGCAGCTGGCGACATTGTGCTGGTCGAAAACCTCAGGTTCGACGCTCGGGAAACGTCCAAGGACGCCGAGGAACGTCGAGCCTTCGCCGAAGAGCTGGCAGCACCCCTCGACTGTGTCGTCAGCGACGGTTTTGGAGTCGTTCACCGACCCCAGGCGAGCGTGGTGGAACTGGTGGAGGCGAAGCCCTCGGCCGCTGGCCTATTGATCGAAGCCGAAGTGAAAGTTCTCGAGGCTCTAAGGTCCAGCCCTGAGCGGCCCTACACCGTTGTGCTCGGCGGTTCGAAAGTATCCGACAAACTCGGCGTGATCGACGCGTTATTGCCCGTCGTCGACAAGCTGGTGATTGGTGGCGGGATGCTCTTTACCCTTCTCCAAGCACAGGGTCACGCCACCGGCTCGAGTCTTCTTGAAGCTGACCAGATCGAGACCGTGAAGGGCTATCTGAGTCGGGCGAGCGAACTGGGTGTGGAAATCGTGTTACCCACAGACATTGTGATGGCTGAGTCGTTTGCTGCGGATGCGCCCTCCACTGTCCTGCCCATCGACCAGTTGGAATCGGGGCCGGTAGGAAAGAATGCCATCGGCCTCGATATTGGTCCCGACAGCGCGCAGCACTTCGCCGAAATTATTGCGTCCTCCCGGACCGTGTTTTGGAATGGTCCCATGGGCGTCTTCGAATTTGATGCGTTCGCCCACGGAACCCGCGCAGTTGCCGCAGCCCTGACTGAAGTGGCCGGGTTGAGTGTGGTGGGTGGCGGCGATTCTGCTGCCGCAGTCCGACGCCTCGGTTTTGATGATGACCAGTTTGGTCACATATCGACCGGTGGTGGGGCAAGTTTGGAGTTTCTCGAGGGGAAGACACTTCCCGGATTGGAAGTACTGGGATGGTAGGCACCACAGCGGCCAGGCGTGCACTGATTGCCGGAAATTGGAAGATGAACTTGGACCACTTGCAGTCAATTGCGTTGGTGCAAAAGTTGGCCTGGACGCTTAAAGACCGCAACTTCCAGTCGGACACTGTAGAGGTGGCCGTGTTTCCCCCGTTTACTGACCTTCGCTCTGTTCAAACCCTGATTGCCGCTGACAAGCTCGATTTTTCGCTGGGTGGCCAAGACCTCTCGGCACACGATTCGGGTGCACACACGGGGGACATCTCCGGCGCCTTTTTGAAAGCGTTGGCCTGCGACTACGTCCTCGTCGGGCACTCTGAGCGGCGCGCCAACCACGGCGAAAATGATCAGGTGTGTCTGGCAAAAGTCCAGGCTGCGCTGCGTCACTCGCTCACCCCTGTGTTGTGTGTGGGAGAAACCGCGGAAGATTTGGAAACGGTCGGCCAAAGTGCGGTACCCGTCGCCCAGCTCACTGCAGTGTTAGAGGGAATCTCTGCTGAGGACGAGATTGTGGTGGCCTACGAACCCGTATGGGCCATTGGTAGTGGCACACCGGCAACTGCGGAGCAAGCCCAAGAGGTCTGTGGAGTGTTGCGTGAGACTATTCGCACCCTCCACGGCGACGAGCAGGCGGATCGCACGCGCATCCTCTACGGTGGCTCCGTGAAATCCAGCAACATTGCCGGGTTTATGAGGGGTGCTGACGTGGATGGCGCCCTTGTGGGTGGGGCAAGTCTCGACGCAGAAGAATTTGCGGCCATCGCGCAATTCGAAAAGCACGTCACAATCGACTAGCCCTGTGGCGAAAACCCGTAGACTAGGACACTGGTCGAAAGAGGAAGGGTGACCGTGGAAATCATTTTCGTGGTGTTCCAGGTACTACTGGCGCTCACCAGTCTGCTGCTGACCCTCATGATTTTGTTGCATAAAGGCCGCGGTGGTGGCCTCTCCGACATGTTTGGTGGGGGAGTGACATCAAACCTCGGCTCCTCTGGGGTTGCCGAGCGTAACCTGAACAGAATCACAGTCATTGTCGCGCTGGTGTGGGTGTCGTCCATTGTGGCGATCGGCCTGTTCACCCGTTTCGACGTTATTTAACGACGTTCTTTAACAGTGTCAGGCCCGCAAGGGCACGAGGCGGAAGGAAATATCCATGGCTTCAGGTGGTAGCGCGATTCGTGGGACCCGAGTGGGCTCAGGCCCGATGGGCGAACAAGATCGGGGAATTCTTGCCGATCGAATTGCGGTCTCCTACTGGGATGCGATGGGTAATGAAACCGTTCGGTACTTTTCCGCCCAGGTTGACCCCGAAGAAATTCCTGAGACTATTGACTCTCCACACTCAGGCCTTCCGGCAGGGCGGGACAAGGAAAACCCTCCCGAGGTTGCCATTAACGAGCCCTACAAGACCCACCTCGCCTACGTGAAAGAGCGTCGCACGGAAAAAGAAGCCGTCTCGATCCTTGACGAAGCACTCGAAAAGCTCCGACAGAAAAAGGGTCGAGCCTAAGGCTCAAATGGGCACCCCGTCAGCGAAGAGCCTTCGGGACATAGTCGGCGCGTTCATCTTCTGCGCTCCAGAACGTGTCGCTGCGCACTAACTCTTCAGGGAGTAGACCGGCCAGTTCGGCGTCGGTGAAAATTTTGGTGGATCGCACCCCGCGCAGACCCGATGCGGGAACCTCGGCGACGGATGCTTCCGCCAAGGCAAGGCCCAAGGCGGCAGCCTTATTGGCTCCTGAGACCACCATCCACACCCGGTCCGCTCGATTCAGCAGAGGAATCGTCATCGTCAACCGTAGAGGCGGGGGTTTCGGCGAGTTCCAGACGGCCTGAACGTCGGGCGTCGCGGCCATCGCCTGCGACGAGCCAGGAAACACACTGAGCACGTGCCCATCGGGGCCCATACCGGCAAAGGCAAGGTCAAAGTGTGGCCACTGGCCATCTTGGCCGTGTTCCAACAGGGCAGCTCTTGCCTGTGTGGCGGCGCCCTCCAGGTCGACGCCACCATCGGAGCTCGGAAACCGCACGAGCTGCTCGTCACTCAGTCCCACACCATCGAGGAGAGCCCTTTGCGCTGCTAAATCGTTTCGGTCTTCGTGTGAGGCCTCGACAAAGCGCTCATCACCCCAAAAAACTGTCACTCCGGACCAGTTCAGCTGGTGAACCTTTGGGTGTTCCGAAATAGCCTGCAACACTTCTGTGCCCAAGCCCCCACCAGTGAGAACCACTCGAAAGAATCCGGTTCGATCGAGAGTTTTTCTCGCACGCACCACGAATTTGTCGGCGACCAAAGCTGCGAGGTCAGTCGTGCTTGGGGCGATTACTACCCGCTTATCGGTCATGACATGATCCACATCGGCCAAAGGACATTTCTTAACTCTACTGACCGATCACCTTCAGCATCGGAATGCCTTCAGCGAGTACGCGGCCATAAATGGTGTCAGGAGCGAGTCGACGGAGCTCTTCAGCTACCAGAGTTGAGAGTCCACGACGTGGCAGCAGCAGCGGAAATTCGGGTTGGCCTGGCACGCGAAGCAGCACCGTTTGATCGTCGGTGCGCACCAGAGAGATCTCACCCTCGCTGGTGTCCAGCTGCACGGAATAGACACCGCCAATTCCTTCAGGGGCACTGGGATCGAGGGTGACAGGTTGTCCAAGCGACACAGCCAGCCAGCCCGCGAGGAGTGCCACGGAGGGGTTGTCCGCTACGCCTGCAACAGTGGCCGAATGAATTGTCTCGATCTCGAGGTAGTCCAGTGTGGCGGCAAGCTGCGTCCGCCAGCCGGTAATGCGCCCCCAGGCGAGGTCGGTGTCACCTGGCCGGTAACCACTCGCTATCCGGTCTAAACCGACAATGCCTTGACCGAGGGACTGCGAATCGAGAATCCGTCGTTGGGAAATCTGCCCGAGGGACGTTTCTGCCATACAGTCCGGACAGTGACTGGGCCACCACGTCACCACCGGGGTATCAGGAAGTAATAGTCCGTTCACTAGACCGGGCAGGGAGTTCGCACTGGGACCTTCAGGGCGAAGCACCACGACCTCACTCGCCCCTGCATCGCCCCCCAGGCGCAACTGGGCAGAAAGGCCCGGTGCATCGGAGTGGGTTTGGGGCTCAGTGACCACCACAATGCGCATGGGGTGCTCACTACTGGCCTCATTAGCGGCAGCAATGGCTTGTTCCTCACCGTCGTGGGGGGTGTAAATGAGGAAGGTGAGCACACGGCCCAAAGCCACGGCGCCACCTTCTTCACGCGCGCTCACCAGGCGTTTATTCACATCAGCCACAGTGGTGTTAGGCAGGTCGATAATCATGGTCGCCTCCACACCCTGTTGTCTCGAAGCAACAGTTGGTCGGCAGATGGTGGACCCCACGTCCCGGGCAGGTATCCCTCCGGGGTGCCCTGTTCTTCCCAGTGGGCGAGAACCGGATCAAGAATGTGCCAGGACAACTCGACTTCCCTCTGGCGCGGAAATAGTGGCGCGTCGCCGCGCAGGACATCCAATATGAGCCGCTCGTAGGCTTCGGGCGAGGTTTCGGTAAAGGCGTGGCCGTAGCCGAAGTCCATGGTGACGTTTCGCACCTGCATATCGGGGCCAGGAACTTTGGAGGCAAAACGCATGGTGACACCTTCATCGGGCTGGACCCGGATGACGAGTGCGTTTTGACCCACCTCGCCGTGGGCGATTTCGGGGAACAAATGCCCGGGGGAGTCTTTAAAGACCACCGCAACTTCGGTCACCCGGCGTCCTAAACGTTTGCCGGTGCGTAAGTAAAAAGGGACACCCTGCCAGCGGCGGGTGTTCACCTCTAGGCGAAGTGCTGCATAAGTTTCGGTTCCCGAGCTGTGGTCAATGCCGTCTTCGTCCAAATAGCCCGCGACCGCTGCACCACCCTGCCAACCGCCCAGGTATTGGCCTCTGGCGGAAGAAGTGGGCGGGTGGGCTATTGGCGCGACCGCAGCCAAGACTTTTTCTTTTTCTACCCGCACATCATCAGCCCCGAGGGTTCCTGGTTCTTCCATCGCGGTGAGGGCGAGTAGTTGCAGGAGGTGATTTTGGATCACATCTCTCGCGGCACCAATGCCGTCGTAGTAACCGGCTCGGGATCCGACACCGATTTCTTCCGCCATGGTGATTTGCACATGGTCGACGTAGTGGGCATTCCAGATGGGCTCATACATCGAGTTAGCGAAACGCAGTGCCAGAAGGTTTTGCACCGTTTCTTTACCGAGGTAGTGGTCAATGCGGAACACCGATTCGGGTTTAAACACCCTTTCCAGCGCCAGGTTGAGCTCGGCGGCGGTTTTTTCATCACTACCAAAAGGTTTTTCGACGATCACCCTGCGCCAAGCACCACCGGCATCTTCAGCCAGTCCGGCCTCTTCCAACCGTTGGGTCACGACGGGGAATTGCCCGGGGGGAATCGACAGATAGTACGCGTGGTTGTGGCCAGTGCCACGGGTGTGGGCCAGCTCATCTAACACAGTGGCCAGGGTGCTAAAGCCTTCGGGCTCGCTAAAGCTCCCCTCCACAAAGCGCAATCCCGCACGAAGCCTCTCAAAGACCCGCTCGTCAAACGCTTCCCTGGCGTGGGAGTGGACCGATTGGGCGACCTCTTCCTGGAACTGTTCATCCGACCATGGCCTTCTGCCATAACCCACTACGGAAAAGCCGGGGTGTAACAGCCCACCGGCAGCCAGGTCGTAAATGGCGGGGATTAACTTCTTCCTCGCCAAATCTCCCGTGACACCGAAAATGACGAGCGCGCTGGGGCCAGCCAGACGTGCGAGGCGTCGATCCGCGGGGTCCCGTAACGGGTTGTACCTCACGCAGACTCCTTGAGCGTGGACAGGAGTGTGCGGGCGGTTTCTGCTGAATCGACACGCAGGGTTAACACAGGGCGGCCGCGCTCTGTCAGTACCTGACGATCACCCCAGCTTTGCGCATCAATCAAGGTGGCAAAGCTGTAGGGAAACCCCGGTATGTCCCGATCCCTTTGAGGTTCGATTTCTAGTTGCAGGAAGACACCATCGGGAGTGCCACCTTTGTGGAACTGACCCGTGGAGTGAAGAAACCGGGGGCCAAAGCCCAGTGTGACGGGGCGTCCCGTTTCTGCCGCCAAGTGCTCTCGCACTTGGACGAAATCACTGAGCTCAAGACGGTTTCCATACACCTGAAGGGCCAGGTAACCCGAATCTCCGAGCTGCCTGTGAAGATACGACCAGGCATCCGCCAGAGTGGTCGAATCATCGGGGGCCCACAGGGTGTATTGCTCTGTTACTTCCGACGGTTCCTGTCGGCTGGGCATGGACTCGAGAAGGCTTCTGGTGGCCGTTTTGGCGCTCTCCACGTCAGGTTGGTCGAAAGGATTCAACCCTAAGAGGACCCCGGAATAGGCCGTGGCGTATTCCCACAACAAGAAAGATCCACCCAGTGTGGCCTCAATGCTGACGTGGGACACGTCTTGCCTGTCACCTGAAAGATCGACGATGACGACGTCGTCGAGTGCGTGTGTGGCTTCTGGGGGAGTAGCGCTGGAGGTGACAACAGGAAGCACCCCAAGCCCGTCTTTACCCGTTGATTCCGCCACGAGCTGCTCAATCCAGTCCCCAAGGCCAGGCAGGCTTTCACTGGGTGTCAGCACAGCAATATCGCGCGATGGCGTCGACAACGAGGCAGCCAGCAGCACAGCGGGGTTTTCCTCACTGTCCTGCTGCAATGCACTCCAGGCGTTGTGGGCATCGCTCAGGAGGGCAGCGGTGTCGACTCCGGCAAGAGTGGCGGGCACCAGCCCAAAAGCGGTGAGCGCAGAAAAGCGGCCACCCACAAGTGGGTCCGCAGTAAAGACCCGGTGGCCATTTCCCGCCGCCTCTTTGTGAAGCGGAGAATCCGGGTCGGTCACAATCAGAATCCGACTGGTGGGATCTATTCCCAGCTCCTGAAAAGCTTCTGCAAATGCCGCTCTGGCCGCCGCAGTCTCCACGGTCGTGCCGGATTTCGAGGAGACAATCACGGCGGTTGACCGCACATCCCCGGAGAGTGCCTGAGTGACGTGATCGGGATGAGTGGAGTCCACAATTTCTAACTGCACTCCTGCGACAGACGCCATCACTTCTGGTGCCAGTGATGACCCACCCATACCGCAGAGAACAAACCGGGTTACTCCCTCGGCAGCAAAAGCCCGACGAAGCTCGTCCACGTCGTCAACCAAGGGGCGCATCAGGGAAGGGTCAGCGACCCAACCCACACGGATCGATGCTTCAGGTTCGGCATCCACCCCCCACAACGTCGCATCACCGACGGCAAGCCGCGAGGGCACTTTTTTCGACACCAGGGTGCCCACAGCGTCGCCGAGCGAGCGTCGAAAAGTGGACTCGAGGTGAACCCGAAGCGTCATTGGGTTGCGCCCAACGCCTTTTCGACCGTTTCTAGTAACTCGTGCCAGCTGTCGATGAATTTCGAGACGCCTTCATCCTCCAGCGCTTGAGTGATCTCAGCGTAAGAAATACCCAAGTCGGCCAGTGCGTCCATCACGCTGTGCGCCTCTGCGTAGAAGCCCGACACCTGGTCCCCCTCAATGGCGTGGAGTTCTGCGGTGGCCTGGAGTGTTTTTTCGGGCATGGTGTTCACCGTGTGGGGTGCAGCTAACGCGGTGACGTACAGAGTGGGGGGCAAGGCAGGGTCTTTCACACCTGTCGATGCCCACAAGGGGCGTTGAGCGTTGGCTCCGTCAGCGAGCAGTTTTTTCGCACGATCGCTGTGAAAAAGCTCTTCGAATGCTTCGTAGGCAAGTCGGGCGTTGGCGATGCCCGCCTTGGATCGAAGCTCTTTCGCTTCAGGGGTACCGATCGCATCGAGTTGCTGGTCAATGGCGGTGTCAACCCGCGAGACAAAGAAGGACGCCACAGAATGCAGGGTGGAAATATCGACGCCTCGCTCGGCGGCCTGTTCCACACCAGCAAGGTAAGCATCGACCACTTCGCGGTATCGCTCCAGCGAGAAGATCAACGTCACATTGACGCTGATTCCCCGGGCAAGAGTCTCGGTGATCGCCGGGAGACCGGCCTTTGTTGCCGGAATCTTGATCAACACATTGGCGCGGCCCACACTCTCTGCGAGGACCGTTGCCTGTTCGATCGTGGCCTGTGTGTCGTGGGCGAGAACGGGGGAGACTTCAATGGACACCCGTCCATCGACACCCGCACTGGCCTCAAATTGAGGCACGAAAATATCGCAGGCATCTCGCACATCATCGACCATCAAGGCGAAGACCGCGTCTTCCGTGCTGTGCCCGGCCTCACCCAAGGCGGCTACACGCTCGGCGTAAGCGTCACCCTTGCTGATTGCCTGTTGGAAAATTGTCGGGTTGGTGGTGACGCCGACCACGTTGTGAGTGTCAATCAGTTGGGCGAGGTTTCCCGACGTGATGCGCTCACGGGAAAGGTCGTCCAGCCAAATACTCACACCCAGTGTGCTCAGTTCTGCAGTTGCACTCATGTTTTACTCCTTCGTCTTAAGCCTGCGTGCGTGACAGCACGGTTTTGGCAGCGGAAACGACAGCGTCTGTCGTCATTCCGAATTCTTGGTAGAGGGTTTTGTAGTCGGCCGAGGCACCAAAGTGTTCAATTGACACACTGTGCCCGTGGTCACCCACAAAACGGTGCCATCCTTGTGAAATCCCAGCCTCTACAGAGACCCTGGCGCTCACATCGGGGGGTAACACACTGTCTCGGTAAGCCTGGTCTTGGGCGTCAAACCATTCCACACAGGGCATCGACACGACGCGCGTGGCAATCCCTTCGGATTCCAGACTGGTTCTTGCTTCCACGGCCAGGGAAACTTCCGAGCCGGTAGCAATCAGGATGACATCGGGCTGTCCACTACTGGCCTCGGCGAGGGTGTATCCGCCTTTGGCGGTAAGGGATGCAGGCGCGTAATCAGCACCGCGCTCGAATACCGGCACACCTTGGCGGGTGAGCGCAATACCTGCAGGTCCTTCACGGCGCTCCAACATTGTCTTCCACGCCCACGCTGTTTCGTGGGCGTCGGCAGGACGGACCACATCGAGGCCGGGGATTGCCCGCAGGCTCCACAGCTGTTCGATGGGTTGGTGGGTGGGGCCATCTTCACCCAGTGCCACAGAATCGTGGGTCCACACAAAAATGCTGGGAATTCCCATGAGCGCAGCGAGACGCACTGAGGGACGCATGTAGTCGGAGAAGATCAGGAATGTTCCCGCAAAGGCTCTGGTCGGTCCGTGCAAGACGATTCCGTTGATAATGGCGGCCATTGCGTGTTCGCGAATGCCAAAATGCAACACCCGGCCATAGGGGTCCGCACTCCATTGGCTTGTGGAGTGTTCTGCAGGAGCGAAAGACGCCGCTGACTCGATGGTGGTCAGGTTTGATTCAGCCAGGTCGGCCGAGCCACCCCACAGTTCAGGCAACACCTTCGCGAGCGCGTTGATCACTTTGCCCGAGGCGGCCCTGGTGGCGATGGCGTCGACGCCCTCAAAGCTGGGCAACACCTTCTCCAGGTCGGGTAGTTCACCTGCTTCGAGGCGCGCCAGCAACGCCGCACGTTCGGGGTGTGCCGACTTCCACGCGTCGAACTTTTTGGACCACTCAGCTCGGTCTGCCGCCGCACGCTCCGCGAGGGAACGGGTGTGAGCGATGACCTCCTCGGACACGGCAAAGTGCTCGTGGGGGTCAAAGCCGAGGATTGTCTTGGTTTCGGCGATTTCTTCGGCACCAATGGCGGCACCGTGAATCTTTCCCGTGTTCATTTTGTGGGGTGAGGGCCAACCGATCACCGTCTTCACGACAATCAGGCTGGGCTTATCGGTTGCCGCCTGCGCTTTCTCAATTGCGCCAAACAGCGCGTCGACGTCTTCGTGGTAGTTGTCGACGGGGCCAAAGTCCACCACGTGGACATCCCAGCCATACGCGGTGTAACGCGCAGCGACATCTTCGGTGAAAGCGATATCTGTGTCGTCTTCAATGGAAATCTTGTTTGCGTCGTACAGCGCAATGAGTCGGCCCAGCTGTTGGTGTCCGGCGAGAGACGCCGCCTCACTGGTAATGCCCTCTTGGATGTCACCGTCGCTCGCAATCACGTAGGTGTAGTGATCGAAAGGGGATTCGCCATCGGGAGTTTCGGGGTCAAACAGGCCCCGCTCGAAGCGCTGAGCGTAGGCGAAACCGGTCGCCGAGGCGAGCCCTTGCCCGAGCGGGCCGGTAGTGATTTCGACACCACTGGTGTGGCCGTATTCGGGGTGACCCGGCGTCTTTGAGCCCCAGGTGCGAAGCGCTTTCAGGTCATCGAGCTCCAACCCGAAGCCCCCCAGGTACAACTGGACGTACTGGGTCAACGACGAGTGTCCTGCCGAGAGAATGAAACGGTCGCGGCCAATCCACTGGGGATCGGCAGGGTCGTGCCGCATGACCTTTTGGTAGAGCAGGTAGGCCACGGGCGCGAGGCTCATCGCTGTACCTGGGTGGCCATTTCCTACCTTTTCGACCGCGTCGGCGGCCAAGAGGCGGGCGGTGTCGACCGCAGCGCGGTCATGATCAGAAAATACCGAAGTCATCGGGTCAGTCCTTTGAGGTTGACGAACACTGGGGTCCACCCCTGGGGCCTCTACGGCGACCCTTTGGCGCCTGTGAGAACACGAGGACGCGGGGAAGTGGTTTCAGTATATCGGCGTGACTCGGCATCTATTCAGAACGGGAAAGGCCGGCCAACTAAGATGGGGGTACACCATGACTTCTTCGCTGGATCACGCCCACTCTCGCGCCCATTCCTCCTCAGATTCGGCGCCGAGGAACCGTTTCATGGCCTACCTGGCGCTCACGAAACCGAGAGTCATTGAGCTGCTTTTGGTCACTACGGCCCCCGTCATGGTCCTGGCCGAGCGTGGAATCCCCAGCCTCTGGCTCGTCGCGTTCACCCTGATCGGGGGAGCGCTCAGCGCGGGCAGTGCCAACACATTCAACAGTTACATCGACCGCGATATCGATAAGGACATGGGCCGGACGTCGAGTAGGCCCCTGGTGACCGGTGAGATCAGTAGCCGCCAGGCGTTGGTTTTTGCGTGGGCCTTGGGTATCGCCTCGGTGGCACTGCTGTGGGTGACGACAAACGCTCTCGCCGCACTACTGTCTCTGGCGGCCATCCTGTTTTACGTGTTCGTCTACACGCTGTGGCTGAAGCGTCGCAGCGAACAGAACATTATTTGGGGTGGAATTGCGGGATGCTTCCCGGTCCTTATCGGTTGGGCGGCAGTGACGGGCGATTTGTCACTCGAAGCCTGGATTCTCTTCATCGTGGTGTTCTTGTGGACCCCGGCACACTACTGGCCGCTGTCCATGCGCTACCGCGAGGATTACAGCAGTGTCGGCGTGCCGATGCTCGCGGTAGTCCGCGGACCCAGGGAAGTCAGTGTGCAGGTGATTTTGTATGCCTGGGCCACCATCGTCATGTCGCTACTCCTGATTCCGATCGCCCCCATGGGCCCGCTGTATTGGCTGGCGGCAGTCGGTGGAGGCGCCTGGTTCATCATCGAGTCCCACCGTCTCTACGCCCGGGCCATTCGAGGTGAATCCGATTTACAACCGATGAAGGTGTTCCACTCGAGTATTAGCTATTTGACGCTGCTGTTTCTCGCTGTCGGAGTCGATCCGCTGCTGGCGCTAATTCCGGGTCTTCCCGGGTACTAAAAATTGCGGTGACGCTGAGCGCCACCAGCACGGCCGCAAGCACCATGTGGATGCCGACAGCGAGCTCCGGTAGGCCATTTCGCGCCTGGTAGAGACCCACAGAGATTTGCACCAGGGTCACTGCGGTGAGCCCCACGAGGGTTCTCCGCAGTCGCATCTGTGAGGGGGAGCCATCACGTCGGATGGCCAGTGCGGTGGCTAAGAGCGTGAGACCAAAGACGACGTACGACGGCCAGGAGTGCAAGTGTTGGAGCAGCTCGGAATCCAAGTTGTTTCTCGCTGCACCACCGTCCCCGGCGTGCGGTCCGGAACCCGTGGTCAGTATGCCCACCACAATGGACACCCCCAAAACTCCTAGGAGAACGGGCAACATGCTCGCAAGGAGTGGCGATGCGGAGCGAACCCCTGTCGCCGGGCCTACCCGAACCCGGTAGAGCAACCACGCCGCTAGTCCCACCAGGACCGCGGAGAGCAGGTAGTGCAAACCGACCACGTAGGGGTTCAGGTTTGTGAGCACTGTGATGCCACCAAGAACGGCCTGTGCGGGAATACCGAGACCCAGGGCGACCGAGAGAGGCAGAAGTTCGGGACGTTCTTTTCGCATCCGCACCACCATGAGAAACATGCCAATCGCGATGATGATGAGCAGAAATGTCAGCAGGCGGTTACCAAATTCGATAATCCCGTGAAAACCCATTTCGGGTGTACTCACAAACGATTCTTCGGTACACCGGGGCCACGTTGGGCAACCAAGACCGGAGCCCGTCAGTCGCACCGCACCACCAGTACCGATGATGAGAATTTGGCTCACCAAGGAGGCCCACGCAAAGAACCGAACGCGTCCAATGACCCGGTCTGGCAACCACATCCACAGGTTTCTCACACCTAAAGCCCTTCTGCTTTGGGGCGGTCCCTACTAAGGTTGAGGACGCTATGGCAATGGTGCCTCGCACCGTTTCGAGGTGGCGCCGTCACCCTGAAGGGTCTGAACACGAAGTGTAGGTCAGGAGACCGAAGCAACGCTGATAGCCCTCGGTGCGAGCCCTGCACGAGCGAAAGCGAGGAAAAATGTCCGACATTCTTTTGGACCGTCCCGACCTTGAAGGCCTGGGAAACTACGAATTCGGTTGGCACGATGCTGACGCTGCGGGATCAATCGCGAAACGCGGTCTTTCACCCGACACCGTCACCGAAATTTCCGACCTGAAAGATGAGCCTGACTGGATGCGCCAAATGCGCCTCAAGGCTCTACAAATTTTCGAACGCAAACCCATGCCCAACTTTGGGGCTGACCTCAGTGGCATCGATTTCGACAAGATCAAGTACTTCGTGCGCTCCACTGAGCGCCAAGCGCAAACGTGGGAAGACCTCCCCGAAGAAATTCGTAACACCTACGAACGTCTCGGCATCCCCGAGGCCGAGCGCTCCCGCCTCGTCGCCGGAGTCGCGGCCCAATACGAGTCGGAAGTGGTGTATCACCAGATTCGAGAAGACCTCGAAGAACAGGGTGTGCTCTTCCTCGACACCGATACTGCCCTTCGGGAACACCCCGAGTTCTTCACCGAATACTTTGGGTCAGTCATCCCCTCGGGTGACAACAAATTTGCGGCGTTGAACACCGCCGTGTGGTCGGGTGGTTCATTTGTTTACGTGCCCCCGGGTGTCCACGTGGAGATCCCTCTCCAGGCCTACTTCCGGATTAACACCGAAAACATGGGCCAGTTTGAGCGCACGCTAATCATCGCGGACGAGGGTTCTTACGTGCACTACATCGAGGGTTGTACTGCCCCGATTTACTCCTCGGATTCGCTGCACTCTGCCGTGGTGGAAATCATCGTGAAGAAGAACGCCCGAGTGCGCTACACGACCATTCAGAACTGGTCGAACAACGTCTACAACCTCGTGACCAAGCGAGCAATCGCGCACGAAGGGGCCACCATGGAGTGGATTGATGGAAACCTCGGATCAAAGGTCACCATGAAGTACCCGTCGGTCTTCTTGGTCGGTGAACACGCGAAGGGCGAAACCCTCTCCGTCGCGTTCGCAGGACCCGGGCAGCACCAGGATGCAGGAGCCAAGATGATTCACATGGCGCCGCACACCACGTCGTCAATTGTCTCGAAGTCGATTGCCCGTGGCGGTGGTCGAGCGGGTTACCGCGGTGAGGTGAGGGTCGATGAGAATGCCCACCACTCTGCCAACACGGTGCGCTGTGATGCCCTCCTCGTGGACACAATTTCACGCTCCGACACCTACCCGGCAATCGATATTCGGGTAGATGATGTGGTGTTAGGTCACGAAGCAACTGTCTCGAAGGTCAGCGAAGAGCAGCTGTTCTACTTGCAGTCACGCGGTTTGCCAGAAGATGAAGCGATGGCGATGATTGTGCGAGGGTTTATTGAACCAATCGCCAGGGAACTGCCCATGGAGTATGCCCTGGAGCTCAACAAGCTCATCGAAATGAACATGGAAGGGTCAGTCGGCTAGATGACCGCAGAGACACCGAACGGGTCGAACGTTACGCTCGATCCGTCACAGACACGTGTGACCTCAGCCGTCCCGGTGCAAACCCGGTCGGAGCGCTTTCACTCAGCTGATCCGGCGGAATTTTCCCCGGTCACTGGGCGAGAGCCCGAATGGCGCCTCACGCCGGTATCAGAACTCGGCGCCCTCATTGAGGGACCCCTAGATGGCGGTGCCTACGCTATTGATTGCACGCCTCCCGAGGGTGTCAGCGTCGAATTTGTGGACGTGGCGTCGAGCACTCGCGGTGCGGTAGGCCTTCCAGAGGATCGGTTGTCCGCAAATGCCTGGTCGCAGGTTGACCAGGTGCTCGAGGTCACGGTGGCCTCGACAGAGCGCCAGACCACAAGGATTCTCCGACACGACCTGGGTGCGACACCGCGCGCGGCGCACACCCTGATTCACGTGAAGGAAGGCTGCCACGGAATCGTCATCATCGAATCCCAGGGCCAGGCACTTCTCGCCGAAAACGTCGAAATCCAGCTAGAAGCAGGTTCATCCCTCGAATTGGTGGCTTTGCAAGAGTGGGACGAAGGGGCAATCCACTACTCGCCCCACTTTGGAACTGTCGGTCGGGATGCCCAGCTGCGCCACTTTGCGGCCAGTATGGGCGGGCACATTGTCGTCGTGAACCCGTCGATTACCCTGGCCGGTCAAGGCTCAGAGGCTGACCTGTTCGGGGTCTATTTCGCTGAGCACCACCAGCACTTAGAACACCGCGTGTATGTGCACCACGAAGGCCCTGACACCAAATCCCGGGTGAGCTACAAAGGTGCGCTTTATGGCCGAGGCGCGAGAACCGTGTGGATCGGCGATGTTTTGATCGGCGCTGGTGCGACGGGGACCGACTCATACGAAGAAAACCGAAACTTGGTTCTCTCAGATGGGACCAGAGCAGATTCGATTCCGAACCTCGAAATTAAGACGGGGGACATTGCCGGTGCCGGTCACGCGAGTGCGACGGGCCGATTCGACGATGAACACCTGTTTTACCTGCAGTCGCGGGGTATTCCCGAAGTGGCGGCCAGGCGGCTCGTTGTGCAGGGCTTCTTGGGAGAAATTGTGTTAAAGATTTCCGACGAAGAGCTCGTAGAGCGCTTACTGGAACGGGTGAGGCAAAAAATTCGCGAGACCGAGGAGGAGTCGTGAGCGAGGTTTTGGTGTGTAAAGCCGAGGATGTTGCCCCCGGCACGGCCCTCAAGGTAACCATTGACGGTGTTCCTATCGCGTTGGTGAAGGATTCTGCCGGTGAACTCCACGCCATTGGTGACACCTGTTCACACGGCGAAATTTCACTCAGTGAAGGTTTCGTGGAAGACGATGCCCTTGAGTGTTGGGCCCACGGGTCGCAGTTTGATTTGCGCAGCGGAAAACCTCGCAACTTTCCTGCCTTTGAACCAGTTCCTGTCTACCAACTGACCGTGAAAGACGGTGAGGTCTACATAGACCCCACCGTGACCGTCGGCGAAAACGCCGACGCCTAATTCCCGCAACACACAGAAGGATTGTTATGTCGACACTAAAGATCACCGACCTGCACGTCAGTATTAATACCGAGACCGGACCGGTGGAAATTCTGAAGGGTGTGAACCTCACCCTCGAAGAGGGCCAAACCCACGCCATCATGGGCCCCAACGGTTCCGGAAAGTCCACCCTCGCTTACACCATTGCTGGCCACCCGCGCTATGACGTGACCTCTGGTTCAATCACATTGGATGGTGAGGATGTTCTCGCCATGGCGACTGATGAGCGAGCCAGGGCTGGCTTGTTCCTCGCCATGCAGTACCCCGTTGAGATTCCCGGTGTCACGGTGACGAACTTCCTTCGCACGGCGAAACAGGCCATCGACGGTAAAGCACCTGCCCTGCGGCAGTGGATTGGTGACCTGAAAAGCGCAATGGACTCGCTCAAAATGGATCCAGGGTTCGCTGAGCGCAGCGTGAACGAAGGGTTCTCCGGTGGTGAAAAGAAACGCCACGAAATCATGCAACTGCAGGTGCTGGAGCCCAAGTTCGCAGTACTCGACGAAACCGATTCGGGCTTAGACGTGGATGCGTTGAAAATCGTTGCCCAAGGTGTCAACGATGCGAGGGACAAAACAGGCCTTGGGGTCTTGCTGATCACCCACTACACGCGTATCTTGCGTTACATCAGCCCCGATTTCGTCCACGTCATTGTGGGCGGAAAAATTGTGGAAGAAGGCGGCGCCGAATTGGCTGACCGCCTTGAAGAGGAAGGCTACGACCGCTACCTAAGCCAGGAGGTGAACTAATGGGAACGATTACTCTCGACGACCAAAAGTTTGATTCCGTCCAGGAAGCACTCAAAGACGTCATTGACCCTGAGCTGGGCGTCAACATTGTTGACCTTGGCCTGATCTATGACCTCAGTTGGGATGATGAAGAAGACGCACTCATCATCAGCATGACCCTCACATCGGCGGGTTGTCCGTTGACCGACGTCATTGAGGAAGAGATTTCTAAAGCCATTGACGGCGTCGCCGAGCGGTTCCGAATCAACTGGGTGTGGATGCCGCCGTGGGGCCAAGAACGCATTACTGAAGACGGCAGGGACATGATGCGCGCCCTCGGGTTTAACCTCTAGCGTCGCTCCATCGCGTCAACGCGGTCCATCAGGGCATCTTCAAAGTCTTGATCGGAGCGCGCCTTACTGGCTGCTTCAGGCCGAGTGATTCCCTTGCGCCGACGCAATTCCTCCCGAAGGAGGTAGCCCCAGGCGATGAAACCTAAAATCCCAAAGAGGTACCACTGAAACGTGTAGCTCAGGTGGGGCCCTTCGTCCAACATCGGTTTGTCCTGGAGCAGGGGAGTGGGGCTCACTGAAGGTGTTTCGCTGGCCATTGCCACGTATGCGTGCGGATAAAGTGCAATCCCGGTCACGTTGGCCGCTTGCGTCAGGTTAATTGTGGCTAGTTGTCCCTCCGGTGCACCTCTACCGTCAATGGTGGCCTCACCGGGCAACAGCCGGCCCTCAAGAGAAACGGCACCCGTGGGGGCGGCAGGGACCAGGTCAGGGCCATCCTGCTCTTCACCGGTTGGCACCCAACCACGGCTCACCAAATAGGCCTCCCCGGTATCGGTCACAAAGGGTACGACAACATCAAAGCCCACTTGCCCGCCCCGGGGCCTGGTCCTCACAAGTAGTTGGTGCTCTGAGCGATATTCACCCTCAAGGGTGACCGGGCGCCACTTCAGATCGTCGTCGAAACGATCGCCACCGGTTAACAACTCATCAATGGCTACCGGTGCTTGGTCGTAGTTGTTTTCCACTCGCTCCATTTCAGCCACGGCTTGCCCGCGCCGATCCCACTGCCAGAGGCCAAACATCGTGGTGATGAGTGCGAAGACCACGGTGATCACGAGCCCCACCAGCCAGCGGGTACTGAGCGCTACGCGAAGGGCACTCATTGTTGCCTCAGCAGTCGAGAGGACACCGGAAATGAGCGAGAGGCTAAGTACTCCACGAAAAATGTCTCGTGTTCTGCACACGACAACCAGATTTTTTCCCGATCTTCCGTGTGAATCTTGGGATTGCGCCAGACAATCTCATGCTGCGCCGACTGCTCACATTCGCGCCGGGAACAGCGCAACGAATCGGGTCCGAGGTCGCCAAGCACTAGCGGGCAGAAGCGTCGAAGCGAACAATCTGGGAGGGCGCGTAAGCCTGAGCGGTATTGCCGCGTTGAGTCACTTGGTTAGCGGCCACCACAGCCAAGTAGGGGAGCAGCACGGCACCCGCGGCCGGAACCAACATCCACGCCCCTGGGGTGACAAAACACAACCCAATACACACAAGGCGCACACCCATGGCCGCAGAATATTTGACCATGCGGGAGCGTCGCTCGTCGTCGGGCGACTCATGCAACGAAGTGACGGCATTAACCTGGGCCATAGTGCTCATAATGCTAAGCGTTCTGCCTGCACATATGCTTGATGTCTATGACATCGACACGGACTGTTTTGGTCACTGGAGGCAATCGAGGCATCGGCTACGCCATTGCGAAGCAATGCGTGGAAGCGGGACACCAAGTGGCGGTCACAGCCCGATCGGGAGAAGGACCCGAGGGAACTCTCACTGTTCGCGCTGACGTCACGGACGGGGAAAGCCTTGATAATGCCCTGGCCGAAGTGGAAAACACACTGGGGCCCATTGAAGTGGTCGTGGCAAACGCGGGAATCACTCGTGACACCCTCTTGATGAGGATGTCTGACGAGGATTTTGAGACAGTAATCAACACGAACCTGACCGGAGTCTTCAGGGTCGTCAAGCGAGCAATCAAGTCAATGGTGAAAGGCCGGTTCGGCCGGGTCATTCTCATCTCGAGCGTTGTCGGTCTTTACGGGTCGCCCGGTCAAGTCAATTACGCCGCAGCCAAATCAGGCCTGGTCGGTTTCGCGCGTTCTCTCACAAGGGAGCTGGGCGGCAGGGGAATCACCGCCAACGTGGTGGCCCCCGGTTTTATCAACACCGACATGACCGATCAGCTCTCGGAAGAACAGCGCGCAAGCTACCTTCAGGCCATTCCCGCCGGTCGTTTTGCAGAGCCTTCCGAAGTGGCCAAAGTGGTCACTTGGTTAGCCTCCGATGACGCCGCCTACATTTCTGGCGCAGTGATTCCTGTCGACGGTGGACTGGGGATGGGGCACTAGGCCTCGCTGGCCCTCCAGCACAAAGAGTCAGCCCGGCTGGCGTCTACACCCGCTCCAGGCCGAGCAGCTCAATCGCGTGTGACACGTCCCGGGTATCAATGCAATGTGTGGCGTGTTGGCGAACGAGTAACTTCGGCACGAAACCGATGGAGACATCGGCTGCCGCCATCATGTCTAAATCGTTTGCGCCATCCCCGATGGCAACCGTGCGCGCTACGCCGTACTGTTCAGCCCAAAGCTCCAGCCAGCGTGCTTTTGCCAGCGCGTCAATGAGTTCACCCTCGAGCGAGCCCGTGAGAACACCGGCAGAGACCCCCAGTCGGTTGGCCCTCCAATGGTCAACACCGAGAGAGCTCAGTAAATCATCCACCAGCTCATGAAAACCACCGGATACTGCACACACAATCCCACCCACTTGGTGCACGGCATCGACGAGTTCCCGGGCACCGGGGGTTGCCGTGACCCGTCTCTTTGCATCGTCAATCACGCTGGAGGGGAGACCCTTCAGCACGGCGACCCGCTGTTCCAAACTGGTGGCAAAATCCATTTCGCCGGCCATCGCACGCCGAGTAATGGCGGCAACCTGTTCGGCAATGTCCGGACCGGCAGCGCACGCCAGTTCGTCAATTCCTTCTTCGTTTGAGAGTGTGGAATCCACATCCAACACGACCAGTAATGGCGTGTGGGCGCCGCTCACGCCACGACCAAACCTTTGGCAACAACCGTGATTCCCGAAGCTGTCACGGTAAAGCCGCGGGCACGGTCACGCTCGGCATCAAAGCCGACCTCCGCGCCTGGTGCGACGATCACCCCTTTGTCGAGGATTGCTCGATGGACCTTTGCATCCTCCCCGACAGTCACTTTTTCAAACAAAATGGAGTCCGAAATATCCGCCCCGGGGTGCACACGGACTGACTGGCCCAACACACTTCCCCGGACTTTTGCCCCCTCAACGAGGGTTCCTAGCGACACTAAGGACCCCGTCATATCGCCGGTCCTGCCTGAAGCGTCCGTAGTGAACTTTGCCGGGGGAAGGTTCCACTGTTGGGTGTAGATCGGCCAGTCCGCGTTGAACAAGTTGAAAGCCGGGTCTGTAGCAATCAGATCAATGTGGGAATCGTAGAAGGAATCAATGGTTCCGACATCTCGCCAATAGGTTTTATCCCGGTCGGTCGCACCGGGAACGTGGTTGCGTGTCATGTCGTAGACATAGGCTTCTCCGCGTTCCACAAACGCGGGAATGACGTCACCACCCATATCGTGATCAGACTCATCAGACTCTGCATCTTCAATGACAGCCTGCATCAGCACGCTAGCGTCGAACACATAGTTACCCATCGACGCGAGTACCTCTTCGGGGGAGTCCGCCAGTCCGGGCGCATCGTCTGGTTTTTCTAAAAACCGCGCGATTTTTCCCTCCGAATCAGGGAGGGTCTGGATGACCCCAAACTGATTGGCCAGTTCGCGTGGTTGGCGGATACCCGCGACGGTCACACCCGCCCCGGAGGCCATGTGGGCGTCAATCATCTGCTGGAAATCCATTCGATAGACGTGATCTGCGCCTACGACCACCACGATGTCGGGTTTTTCATCCCTGATGAGATTCAAGCTTTGGTAGATGGCATCGGCGGAGCCCGCAAACCAGCGTTTACCCAGACGTTGCTGTGCGGGCGCAGAGGCCACATAGGCGTTCAACATTCCCGAGAGTCGCCAGGTTTGGGATATATGCCGATCAAGCGAGTGGGATTTGTACTGAGTGAGACAGACAATCTGACGCAGACCCGAATTGATCAGGTTAGAAATGGCGAAATCAATCAGACGGTAGTGCCCAGCGAAAGGAACTGATGGCTTAGCACGGTCTTTGGTCAAGGGCATGAGCCTCTTGCCCTCACCACCGGCGAGCACAATTCCGAAAACTTTCGGGGCAACCATGACCCTAAGCGTAGAGCAGACGGGCATGCGATGGCAGGAACTCGTCGACTACGCTTGGGATAATGACGATTGTTGCCACAATGCGCGCCCTCGGTGTAGTCCGCGACCAGAAAAGTTTGCTGGCCGACGTCGACTGGGACATCGACTCTTCAGAGCGTTGGGTCGTATTGGGACCAAACGGCGCCGGTAAAACAACTCTTCTGACTTTGCTCGCGTCTCTCATGCACCCCACATCGGGTGAACTGACCGTATTGGGCGAACAGGTCGGCCATACTGACGTGTTTGAACTGCGCCCCCGTGTGGGTTTTGCGTCAAGTGCAATGGCAGCTCGAATACCGCGAAACGAATCGGTTGTGGATGCCGTGCTCACCGCGGCTCACGCCGTCACCGGCCGCTGGAACGAAGACTACGACGACATCGACATCCGCAGGGCCCACCGCGTGCTAGGGGAGTGGAATCTCGACCACCTGGCCACCCGAACCGTGGGCACACTGTCGGACGGTGAGAAAAAGCGCGTCCAGATTGCCCGCTCAGTGATGACCGATCCGGAGCTATTGCTGCTCGATGAGCCAGCGGGAAGCCTCGATTTGGGCGGCCGCGAGGATGTGATTGAACTCCTCGACCGTTTCGCTGCGTGGGAGGAGGCCCCGGCAATGGTGATGGTCACCCACCACGTTGAAGAAATTCCCGCAGCCTTCACCCACGCACTGCTGTTGAAAGATGGCGAAATCTTTGACCGCGGCCCCCTGGAAGAGACCGTGACGAGCCAAAACCTTTCAGAACTTTTCGATCGTGAACTTGTGGTTGAGCGCCATCAGGGTCGATTCAGTGCGAAAGCTACTCCAAAGAGCTGGTAGACTAGGCGGTTGGTATCCACAAGTGAGGAATCTGTAATGAAGGCTGACATCCACCCCGCGTATCACCCGGTCGTCTTTCGCGACCTCACTTCGGGAGAATCGTTCCTCACCCGCTCCACTGCGGTCAGTGACAAGACGGTTGAGTGGGAAGATGGCAACTCGTATCCCGTGATTGACGTCGAAATTTCCTCGGCCTCGCACCCGTTCTACACCGGAAAGCAGCGCATCTTGGACTCGGCTGGTCGTGTCGAGAAGTTCAACCAGCGCTTCAAAGGATTCGGCGCCTAACCAGTTCTCTCACTCGGGCCTGCAATGTGGCCCGCCTGCTTCTTCGTGCGCCCCGCTGCTCCTGCGCTCTAGTGGAGCCCGTTGTCGAGCGGCCAGGCCCCGCTTAGACCGCGCGCCGGCCTGCCCTGGTTCTCCAAGTAGCGCCGAAAGTTCTCCGCCCACGAATGCGCCCAATCAATTTGTTGGTCGTGAAGAGCCAACGCGTCCGATAGTTGCTCGGGGAACCTGGAAACCAGCGCTTTCGTCACTAAGCCCGTCGTGAGGGCATCACCCTCAGCGTTGTGAGCGGCAGGATTGACCACTCCGTAGTGGGCCGCCACAGCATCCAGGGTTCGTTTTCCTTTGCGATAAGGATCCAGCGCACGATCAATCACCAGCGGATCAATTACCGGTTTGGGGTCTCCCACAGGCTCCACGCCATAACGAAGCGCCTCCCGGTAGCACAGGGATAGGTCATAACTGGCGTTATAGACAACCAAGGGAACCCCTTGGGCCATCAGCTCGCGCAACAGCGCGACGACTTCGCTCACCACCTCAGCTGCGGGGCGACCCTCTTCTTGTGCCCGTTGCGTCGACACACCGTGAACTGCCGTGGCCGCGGGGGGAATTACTATTCCTGGATCAGCTAACCAACTGTGGGATTCCTGCAAAGACCCATCTGGTCCCATCAGCCCGATGAACGCTGTGACGATGCGATCGTCCCTGGTGGACAGGCCGGTGGTTTCGGTGTCAAACACCGCGAGATGATCTGACCAGTGCGACATCACACCAGACTAACCACTCTGTGTTCGGGTCAGGAGAGTTATTCGACTTGGAGCCAGTAAAAGCCTTGACTACCGAGGGTGAGGGTGACCTGAGCGTTCTCACCGACTCCGGGGAAAGTGTTTCCACCAAAAACGTCTCGCAGTCTGGCACCCGCATGACGCGGGTCCAAAGTAATCGTTGTCGTCGTGGGGTGGTGCGCAAACGAAAACACGCACAGCATCACCTGTGGGCGCTCCCCAGGTTGGCATTGGTCTTCTGACATGGTGCGTACAAACGCCAACACCGACTCGTTAGGTGTGGAAGCCATCTCTAGAGCCCCGATACCCAAGACCGGGTGGGCGCGCCGGACGTGGATAATTTGGCGCACAAAATGCAAGAACGAGCGCGACTGAGCAAGCGCGGTTTCGACATTGACCGAGCTGTAGTGATATCCCAAAGACTGGATGACCGGCAGGCACAGTTTGCCTGGATCCGCGGTCGAAAAACCGGCATTTCGGTCGGGAGTCCACTGCATGGGTGTTCGAGAAGCGTCCCGGTCGTTTAACCAAATATTGTCGCCCATGGCAATCTCGTCGCCGTAATACAAAAACGGTGCACCGGGCAGCGAGAGCAACAGGGCGTGGGCGAGTTCCAACTCGTGGCGAGAGTTATCGAGCAGGGTTGCCAGTCGACGACGAATCCCGACGTTGATGCGCATCCGAGGGTCGTAGGCGTACCAGCCGTAGAGGGCTTGGCGCTCTTCGTCGGTCACCATTTCGAGACTTAACTCGTCGTGGTTTCGAAGAAACACCCCCCACGCAGCACTGTCAGGAATTTCGGTCGCATCCGAGAGGACTTCAACCAAAGAGGACACCTGTTGGGAGCGAAGAGCGTAAAAAACCCGAGGCATGACGGGGAAGTCGAAAGCCATGTGGCATTCCGGATCGTCAGCTGTTCCAAAATATTCAGCAACCTCATGGGGTTGCTGATTCGCTTCGGCGATGAGGACCTTACCCGGGTATTCGTCATCGAGGAGTGCCCGTAGCGAGCGGATAAAGTCGTGGGTTTCTGGCTCCGATTCGCCCAAACCCCCCTCCGACTCGTACAGGTAGGGCACAGCGTCCAGGCGGAAACCATCCACCCCCATGTCCAGCCAGTAGCGCGCCACATCGAAAATCTCTTGCTGGACTGCAGGGTTGCCGTAGTTCAAGTCGGGCTGGTGGGAAAAGAACCGGTGGAAGTAGAACTGGCGGCGCTCTGAATCAAACGCCCAGTTGGATTCCTCGGTGTCACTAAAAATAATCCGGATATCGGGCCAGAGCTCATCCGTGTCTGACCACACGTAATAGTCGCCGTAGGGGCCGTGAGGTTCAGTCCGAGACTTGTGGAACCATTCGTGCTGGTCGGAGGTGTGGTTCACCACCAGGTCAATCACAATGCGCATATTGCGTTGGTGAGCCTGGGTCACCAGCTCCCGAAAATCATCCAGCGTGCCGTATTCGGGTAACACTGTGCGGTAGTCGGCCACGTCGTAGCCGCCATCCAACAAAGGGGAGGCATAAAAAGGTGGCAACCAGAGGGCATCCACGCCCAACCATTCGAGGTAATCAAGTTTTGAGATGAGCCCTTGGAAGTCGCCCACACCGTCGCCGTCAGAGTCCGCGAACGAGCGCACCATCACTTCGTAGAAAATGGCACGGCGGTACCACTGTGGGTCGTGTTGAAGACCCGGTTGCCCAAACGGCACAGTAAAACTCACCCATTCCTCCAGAGATATTCGCGGTGCGGGCTTTCCCCTAAGACCCTAAAAGCCTAGAGGGTTAGACGACACTGACAATCTCGGCCGCGGTGAGTTCCTGCAGGCGTGCTGGTGTGATCGGAAAGACCGATTGGGCAGACCCCGCAGCGGCCCACACGGTCTCTAGTCGGAAGAAATCTTCGTCCATGACGGTGCGAAGGGGTGTGGGGTGACCAAAGGGAGGAACACCACCAATCGACCAACCGGTGCGAGCTTTGACCTCCCGCGCGTCGGCTTGAGCCACAACACATCCCAGCCGGGCTCCAAGTGCCTCAGCGTTCACCCGGTTCGGCCCAGAAGCCAGCACAAGCAGCGGTTCATCGTCAGCCATAAACAGTAAAGATTTCACGATGGCCTCGACTGGTGCACCGACCGCAGCAGCTGCCTCAGCCGCCGTATGGGTGGATTGGTCCATGTGAGACACCACAAGATCGAGATCTGCAGTGGCAGCCTGAAAACGCTCCAGGCCACTCGGCTTGGCCATTAGCTTGCGCGCTCCCTCGCTTCGCTCGGGTTTTGCTCCACAAAGTCTTCTGAGGCAAGCGTCCGGGCGACAACCTCCATCGGGTCATCAAACTGAATCAGACTGACGCCTTGGGTTGAGTGGGCGAAGCTGTGCACCGAACAGTTTCTGATCGGTTCTTTGTATTCGCCAGGTGCCGCGTAATCGACAACACTCCTGATCACACCGCCGTGGGTGACCACAATGATGTCGGCGTGGGGGTGGCGAATCGCAAGGTCACCCAGTGCCCGGGTGACGCGCTTTTGAACGTCTTCTCGCTCTTCTCGGCCTGGAACCGGTGTGTCACCGGGGAAGCGGGCGTCCAGATCTTCCCTGGTTGCCCCTTCCGCTTCACCGTAATGACGCTCGACCAAAGCCGGCAGGGGAAGCGGCATGGGCATTTGCAGGCGTCGGGCAATGATCGTTGCCGTTTCCATGGCCCGAGAAAGGGGGCTCGCGACAATGAGGTCAAAGCGGTGACGAGAGAGGACACCGCCCACTTTGAGTGCCTGAGCGCGACCGGTGTCGTTTAGCGGAATGTCGCTCGAGCCTTGGATGCGGTGAATACGGTTCCACTCGGTTTCACCGTGGCGCACCATGAAAAAACGGCTCATCACACTCCTAGGCTGTGAGCAGACGCGAAGTCTGACTATGCAATCGAGTCGCCCACGGCCTGACGAAGGGCACTTAGCGACTCTGAGGTTCCGCCTTCAATCCTAACGGTCGCAACCTGGTCAGCGCGTGTAGGACCCCGATTAATCACCACAATGGGCAATCGGCGTTTCTTGGCCTGGCTCACCAACCGCATTCCGGTGTTCACCACGAGAGAAGAACCCGCCACGACGAGCGCACCCGACTGGGCCAACAGCGCTTGAGCGTGGCGAAAAACAGAACCGGGAACAAACTCACCAAAAAAGACGACCTCGGGTTTGAGCACTCCTTTGCATAGATCGCAGCGGGGGACCACGAACTCGATTCCCTCCGGCACCTCCACATCGCCATCCGGGCGAATGAGGTTCTCATCGACCGCGTCAATAAATCCGGGGTTCTCCTGGGAAATCTGTGACTCAATGGCACTGCGGGCGTAAGACTGCCCACAGTCCATGCAACGAACCCGATCTAACCGGCCGTGCAAATCGACCACCCTTTTGGACCCGGCGTCATGGTGAAGCCCGTCAACGTTCTGCGTGACCACACCGGTGGCCATTCCGCTCTCTTCTAACTCGGCGATGGCCAGATGTCCCTCGTTGGGCCGCGCATGATGAAACCTCATCCATCCCAGGTGGGCTCCCATCCAGTAGCGGCGCCTGCGTGCCTCTGAGCCCATAAATTCGTTGAACGTCATGGGGTGGTTTTTCGGTGCACCCTCCCCGCGATAGTCAGGGATGCCCGAATCCGTACTAATTCCCGCACCGGTGAGAATGCACAGTGGACGCCCTTGGACAACTTCCGCTGCGTACTCAATGGTGTGCCCGGTCGGCGGAACGACGCTCGACAGCGGAGCCAATAGTGACATCCACTCTCCTTCACGCGTAGGTCGAACCAAAAGTTCTTAGTCTTGAGGGTACGGTGCGAATCTTACAAACATGTTTCGCCCGACTGAGAGGAGTGTGCCCGCTGTTATTACTCGATGCACCCGAGGCTGACCCGCAACTCATCGCCGATTACCGGGATTTGACCGATTCGGCTCTGAGGCGAGTTCAAGAACCTCGTAGAGGGCTCTACATTGCTGAGTCCTTAACCATTCTGGGCAGGGCGCTCGATGCAGGCCACCAACCCCGGTCGGTGCTGACCAGCGATAAATGGCTACCCCAGCTCACAGCGTTGCTCGAACAACACGGTGCACCCGAGGACTTGCCAGTACTGAGGGCATCGGATGAATGGTTGGAGTCGCTCACCGGTTTTCATGTGCACCGGGGGACCCTTGCGAGCATGAACCGACCCGCAACGCCACCACCGGACGAGCTGCTCGCTACCGCCCAGCGCATCGTGATTTTGGAAGACATTGTCGATCACACCAATGTGGGGGCGTTGTTTCGCTCGGTAGCGGCAATGGGTGCAGACGCGGTGATTGTGACCGAGCGTTGCGCCGACCCCCTCTACCGAAGAAGCGTGCGGGTGAGTATGGGAACTGTCCTTCAAGTGCCCTGGACGAGAGCCGATTGGGACGACATCATCGGCGCATGTCGCGATGGCGGTTTTGAAATCGTGGGGCTTGGACTGGGGGAAGATTCTGTCGATTTCGACGAGTACGCGCCCAGGGCCCCGAAGAAGGTGGCGCTGGTGTTGGGCAGTGAAGGGCCAGGGCTCAGCCCTGAAGCTCTTGCTGATTGCGACGTCGTGGCCCGTATCCCCATGTCTCACGGGGTCGATTCGCTGAACGTGGCAGCGGCGGGTGCGGTCGCATTACACGCCCTTCGACGCACCACAACGACTCCCTAAGGGAGAAAAAGCAGGGGTGCTGTGGTGTGAAAAAGGCCTGTCACTGGAAGTTTCTGGCCCGCACAGCACTGCCGATGGCGAGTTGGGACACCCCATCGGCCACCACGGAGATCACCCCTTCGCTGCTTCGCTGTAGGCTGCCGCGCACAATGAGACCACCGCTGTGTCGAAGGATCAGCCGATAACGCTTCCACAGTCCCGGTGAACACACCACGTTGATAAGCCCCCACTCGTCTTCAAGGTTTAAAAACGTCACCCCGCCAGCAGTGGAGGGACGCTGGCGGTGGGTGACTAGACCCGCCAGCCACACCCGACGAGTGGTGTCGTGGGTGCGTAAATCCACGCTGGAAGACACACCCTGATCGTGCAACCAGCCACGCAGGTGAGCAAGGGGGTGATCGCCCGGAGAAATGCCGGTGGAATGCCGGTCGGCATTCATCAATTCCATGTCACTCATCGGCGCGAAAAGTGGTGTGTCTATCTGGTGGTGGGTGCCCTCTAAATATTCCGGCTTGGCGGTAGAAGCTGATCCAGAAAGCCACAGTGCTTCTCGGCGGTTAACCCCTAAGTCGTCCAGTGCTCCCGCCTCGGAGAGGGCTTCAAGCTGTTTTTCTCGTAGCCCCACTCGGCGAGAGAGGTCATAAATATCCCCAAAAGGGCCACTTTTCTCGCGCTCGAGCACAATGGCTTCTGCCGTCTCATGACCGATGCCGTCAATGGTGGCCAGTCCGCTGCGCACCGCCCAGTGCCCATCTCGGCGATGGTCTGCACTGTCATCCACAGCGTGCGGGTCGAACTCACCGGGGGGTTCTTGGTCAAAAATGAGGCAGCGATCTAAGCCCGTGGGTGCTGCAGGAGATTCGGGGGTGAGTGCTTCGAGTTCGGCGGTTGCCGCTGAGCGTTGCACGCAGGGTCGTCGCACCTCGACGCCGTGTCGCTCAGCGTCTGAGACCAGTGTGGCGGGGGAGTAGAACCCCATCGGCCACGCCCTCAACATTCCGGTGAGGTAGCAGGCGGGGTAGTGGAGTTTTAACCACGAACTGGAATACACCAGGAGGGCAAAGCTCAACGAGTGGCTTTCGGCAAAACCGAACCCGGCAAAGGCTTGAATCATGCGATAAATGCGTTCAGCGTTTTCTGCCGAAATACCGTTATCGGCCATTCCGGCAAAAAGTGTTTCGCGCACCGATTCAATTTTTTCCAAACCACGCTTTGACCCCATGGCCCGGCGCAACACATCGGCGTCTTCCGCGGTGCACCCACCAATCGCCATCGCCATTTGCATGATTTGTTCTTGAAAGACGGGCACACCCAGGGTGCGCTCTAGTGGTCCTTCCAGTTTGGGGTGGAGGTAACTGACGTCCTCTAATCCGGCTTTTCGGCGCACAAAAGGGTGCACGGCGCCACCTTGGATAGGACCCGGTCGAATCATGGCAATCTGAATGGCTAGGTCATAAAACCTCCTCGGTTGAAGCCTCGGAAGTAGAGCCATTTGCGCCCGGGATTCGACTTGGAATATTCCAATCGAATCGGCCCGACACAGCATGTCGTAGACCCCGGGTTCGTCTCGGGGCAGTGTGGCAAGCTCCCACGGTTCACCCACCACCTCTCGGGCAAGGGTGAGGGTGTGTTGGATGGCTTCCAAAATGCCGAGTCCCAGAAGGTCAAATTTGACCAACCCCATCCATTCGCAATCATCTTTATCCCACTGCAGCACGGTGCGCTGATCCATCCGGGCGTGCTCGATGGGGACCACTTCACCGATGGGACGATCGGTGAGCACCATTCCGCCCGGATGGATGCCCAAGTGACGAGGGAGGGTGAGTGCTTCTTTGGCTAACTGCACGACCGGTTCGGGTAGTCGTGAACTATCTGATTCGCTCAGTGCCCCACGGCGTTCAATGTCTTTGGCAAACGCGTCTTGTTGGCCGGGGCTGTAGCCCAGCGCCCGAGCCATGTCGCGCACGGCACCCTTTGCTCGGTATTCGATCACTGTGGCCACAAGTGCCGCGTTGTGGCGACCGTAGCGCTGGTAGACGTATTGGATGACTTCTTCGCGGCGGTGTGATTCAAAGTCCACGTCAATATCGGGCTCTTCGTCGCGCAGGGTGGAGAGAAAACGCTCGAAGGGTAATCGGTAGTGGATGGCATCCACTGCGGTGATATCCAACAGGTAACACACCGCCGAATTGGCCGCCGAGCCGCGCCCCTGGCAGAGAATTCCTCGCGCCCTGGCCCATTGAACGATGTCGTGGACGATGAGAAAGTAACCGGCAAAACCTTTGGATTCAATGACGTCGAGTTCTCGCTCCACTCGAGCCATCACCGCATCGTCCGCATCCGGGTAGCGCCTGGGGATGGCCTCCGTGATGAGTTGGCGAAGGTAACTATCCGAGGTGTGGCCATCAGGGACCATCGAGAGGGGCAGTTGGGGGGCCACTTTTTTGAGTGAAAAAGCCAGTTCCCGACCTAATTGACCTGCGGCGTGGACAACACCCGGATAACGCTTAAAACGCTCCAGTTGTTGTGCCCCAGAGCGCAGAAAACTTGTGGGTGCTGGGGGGAGGTGGGCGCGCATTTGATCGAGAGAACGCCTGGAGCGCACTGCGGCCATCGCTTGGGCGAGGCGGTGTTCGCGAATGGTGGCGTAGTGCACCACCCCACTGGCGATAGTGCGTAACCCGCGGTCTCTCGCGAGGTCGTAGAGGATGTCGTTGTGCAGCGAATCGAGGGGTTGTTGAAAATCAAATAACTCCACGACGACAGAATCTGAACCAAACCGCGCTACCAGTTCGTCTAATGCTCCCGCAGCAGCGTCAACCTGGCTGGTAGACGGGCTGCCAGAGCCCTGCAGTGGACCACGAACGAGGCCCTTTCGACAGCCGGTAAGAATGACCCAATCGTCTGCTGCCTGTTCGGCGAGTTGATCGAGGTCATAGTCTGCTTCGCCTTTTTCCCCGGAAGATAAATGTGAGTCGGTCAGTGCAGAAGCCAGCCGGTGGTAGCCCTCAGGGCCGCGGGCGAGCACTAAAAGGTGAGGCCCTGGGGGGTCGGCCCACTCGGTGCGCTGTGTGCGCGGGGCAAGAGAAAGCTCGGCACCAAACACTGTGGGTATCTGGTGGGCCTGTGCCGCTTCGGCAAATCGCACAATGCCGTAGAGGCCATCGTGGTCAGTAATGCCCACAGCGGACAGGCGTAATCGGGCTGCTTCAGCAACGAGGCTTTCGGGGGAGGACACCCCGTCGAGAAAACTGAAACTGCTGTGAACGTGCAGCTCGGCATAGTCCACCCAGTCTTCATCGGGTGGACTTTGGTGTTCAGGGGGCTGATAGGGGGCCCTGTGGTGTGACCATGCCGGTGAATCGCCAGGTCCCGCACCCAATGGTGGGGAACTTCCGGGACGAGTCGCTTCACGCAGTAACTGTTCGTATTCCGACCACGGCAGGGGAGGGTTATGCCACTGCATCAGTCATACCTCGCCTCAATCTGCCAGTGGCCGCCTGTCTGGTCTTGGCTGACAAGCCAGCCCACACCCTGCTGATCGAGCAGTTGGAGTCGGTAACGACAGCGCGAGTGTGCAGGATCCCACCAGCGCTCCAGCACAGGCCAGGGGCCAGCCCAGGCCACAACCTCACGCGTGTTAGTGCCCGAGAGCATCTGGCTGGGAAGGCCACCGAGCGCCGACCCCTCAGCGTCAAGACTCAGTGGCTGACCCCACTGGTCGTGTAACAACACGGGCTGTGGGGGCTGAAACACGGTGGCGGGTAGTGGTTTAGGAAGTTCTGCCACGAAGGCTTCTGTGCGCTCCTGTTGGCTCGAAGTGGCGTATTCATCAAAGGAGTCCGCTACGCCCCAGGGAATGATCTGTTCGCGTTCGTCAAAACTGTGCCCGGGGCGTAAGACACCGTGACCGACCGACTGATGCCCCAGCCGGGATTGCACGTGAGCAATTGCGTGTTCGATGCGGGCGTCAGCGTCGCCACCACCCCATAACCCCGGTTCGTGGCCAAAGAGACGCTCTGGTGAGCGGGCTTGAAAAGTGACTTCCTGAATGCCGCCTTCCTGGTATTCCTCGGCACTTTCTCGGGCAATAGATTCCCACTGCCAGCGCACACGATTAACCACATCGGCCGCATCAAAAAACCGCGGATGAGACCACACCTGGGAGTGAGTGACACCGCGGTCATCCACCAGGCTGATGGACACGCTGGTGCACACCACGTGCGAGGCCACTAGTGCGCGCAAAAAATCTTCCACGGTGCCACGCAGTGCAAAACTTAACGCGTCGGAGCGTGCCAGTGGAGTATCGCCTTTCCAGGTGCGATCAGTGCTGGCAGGAATGTCACTCGGGGACGTCGTTCGGGGGTCAACCCCTCGGGCGCAGGAGTGCAGGAGTGTTGCCTCCAACCCAAAACGGTCCTGCACGTGAAGAGGATCTAGCGCGGCAAAGTCCGCTAATTGGGTGAGGCCCAGTTTTGTGAGCGTGGCCGCCAGTCGAGGGTTTTCAAGGGTTGACAGGGGCAGTGGGCCAAGGAAATCGGCGTCACCTCCCGGGTCAATGACACACACTGGCGTGCTGTCGGTGGTGGCGTAGCGCGTGGCCACGGTGGCGGCAAAGAGAGTGTCAGCGACGGCTACTCGAGCAGAAACTCGACCTGCCTCGGCTTCCACCGCGCCAAGCAGTTGTGTCCCTGCCTGATGTTCTGACCCGTAGTAGCGAGCCAAGCCAGAAGATTTCATGACGATCAGTCCGGGTTCGATGACGGACACTTGGGCAACTGTGTCGTGGAGCCCAGAGAGCACCTGATTCCATAACCGCCAATCTCTGCCCGGCTGTGATGCCAGCACAGCCAGCTGAGGGCAGCTGACTTGGGCGTCTCTTATGCGCTGCCCTAACGACACCCCTTGTGCTCGTGCCTCTGGCGAACAGTGAGCGATGACCCCGCGTGCGCTAATGGCGACGGGTTGATTGTCAGCAAGGTGCAGACTCTCATCGGCTCGGGCGGCCACAATCGGCCAATCGGGGACACAGAGCACCATGACGCGTGAAGACCTCACGTGGCTACCCCGCAGCTTTCTCCACCACACTCACCGCGTGATCCTGCAGAGGCTCGTGCTCCGCAGCGCTACTGCGGTGCGGCTCTACACCTGCGCCAATCTGTCGGATTGTGGCGCGGTGTTGACTCTCGATGCCGCGGCTTGAGATACACAAGTCGATGTAGCGCGGCCTGGTTTCTCGGCGGTGTTGGTGACTGAGTGTGATGTGCTGTTGGGAAAGTAGGCCAAAACCGTGTCCTAAGCCTTCCCAGCTGCGCTGTGTGACGGAGATTCGCCCTTCGCTACCCGGCCAGGTGGCGCGAATGAGAAGCGTGGCTCCACGCTCTCTAAGCCTCGCCTGAAACCGATCACGCTGGCTCTGTGGGGGGAGCGCACCTGAGGGACTTAGCACCACGAGGGGCAGTGCATCGGCCAGGGTGCTCATGACAGAAAAACCGCTGCTGCCAGGCTGTGGAACCAGCACGAGCCGTTCGAGGTTGACTCCTGCATCGGCAGCAGCGTGGAGGCCTAAATGGGCCATGCCCACAAGGGCAATCCAATGCCCTGCCTGACTGGGGCCTGCCAAAAGGCTCCACAGCAGTGAGCGTCCTTCGGAAATTTCATAGACCACACCGCGGCGTAGGCCACCGTCGGGAAACAGCTTGTCCACACCCGCTGCACTGGGAAACACGGGTTGATCTACTGGGGGTGATTCCATGTGTCGAATGTGTTGGCGCAAAGCGTCAACCTGCTCGCGACGAATACGCGCGGTGGGATGCAGAGTGAGGGGAGACACAGAGCCATGTTCGAACATTTGTTCGATTATGTCAATGTCCACTGACAGGGCGCTGCGTGGAGTTATCCCCAGAAACAGTCAGGGGTCCCACACTGTGTGTGAGACCCCATGAATTCTGGTGCGCGAGGGGGGACTTGAACCCCCACGCCCTTAGTCGGGCACTAGCACCTCAAGCTAGCGCGTCTGCCAATTCCGCCACCCGCGCAAAGCACACCGAATCCGATGACCGAGAAGACACTACCACTAAACCCGCCGGGCACACCGGGGTCAAGGTCATCGGTCGGGCTTCTCACACGCAGTAGCGTGGAGGGGTCAATCAATGGAGGGCAACCCGGTGACCATTTTCGAAGCCATCATTTTGGGCATCCTCCAAGGTCTCACCGAATTTCTCCCCATTTCTTCCAGCGCGCACCTGCGCATCGCCGGCGAGTTTCTTCCGGGCGCCAGTGATCCAGGAGCCACCTTCACCGCCATCACCCAAATCGGTACCGAAATTGCGGTGCTGATCTATTTTTGGCGCGACATTCGACACATTCTTGGCGCCTGGTTTCGACACCTCTGGCGACCCAAAACAACCCTCGCCGCCATGGACCCCGAAGGGCGTCAGGCGGTACGCATGGGTTGGCTGATCATCGTGGGAACAATTCCCATTGTCATCGTCGGTTACACCGCACAATCGGCCATCCGAGACGTATTTCGCTCGCTGTGGCTTGTCGCCACCGTCTTGATCGTGTTCGGGCTGATCTTGTGGGCAGCGGACTACTTCGGGCGTCGAACGAGAACTCTCGAACACTTGACTACCGGCCACGGCATCGCCTACGGACTCGCCCAAACCCTCGCCCTCATTCCCGGTGTGTCACGCTCAGGAGCCACCATTTCCATGGGGCGAGCGCTCGGTTACACCCGAGTAGACGCCACGCGTTACGCCTTTTTATTGGCGATACCGGCAGTGTTTGGTAGTGGATTTTACGAACTGCGCACCGCGTTATTTGACCCGGTGGCTGCCGGCCCCATCGACCTGGTGGCGACATTTGTGGCCACGCTCACTGCAGGAGTGGTCGGATTTGTGGTGATCGCGTGGCTGATGCGCTACCTCACCACACACAGCTTTCTTCCCTTTGTGATCTACCGGGTGGTGTTGGGAACCGGGCTGCTCATCCTGCTCGGCACAGGGGTAATCGAGGGGTAATCGAGGGCTAAATCGCCGCAGGACTTTAGCCCTCGCCTCCGGCGACGCCACCTGGCCAGTCAGGACGCTTATTGAGGTAGCGTTCAAATTCTTTGGCAATCGCGTCCCCACTGGCTTCGGGCGATTCGACCGTGTCGCGTTGTTTTTCCAACTGGTGGATATAGGCGAGCATGTCGTCGTCCTCAGCGGCTAAAGAGTCAATGTTTTCTTCCCAGACTTCCGCCTGCTCCAGTAATGACCCACGAGGGATGTCGATTCCGGTGAGTTCGTGCAGGCGATCCAAAATCGCGAGTGTTGCTTTGGGCGACGGAGAAGTGTGCACGTAGTGGGGCACTTGCGCCCACAGGTTCATCACCGCAATACCCGACTCTTGGGCCTGCAAGCCCAACACGCTCAAAATTCCCACCGGACCCTCGTAACTGGATCGCTCCACATCCAAGGCTTCACGAATTTCCTGGTCCTCACTAGAAGAGAGCATGCGCACGGGGCGGGAATGGGGCACGTCGGCCAGCATCGCACCGCACAGCACCATTTGGTCAACATCTTGCGAAAGGGCTTGGAGGACCAACTGGTCGGCCAGTTGTCGCCACATTCGAGACGGCTCGGCACCGAGGATCACAAAAGGCCCTTCACCGTCACCTTCGTGACGGTCAGGCCCAAACAGTGTGATGTCTGGCCATGAGATCACCCGTGAACCATCAGATTCAATCTGCACAAACGGCCTCGTGACCTGATAGTCAAAATAGGCTTCGTCGCTAATGACCTCATAGGGCACCAATCCGAAGTGTTCGACCACCATGCGCAGTGCGGAAGTCGCCGCTTCACCCGCATCACTCCAGCCCTCGGTCGCGACCAAGAGTGTGTGGGGAGGTTCGAAAATGGGTCGCTCAGTCATACCCCTCCAACCTACCCCCGAAACGACAGGCGTCGCTGATTGTTCAATCACACGGCCACCACCGGGACTGGGGGAGGGCCAGTAGGCTTGGTGACCATGATGAGACGCGTAAACGCTGGCCTTTTTGACATGGATGGCACCCTCATCGACAGTGAGCCCTACTGGCTTGAGGCCGAAATCGCGTTGGTCAAATCATTCGGTGGACACTGGACCCACGAACAAGGCCTCACGTTGGTGGGCAGTGGCCTCTGGGACAGTGCCACAGCGCTCCAACACGCTGGAGTAGATCTCGACCAGGCCGAAATTATTGACCGGTTGAGCGCGAGTGTGCGCACTCGGCTGGAGGAACACATTCCCTGGCGGCCCGGTGCCCGGGAAATGATTAGTCACCTGTTGGATCACGGCCTGCCCACGGCGCTCGTCACGATGTCTTATCGCAAAAACGCGTTGACCATTTCTCGTGCAATGAGCGCAGAATTGGGCCGCGAAGCATTTGCCTTTGTTGTGGCAGGTGACGATGTGGAACAGCCCAAGCCAAACCCGGAGGCGTATTTAACGGCGGCTGAAGCCCTCGGAGTCGACGTCAATCATTCGGTGGCGTTTGAAGATTCCGTTTTTGGCGCAGCAGCCGCCTACTCATCGGGTGCGCTCACCATCGGAATACCCCTGCACATCGATATTCCTGACGCCTACATGCACAGCCGTTGGGAAACCATGGAACACAAAACGTTGGACGACATCGACAACGAGTGGCACCGCCGTGAGGGCTCTGCGTGAGCACTGAGGCATTACTCGCATCCGGTGACACGGTTCGACTCACCGACCCCAAAGGTCGACACCACACCTTCGTGTTGGAAACCGGCGGGCGTTTTCACTCGCACAAAGGCTCCGTGGCACACGACGCGCTCATTGGTCTTCCCGAGGGCAGCGTGGTCACCACAGAACAGGGTGTCGAATATTTGGTGATGCGACCCCTCTTGGAGGACTACGTACTGTCAATGCCCCGCGGGGCGGCGATTATTTACCCCAAAGACGCGACCCAAATCCTTCAACGTGCCGATATTCACCCCGGCCAGACTGTTCTAGAAGCAGGTTTGGGCTCCGGGGCGCTTAGCCTCTGGCTACACCGTGTGTTGGGACCCGAGGGGACACTGATTTCAGTGGATCGGCGCGAAGATTTTGCCGACATCGCCAGAGGCAACGTGGAAACGTATTACCGCGGCTCACCCCCTGCCACATGGGATATCCGGCTGGGTGATCTCAACGACGTCCTCGCCGATCAACCCGATCACTCGATCGATCGAATCATTCTTGACATGTTGGCGCCATGGGAATGCCTCGAACAAAGCCTGCGCACGCTCGTGCCCGGGGGAGTGATCGTCTGCTACGTCGCCACGGTCACCCAACTCTCCAGAGTGATGGAAGCGTTGCGCGATACCGGGCGAACGACCGAACCAGAAGCAGCAGAAACCCTTCAACGCCCCTGGCACGTTGAAGGCCTCGCGGTGCGACCAGAGCACCGAATGATTGGCCACACCGCGTTTCTCTGCTGGGCGCGCAGCCTCGCCCCCGGAGCAACCCTCCCGGTGCGACCGGGAAAGAAAGTCAAACCCGACTACCTCGATGAGGATGTCGAAGCCTGGACCCCCGGGGCTGTTGCCCAACGCACCGAAACGGCCAAAAAAATCCGTCAACTCACGAGAGAAAGTCAGGCGCGCGCTGAAAAAGCTCGCCGTGGCGCCTCCGGAGTGTCCCCTGCCGGCACTCCGCCCACAAGCCCACACTCCGACTCTGACGTCTCGTCAGCCGGGCTAGAATAGAGGTCTCATGACAAGAATTACTGGGCTGTCGCTTGCCATTACAGGTCTCATCGGGTTGGGTGTCGTTGCAGGAGGCGTTGCCGTTGCCTCCGCGGGCGATCCCCGTTGCGAGCCACTTGCCGTCTCCGGCAAAGCGTCCAGTTTGGTCGATGTTGAAGACGCCGAGACCGAGGGCAGTGCCCCGGTGGCAGTGTTTCCCACCCCGCTCATCACCAAGGGGCAGGAAATTTCTCGAACCGTTGCTGGCGAAGGCCAGGCTGCACTGACCGGTTCCGCCGTCGACTTTCATGTCGCCGCCTATCTCGGTTCCGATGGACAGTTTTTGACCGCCAGCAGCTTTGTGGACCAAGAAGCAGTTCGCCGGGTTGTTGACCCAGAAAGCGAAGACTTTTTCGCAAGGTCTCTGCAGTGCGCGAAAGCCGGTGACCGGCTTGTGGTGACCGACACGGTCGAAAACGTGTTCGGGCCTATCCCCGAAGATGAACTCGTCCAAAATGATTCCACAGTGGTCGTCATTGTCGACGTCATCGAGACCTACCTGACACAGGCCAACGGACGCCCACAGCCCGCCGAATCCGGTTCACCCATGATTGTCACCCACCCAGAGGGTTTCCACGGTGTCACACTCCCGATGGGGGCACCCCCGGAGGATCTCCAGGTACACACCGTCAAAAAAGGTGTCGGTGTGCCCCTTGGCAGCGGTGATACCGCCGTTGTCCACTTCACCGGGGTGGTCTGGGAAACCCGGCAAATGTTTTCCTCGAGCTTTGATCAACAGACCCCTCTGGACATTGTGCTGGTCGACGGTTCTACCGAAGGAGCCGTCGAAGGTGTTATCAGCGGGATCTACGAGGGCCTCGTAGGCCAAACAGTGGGATCTCAGGTCGCTATTGTCGTTCCACCAAGCGCTGGCTACCCCGAAGGGGCTGGGCCTGCTGGCGTACCCGATGGGGCCACCCTGGTGTACGTCTTCGACATCCTGGGAACCCGCTAGAGTCCTGGTCTTTTCCCCCACGGCGAGCAAAGCAACCCCGTGACATTCCGGGTGCGTAGGATGTGGCCGTGACCGCGCCCACGATTAGACCCGAAGATCGACTCTTCCATCTCATCTTGGCGTTGATGGCGACCAGCCAAGGTCTGTCAAAAGACCACATTCTCACCACTGTGCGCGGATATCGGGAAGATGTCGAAGCGGGTGTCCAACGTGCCACCATCGAGCGTCGCTTTGAGCGCGATAAGGACACCGTGCGGGAGTTAGGAATCCCGCTAGAGACCTACATTCCTGCCGAAGACGAAGGCAACAACAAGAGCACCCTCTATCGCATCCCCAAAGCCGATTACGACTCGCCCCAGGGATGGCAACTCGATGCTCAAGACATTCGACTGCTGAACACTGCCGCAGCGGTCTGGCGTGAGGGGAGCCTGTCGGTTGAGGCCCGTCTTACCCACACGAAACTGGCCAGCTACGGAGTCTCAGTGGACGAGCCCTTGGTCGGGTTTTTACCGATGATCACTGCACGAGACCCCGCCTTAGACGCCCTCAGGCGCGCTGTGGCAGAGGGTTACCAGGTGCGCTTTGACTATCTAAAGCCCGGTGTGAGTCAGCCCACCACCCGAACCGTGTCACCGCTGTCCATCGTGCTGCACGAGAACCGTTGGCACCTGATCAGCCTCGAAGAGCCTGATGCCACCGAGCGCACCTTCCTTCTGCGACGCATTGTGTCGCCCATTAAGGCAGTGGATGCACCCGCTAGAGGCGCAGCCCCCGGGCAAATTGACTCAATCACCGCAGAGCTTGACGAACTGTTTTGGTCTCAGAGTGCCCGCGTGCAAGTCACACCGGGCAGTGTCGCTGCCCTGGAGTTGGCTCATCGCCCCGGCAGCACCGTAGAAGGCGACACCGTCGTGGTGCATTTCACCGATGCGGTTGCCCTGGGGGTTGAGCTTGCAGGATACGGGCCCGACATTCGGTTTATCGAACCAGATGTCGTACGAGTGGCTCACCGTGATGCGTTGAACACCGTGGTGGTCGAACATGGCCAGTAGCACCTCACACCCCACCGGGGAAAACCTTGTCCTATTTCTCGCACTGGTTCCTTTCGTGATGGACCGTGGGGAAGTGAGCATTGCCGAGGCCGCCGCACAGTTTGGCCGAAGTGAAAAGGACATCAAAAAAGCGGTCGAGTTAATAGCGTGTGCGGGAATTCCAGGAGACTCCTCCGCCTACCTGCACGCTGATTTGTTCGATATCGACTGGGATGCGCTAGAACACGACTCCGTCATTCGTTTTGAAAACACCATCGTGATTGACCAGCAACCACGGTTTTCTCCCCGCGAACTGGCCGCACTTATCGCCGGGTTGCAATATTTGGCCGCCCATCCGCGTTACGGCGAGCGCAGCGACGTCCAATCCTTATTGGCCAAACTGCGCACGCTGACAGGAAGTGACGCGGGGGACACACTGGTGGTGAAATCAGCCCCCCTTGATTCCACGAGGGATCTGCTCGACCAGGCAATTGGTGCCGGCACCCAGGTGAGCTTTGACTATTTGACTTCCTCGGGGGAGGCGACGAAACGCAGTGTCGACCCCATCACCCTCGAAGCGAGAGATAACACCTGGTACCTGCGGGCCTGGTGTCACAGCCGTGAAGCGCTTCGGGTGTTTCGCTTGGACCGAATGGGTCAGGTGGAGGCCCTGTCCGCACCGGTGGGGGAGCACCCGGATGTGAGCCAACCGGAATCGTGGCAGATTTTTGATCCGTCTTCGGCTGACCTCCAGGTGGTTATTGAATGTGATCCCCACGCCCTCGCACTGATTGCCGAATATCTTGACCGTCACAACCCGCCCGAAAAAGAGGGCGACGTGTTCGTGGCCACGATTCCTTTTGCTCACGAAAACGCTCTCGTGCGGTTTGTCTGCTCCCACCCTGGGGTGGTGCGGGTGCGCGGCCCAGAATCGGCAAAGGCGGCGGTGCGGGACTTCGCCACACGCGCTTTGCGCGCCTCCGAAACCTCCGGAGATGCTTAAGCCCCCGGTGTTACACTCCAGACGTACGAAATCGTTAGTGACGCGAAAAAGGAGCAGGTAATGGGTGGCAATTTGGGGGGCTGGACTGGCCTCATTGTGTTGGTCCTCATTATTTTGCTGTTTGGCGCACCCAAACTTCCCGCCCTCGCACGCAGCCTCGGGCAATCAATGAAGATTTTCAAATCTGAGGTCAAAGCCGAACCTGCCCAGGATGACAAGGCTGCAGCTTCCGACGAGCAGGAACTTCCGAAGAACTAACCGTGGCCAGATCCGATGGGGCCAGGATGTCCCTCGCGGAACACCTGGTTGAGCTTCGCAAACGCCTCCTGGTCAGCGCGGTGGCGATCGTTCTCGCCGGAGTGGCGGGATGGTTTTTAGCCGACCTTGTCTGGGCAGCCTTGTCGGAGCCGGTATTGGAAATTGCCGAAGAGCGCGACCGCAACGCCGAAATTAACTACACGAGCGTCAGCGAAGCGTTTGACACCAAAATCGCCATCGCTTTGACCCTTGGCATTGTGCTGTCGGCACCGGTTTGGCTCTATCAAATTTGGGCCTATTTCGTGCCAGCCCTGGTGGCCAAAGAAAAAAAGGTGGTGTTGGGTTTTCTTGCCGCCGCCGTCCCACTGTTCTTTGCCGGAGTGTTTACCGGATGGGTGGTTCTGCCCAACATCGTGATTTTGTTGACCGGATTCGCACCCGAACAGTCCGCAACGCTTCTCACTGCACGGGTGTATTTGGACTTCGCGTTGAAGCTTGTGGTGGCAATCGGCGTCGGTTTTGTCCTCCCTGTATTTCTGGTGGTCTTAAACGTTCTCGGGGTCTTGAGTGCCCAGGCAATCATCAAGGGCTGGCGGATTGCCATCGTGCTGATCGCGTTGTTTACCGCGATCGCCACGCCCGCGGCGGACGTCATGTCAATGATTTTGCTCGCCATCCCGATGATTGTGTTGTATTACTTGGCAGCGGGAATCACTTGGCTCCACGACCGCCGGGCAGCGAAAAAAACGGCCCGCTTGGTGAGCGACGCACTGGCTGACACAGGCAGTGACGTTGGCTGAGGCATCATCGGCGAAGCTTTCTCCCGCCGAGCGTTACCGCCAAGCCACCAAGCGCACACATTCCCCGGGACTTTCGGCTTACCGCGAGACCCTCGCGTTCGACTTGGACCCGTTCCAGGTCGCATCCTGCGAATCGGTCGAAGCCGGCCGCGGTGTGCTCGTTGCCGCACCGACAGGGGCGGGGAAAACTGCTGTCGCAGAGTTTGCCATTTTCTTGGCCCTGCAGACCAGCGAAGCCAAAGTGTTTTACACGACCCCGATGAAGGCACTGTCCAACCAGAAATACACCGAACTGGTCGAAGTGTATGGGGCGTCACAGATTGGTCTACTCACCGGCGACACCAGCATTAATCCTCACGCCCGTGTGGTGATTATGACCACCGAGGTACTGCGCAACATGCTTTACGCCCACAGTGAGCTTTTAGAGCATTTGGCGTACGTGGTGATGGACGAAGTGCACTACCTCGCGGATCGCTTCCGTGGGGCTGTCTGGGAAGAGGTGATCATTCACCTGCCCGAAACCGTCCAACTCATTTCCTTAAGCGCCACGGTGTCAAACGCCGAAGAGTTTGGTGAATGGTTGCACACCGTGCGCGGTGACACCGACATTGTCGTTAGTGAAGAGAGGCCTGTTCCGCTCTACCAGCACATGCTGGTGGGGGAGCGACTGGTGCCCCTTTTTCGCAGCGATCAACTAGGGGTCACCCCTAAAGTGAACCCAGAAATCGTCCAATTAGTGCACACACTGCAACGAAACCAGGGCGGACGCTACTCCCAGCCGCGTGGAGGACGCCGTGGTCGTGGCGGGCGCCACTACGACAACACCGCCTCGCCAAAAGTCTCCAGTGCAAAAGTGATTCGACTGCTGGAAAGCGAAGACTTGCTTCCCGCCATTTTCTTCGTGTTCTCGAGAGTGGGCTGCAATAAGGCCGTGCAAGCAGCACTCGATCGCGGTGTCGACCTGACCACCCCGGAAGAAAAGGCCGCCATTCTCGACCTCGTCGAGGAACGATGCGAACGCCTTGACGAAGAAGACCTCGGCGTATTGGGTTACCACGCGTGGGTGGATGGCCTACTGCGCGGGGTGGCAGCCCATCACGCGGGGCTCCTGCCGGTATTCAAAGAAGTGGTCGAAGAAGCGTTCCGACGAAAATTACTGCGCGTAGTCTTCGCGACGGAAACCCTGGCATTAGGCATCAACATGCCCGCACGCACTGTGGTGTTGGAAAAACTTGAAAAGTTTGATGGTGAATCGAAAAAGCCGATTACCGCGGGGGAGTACACCCAGTTAACGGGGCGAGCCGGTAGAAGGCGGATCGACACCCAAGGCCATTCGGTCATTACCTGGCGGCCGGGGATGAACCCTGAACAGGTCGCCCAGTTAGCTTCTAAGCGCTCCTACCCACTGCGCTCCAGCTTCCGCCCGACCTACAACATGGCCGTGAACTTGATCGCCCAATTTGGGCACGAACCGACCCGCACCATTTTGGAAAGTTCTTTCGCCCAATTCCAAGCCGACCGCCACGTGGTGGAAATGGCCAAGAACGTGCGGCGCAACGAGGAGTCATTAGCCGGCTATGAAGAAGCAATCACGTGTGACCGGGGCGATTTTCGCGACTACGCGGCGCTTCGACGAAACCTGTCCGACCGGGAAAAAGCGCTCCGGCGCACCTCAGACGACTCCGAACGCAGCGAAATAGATTCGCTGCGTGTTGAGCTTAAAAAACACCCCTGCCACCATTGTCCAGACCGGGAATCGCATGCTCGGTGGGCAGAGCGTTGGTGGCGGCTTCAACGAGAGACCGACAAAATTCGGCGACAAATCGAACAGCGCACTGGAGCCATCAGTGTCGTATTCGACCGGGTAGTCGGCGTGTTGGAAGAGCTGGACTACCTGCGCCCCGGCGACAGTGACTACACCCTGAGTGTCCACGGTGAGCGCCTCCGAAGAATTTATGGTGAACGCGACCTACTCACGGCTGAGGCACTACGCCGTCAGCTGTGGTCGGAGTTGGACCCGCCTGGTTTGGCGGCCATGGTCTCCGCCCTGGTGCACGAAGGTCGCGCAGACGAAATGCCCCCCAAGCCCTCAGAGTTACCCCCGGGGCCTTTTCGGGCGGCCCTGAAGGACACTGAAGAGTTGTGGGAGCGCTTAGACATTGTGGAGCGCCGGCACAACCTGAGTGGTCCTAATCCGCTTTCAGCCCACCGAGCCTGGGCCATGTGGGAGTGGGCATCGGGAGCGGACCTCGCGGCAGTAATCGGTGACGACGATGTCGCAGTCGGTGACTTTGTTCGACTGTGTAAACAGGTGGTCGATGTGCTGGACCACATCGAACAGGTCGATGACGGTCCTGTCGGTAAGCGGGCACGGGAAGCGAAAGCGCAAGTGTTCCGGGGGATCGTGGCCCTCAGCAGCCTTGTCTAGGCTTTCCGGTGTGAGTGTTGTCGCCCGAACCCACGCAGTGACTGCAAGCCATGACCGCGGTCCACGGGGGCTACCACTGCTTGTCGCCCTCACACTGGCGGTGGTTTCTGGCTGGGTGATGGATTTGGGGCACCCCGATACGAACCTCTGGCCACTCACTCTTGTGGGTGCCGCTTTGATGATTTTCGCTGCCCGAGGACTGAGCGTTCGTTCGTCGCTGTTGGTGGGTGCTGTGGGTGGGTTTTCCTACTACGGCATTCACATCTGGTGGCTCACCGTGTATTTAGGCCCTGTGCCGTGGTTTGGGCTCACGATTGCCCAAACCGCCTTTTTTGCGTTGGGGTTCGCACTCCTCACCCTGGCCTGGCGCTGGATTCCACAGCTGTGGTCGGGACCGGTGGGAACACTCGGCATGCTTCCGACCGTGTTGGCCAGTATCTGGTTGTTGCGCGAATCCGTCTCTGGAGTGTGGCCTTCAGGGGGGTTCAACTGGGCCCGGCTTGCCCACAGCCAATCGGAGACACCGCTAACGCCTCTCGTGGCGTGGGTGGGTCCTGGTGTGTTCAGCTTCATCCTCGCCTGGCTTTCCGCCTTCGGGGTGGTGCTGTGGCTGGAGCATCGAGTGAGCAGGCAATCACGCGCAGCGTTGGCGTTGGCTGTGGTGACAACTCTTGTGGTCTGGCCGGCTTTCCCCACAACGATTAGTGGTCACATGAGCGTTGCCGCCATTCAAGGCAACGCCGATGCTGGGCTCTTTGCACAGTATGAGCGCGGCGACAATCTGCGCGACCATCACCTCGTCACCCAACGTATCTACGGCGAGGAAGTTGACGTTGTGGTGTGGCCAGAAAACGCATCCGATATTGATCCACTGCGTGACGAAATGGCGGCCGCCGTCGCCGACGAAGTGGTCCGAGAAATGGATGCCCCACTGGTGGTCGGCACCATCACCAGAGACGGTGACGAGACGTTTAACAGTGTGTTGCTCTGGGAAGAAGATGGGCAAGGGGGTTCCGGGGCCACCGACCAGTACGACAAAATCCACCCCGTTCCGTTCGCCGAATACCTTCCTGCCAGGGAGCTGATTTATCCGTTGGCGCCGGATCTTTTCGACCTGGTCCCCAGGGATTACAGCTTTGGCACCCGCGATACGGTGTTTTCGATCGACTCCCACACCGCCGGGATTGCGATCTGCTACGACATCGTCGACGACGCCATTTTTGCCCAAATGATGGATGAGGGTGCGGACGTCATTTTTGCCCCCACCAACAACGCCGATTTTGGGCGCACCGACCAAAGCGTTCAACAGTTAGCTATTGCCCGGCTTCGAGCGGTTGAACTGGGTCGAAGCGTGGTGAATATTTCTACTGTCGGAACCAGCGCGATTATCACCCCGGAGGGAAAAGACCTGGATCGCCTCCCCACCTACACCGAGGGTTACATGATTGAGAGGGTTCCCACCGCCACCCACACAACACCTGCTGCTCGGTGGGGTAAGCAGGGGGAGTGGTGGCTTATCGCATTCGGCTTGAGCGCGTTGGTTATTGCGGGCGCCCGGCGTCAGCGTCCGATTCGCGCATCTCGTGGCGACGCTGGATTGCTAAATCCGCCCGGTCGGTGACCATCGCTCGCACTCCCAGCTGCCAATAGCGGGTCATCAGTTCCGGATCGTTGATTGTCCACACACCCAAAGTGACTTTTCGCTCAGCGAGCTGTGACACAAAGCGTGGGGTAATCAGGTCTATTCCCCGCCATCTGGGTGGGATGAACACTGCCTGTGCTCCCGCGAGAGCGCGATGGGCTACACCTGACAACCCGAGGCGGGAGGCGAAGTAGGCGGGAAGGATTTGCTGACTGGTCGCACAGTTCACAATGGGGGAGAGGGCTTTCAGGGCGCGTGTTCTGGTTTGGGAGGAAAACGAGGCAATCATCACCCTCGAGGTGGCACCCATTTTCTTCAGGGTGGTCACCACGGGTTCCACGGCAGCGGGGTGTTTGATATCGACGCTGAATCGGGCGCGAGGAAACTCTTCCAACAACTCCGCCAGCGACGGCATCGTGGCTCCACCACCCAGATCAATCGCTGACAGCTCCCGTTGGCGAAGCTGAGAAATCCTCTCCGGCCTGTTGGCTGTGCGCAACAAATCCGCGTCGTGGGAGATCATGGCCACACCGTCGGCGGATGCGTGGACGTCTGTTTCCAAAATGTCGGCACCCACATCGAGCGCGGCGGCGAATGCCGGGAGAGTGTTTTCCGGGGACACAAGCGCCAAGCCACGGTGCGCGACAACAAGGTGTGGCCCGTCAGGGAAGAAAGACAACGCTCACACCTGTCCTCAATTGTCGCCAATGGGCATGCCGAAGCCCAGCGTACTCTCAGAGGGTTGCTAGGGTTCTTGGCATGTCTGCTCCCTTGGAAACTCATGAACTTCTCGGCAAACGGGTACTCGTTACTGGATCTTCCCGCGGTATCGGTGCCCAGGTGGCCCAGTACGTGGCTGCTGCCGGCGCGCGAGTGGCCATCAACTACCGCAACAAAGAAGCCCGAGCACAAAAGATTGCTCGGGAAATTACGGATGCCGGGGGAGAAGCCATTGTGGTGGGTGGTGACCTGACCGACCCGGTTGCCGTCTTAGGGATGATGGGTGTCCTGCGTTCGGAGTTTGACGGTTTAGACATCCTTGTTCTGAACGCCTCTGGTGGCATGGAAGCCGATGTTGCTGAGGACTATGCGATGAAGCTCAACCGCGACGCCCAGGTGGGGCTACTCAACGCCGCATTGCCTCTTCTCGCTCCCGGAGGTCGGGTGGTGTTCATCACCAGCCACCAAGCCCATTTCATTCGCGAGGCGGACACCATGCCCGAATACCGGCCAGTCGCACTGTCAAAGCGTGCCGGCGAGGATGCCTTGCGCGCGATGAAGGACGAGCTCGACGCCAAAGGTGTCGGCTTTGTCGTGGTGTCCGGGGACATGATTGAGGGAACGGTGACCGCAACACTTCTGAACCGCATCCACCCCGGGGCGCTCAATGAACGAAAAGAAGTTGCGGGCAGGATCTACAACGTTGAGGAATTTGCGGCTGAAGTCACCAGGGCCATTGTCGATGAGATCCCTGACGACCACACGCGCCTGGTGGGAGACACCAGCTCGTTTAGCGCCAGTCACTAACAGTGTTTGCCGCGCTTCGACCCACCAGTCGGGTGCTTTTGCTTTCTCCTGCCCACACCGTGTTGATGCTCTTTACCCGAGCACCCGATTCGAGTAATTGGGCCCGCTGGGTATTACCCGGAGGGGGAGTGGACCCTGGTGAGTCTCACGAAGAGGCTGCCATTAGGGAAGTGCGGGAAGAGACCGGCATGGTCTTACAGGTCTTGGGAACGAAAGTATGGGTTGAGGATGTGCCGTTGCCCTACGACGAAGCCATCTACCCGGGGGCCCATCAGGAATATTTCCTCGCCCACATAGAAGGGGAGTTTGAACCAGACCCTTCAGGCTGGAGCGATTCCGAACGGGTTGACGTGACCGACTGGCGGTGGTGGAATCGGGAGCAGTTGTTAGCCACCAGAGAGCCTTTTGAGCCTCGCCAATTGCCCGACTTGTTGCGCCAGGTGGCGCAACGCACACTCTAAAAAAAGACAGCCTGGGAGGCACCGTGAGCGGACATATTGTCAGTATCGGCGAGGCACTGGTCGACATGATCGAGGTCGCTGGACCAGAGCATGCCGCAACCGGTGTGGAGCCCGCACATACCCAACCGCACTACATGGCGGCGTGGGGCGGCAGCCCGATGAATGTCGCGGTCGGTGCCGCACGGCTTGGTTCCCGTGTGGAATTCGCCGGTTCGTTTGCCGCCGATGCGTTGGGCGGGAAGCTCAAGGCCTTCCTTGTCGATCAGGGCATCGGCGTTGACCTTTCGGTAGATGTGAAAGAGATCAACACCACCATTGCGATGACGTCTTTTGTCAACGCCGAGCCGCAGTATGCGTTTTACGCAAGCCCCGCGTCCTACGGTTTCTTGCCTCCCGCCACGGCTAACCGCCAACAAATCGTCTCCGCTGCCCTGGTCCACACCGGTTCATTGGTGGTGCTGGAGGACCTCACCTACGAAACACTCACTGAATGTTTTGTGGCGGCCGAAGGGATTAAAACGTTTGACCCGAACGTCAGGCCACGGATGGTGTCGAATTGGGATGACTACCGCAGGCGACTCGGACTACTCATCAATCAGTCGGATTTTGTGAAGTTCAGTCTGGAGGACATTGAGGCGGCCTACCCGAACCAGTCAGCCGACTCTGTAGCCTGGGCGGCGCTTGATGGTCCTACGCAGGCTGTGTTGGTCACCCGCGGTGGCGCACCGGTCACCCTCTATAGCCACGACCAGCAAACAGAGATTGCGTTACCTGGGATGTTTCCTGTGATCGACACAACAGGCGGTGGCGATGCCACCATGGCCGCCATCGTTCATCAACTGGCGAGTAACGGCATGCCGGGCGACCACGACACCTGGCAGACGGTAGTCCGACACGCGCTACTGGTCGCAGGAATCGTCACGTCACGCCGGGGCGGGGCCATTGCGATGCCGAGTGCTGACGAGGTACGTGCCGCGGGCGGGGCCATTTAGGGAAACCGGCTCCTGTCAACCCAGTGGAAATAACCGATAATACTTATTATGTCAGTTTAGCGAAATCGGCCCGCCTGTTTAGTGCCCTACCGCTCACTCCCCGAGCAGGCGCTGTTCGATGCCGTCGAGCAATATGGTGAGCCCCGCTGAAAACTCATCACCGAACGAGTAATGGCCCGAGCTAAAGAGATCTCCCAGCGTGCGTGCCAGGTGCGGAAATTCCGACTCATCCAGACCCACCTCATCCGCGTATCCTTGTTCAGCTCCTGTTGCGGGGTCAAAAGGCAACGTCGTTTCAGTGAGGACGAATCCGAACACAAAGGCGTCCACTGTGGCGAAAGCTGTGGTGGCGAGCGTCGCGGAAAATCCGGCCGCCGAGAGTCGACCCATCATCGAGTCGTAGTGTCGAAGCTGCGACTGCCCTGGCTGAGGGCGTGATTCCAGCATGCCAAGGCCCCACGGGTGGGCGCTAAGGACCTCTCTGGCGGAGTGGGCTCGCTCCCACAGAGCTTCTCGCCAGCTGGCACCCACGCTTGGGATGTCGATTTTGCCAAATAACCATTCAGACAGCTCATCCAATAGCGCGTCCTTATTGGATACGTGGTGATAGAGCGACATCGCCTCTACCCCTAGTTCTGAGCCCACCTGGCGCATGGTGACCGCGTGTATTCCCCCGCGGTCCGCGACGCGGGCCGCGGCGTCAATGATCCGCTCCTTCGAGAGACGCTCTTTTCCCGGCATAGCCACCATTCTTGCAATTTTACACCTGTAAGGCTAATGTGTGTTTTCTTACGAGTGTAAAAAGGAGTGTTATGACCACCGCATCCCCCTTCAGCCAGCGGATTGATGACCGAGTAATCGTCTCCTCGCTATGGATGGCGACCATGATTGCCGTCGCCTTTGTTGACCTCTTCTCGCTCTACCGAGCAGATGTGCGGGCACAGATTGACAGCGGGTCGATATACGTCTTCGACATCGGCCCGGGCTTCCTCCTCGGTGTCATCATCTACGTCCTGATTCCCACCCTGATGATTCCGTTGACCCTCGTACTCCCCCGGCGGGCAAATCGCGTGACCAACATCATCGTGGGCAGCCTTTTTCTCATCACCGTCATTGGTGGTGCAGTGGGCGAATGGAGCTACTACGTCCTGGCCAGCGCAATCGAAGTTGTTCTACTGCTTGCAATTGTGCGAGTCGCACTTCGGTGGAAGCCCACACCCGTGGCACCCCGGCAAGAGCCCACCAGTACGGCTTAGGTCCGTATGAACTATGCGGCTCAGGCGTGGGTTGCCTCGACCCAGGCGTCAAACTTCGCCTGAGCACTCCCCTGGTCGATGGTCGCCTGGGCCAGAGTAATGTTCTCCACGAGGCGTTCTCTCAGCGGTCGGTCATGTTCAGCGGGATCCTGAGCAAGGGCGAAGGATGTCAATCCTGCAGCGGCGTTGAGCACGACAATGTCTCTGGCCGGACTAGCATCCCCGGCAAGCACTGAACGCGCCAGAGTGGCGTTGTGTTCGGGGCTCTCCCCCAGCAAGTCCTCAATGCGGGCTTTGGGCAAGCCCAGTTCTTCCACATCAATGACGTGCTCAATAACTTGACCGCGCGTGACTTCCCACACCCGACTGTGTCCGGTCGTCGTCATTTTGTCGATGCCGTCATCGCCGCGGTAGAGCAGCGCAGTTGCTCCTCGTGTACGAAACACGCCGGCCATCTGCGGGACCCGTTCAAGGTTTGCCACACCGACAGCACTGGCCTCCGGTCTCGCCGGATTACACAATGGACCCAAGATGTTGAACACCGTAGGAATCCCGATTTCCTTGCGGGCGTTTGCTGCGTGGCGAAAACCAGGATGAAATTTTGCCGCGAACACAAATGTCAGACCGACTGCGTGGAACACCCTGGCGACGTCGTCAGGTGTCAGATCCAGATTCACACCCAATTGGGCAAGAACATCGCTAGCCCCCGACGCGGAACTCGCTGCCCTGTTGCCATGTTTCACCACAGGGGCTCCAGCCGCTGCGGCCACAATTGAGGCAATCGATGACACATTGATGACCGCACCGTAAGGGTCTCCCCCAGTGCCCACAATGTCCAACACCATCGCCGGCACGTCAAGAGGTACGGCGTTGTCCAGGATGGCCGAGCGAAAGCCCACCACCTCGTCAACCGTTTCGCCTTTAGCTCGGAGGGCAACCAAAAAGGCCGCCAGTTGGGCGTCAGACACATCACCGGCCATCACCTGACCCATCGCCTCGCTGGCTTCTGACACCGAGAGGTCACCGTTGGCGAGAATGTGCTGGAGCAATTCCGGCCAGGTTCGGGGGGCATTCGACATATTCACAGCCTACTTTGTGCTCCTCCCCCGGGGTTTCGTGGTCCACGATTCCCAGAGACATCGGGCATAATATGGGGGTGACTACAGCGACCACTGCGAATATTCAGCCCACCATCAACCGGCCCAACACTGTCGCAGTGGGGACCATTGTTTGGCTAGGCAGCGAAGTGATGTTCTTCGCCGGCCTCTTCGCCATTTACTTCACTCTGCGGAGCACCTCCCCAGAGCTGTGGGAGTCACGAATCGAACTTCTGGACGTGCCCTACGCGGCCATCAACACCACAATTTTGGTGCTCTCCAGTGTGACTGCCCAGTTTGGTGTGTTCGCCGCCGAGCGCCTTCAACCACGGGCAACAGGGGCCTCCCCCACCAAGTGGGGAATGATCGAATGGTTCTTCCTCACCTACCTGATGGGCGCAATCTTCATCGCGGGGCAAGTCTACGAATACGCCGTATTAGTCAGTGAAGGCCTGGCGCTGAACTCTGATGCCTACGGTTCCGCCTTCTACTTGACCACTGGTTTCCACGGCCTTCACGTTACCGGCGGTCTGATTGCGTTCCTCCTGGTAATTGGCCGGGCATATGCCGTGAAAGTGTTTACCCACCGAGAAGCCACTAGCGCGATTGTGGTGTCCTATTACTGGCACTTCGTCGACGTGGTCTGGATCGGTCTGTTCCTCGTCATTTACGTACTGCAATAACCCACACCAAAAACCAAAAGGACACGATGACTTCCATGAAGCACCAGCGCCGAGGCCGCCGACACCCGCTCGCGGGGTTCGCTCTTTTGGTCCTCGGGTTGTTTGTGACAGGCGGTGCCTACTCAGCCACCACTGCAGGAATCGCCAGCGCACAGGAGGCTCCCGTTGCCAGTGCCACCCTGGTGGAAGATGGCGAACGCCTGTTCCTCGCGAACTGCGCGAGCTGCCACGGCACCAATGCGGAAGGAACCGAAGCAGGACCCAGCCTGATTGGTGTCGGTGCCCTCTCGGTGGAATTCCAAGTGGGAACAGGACGTATGCCCATGGCCGCGTCCGGCCCACAGGCAGAAAAGAAGCCTGTGCAGTTCACCCAGCCCCAAATTGACGCCATGGGAGCCTTTGTCCAAACTCTCGGACCCGGACCGACACTGCCTGACCCGCGCTACTACGCCGGTGACGGAGACGCTGCTGTCGGGGCCGAGCTTTTCAGGATTAACTGTGCGATGTGTCACAACGTGGCTGGCGCTGGAGGTGCACTCACTGAAGGTAAATGGGCGCCAGCAGTGGTCGATGTTGACCCCATTCACGTCTATGCCGCAATGGTGACAGGCCCACAGAACATGCCGGTCTTTAGCGACATGAACCTCACCCCCGAAAACAAGAACGACATCATCACCTACCTGCAATACGTGGAAAACAACCCCTCGGTAGGTGGTTTTAGTCTCGGCAGTATTGGTCCGGTCGCGGAGGGCTTGTTTGTCTGGATCATTGGCCTCGGTGTGTTGATTGCCATCACCATCTGGCTGACCGCCAAAGCCCACTAAACCTCTCGATTCGACTAAGGAGACCCTCGGATGGCGAAAGAGCCAGCTGAACACAGCGACTCATACGACGACTACCAGCCCGATCCGGGTTCGGCCGTCGAACGCTCCAATGCACCCCAGAACCCGGGTTTGCCGGAAGAAGAGCACCGAATCACGGATAAGGACCCCAAGGCAGCACGCACTGCGGAGCGTCGCATTGCCATGTTCTTTGGATTGTCCGTTGTCGGCAGTATTTTCGCCACCGTCGCCTACGTCGTATTCCCCATCATCCCGGGTGACATGACCTCAGTACGCCTCAACAACGGCTTAATGGGGCTTGGAATCACGCTCGGACTATTGGGAATCGGTTTTGGCGCCGTGTACTGGGCCAAAAACCTCATGTCCGATGAGGAGATGGTGGAAGAGCGCCACCCCACCAGAGGTGACGATGAGACCCGCGAAAAGGCCTCGCAGATTTTCACGGACGCCAACAAAGAAAGTGGTTTCACGCGCCGTTCGCTGGTGAGGAACTCACTCATTGGTGCCCTTCTCGCGACACCTATCCCTGCAGTCGTTCTGTTCAGGGATTTGGCTCCGCCGGAGAATCCCTCGGAGCTGATGAAGCAGACAATGTGGGATCAGGGTGTGCGTCTGACGAGGGACCCTTCTGGCGAGCCGATTAGGGCTGCCGATGTCACCATCGGCTCGGCTTTTCACGTCATTCCAGAGGGCCTAAAAGAAACCAAGTCAGGAAAGCTCGAAGAGAAAGCCAAGGCAGCCGTGCTGCTCATGCGCCTGCCGGTTGAAGATCTCAACACATCGGAAGAGCGTAGGGACTGGTCGTACCAAGGGATCGTGGCCTATTCCAAGATTTGCACCCACGTCGGGTGTCCGGTGGCCCTGTACGAACAGCACACTCACCACCTGCTGTGCCCCTGCCACCAGTCGCAATTCGATGTATCGAACGAGTGCGAAGTAATTTTTGGACCCGCCGCCAGACCCCTTCCTCAGCTTCCTATCACCGTTGATGCGGAAGGATACCTGGTAGCACAAAGTGATTTCACTGAGCCTGTTGGACCGAGCTTCTGGGAGCGTGAACTGTGAGCGTCGCAACGAACACTGAACAGCAGAAACAAGAGCCCGGTAAGGGCATGAAGTTCACGGGTGCCGCCGCCAGCTACATCGATGAGCGCACCAGTGCTTCTGTTGCCGTGAAGACCCTCGGTCGCAAGATTTTCCCAGACCACTGGTCGTTCATGCTCGGCGAGGTTGCCCTGTATAGCTTCGTGGTGATCCTGATCACCGGGACGTTCCTCACCTTCTTCTACGACCCCTCCATGACGAAGGTCGAATACGACGGCTCCTACCTTCCCCTGAAGGGTGTGGAGATGGCTGTGGCGTACCACACCTCTCTCGACTTGTCCTTTGACATCAGAGGTGGATTGTTGATGCGCCAAGCCCACCACTGGGCAGCGCTGCTGTTTATTGCCTCAATTGGCTTGCACATGCTTCGCGTGTTCTTCACCGGAGCATTCCGCAAACCCCGCGAGCTGAACTGGGTCATTGGCTTTGTTCTGTTCGTTCTCGCTATGGCGGAGGGCTTCACCGGCTACTCACTGCCCGATGACCTGCTCTCCGGAAACGGACTGCGGATTATCGATGGAATGGTGAAAGCCTTCCCCGTCATCGGAGTGTGGATTTCCTACCTGCTTTTCGGAGATGAATTCCCCGGCCACGAAGTGATCCCCCGCCTCTACATCCTGCACATCATGCTGTTGCCGGCCATCTTGATCGCCACCTTGGCGCTGCACATGGTGCTGTTGGTGGTCAACAAGCACACGCAGTTTGCTGGCCCGGGTCGCACCAACGACAATGTCGTGGGTTCACCTGTAATGCCGACATTCGCGGCGAAAGCAGGAGGATTCTTCTTCATCGTCTTCGGTGTGATCATGTTGATGGCATCGACGTTTACGATTAACCCCATTTGGAACTACGGGCCCTATGACCCCTCCCCTGTTGGGGCAGGAACCCAGCCAGACTGGTACATCGGCTTTGCCGATGGTGCGCTCAGGCTTATTCCGCCGGGCTGGGAGACCGTCTGGTTTGGCTACACCTGGGCTTGGGGTGTGCTGGTGCCCACCATTTTGCTCATCGTGTTCCTCGCTGCGGTCTTCCTCTACCCGTTCTTCGAAGCGTGGGTCACGGGAGACAAGCGTGAGCACCACATCGCCCAGCGTCCGCGTAACGCCCCCACCCGCACCGGAATCGGCGCAGCTGGCGTCACCTTCTACGGGGTGTTGTGGGCTGCGGCAAGCTCAGACCTGATCGCCACACACTTCAGGATGAGCATTGAAGGAGTCATTACCTTCCTTCAGGTGCTTCTGTTTGTGGGCCCTGTGCTGGCACACATCATCGCAAAGCGCACCTGCCTCGCACTGCAGCGGAAAGACCGCGAGATTGCTCTCCACGGCTACGAGAGTGGTCGAATTGTCCGGCTGCCGGGTGGGGAATACATCGAAGTGCACGAACAGCTGGATGACCACGAGCGTTGGAAGCTTCTGGACTACGAAGAGTACACACCGCTTCCCGTGCGACCCAACGAAAAAGGCAAGATCACAGTGGGCCGCAGACTACGCTCCGCCGCATCAAACTGGTTCTTTGAAGACCGGGTCAGCCCCGTCACTCAAAAGGAACTGGAAAACCAGCCCCACTAGGGAGCTCACGTTCGACAAAGAAACCCTGTCGCTGCCGGTACCTCTTACCTAAAGCGGCAGGGTTTCTTCGTATTTCGGAACAACGACTTTCACGCCAAACTCTTTTTCGAGCACCGGGGCGAGTTCTTCCCTCGCGTCATCCTCACCATGGATAAGGACCACCCGTTTCGGCAGCACAGCGGCGGACGAGAGCCACGCCCTCACGTCGTCTCGGTCTGCGTGGACGGAGAAGTGTTCAAGCTGCACAACCTCGGCCTCGACGGCAATGTCCTGACCATGGATGCGCACACTATCTGCACCGTCTCGCAGTGACGCTCCCCTGGTGCCTGCCGCTTGGTAGCCGGTGAGTACCACAGCATTTCTTGAGTCAGGGAGAAGCCTCTTCAAATGGTGAAGCACCCGACCGCCGGTAGCCATTCCGGAGGCCGAAATGATGATGCACGGCGGTGCCCCATTAATCGACTTCGAATCCTCCGGGGTGGGCAGAGTCTCGAGTGTCCCTGGGTTGAACACGTCGGACGCGCTGAGGTGTTCACGGATTTCCGGGCGAATTTCCTGGTGGTCGCTATCGATGGCGTGGCGATAGACCTGCAGCGCTCTAATCGCCATCGGCGAATCCACGTAGATGGGAACCCGGGGAATCTGACCGGCCTCCATCAAATCATTAATCTCAGCAAGAATAATCTCGGTGCGATCAACGGCGAAAGCCGGAATGAGCACCGTACCGTCTCGGGAGATTGTGCGACGGATAATCTCATCGAGGCCACTCTCGGCCTCCGGATGAAGCCTTGCTCCATAAGTCGACTCGACCAGGACCGCATCGTACGGGACCTCCGGAATAATGTGCGGGCCCACAAGGAGGGGGTGATCGCCTTGACCTAAATCCCCGGAATGCAGGATTGCCACTCCCCCCACGTCGAGATCGACGATGGCTGAGCCAAGAATATGGCCGGCTGGCAGCAATCTGACCTTTGCTCCGCCGGGTAAATCTTGCCATTGGCCGTAACTTAAGGGTTCAAAAAGAGAAATGGCGCCCTCGGCATCCCGCGAATCGTAGAGCGGCTGAGGGTCCTTGTGGCGGGAGTAGCCCTCCTTCTTGGCATAACGGGCGTCCTCTTCTTGGATGTGCGCCGAATCGCGCAACACAATGGATGCCAGGTTGGCCGTATCGGGCGTGAGATAAATCGGGCCGCGGTAGCCCTGTCGCCACAACCGGGGTAAATAGCCGCAGTGATCCAGGTGTGCGTGAGAAATAACGACTGCATCTAAGTCTTCTGCCGGAAGAGGGAGGTCATCCCAGTTGCGTCTGCGCCACTCCCTTGGGCCTTGAAACAAGCCCGCCTCGAGCAACAACTGATGAGCACCGTACTCGACGAGGAAGCGACTTCCCGTCACTGTTCCCGCTGCGCCCAAAAACCGAATGCTCGTCGGGGCCGGAGTACTCATAGGGAGTCCTAGAACAACCGGCGCATATATTCGGCTTGCTGGCTATAGCCCAGCCGGTCGTAAAAACCACCAGCGCGCCTGGCGGCAACAGTCAGCTGGGTCACACCGTGCGCTTCGCACTCGGCTTCGACTGCCCTCACCAGGGCCGTTCCGACACCGGAAACTCTGGAGTCCTCGTCGACCACAATCTCCTGCAACTGCGCTGACGGGCCATTGGAGTAGAGCAGAGGCGAAATGGTGGTCAGACAGTATCCGACAACCCCTCCCCCGGCCTCCGCCACGTGCACAAGAGTCCGGTCCTCGTCGGCGAGAACAACATTGAACGTCTCACTGAACTTGGCCGGCTGAACCTCAAAGACGTGGTCCAATTTCCGGACAAGTTCCAAGACCCGATCGTGATCAGACGGGACTGCCCTACGAATAGTTATCGCCTCAGCGGGCAAAATATCCCCGGTAATACTCGAAGGTCCAACCGACGAGACCAATCAGCACCAACGGAACGGCGTAAAGAGCGACCCAGACACCCACTGCCAGGCCAATAATCGCCATCCCCGCGCCAGCCGCGAGGAAGATGGGCCACCAACTCCAGGGGCTGAAGAAGCCCAGTTCAGCCTCACCGTCGTCGATCTCTGCGTCGAGGCGGTCTTCTGGTAGCTCGCCACCCTGGTTTTTCTTTGCCACTTGGAGGAAGAAAGCGATGAACACTGTCAGCGCACCACTCAACGCGATGGCGAGGGTGCCCACCCACTCCACTTTCCCGGTGTCAATGATGGCCCACACCGTATAGACCGCAGCGAGGACGGCGAAGTAGACGGTCAGAATCCAGAGCAGAACAATGTTGGTCTTCACGAACTAGCTCTCCGACTTCACGTTGTCAGTTTTTCTGGAACTCCCCACCGCCAAGGGCAAATCCAATTCGGGGTGGTTCAGATCAAAGGCCGGGGACTCGGAGCGAATCCGGGGAATCGAGGTGAAGTTGTGCCGGGGTGGCGGGCAACTGGTTGCCCACTCCAGTGAACGGCCATAGCCCCACGGGTCGTTCACCGTCACTTTTTGCCCCTTCCGGGCTGTCAAATACACGTTCAAGAAGAACGGAATCATCGACAGCGCCAGCACCACTGAACCGATGGTGGAGAGCTGGTTCATCCAGGTGAAGCCGTCTTCTTCCATGTAGGTGGCGTAGCGACGAGGCATTCCCATCACACCCAACCAGTGCTGGATGAGGAAGGTCATGTGGAAGCCGATAAAGAGCAACCAGAACTGAATGTGGCCCAGTGATTCGTTCAACATTTTTCCGGTGAACTTTGGCCACCAGAAGAAGAAGCCGGCGAACATCGCGAACACCACGGTGCCGAAGACGACGTAGTGGAAGTGGGCGACCACAAAGTAGGAGTCTGAGGTGTGGAAGGTGAGCGGCGGGGAGGCGAGAATCACACCGGTCAGCCCACCGAAGACGAAGGACACCAAGAAGCCCAAGGCATACACAATGGGAGTTTCAAATGTGACAGACCCCCGCCACATGGTGCCGATCCAGTTGAATATCTTCACACCTGTGGGCACCGCAATGAGCATTGTCATTAGGGCGAAGAACGGCAACAGCACAGAACCCGTCACATACATGTGGTGGGCCCAGACCGTCATCGACAGAGCAGCGATGGCAATTGTCGCGTAGACCAGAGTCTTGTAACCAAAGATGGGTTTACGACTAAAGACCGGGAAAATCTCTGACACTATTCCGAAAAAGGGCAGAGCGATGATGTAGACCTCGGGGTGGCCAAAGAACCAGAAGAGGTGCTGCCACAAGATCGCCCCACCGTTGGCCGCATCGTAAACATGCGAACCGAACACGCGGTCACTTCCCAAAGCCAGCATCGCCGCAGCCAGCACGGGGAAGGCAAGCAACACCAGAATCGAGGTGACCAGTGTGTTCCAGGTGAAGATTGGCATGCGCCACATCGTCATACCGGGCACCCGCATTGTGATGATCGTGGTGATGAAGTTCACCGCGCCCAAAATGGTTCCAAAACCACTGAGCCCCAAACCAAAGACCCAGAGATTTCCCCCCAACCCCGGCGTAAACGTTTGACTGGATAGCGGCGTGTACGCAAACCAACCAAATGACGCGGCACCCTGTGGGGTGAGGAATCCCGCTACCGCAATCAACGAACCGAAGCTAAAGAGCCAGTAGGCAAAAGCGTTCAAACGGGGGAAGGCCACATCGGGCGAACCAATTTGCAGCGGCATCAAGACGTTCGCAAAACCGGCGAACAGTGGCGTGGCAAACATCAGCAACATGATGGTGCCGTGCATGGTGAACAGCTGGTTGTACTGCTCTTTGGTCGCCACGATCTCGAGACCCGGGGCAAAAAGCTGTGCACGAATGACCAGAGCCATCACACCACCGAGGAGGAAGTAGATGAACGAGGTAATGAGGTACAGGTAGCCCACCTTCTTGTGATCGGTGGTGGTGAGCCACTCCACAAAGAGGTTTCCGCGTTTGGCGACGCGAGCGTTGCTCAGTCCTTCGGGAATGTCCGTGACGTCTGGACGTGGGGCCGTCTGGGTCATGGCTTAGCGCTCCTCTGCGGTGGCGGTGGTACCGGGAAGGTTCTGTAACACGTTGTACTCGGGTCCAAGGCGACCAGTGTTCCCTTGCTGGCGTAGCGCTTGAATCTGCCGGTCATATTCTTCTTGGCTCACCACGTGAACCTCAAAAAGCATTAAGGAGTGGTATTCGCCACACAGCTCAGCACATTTGCCGCGGTAGACACCCTCCTGCTGGGGAATGAAGTACCAGTAGTTGGTGCGAGCCGGAATCATGTCTTTTTTGTAGAGGAAGTCGACAATCCAGAAGGAGTGGATGACATCACGCGACTCGATGGTGATTTCCACTTTTTGATCGACCGGGAGGTACAGCTTCGGCAAGCTTTCGGCATCAATGGGACCCTCAGGGAGCTCCTGGGCTTGAATGCCGGAGTAGTAGACCTCTTCGTTGAGGTAGTTAAAGTCCCATGCCCAACGCTTTCCAAATACCTCGACGCGCACATCCGGGTCCGGCAGGGGCTCTTCGATGATTGCCTGGTCGCGGGCCGTGAAGGCGAAAAATCCGAGCACCAGAATCAGTGGGACGACCGTATAGAACGTTTCAATGGGCATGTTGTACCGCAATTGAGCGGGGGTACCGGTCTGACCCTTCCGACGGCGATACACCACGGCGGCCCAAATAATGAGGATCCAGGTGATGATTCCCACCACCAGCAGCACAATCCAGGACACAACCCACAGGTCGATCACTCGGTCTGTCTGGTTCGTGAGGCCACGCTCAGTGGGCAACCAACCCAACGCAGCCTGAGAAGTACACCCTGTCAGGACAAGCGCCAAACCCACCAAAATAGCTGCGGCCCTGGTGGACCTCGAGCGAAGCTTGCTCACGGCTCTCCTCAATATCTGTCAAGTGCCCCTAGTTTACGACACGCCCACCACTACTCCGGTGCCACCAGAGCGGGTTTTTCCTGGAACTTAGCTGAAACTATCCCCGCAGGCGCAGCTGCCACCCGCGTTGGGGTTGTCGATCGTGAACCCCTGCTTTTGGATGGTGTCTTCAAAGTCGACGACCGCACCATCGAGGTAGGCGGTCGACATTTTGTCGACAATCACTTCCACGCCGTCAAAATCGGCGACAACGTCATCTTCCATCAGACGCTCATCGAAAAACAGCTGGTAGATCAAACCGGAACAGCCACCGGGTTGAACGGCGACACGAAGGCGCAAATCATCGCGACCCTCCTGATCAATCAGCGAGCGAACTTTGTTCGCCGCGGTATCGGTCAGCGTGACACCGTGCGTTTGGGTCTTTTCGTCAATTGATTGAGTCATCGTTCACACCTTTCGTCTGGTCATGAGTTTAGCGCGGGTTCGTGGTCGCATCCTGGATGCGACTCTCCTCCATACGGGCCAAAAACAGTGCTTCGCCGAGCGCCGCCCGCTCCACCATGGCCAGATCAACAGATTCGTCAATTCCGTGGGCTGCCGATTGCCGATCCTCTACCCCCGTCACCGCAATGGGGACCCCCGGAAAACGCTGGGCAAGATGGGCCACGAAGGGAATCGTCCCGCCTACACCCTGGTACTCCACCGGGTTGCCATAGGCATCCCCCAAACATTCGGCTAGTTCAGCCAGCAGCGGGTGGTCTGGTGCTTGGTCAAAACCTTCCCCGGCTTCCCCATCCACAAATTCCAGGATCACACCGGCGGGCAGGTGACCCTGCAGATGGGCTTCCAGCGCCTCCCGGGCCTTGATCGCATCAACTCCGGGAGGAATGCGCAGACTGAGTCGAGCAGACGCCTCAGGCAACAAAGTATTCGATGCGTCACGAACCGCAGGGACATCCATGCCGGTGATGGTGAGGGCTGGTTCCCGCCACAGTCTGCTGGAGAGCTCGCCACTGCCCCACAACTCAATCCCGGGCACAATTCCTGCCTCTTCCCGGAACGTGTCCTCGGATAGCTCCGTTAACGCACCGCTCGACACACCAGAGAGCCCCTGAATCGCGACAGCCCCGCTCTCGTCGTAACAGGTGCCCAGTAGGCGCACCAACACACCTAAGGCATCAGGTGTCGGGCCACCAAAGAGCCCCGAATGCCGCGCACCGGTCAGAGTTTTCACCCGAATAGTCACCCCCAACACCCCTCGGAGGCTTGTGGTCAGTGCGGGCCTATCGGGAGCAGGGTTATCCGAATCGGCCACCACAATGACGTCAGCGGCCAACGTGTCCGCATACATCTCCAGCAAAGTGGCGAACGTCGGTGAACCGCTTTCTTCCTCACCCTCGATAAACACCACGACTCCGAGACCCGGCGTATCGCCACAGTGTGAGGTCAGTGCCTTTATCGCGCTGTAGTGGGTGACAATGCCCGCGCCGTCATCGGCACTACCGCGTCCGTAAAGGCGACCGTCTCGCTTAGTCGCCACGAACGGCGGGCTTGTCCAGGAATGTTCATCCCCTGTGGGTTGGACGTCGTGGTGTGCGTAGAGCAACACGGTGGGAAAGCCAGGAGCCGGCTCTTTTCTCGCCAACAGTGCTGGGGCACCCCCAGGGGCGCTCACAATTTCAATCGTGTCCCACGGAAGCAGCGGGGCAAAAAGTTCCTTGACGGTGTGCGCCGATTCGCTCAGCACCTTGGGGTCGCTGCCCGGCTTCGACAGGGAAGGAATAGAAATCAGTTGTGCCAGCACCGCCTGACTGTCGGGTTGAGCAGCAGAGACAACCTCTCTTAGCTGTGTGAGAAGTTCCTGCCGGTTACTGTTCTCGCTCATGCCGGTAATCTAATGGCCAGAGATAACAGGAGAGTGGCAGACGTGAGCGAGACCAACAACCAAGACCTCGACGGCGAGACCGTCGGCAAAGGACGCCCCACCCCCCGACGCAAAGACCGCGAGGCGGAATCGAGGCGCCCCCTGGTCTCAAACAACCGCAAGGAGCGCAGGGCGCGCCAACGCGAGCAGCGAGACCGCGCCAGAGACGGTATGGCCCGTGGTGACGAGCGTTACCTGCCCGTGCGCGATAAGGGACCCCAGAAGAAATGGGTTCGGGATTTCGTCGATGCCCGGTGGAACTTTGGTGAGTTTTTGATCCCGATGATGTTTGCCGTCATTATCGCCACCTTCCTCCCCTCTCTCGAGGCTCAAGTGATTTCCATCATCGTGCTGTGGGGCTTTTTTGCGCTCGCGATTATCGACGCGGTGTGGTTGGGTCGCCAGGTACGGCGAGGTTTAGGAGCCAAATACGGCCCGGAGAATGTGGAAAAGGGTGTCCGCTGGTATGCGGCGATGCGTGCGTTGCAGATGCGTGGACTGCGCCTGCCCAAAGCTCAAGTGGCTCGCGGTGAGCGACCCAGCTAGCCCATCTGCTCCAACAGTTCTCGGATGATGTGCCGGGCAACAAACGGCCCCCGGTAGACAAAAGACGTATAGGCCTGCACGAGATCCGCCCCTGCATTCAACCGAGAGAACATCTGGGCACCCGTACTCACACCGCCCACCGAAATCAGACACGGCCCCTCACCGAGGGCTTTTCTCGCAACCGTCAACACCTGCTCGGAGCGAGCCGCCAGAGGTGCGCCCGATAGCCCGCCGTCACCCATGGCATTAATTCGGGCGGCTGAAGTGGACAATCCCTCCCGAGTCACCGTGGTGTTGGTCGCGACAAGACCCGCCAACCCCCTCTTCGTGACCAACCCCGCGATATCGGCAATTTCCTCATCGGGTGAGTCAGGCGATACTTTCACCAACACGGGCGTGTCATCGGCTTCGTGTTGAACAACTCCGAGGAGGTTGTCCAGCACTGCAGGGTCTTGCAGCGCCCGCAGACCAGGAGTGTTGGGGGAACTGACGTTCACCACCAGGTAGTCAGCGACCGGCGCGAGTTTCTCGGCCAACATGCCGTAATCGTCCTCGGCATGCTCCAACGGGGTGTCGCGGTTTTTTCCAATGTTCACCCCAATGACCGGGCGGCGGGTTTTCGCCCGAGCCCGGTGCAGGTTCTCGAGCATTGCCTCGACACCGTGGTTATTGAAACCCATGCGATTGATCAGTGCCTGATCAGCTGGCAGGCGAAAGAGTCGCGGGCTGGGGTTTCCAGGTTGCGGCCGGGGTGTGACCGTTCCGACCTCGACGTGGCCGAAGCCGACCGCGCCCAATCCCGCAATAACTTCTGCGTCCTTATCGAAACCGGCGGCGAGCCCAAAAGGGTGGGCAAAATCAAGGCCCATCACACGCCGCGGTAATCGGGGATCCTCGATATTTCGACTCTGAAGAAGCTGGCGGATACCGGGAAGGCCAAAAGCTTTGAGTACTGCGACCCCGGCGTGGTGAGTAAATTCTGGGTCTAACCGTCGAAGAAGACGAAACAGCGCGGGATACACCTAGGGGGCTCCTTCAGCTGAGCCAGCATCCTTCTGAGCGGGGTCAGACGCATTGTGGTGTTCGCGGTCCGCGGACGATGCCGCCCGTAATGAGTCAATCGCCTGGTCGAAGTCGTCCAAACTGTCAAACGCCTGATACACCGAGGCGAAGCGCAGATACGCGACTTCATCAAGCTCCCGAAGGGGCTCGAGGATGCTCAAACCAATGTCGTTAGCGTCAATCTGACTGACGCCGGTTTGCCTAATGGCCTCCTCCACCCGCTGGGCCAGCTGCGCCAGGTCACCGTCAGTCACGGGCCGACCCTGACACGCTTTCTTCACACCGGCAGCGATTTTTTCCCGGGAAAACGGTTCGCTCACACCACTTCGCTTCACCACGGTGAGGCTGGCGGTTTCTATCGTGCTAAATCGACGGCCGCATTCGGGGCATTCCCGACGTCGCCTGATGGACACACCATCATCGCTGGTGCGCGAATCGATCACGCGTGAGTCGGGGTGGCGACAAAATGGGCAAAACATTTCCTAGTCCTCCTCAGTGAGAAAGCGGGCTTCCACCGCTTCGGCGTGAGCGGGAAGGTTTTCGGCTCGGGCGAATATGCCCAAGGGGTCGGCAATTTCTTGTAAGGCGTCGTGGCTGTAGTGAACGATTTGTTGTGGTCGCAAAAAGGTCAGTGCTGAAAGACCCGACTGGAATGTGGCTTGACCTCCAGTGGGTAGTACGTGGTTTGACCCTGCGAGGTAGTCCCCGGCACTCACGGGAGTGTCCGGACCGACGAAGATGGCTCCCGCGTGTCGAATGCGCGACGCAACCTCCAGGGCGTTTTTGGTGAGAATTTCGAGGTGCTCTGGCGCCAGCGCATCACTCACCGCAATTGCCTGGTCCACCGTGTCGACCACGATAATGGCGGACTGTTGTCCTGCAAGAGCCGTCTGAGCCCTCTCCCTGTGGGGTGTCGCCTTCGCTCGGCGCTCAACATCAGCCACCACCCGCTGAGCTAAGTCCCAATCAGTGGTGATCAACACCGCTTGGGCGAGCTCATCGTGTTCTGCCTGGCTCACTAAATCCGCGGCAACAATGTCGGCTGGTGCCCCAGAATCAGCAATCACCACAATCTCAGTGGGGCCCGCTTCAGAATCGATTCCGACCTGACCTTTCACCAACCGTTTGGCTGAGGCAACATAGCGGTTACCGGGTCCCGTAATCACCGACACCGGCTCGAGGTCAATGTCCACAACACCGTAAGCGAGGGCGCCTACGGCACCGGCTCCACCCATCTGGTACAACTCATCAATGTCCAGTAGGGCCGCCGTGGCAAGAATTGTGGGGTGAATCTGTGCGTCGAAATCGGGTTGTGGTGGTGATGCGAGAGCAATCGATGACACCCCAGCCGCTTGGGCCGCCACCACATTCATGACCACGCTGGAGGGATACACAGCCTTCCCTCCTGGCACGTACACCCCAGCACGATCGACGGGCACAAAACGCTGAGTAATGACAGCTCCTGGAGCCACTTCCACACTCTTAGACTCCGGCACCTGCAACGCGCTGGCCACGCGAACACGATCAATACCAATCTCAATCGCGTGGCGCAGTTGCGGGTCCAGAGAATTCAGGGCCGTCTGAGCCGTTGCGGGATCGAGGCGGACGCTACTGGGAGCGACGCCGTCAAAGCGGGCAGATTGTTCTAACAGCGCTTCGCTACCGCGCTCGCGCACCTGATTAATAAGCTCCGCGGCGGCCTCAGAGACATCCAAGTCTGAGGCATTCAGCCGTGGGAGATCCGTCTCAAACGACCTGTCGTCGAGTGCACGGCCTCGCCAATCAAGCATCCTGATCATGCCCCCATGTTAGGCGCCATGGTGTGAAAGAAGCGCCCAGGGCTCGGGCGTAAGCTAACGGTGATGTCTTCTCCACTTGATTACCAGACCAGCCCGTCCGCCCGAGAGAGTTTCTTGGAAGTGTTTCGCCGACACGGTGCCGGCGTGGCCATCATTACTCTGCGCAAACCTTCCGGCGAACCCACCGGCTTTACCGCCACCTCTTTGGCGTCACTGTCGCTGTTGCCCCCTCGTGCGAGCTTCAACATGTCCATCATGGCCAGTAGCTGGTCCGCGATTTCCGCAAGCGACTCGCTGCTCATTCACACGCTCTCTCATGAAGGCCACAGTCTGGCGACACAGTTCAGTGGTGACGCTTCGGGCAGGTTTGAGGGAATCGAACTACTCGAGGGCCCCGAGGGGCTTCCGCTTGTTCCTGGCGCGTCAGGCTTCCTTCACGCCAAGATTGTCGATCGCCACACGGTGGGTGACGCGGCAATGGTCGCAGTCGAAATTCTGGGCGGTGGACTGGGAGTCGACGGTGGTGCCCTGGTCTACCAACATCAGGACTATCGGGTCGCCGCCGACCTCTGATTAGCGTCCTCTCCTGAGGCAGTCTTATCGGGCTGGTAAATACAGTCCCGACCGAGGACACCCTTTAGCTCAGCAATCAGGTTGGCGGTGACGTCTACCCGCTTGGGGAGGGCGAACATTCGGGCAGCGTGCGAGGTCACAAGCCGAATTCTCACGTCATAGTTTCCCGGGTGTGACTCCAGAATGCGATCCAACTGGGTGAGCACTTCCGCCGTCGCAAAGTATTCGGGAACAGCCAACGTGAGCGGCCCACTCCAACGCGCTTCAGCGCGGGAATGAATATCGAGGGCTTTGGCCTGTTGGGCATGGAGTGTCACTTGGTCGTCGCGGCGTTGCACCCTCCCCCGCAGTCCCACAATGTTGTCTGGTTGCAACAGGCCTTGGTGTTCTTGGTAGCTCTTACCGAGGAACATCACCTGGATTTCGCCGCTGAAATCTTCAAGGGACACCTGGGCGTAGGGATTACCGCTGGCCCTGGCCACTTTATGGTTTGCCTGGGTGAGCAGCCCGGCGATGGTCACCACCGTGCCGTCCTCGATGTCGCTTTCCAATAATTGCGCAACCGTCATTTCGGCGTGCTCCGCCAGACCCAATTCGAGGCCAGCCAGCGGGTGGTCTGACACGTAAAGGCCCAGCATGTCTCGCTCCAAGGAGAGAAGCTCGCGCTTTGGCCACTCCGGCAAATTAATGATTTTTGGGCTCGGAGCACCGTCTGAACTGTCTAAGAGCGCGTCAAAGTCAAACCCTACGTCGCCGTGTTCGGCGGCCTTTTTGGTGCGGACAGCCTGATCCACGACACTCTCGTGAATTTCTGAGAGCGATCGTCTGGTGTTTCCCAACTGATCAAAGGCTCCCGCCTTAATCAGTGAATCGACGGTGCGTCGGTTGAGGGCTTGAACCGACACCTTGTGCACGAAGTCGTGGAAGTCAGAAAAGCTGCCCTTTTCTTCTCTGGCCTGCTTAATATGTGCCACTACGGATGCTCCAACGTTTCGCACCGCACCCAGGCCAAAGCGGATCGAGCCGTCGACAGCGGAGAAGTTCACCTCCGACTCGTTGACATCGGGAGGCAAGACCGCGATTTTCATGCGGCGACACTCGTTCAGGTAAATCGCTGACTTATCTTTGTCATCGCTCACACTGGTCAACAACGCCGCCATGTATTCCGCCGGGTAGTGGGCTTTGAGGTAGCCCGTCCAGTAGGACACAACCCCGTATGCCGCCGAGTGCGCCTTATTAAACGCGTAATCAGAAAACGGCAGCAGGATGTCCCAGAGGGTCTGAACTGCGTCATCGGAATAGCCGTTGTCGCGCATACCGCCGTGAAACGCCTCGAACTGAATATCCAGTTCTTCCTTTTTCTTTTTACCCATTGCGCGCCGGAGCAGATCGGCTTGAGCCAAGGTGTACCCGGCGAGCTTTTGGGCGATTTCCATCACCTGCTCCTGGTACACAATCAGGCCGTAGGTTTCGCCCAAAATGCCGTCGAGGGCTTCGGCGAGTTCCGGGTGCAACGGGGTGATGTCTTGAACCCCATTTTTTCGAAGGGCGTAGTTGGTGTGGGAATCAGCGCCCATCGGTCCGGGTCGATACAGTGCGAGAACGGCCGAAATATCGGCGAAGCGTTCGGGGCGCAGTAGCCGAAGCAGGCTGCGCATGGGCCCACCATCAAGCTGGAACACCCCCAAGGTGTCCCCTCTAGAGAGCAGTTCGTAGGTGGGCCGATCATCCAAGCTCAGTTCTTCTAAGACGGGGCGCTGGCCGTGGCTTTTTTCAATGTTGTCCAGGGCATCGTCGATAATCGTGAGGTTTCGAAGCGCCAGAAAGTCCATTTTCACCAGACCGAGGGCTTCGCTGGTGGGGAAATCAAACTGGGTGACAATTTGGCCGTCTTGTTCCCGGCGCATAATCGGGATGATCTCTTCTAACGGGGAGCGCGACATGATCACCCCGGCAGCGTGCACACCCCATTGGCGCTTCAGGTTTTCTAACCCTTTCGCGACAGCAAAGACACTGGCCGCATCGCGGTCTTGTTCGAGTAACGCCCGAAAGTCGGCTGCTTCCTTATAACGCTCATGGTCTGGGTCGTTAATGCCGGAGAGGGTGATGTCTTTACCCATCACCGACGGGGGCATCGCCTTGGTGAGCTTCTCCCCCATCCCAAACGGGTAACCCAACACCCGGGAGGCGTCCTTTAATGCCTGCTTGGCTTTAATCGTGCCGAAGGTGACAATCTGAGCGACGCGATCTTCCCCGTATTTGTCCGTCACGTAGCGAATGACTTCACCGCGACGGCGCTCATCGAAATCCACATCAAAGTCGGGCATGGACACACGATCGGGGTTCAAAAACCGCTCGAAGATCAAACCGTGTTCGATCGGGTCGAGCTCGGTGATACGCATCGCGTAAGCCGCCATTGAGCCTGCACCCGATCCGCGACCCGGCCCCACACGAATCCCGTGGTCTTTTGCCCACGTGATGAAGTCCGCCACGACGAGGAAGTAGCTGGGGAATCCCATCTGGATGATGACATCCATTTCGTATTCGGCGCGACGCATTGACTCTTCGGGGACCCCGTCGGGGTATCGCTCGTCGAGGCCGGTGAGCACAGCACGCCGAAAAGCTTCTCCTTCACTATCGCCCGCCTCGACAGCCCATTGGGGCATGTAGTTGGCCGATTCGTCAAAGTCCACCGACACACGCTCGGCAATGAGCAGAGTGTTGTCACACGCTTCCGGGATATCAGAAAACAACTCGCGCATTTCCGCTGCCGACTTGATGTAGAAGTCTTGGGAATCAAATTTGAACCGTTTGGGGTCATCCAGTGTTGAACCCGACTGGACACACAGCAGAGCCTCATGGGCGGTGGCGTCTGCGGCGTGGGTGTAGTGAGAATCGTTGGTCGCGACCAGCGGTATACCCAGTTCTTTCGCGAGGCGCACCAGGTCGGTCATGACCTGCTTTTCAATACCCAAGCCGTGGTCCATCACTTCGACGAAATAGTTTTCTTTTCCGAAGAGTTCCCGCATTTCACCGGCAACCCGCTTGGCCTCGTCATACTGTCCTAACCGCAGCCTGGTTTGCACCTCACCACTGGGGCAACCGGTCGTCGCGATAATGCCTTGGTGAAGGGTCGACAACAGATCGAGGTCCATCCGGGGTTTGAAGTAATAGCCCTCCAACGACGCCTTAGAGGCCAGCTTGAAGAGGTTGTGCATTCCGGTGGTGTTCTCCGCCAACAGGGTGAGGTGGGTGTAGGCGCCCGCTCCTGAGACGTCATTTCCTCCGCCGTCACCAAACGACACCCTCGTTTTGTCACTGCGGTGGGTTCCGGGAGTCAGATAACCCTCGAGGCCAATAATCGGGTTAATTCCGCGGTCCCTTGCGGCACGCCAAAACTCGTACGCACCAAACATGTAGCCGTGATCAGTCATTGCCACAGCCGGCATGCCCTGCCGGGCCACCTCGTCCATCAGTTCGCCAATGCGCGCGGCTCCATCGAGCATCGAATACTCGGTATGGACGTGTAGGTGGGCGAACGAATCAGTCACGTAATCTCCGGCTCAGTATTTCGACTTTTAGAGTATTGCCCTGCGGGCTCTGATAACTCAGCACACTCCGAAATCAGTCGGGGTCCAGTACCTGAAGGGCATGCGCGAGGTCCTCCGGATATTCCGATTCCACCCGAAGCCGCTGGAGGGTGCCCGGGTGAACAAAGGACAGCACTTTTGCGTGCAGCCACTGCCTGGTCAGACCGAGGCTAGCCGCAAAGCGCGGATCGGCACCATAGAGGGAATCACCGACGAGGGGATGGCGTTCGGCTTGGAAATGCACCCGAATCTGGTGCGTTCGGCCCGTTTCAAGATGCACTTCAACCAGGGTGGCGCCGGGGAACACTTCGAGCGTGTCGTAGTGGGTGATGGCGCTCTTACCGTCTCGCACGACCGCAAAGCGCCAGGACGACGTGGGGTGCCGACCCACGGGCGCGTCAATCGTCCCTGAACTCGGTGACGGGTAACCCTGAACGAGCGCGTGATAGATTTTCTCGACTTCGCGGTCGTGAAATGCCGCCTTGAGGGCCTGATAGGCCCGATCGCTACGGGCGAGCACCATCACGCCCGAGGTCCCCACATCGAGGCGGTGGACGACGCCTCGACGGTCCTCTGGACCCAAATCGGAAAGAGTAATGCCCGCTTTGTGAAGCGAAGAGAGAACGGTGGGACCATCCCATCCGGGTGCGGGGTGAACGGCGAGTTCCGGTGGCTTATCGATCACCACCACGTCGTCATCGATGTGGAGGATGGTGGGATCTGGGCTGTCTGAGGGCTGAAGGGGCGCAGCGGGCAACGGGTAGGAAATGTCAATCACCCAGCCCGGGTGAACGGCGACGGACTTTTTCACCGGACGACCAGAGCGGGTCACTGCCCCCTCGGCAATCAGTTCGTGAAGGCGCGAGCGACTGATACCGGTGAGTTCTGCCAGGGCGCCGTCAAGTCGAGCTCCGGCATAGTCATCGGGGATGACCACCCGGGCAGGCTCGTGGCCACCTCGGGTGACATCCACTTATTGGCTGCTGGTGTGAGACGACGGCGCAGCAGCGGCTGCGGACTGAGTCACGGACGCTTCCACACCGGACTGTTCCAGCGTGGCCAGTTGGTGTTCGATAAAGCCTCGGAGTCCCTGGCGGTATTCACGCTCAAACTCACGAAGGCTATCCACCTTGGCTTCTATCGCGTCACGCTCTTGCTGGAAGACCGACATCCGACGTTTTTGCTCTTCTTCGGCTTCAGAGACAATGCGGGCGGCTTGAGCGTGACCTTCGGCGATGAGTTCGTCACGCTTATGGATACCTTCGCGCACGTGTTCTTCGTGGAGGCGTCTGGCGAGTTGAAGGAGGTTGGTGGTTCCTTCAGCGTCGATGGGGTCTTCAGCAGAGATGGGGGCTGCTTCAATGGGCGCGGCGGCGGGGACCGGTGCGGGAGCGCTTTGGGCTGTCGCCGCCTGCTCTTTCGCATTGTCGAGCTCTTTTTTGAGGCCCTCGTTTTCTTCGGTCAACCTGCGCATTTCGACAACGACTTCATCAAGAAAGTCATCAACCTCGTCAGGGTCGTACCCCTCACGGAATTTTGTTGCCTGAAAGCGTTTGTTAACGATGTCTTCAGGAGTGAGTGCCATCTTTTCGTTCCTTACCCTCTGCGTGGACCCGGAGGCCTAGTAGCGTGTGGGACAGCGTGTTAAGCGCCACCGCCGCCATCTTATCCTTGCCGTGATTTTTACCGTGCCGAACTAGCGGAAACCCCCCACAATTGACATCGCAATCAGCGTTCCAATCATCAGTAGCGACCACCCGAGATCGATCGCTGCTCCCCCAATTCGCAGGGGCGGAATGACTTTTCGCACACTGCGAAGAGGTCGGTCGGTCACCGAGTAGCTGGCTTCAGCGAGAAAGAGTAGTGGCCCCCGAGGGCGCCAACTTCTCGAAAACACCTGAACCCAGTCCATGATGAAGCGAACCCACATCGCGATGAAAAAGAGGTACAGGGCGACATAAAGCAGCCACGCAATAGCAGACACCATGGCCTCCATTATGGCCGTTTCGCTCGGGGAACTACCGAGAGTTAGTCGAGAAGGGCGTCGTCTGCCACGTCATCGCTAGCCTCACCAGAGACCTGGACGTGTGAGGGGGAGAGCAAAAACACTTTGGGTGTGACCCGTTCGATGTGCCCGTAGAGGCCCTGGGTGAGCCCACTGGCAAAGTCCACCATCCTTCTGGCTTCCGATTCACTCATCTGGGTGAGGTTCATCACGACGGGAATTCCGTCACGGAACGTTTCGGCAATGAGTTTTGCGTCCTCATACTTTTTGGGGTGGACGGTCAAAATCTCGTTGACATCGGGTGCCTGGGATCCGCGTGCACGGCGCAGGGGCGTCACGGTGGCACGCTGCGCAGGCTGGGGTTGCTGAGTGGAGTGAACGGCGGCAGGACGCTCTGACCATTCCTCGCTGGTGGACTCTTCAGCTAAACCGAGGAACTCCAAGGTCTTGCGCAATGGATTCGCCATGAGGCACCCTTTCTCTCTCTGTCGGGTAGCCCCAGGTTACGTCGCGGCTGGCCGTTTTCCGGTGATTGCCGTACCGATTCGAAGGTGTGTCGCGCCGGCAGCAATGGCCTCCCGGTAGTCCCCCGACATCCCAATCGATAAACCGGTGGCTTCGGGAGCGATCGCCAAGACCGTGTTGTGTAACTGTCGAACCCGCGCAAAAGCATCCGCGGGTGGTTCGCCCTGTGGGGCCACAGCCATCACTCCCCGCAGGGTGATTGTCGGGGTGGACAGTATCTGCTCAGTGAGCGCCTCCAGGTCATCCGGGGACACTCCCCCACGCCCGGGGTCGCCGGTCAGGTTCATTTCGATAAACCCGTCAATGGAATGCTCCAGCGTGGCCAGTTTGGACACGACACTCGATCGGTCGAGGGAATGTACCACCGAGCAGTAGTCGGCCACGGCCCGCGCTTTATTCGATTGCAGCTGGCCCACAAAATGCCAGGTGAGATCGAGGTCAGTCAGCTCAGCGTGTTTCGCTGAGGCTTCCTGATGCCGCGATTCACCGACGTGCCGAACACCCGCAGCGTGAAGTTCGCGCACGAGGGATGCCGAGTGAAACTTCGTCACCACCACTGTGGTGATGTCCTCGGGGTTTCGACCGGCTGCCTCTGACGCGTGGGCAATGTCGTCGGATACGCGTCGCCAACGATCCGTGGCGGTCTCTGTCGCCACCGTTGTTAGCGCAAAAAGTCTGGGACGTCGAGGTCTTGGTCGTCACTGTTTTCTGAGGCAAACACGGGAGCTTGCTCCCTCTCAGGACGATCCACGTTCGCCACCTGCGGGGCGGCATGGGTGTCGACGAGCCATTGGGGGTCGGATTCGACCGCGGTGTCGGCCGTGACGGCCTGTGCCGGGGCTGCTGCAGGGACCTGTTTCTGGCTTTCGTCGAATCCGGCAGCAATCACCGTCACCCGCACTTCGTCGCCTAGCGAGTCATCGATCACCGCACCGAAAATAATGTTCGCATCGGGGTGCACGGCTTCTTCGACCAGCTTCGCAGCGTCGTTGATTTCGTAGAGACCAAGATTTGACCCACCCTGAATGGAAATCAACACACCTTGAGCTCCTTCGATGCTTGTCTCGAGAAGGGGCGAAGCGATTGCGAGTTCGGCGGCTTTGATTGCTCGGTCCGCGCCGCGGGAGGCACCAATTCCCATCAGTGCGGTGCCGGCATCTTGCATGACCGACTTGACGTCGGCAAAGTCGAGATTCCACAAACCTGGGGTCGTGATCAGGTCCGTAATTCCCTGAACACCGGCCAACAAAATGTGGTCAGCGGTCTCAAACGCTTGAATCATGCTGATGGTGGGGTCACCCAACTCGAGAAGTCGGTCGTTGGGAACCACGATGAGGGTGTCCACTTCGTCACGAAGGGCTTCAACACCAATTTCTGCTTGGGCTTGGCGTCTTTTTCCTTCAAAACTAAAGGGCTTGGTGACCACCCCAACGGTCAGAGCGCCGGCTGCTTTTGCCACTCGGGCGACGACCGGTGCTCCACCGGTTCCGGTCCCGCCGCCTTCACCGGCGGTGACAAAGACCATGTCGGCTCCGGTGAGGGCCTGTTCAATTTCTTCCGCGTGGTCTTCGGCCGCCCGGCGACCAATTTCTGGGTCGGCGCCAGCACCGAGGCCCCTGGTCAGTTCGCGCCCGATGTCGAGCTTCACGTCTGCATCGGACATTAAGAGCGCTTGAGCGTCAGTGTTGATGGCGATGAACTCGACACCTCGAAGGCCTCGCTCGATCATGCGGTTCACGGCGTTGACACCGCCGCCGCCCACGCCGACGACTTTGATTACTGCGAGATAGTTGTGTTGACCGGTCACCCGGCACCCCCCTCGACAAAACCTTCAACCTATACTTTAAGATGAGAGTTTTATTCACTTTCGGACGACTCCCACGCTAGAGCCTCCGGGCGTGTGGACCCGAGAGGTGCAGGGCGTGTCGCACCCGCGGAGAAATTACCCCGCAGGGGCCTCACCCGGAGCAACGGCGTCGCTGCCTTCTGCCGGCTCCTCGGGAGGGGTCGGGGTGGGAAACGGCGATTCAATGTCGCGAATCACGACAGTCTCCGGCGTTGACAGGTCAATCAGCTGGGAACCAGACTCCCCCGCCGCCAGTAGGGCCGCGGGTAACACGCGAGCTTTTTCCCTCGAGAGTTCACTACTGCCCCACAACACCCGATGTTGAGAATCGCGCAGAGTAAACGCGACCGTATCCGCACTTGAGGCACTCACTCGATCAATCCGCGACAGGACGTCAGAAGGAATGACCGCCAGTGCTTCACCAATCGCCTGAAAACCGCGAGATTCCGGTCGTGCAGGAACCCCAATCAGGGGAAACTCCACAGGCAACACGTCAGACTCAAAAAGCACCACCGCAGCCCGGTCCACCACCGCAAACCCACTGGGGCTTCGAACCACCCCGATAGGTGTGCGCTCAACAACAGTGACCACAAGAGTGCTCGGAAGCTCAATACGGGTGTCCACCGATTGCACAAGGGGAATATCGGAGAGTAAGAGTGCCACCTCCGCCGGGCTCACCCTGGCCAATGGTTGACCGCCCAGAGGCTCCAACGCAGAAACGATGGTGTCATTAGCGAGCCGTTCGGTACCCACGACGCGAATCGTGTTCAGCGCAAGCAAAGGCGACGACGTCACAATCACCGTGAGTACTGCGACAAGCAGCACACCACCAATTCCCGCAGTGAGGGCCAAGCGTCGCTGGCGAGTGGCCGTGGTAAACCGCCGATATTCCCGGCGTTCCGCCCTCTTTCGCTCCCTGGCGGCCTGACGCGCCGCGCGCGCGCCCGAAGATTTCGATGCAGAACCCTTCACGGAGCCTGGGCCACGTGGGGTTGCACCTGCCACTAATGCCCCCCAGGAGAAGGGCGCGTGTTCTCGTCACCGGTCGTGCCACCCAATTGGTCGCTGGCCCCTTCGTGTACTTCTCGAAGCCGCTTCAGCAACCGAGGCACAATTTGATACAGATCGCCGGTACTCATCGTCACAATGACGTCACCGGGTTGCGCTCGAGACACGGCCAGATCCACTGCCCGATCCCAATCCGGCTCAAAGTCATAAGACACCTCAGATCCCAACCGATCGAGAATCATGTGGGTTGTGACGCCCTCGATGGGATCTTCGCGTGAACCAAAAATGTCGAGAAAAATGGTGTGGTCGCTGCCGTGTCGGAAGGCCTCCGCGAGCTCCGCAGACATCAACTGGGTGCGACTAAACAGGTGCGGCTGGAACATCGTGATCACCTCACCCGAACCGGCAACGGTTTGCGCAATACCCAACGCCGTCGCCACTTCGGTGGGGTGGTGCGCGTGATCGTCAAAGACTCTGATGCCGCCGATTTCACCGTGAAATTGGAAACGGCGATCAGCGCCGGTAAAGCCCGAGACACCCCGCGCCGCCTCATCAAGAGACCACCCCGCCAAGAGGAGAACCCCCATGACGCCAGTGGCGTTGAGGGCGTTGAGCTCACCGGGCACAGCCAACTCAAAAGAGGCCTTTTGGCTACCAAAAGTCACGACTCCCCTCGCATACGGTGCGACCGTGACGTCACTGAGTCGAAGTGCTGCATCCGGGTGCGTGCCGTAGGTGAGCACTTCCCGCGGTGCTACGCGTTCCACTAACGCCCTCGCACCGTCATCATCCAGACACACCACCGCGTCAGTGGCGCTTAAGACAAACTCATCAAAGGCCGCAAAGACGGCTTCCTTGGAGCCGTAAAAATCTAGATGGTCTGCGGCAACGTTTGTCACCAGTGCGATGCGCGGGTGATAAATCAAGAAGGATGCATCGGACTCATCGGCCTCCAGGACACACCACGACGAACTCCCCGCCCTGGCCGACACCCCCCACTGGCTGATGACCCCGCCGTTAACCGCCGTAATGTCCTCGCCGAGGCGTTGCATCGCGGTCGCGAGAATCGCGGTGGAGGTGGTTTTACCGTGCGAGCCTCCCACCGCAATGGTGTCCAACCCGCGAGCGATAAAACGTAGGGCATCGGCCCGGTGCAGGACAGTGATGCCGCGTTCGCGGGCGCGCACCATTTCGGGGTGATTGTCGCGCACCGCGTAGGTGGAAATGACCGTATCGGCCTGGTCCACGACACCCGAATCTTCACCGATGAACACTGTGATTCCACTCTCCGCAAGCGACTCAGTCACCTCTGACGCAGCTCGGTCGGTACCGCTGACCACATGGCCGCGCTGGTGCAACACCCGCGCAATACCGCTCATCCCGGAGCCACCAATACCGACCATATGAACTCTGCCCAGCTCATCGGGAAGCCAACCATCAGTACGTGGGCGCAACATCAGCTGTCGTCCTTTCTCTGAGAAACAACCTGCAGGGCCCAGCGCGCCACAATCTCTGCACCGTCCCGGCGCCCTGTAGCCCGCATCGCGACCGCCATACCGGCAATCCGTTCACGATCATCCAACAGTGGCAACAACACCGAGTGCACCCATTGGGGGGTGAACTCAGGCGTACTGACCTGCAGTGCCGCACCCGCTGACACGGCAAAGGCAGCGTTGCGTTCCTGTTCGCCATTTCCCACGTGGTAGGGCACAAAAATGGCGGGAAGACCCACAACGCCCAACTCCGCGACAGTGTTGGCACCAGCACGAGAAATCACCAGGTCTGCGGCAGCAAGCGCGAGGTCCATCCGATCGGTATACGCCACATGCACTACCCCGGTAGGTGGTGTCTCTGGTGCATCGTGGCCCGGACCGCGAAGGTGCAGGACCTGCCACCCCTTCGCCACAATATCTCCGGCAACCCGATCGAGCGTCTCGTTGATGGTTCTCGCACCGGAAGAACCGCCAGTAACCAGCAGGACAGGAGTCCGAGGCCGCAGACCGAAATGCTTGCGCGCTGTTGTGCGCACAGCCTGCCGATCAAGGGTCAGCACCTGCTGGCGAAGAGGCATCCCCACCACTCTTGCGTGAGGCAGCGGTGTGCCGGGAAAACACACCCCCACAACGCGGGTGAGCCTGGCGCCCAGGCGGTTAGCAAGCCCAGGAATCGCGTTTGCTTCGTGAATAACCAAAGGGATACGAAGTGACCAGGCGGCTAGGTAGGCCGGGGCTGCCGTGTAGCCACCAAAACCGACCACCACGTCGACCCGCGCATCGTTTAGTGCCCGCCGGGCGGCCACAAAAGCCTTCACCCAGCGAAGCGGAAACACAAGCGCCGCCCGATTGATTTTTCTTGGGAAGGGAAGTTTCGGAATGCGGTGAATGATCGGAACACTCTGTGGCACCAGCTCGTCTTCACGACCCCCCAGAGTGCCCATCACTACACACCGTGCACTGTCACCCAGCTGCTCAGCAACCGCCAGGAGTGGAGAAATGTGACCGGCAGTCCCCCCACCAGTCAATGCAACAGTGATCACCGCGCTCGGGCTTCCGCAGAGCGACCCGGTTGCCACATCGGAGTGACGCGGCTGTTGCGATTCACCGCCATCACCACACCGATACCCAACAAGGTCGATAACAAGGATGAACCCCCGACAGAGATGAACGGTAGGGGAACCCCCAGCACCGGAAGATACTCCAACACCACCGCAATGTTGACCAGAGCCTGGCCCACAATCCAAATCATCACACCCGCAGTCACCAGTCGGGCAAAAGGGTCGGCGCTTCGTTGCACTAAGCGGACCATGGCAATGGCTAACACCGTGAAACTAATGATTACAAGACTTGCTCCTACGAGCCCCAACTCTTCCCCGATTACGGCGAAAATATAGTCGGTATCCGCTTCAGGCAACCACGACCATTTCGCCCGTGAGTTACCCAAACCCACGCCCAACACTCCCCCGGAACCGAGCGCCATCGTCCCCTGCATCGGCTGCCAGCACTGGTAGAGAAATTCCTCTTCCGTGCAACCCGAGAGCCACACGGTCACACGCTCCAGGCGGTAGGGGGCAAACAACGCCATCACGGCCGCCACGGCAGCCGTCACACCCACCACGACTCCCAAGAGCGATAATCGAATACCGGCGACGAAGAACACACCCAAGACAATCAGGGCCATCACACCCATCGTCCCTAAGTCTCGACCCAAGAGGACAAAACTGAGCGCCAAGACGATGCCCGGAATCAACGGGCGCCGCAGCGCCTGGGGACTGCGAATATAGTCAACCCGGTCGGCCAAAATGTGGGCCATCCAGACAATCAAGGCAAGTTTTAAAAACTCAGAGGGCTGGAGCTGGACTGTCCCGATCGAGAGCCAGTTGGTGTTTCCCCCAGAGGTGACACCCAAAGGGGTGAACACCACGAGACCCTGGAGAATCAAACCAATCAGCAGCAAGGTGGGCGCCAAGGCACGAAAGGCTTGGGGTCGCCAGGTGGAGAGAATAAACATCATCGGAAGGCCCACCATCGCCGCCATTCCTTGACGCGTGAACACACCGAGGAATCCCTGACCGCCCGCTTGTGCCGTGACAAACGAGGAGGAAAGAACCATGACCAGCCCGAAAAGGACGAGAAAAAGGACCATCGCGACCATCACGACGAACGGAGGGCTTTCTGCGCGAAATAAGCGCCGAACGGTGACCAGCGCGCGAGGGCTTGTCGAAGGGGAGCGAGTGCCAGCGGCAGTGCCCACAGCAGAGGCCATTGACTACACCTCCATCGATGACAACCCAGCCAGAGAGACCACCCCTAGTCTCCGGCGAAGAGGCCAGTCGACCGGTGAGGGTAGCGGGTGTGTCCGCTATTTATGTTCTGGCCACTCACCGTCTTTCAGAGCGCCGCCGAGTAGTTCCGGTGGCACGTCTAACGCGCGGGCAATGCCGAGCGCAGCAATCGCCAGCTGAACCGATTCGGGAGTGGAAAATCCGGCACCGACCAACTCTTCGACCGTGCACAATTCCAACGCCCGGTCTTTTCGATCCGGCAAAAACGCTCGGTCACAGATCACTTCATCGACTCGGCCCAGATCACTCATCCCGGGGGTGTCCCCCACGATGCCAATCGCCCGGGCCCCCTCCACCACTGAGGCCGCCTGAAGAGCGGTTTCGCTTCGCGTGCCAGGTTGATAAAGACAGGACTCAACGGTGTGGGTGTAGAGGGCCTGGATTGCGCTGACATCCGTGGGTTCACCCGACGCGAAATAGACGCTCACTCGTGGCCTGCGCAGGCTCGCCTCATCAGTGCCCATTCGCCACAACTGTCGATCCGAAAGCGACCACAGGACAACGTCCACGCCGTCTGGGTGTCGAAGCGCATCGAGAACTGACGGGGCGCCCTGGCCACCTCGGGCCGCGCGCTGTGAGGCGTGGAGCAAAAATCGTTGTGCCACATCGGCCACCTGGGCGCCGCCGTCCTCACCGGCGCACAAGACAATATCGGGACGCTTACCCGCTTTGTCGGCCACTCTCCAGGAAAATTCCACGTCAGACCAGACGGTGAGATTGCTGTCCCAGAGGGCCGATTCGATTTCCTGATCGGGGACCCAATCCGGGGACAGAAGCACAAGATCAGGCTCGAGTTCGGTAGCCAACGACACCATCTCGGCATCTGAATCGACTGTGTGAACGCTCACGCCCAACACACCCAGGATGGTCAGCCGGTCAACATCGTCGCCTCGCTGGGCGACATGGGTGTGCGCCCCCAGCTCGGCCACCGTGTCCGCCAAGGCAAAACCGCCCTCGCCTAAGCCCACCACCAAGACTGTTAACCCCGCCCAAGGTGCGGACCAACTGGTGAGGCTCTCGGGGGCAACACCCGAATCAGGCACGGCGGACATTAACGACCAAGCCACTCCAGGTAGAAGATGCCGGCGCCGGCGAAAGCGAGGAAACCGGCGATGAGCCAAAAGCGCACCACAATGGTCACTTCTGCCCAGCCTTTGATTTCATAGTGGTGATGGAGAGGACTGGAATAAAAAATGCGCCGACCTTTTGTCAGTTTGAAGTAGGTGCGCTGCAGGACCACTGACGCCGTGAGAATCAGAAACAGACCGGCGATGAGTGGCAACAGCAATTCGGTGCGAGTAAAAATCGCCATTGCGGCAACCCCACCCCCGAGCGCAAGTGACCCGGTGTCGCCCATGAAGACTTTGGCCGGTGACGTGTTCCACCACAGGAACCCAATCAGGCTGGCCAAAATGGCGGTCGCCACCGCGGCAAGATCGAGGGGGTCTCGCACCTCGTAACACTTATAGGCCACTTCGAGGTCAAGGCTTGCGGAGAAACAGGACTGGTTGAATTGCCAAAAACTGATGAGGACATAGGCGCCAAAGACCAAAATGGACGAACCTGCTGCCAAACCGTCCAGACCATCTGTGAGGTTCACCGCATTAGACGTGCTCACCACAATCAGACTCGTCCAAATGGCGAAAGCGATATAGCTCCCGATGGTGCCAAACACCGCGAAGGTGAGCCAGTCGATATCTCGGATAAAGGAAATCGCTAAAGAAGCAGGGGTTTCACCGTTCTCGTCGGGAAACGAAATGGCTAAGGCCGAGAACGCCGTCGCCACAATGATTTGACCGATTACTTTTGCCCGTGGCGAAAGACCCAACGATTGTTGTTGACGAATCTTGGAAAAATCGTCCAGAAAACCTACCGCTCCCAATCCCAACATGATCGCAATGACCAGCACGCTGGAATAGCTGGGAACATCACCGGCGATCAGGTGGGCGACAAAATACCCAAACACGATTCCTAGCAGGATGATGATCCCGCCCATTGTGGGCGTTCCCCTTTTTACAAAGTGGGTTTGGGGTCCGTCCTGCCGGATGAACTGCCCCCAGCCCAGACGCTGGAAGCCACGAACAAAGACCGGAGTGAGTACGAGGGTAAAAAGCAAAGACAGTGCTCCTGAGAGCAAAAGAACCCTCACCGGGCCACCCCCATCAGCTCTAACACGCCCGGCAATTCGCCAAAACGGTGCCCGGTAATGACGACCAGATCGTTCTCATTGGGCCAACCACGCAGGTAATCGTACGCTGTGGCGGCATTGTCCAACCACAGTGACTCGCCATCCCAAGAACCTTCGAGACCGACCTGGGTCGCTAAGGCTTTGGCTTCGACGCCGACACCCAACCACTGGTCCACTCTCAGTCGAATCATTGCAGCACCCAGGGCCGGTAACGAGTCGTAGTCATCCTCGGGACCGATCGCCACGAGACCGGCAACCACCAGAAGACGACCAGAGTCGCGCACCACAGCTGAAGCTTTTTTCACCAAGGAGACAAGATCATCAGCGTGTGGGGACTCAGTCCAATCCATCCAACACGTCGCCCCAGAATCCCACTCGAAGACTTCGACCAGGTGCGCGCTGTGTGCAACATCTCGCAGAGCAGTCTGGTTGAGGCCACCCTCGGACTGGGCCAGCAAGTCGATGACGGGTTGCCGGCTAATGAGCGCGGCAGGGTCATTAGGGTCAATTAACCCCAGGGTGAGGGCTTGCCCTTCTTCGTCCACGCACTGCGATCCCCATCGGGTGATCGAATCCACTCTCCAGGTCACGATGGTGCCTCCTGATTGCTCTCCAGATAGCCCAATCGTTCAAGAGCTCTCACCGCCTCTGTTCGGGCAGAAAAAGGTTCACGGATTCCGCCCACATCGCGGTAAGACTGAGAGCCAGGCCCCATCCACACAACGGTGTCGCCCGGCTGGGCAATGGTGATGGCCCGGGCAATGGCCTCTTCTTGGGAGGGAATTTCTTCGTAGGGGGTGTCGGTGGTCTTCACCCCTTCCAAGAGGTCTGCGCGAATTTGTGCGGGGTCTTCCTTGCGCGGATCATCATCGGCGACGATGAGGTAGTCAGCGAACCGAGCAGCGATCTCGCCCATCGCGGATCGTTTTGTTCGATCACGATTACCGGAAGTGCCACACACGACGACGATTTTTCCCTTGGCCCGGGCCTCGAGGGTTTCCAAAGTCTTGTGGTAGGCGTCAGGAGACCGTCCCGCGTCGACAAACACCTCAACCGGGGAAGTCCCCGAAACTTTCTCCAACCGGCCCGGGACAATTAGTTCAATGCCGCCGCGCGATAATCCCACCGCCTGTTCCAGCGCATCAACCGTGTAGCCGGCTTGGATGAACATCACCAACGCGAGGGCTGCGTTTCTCACCATGTAGTCACCGACCGCCCGAATACTGCTCGACAGGGTGCCTTCTGGCCCCGTGAGAACGAATACGGTCTCTACCCCGTCGTATCCAGAAATTTCCACGCTCCAGGTGGGATTTTGGTCGGGCCGGCCAATACTGACGGCGGGAACCCCGCAGCCCTCCAGCATTTGCATTCCCCATTCGGATTCCAGAGAAATTACTGCCTGCTGACTCAGCGTCGGTTGGAAGAGCTGACGCTTCGTCTCGAAGTAGGCGTCCATGTCGCCGTAATCTTCGAGGTGGTCGTGGCTGAGGTTCGTAAATCCTGCCACCCGGGAAATGATGCCCGACAATCGCTGCCGTTGGATTGCCTGCGCACTAGCCTCCAGGGCCATTACGGACACCCCTCGTTCTGCGGCAAGGGCAAGTAACGCGTGGAGCTCGGGTGCTTCTGGGGTTGTCAGCGGGGTCTTCACACTGTCGTCACCGATACGGCGCTCGTGAGTGTTGGAGAAGGCGGAAGGCACGTGAAGTGCTCGGGCAATGGCATCCAGGAAAAACACCACAGAGGTTTTGCCATTTGTTCCCGTGACCGAAAACACGTCGGGCAACAACACACCGGGGTCATAAATCCGCTGAGACAGCGGGCCCAGTTGTCCTCTCGGGTCACGGTGAACCGCGATCGGGAAATCTGCCGCGACACCGCTCAGCAAGGCGACGCCTTCAGGGTCGGTGAGCACGGCCCGCGCCCCCGCGGCGATGGCCTCCTCGGCGAACTCCGCGCCGTGCCGGGTTGCGCCTGATAGTGCAACAAAGAGGTCCCCCTCGCACACCGCATCGCTGCTGAGGGAGACACCGGATATGCGGTTCAGACCTGGCTGGTGGTGCCACTCCCAGGAGAAAACGTCAGCGAGTTCGGTGAGAGTCTTCGGGGTGTTGGCGGTCGGTCGCGGGCTCGGTTGGCTCACGGCGTTGACCTCCTCGATGACGCGGGCGTGCCTACCAGGTTAGTGGGGGAAGAGAACCCGGAGGGCTCGACGGTGGCACCCGGAAATGCTTCACCACTTGGGTGACAATCGCGTCGAAGGCGGGGGCTGCCGCGTAGGAAAAACGATTGGTTTGGGGTTTCACAAAGGCGACCACCACCACGTACTGCGGGTCATTTGCGGGCACCATTCCGGCGATAGAAATCATTCGTTCGTCACCGTATTGACCATTTTCGGCAATTTCCGCTGTACCTGTCTTGGCGGCGACACGGTAGCCGGGAACATTCACTCGAGTCTGCAGAGTCCCACTCTCAGGAACGGTTTCCAAGATCCGAATCGTTTCTTGCGCCGTGGATTCTGAGACCACACGCACACTCTCCCGGGTGGGGGCTGGCACAAACTCGCCGTCGGGTCGTTCACAGCCACTCACGAGTCGAAGCGGGATGCGCACACCGTTGTTGGCAATGGCTTGATACGCACCGGCCATCTGCGCGGTCGTCGTCGAGAGGCCTTGGCCGAACGTTTGGGTGTGACGAGTAATCGAGTCGACCGTGTCAGGATCCGGAAGATACCCAGGCTGCTCCCCCAAAAACTCAACATTCGTCATTTCGCCGAAACCGAAAAGTCGGTAGTAGCGATTGAGGGTTTCTAGGTCCATCCTCTGCGCTAAGTCCACAATTCCGGTGTTCGAGGAATGACTGAGGATGCCCGCCGTAGTGAGATTGCCTGCTGCCGCTCCGGAGGCGTTTCGAATGTAACGCCCGCCGGGGAGTTCCCACGTGGGGGGGACATTGTGCGCCTCTTCGGAAAACGTCAGGCCCTGATCGAGAAGCGCTGCGATGGTCATCGTCTTGATGGTGGAGCCTGGCTCAAAGGTGGAACTGAAACTAGCGGCACGAAGGTGGGACTGTGGAACGTCCTCAAAGTTGTTGGGGTCGTAGGTGGGCCAATCGGCCGCTGCGACAACATCACCGGTTTTCACTTCAACAACCATGGCCGAACCGCTTTGGGCACCCAGGTTTTGTCCGTAACGAGCGAGCTGTTGGAGGACGAACCACTGCAGGTCACTATCGACGGTGAGAACAGCGTTACCCCCATCGGACGCTTCTTCCGTGACCTCCATCGTGCCGGGAAGCTTCACCGAATCAGCACCTCGTTGATAGCGAAGCGTCCCGTGCTGAGCCTGCAAGCATTGGTCCCATTTCAGCTCAACGCCCTCGAGCGGACCATCCGTACCCATCATGCCGGTGAGGTTGCCCGCGACAGACCCGAAGGGGTAAAACCGCTCAGGGTTAGGCTCGAAATACATCCACGGGATCTCAAGGTCGACGAGGGCTCGGTATTGAGACGTGGTGGCCTCTTTACTCAGGTAGGCAAAGTTCGAATCCGGGTCCTCTGACACATTCGCCCACATTTGGGCAACGGGGGTACCCGTAATGGATTCGATTTCACCGAGTGCGGCCATGACGGTCACGGTCTGACCGTCACGCCGAAAATCGGCAACGTGCATAGGTGAGACGGTGACGTCGTAGCGGTCAGCATTGTGGGCGAGAGGATTTCCCGCTCGGTCCACAATCTGACCACGCTCTGCCCACAGCTTCGCCGACTGTGTCCGGAACTCAGTGGACTCGGTTGTGAGCTCCGCTGCTCGAACAACTTGGATGTCGACCAGACGGACAAAGAAGGCCCCCACAATGACCACAACGATGAGAGACAGCGCTCCCATACGCCGTGCCGTTGTCGCGCCCGCAGGTCTCACTGCGCCCCTTATCGAGTGACGGGAGCAGGCAGGTCGCCACCAAGAGATGGCTGGTCTGCCGAGACCGCGGGTGATTGGGGAACCAAGGCTTCTACTCCTTCGAGGCTATCTCCGGGGAGATTGACCTCTCCAGTGTCGCCATCCATCGCCGCAAAACCTGGCAGTGACTCACCCTGAGTCGGAGCTTGTTGGGCGACTACCTGAGCGGTCGCGAGAGCGGCGGTGTTGGAGTCGCCTGGAACCACACTGACCAGCGGGCTACCCCCAACCCGGGCAGGGTCGCCTGAGCCGATTACTTGGGAGTCAGACAGTCGCAGGTAGGCGGGGTCAGCGTTGTCGACCATCCCTAGGGTGACGGCGAGTTGAGCGAGTGTCTGAGGATCTTGCATGGCCCCAATTTCTTCGCTGACAATGCTTAAATCACGGTTTCTCTCCGCGAGCTGCCGCTCAAGATCGCGAATCTCATAGGCACCGCTTCCAAGAGCGATGGACAATCCAAGTTGGCCCATCAACACCGCAAAGATTCCCAGCAGGGTGCCGATGACGTAGCGAAGTTTCGGTGGCGCCGCCGGCGCTGGTGTGCTGACAGCTTTCAACCCAGGGCGGCTGTGTGCCCGCTGTGGTGCTGTGGTGGAGGCAGTCAGAGTAGTCATCAGAGCTGTCCTTTACGGATTTTCTCGGCAGCACGAAGTCGAAGGGATCGGCTTCGCGGGTTGCTTTCGGCTTCTTCTGGCAGGGGGCCTTCAGGGGATTTGACCAACCAACGAAATGTCGGCTGGTCCGATTCAGGAATCACGGGAAGGTCAAGGGGTGCGTGGCTGCGCGTCCGCGCATCAATGTCGTGTTTCACCAGACGGTCTTCGCCCGATTGGTAGGACAACACCACGATTCGTCCACCGACACACAGGGCATCCAGCGCGGCTGGGAGGGCGGCAGCCAAACTCTCCAGTTCATGGTTGACCGCGATTCGCAGTGCCTGGAATACCCTCTTGGCGTTATGGCCTCCGCGAGGGTGGCCACCCAGAGTCGCCCGATCAATGACGTCGACCAACTGCAAAGTGGTGAGGAGGGGACGCTCCTCCCGGGCGGTCACAATTGCCTTCGCGTAGCGGGCGGCCAGCGGCTCGTCACCAAAACGTTGGAAGAGGGTCTGCAGCTCGCCGCGGGAGAGAGTGTTCACCAGGTCGGCCGCTGTTGTCTCCTCCTCCGGGTTCATCCGCATGTCCAAGGCAGCGTCAGTGAGGTAACTAAACCCACGCTCCGCGCGGTCCAGCTGAAGCGAAGACACCCCAGCATCCAGAAGAACAGCGTCGACACACCGACCGGGAAAGTGGTGTTCTAGCGCGGCCGGAAGCTCGTCGTAGCGGGCGTGAACGGTGGTCACGCGGGAGCCAAAACGAGCGAGCCGCTCGCGGGCAATCGCTAACGCTTCCGTGTCGCGATCTACGCCGAGCAGGTGAATATGGGCAAACGCGTCCAAGAGGGCCTCAGCGTGACCCGCAAGCCCAAGAGTCAAATCAACCACTAGCGGTTCGGGCCCACTGAGCGCGGGTGCCAGGAGTTCCACTGTGCGATCCAGTGCGACCGGGGTGTGGGTAGGTGTGGCCATCATGATTGTCCGGGTCCCGGCCTGTCGGTTTGATTCCCCTCCGTGAACCTGGGACCGGGGAAGGTGTTCCAGGGCCTACGGGAGGGAGTCAAACCGACAGATCAGAAGAGTCCAGGAATCACCTCCTCCTCGGTGTCGGAGAAGCCTTGTTCCTTTTCGGAGTAATAGGTCTCCCAGGCGCTGTGATCCCAAATCTCTGCGCGAGTTCCGGCACCAATCACGGTGAGCTCTCTGTTGAGGCCGGCGTATTCGCGCAGAGCCGGAGGAATCGTGACTCGGGACTGTTTGTCGGGAATTTCGTCTGACGCGCCGGAGAGGAAAAGTCGAAGGAAGTCACGGCCAGATTTGCTCGTCAGCGGAGCTTCTCGGATGCGCTCCACCTGACGGGCGAATTCTTCCTCGGGGAAAACGTAGAGACAGCGCTCTTGGCCTCGCGTCAACACGACGCCTCTGGAGAGCTCTTCGCGGAACTTTGCCGGCAAGATGAGCCGCCCTTTGTCGTCGAGCTTGGGCGCGTAGGTACCAAGTAGCATCACGCCCCCTTTCGCCGGCCCGACTGGTGCTTACACCACTTTACTCCATTTCACTCCACTTTGCTCCATTTTGTGCTTCTTTTTTCCACCGGCGTGCCTAAAACCTCCCCTCAGCGCTGGGCCAGTCGAATGCCGCGAAAGATGCGGACATAAAAAAACCGGCCCCGAAGGGCCGGTGAAGGGAACGAGTTGCTTCGTTACAGGGCGTCGCCTCCGCGACGCTTTTCCCAACGCTCGTTGAGCTGATCCATCAATGACGTCGAAGGCTTCGCATTCGAGGACGTGGCGGAGGGAACTGAGTCGATGGGTTTGCCTGGCACACTGACAGCGACCATCACTCCTGTAAAGAGCACCACAAAACCGATGATCCCTACGAGGGTGGAGCTCGCCTGCACGGCCCACAACATCGCAACCAGACCCACCACGCCGACCACTGTTCCGATACCGATGGCTCGGTAGTTGGGTGCCCGTCTACCCAACTGAGAGGTCGACACCACGTCGGCCTCGTTTTGATACAGGCCGCGTTCCATCTCTTCGAGCAACTTCTGCTCGTGCTCTGATAGCGCCATAACTCACTTCCTCACAGGGTCTATACGAAGTCTAAGTCGAAAGGCTGAATATAGGCTAGGGGTGTGTCTGACTCATTGCGGTTCGTTGACATTATCGATTCTCAGCTCCAGCGCTTCTTCGATCAGAAGGCTGACGAGGTCGCGGAGATTTCCGCCGACCTCGCTCCCCTGATCGACTATTCGCGCTCCCTCCTGCGCGGAGGCAAGCGCTTTCGCGCGCGCTTCTGCTTTTGGGGTTGGCGCAGTGTCGCCGGGCTCAATAATCAACCCCACCCGCAGACGGGAGACCATCCGGCTTTCGAACTCGCCACCGCGCTGGAAATGTTTCACGCGGCAGCACTGGTTCACGACGACATCATGGACCGCTCAGACACGCGACGTGGTGAGCTCTCCGCTCACCGTCATTTTGAACAACACCACAAAGGAAGCGGCTTCGGGCTCGATGCACAACATTACGGAGAATCGACAGCTCTTCTCGTCGGCGATTTGATGTTGGCTTGGAGCTCAGAACTTGTGACGCAAGCGCTGAGCGGTGTCACCACCCCCAGTGTGATTGCGGGCACACGCCGCGAATTTCACCGGATGTGGAACGAAGTCACGCTCGGACAATACTTGGATATCCACGAAGAGTCTGCGTGGCCCACGGTAAGCGACGATGAGCGCTTCCACCGCGCGATGCGGGTGGTGACCTTTAAGTCTGCGAAATACAGCATGGAAGCGCCCCTTCTGCTGGGCGCATCCATGGCTGACGCCAGTGACGATCAGCTGCGCCAACTGGCCCATTTCGGCTTGCCACTCGGTGTAGCTTTCCAACTTCGAGATGATCTCCTCGGCGTTTTTGGTGACCCGGAACAAACCGGTAAACCCGCCGGGGACGATTTGCGAGAAGGCAAGCGAACGGTGTTGATTGCCCTGGCCGAGGCACAAATGTCCACCGGTGTGAAAGGCGTTTTCAATGACATGTTGGGTAACCCTGAAGTCACTGACGAACAAATCGCCATCATGCAGCACACATTGCGAGACACGGGAGCAGTCGACCGCGTAGAGACCATCATTACCGAATCTTCGCAGCGGGCCCTGGCGGCACTAGAAACCGACCTGCTCGATGGTGAAGCGGTCGGCGAGCTACGCAATCTCGCTGATGCGGTCGTCTCCCGCTCGGCTTAACGCCACTCGCGAGCTGTTCCCCTGCCGCTACAGGGCGAGAGCCTGGGCGATTCGCCGAACCTCAGTTTTTCGGCCTTGGCTGAGCGCAATGGCGGGACTCACTCCCAACACGTCGTTGTCCTCGAGTAACCACTCAAGCGCGCCCTCTTCGCTGAAGCCACCGTCTATGAGAAGAGTGGCCGTCCCGGCGAGGTGATTGAGTGGTTCGCCTTCGTGAACCAACACGGCAGGGATAAGCCACTGGCCTTCTTGGTGTCTGGCGAGAAGGGCACGATCTTCGATGAGGCGGCGAACCCTTGAGGGGCTGATACCGAGTTGCTCGGAAACCTGAGGGAGGGTGAGCCACTCGTGAGCTGGGCTTTTTTCCACCTCTCTAGCCTGTCATGTTCGGACCTCACAACAAAGAGCGGAACACCACCGGCTCACACCCACGACACGCCAGAATGTTTCGAGTATGTTAACTCCCGCCACACCGCCCACAGTGATTGACTTCTCCCCCGGGCTGTGGGAGCCTACTCAAGGGTCTCAGTGACCCCTGCTACGGCTGTCGATAAGTGAGGTCCTCGTGAGCAAAACCCCAGAGCACGACCCGACAATGGGTCGCACTCCGAGAGACGACCACTTTTTCTTCGGTGACCCTCAAGAAGCCCAGCACGCACCGGAGATACTCCACGGTCTGCGCCCCCGGCACCTCGCCACCTCGGCGACCGCATCCGCTTCCGGTGATTGGACCCAACGGACCATGCGAGGCGGTCTTCCCCTCCTGATGACAGGGAGCCTCGCAGCGGGAGTAGGTGTCACCAGTGCGATGCCCGCCGTAGCCGAGACGGCGACCGAGGATGTTCCAGGACACAGTCACCTGGAGAAAACCAAAAACTCACTCTCCGATCTCATTGCTCACGCCTTTGTCCCTCTCTCCCAGAGGGTCGTCAACGCCGTTGCCCCCGAGATTCCCAACACGTACACGGTGCGCTCTGGCGAGACCCTCACTACTGTGGCGGAAAAGTTTCAGATCCCCACTGCGTTGCTTCTCAGCCTGAACGGACTGAGTTGGAATTCGATCCTTCACGAAGGACAGGTCCTTCGTCTCACCATGGCTCCGAGTAAACAGCGAGGAATGGCACCCCCACGGGTCTCCTCAGCGGGGTACCCGGTTGAACCCGGCGACACCTTGGCTCAGGTCGCCCAACGCCTAGGTATCTCCGAACGAGCACTCGCTGTGGCAAACAACCTAGAAACCGGAACCCCTCTCACACCGGGGTCAACGCTGTCACTACCCGGGAGTGCAGCCGAAATGGCACCGCGCACTGTTGCAACCCAGTCCCCCACACCCGCACCGGCCATCGTTCTCGCGAGCCTCAACGAGTCCCCTGAACCGGAAACTGATGCACCATCGCCTGAGACGGACACGGATGATGAAGGTCGCGATAGTGACCAGGAAACAGCCTCCGGCGATAGCACGGCCAATCCCCACCCACTGGGTGTCGATGTCTTACCCGCGCCAGAGTTGCGCCCCGAGAAAAAAGCCGCTCCCACTCCCCCACCCACTCCCGCACCAGCCCCGGTTGCTCCCGCAGAACCCGCGCAGGCAGAAAAGAACGACAGTGATGACTCCGACGATGAAGAGTCCTCTTCTGACGAGTCAGCCAACGAATCATCCGTGGGTCAACCCAAATCCGGAGCGGTCACTCCACTCAACGACGTCAGACGGGAAAATGCGTCCATCATCGTGCAAGTCGGTCGCGAACTGGGCGTACCCGACTACGGCATTGTGATTGCGCTGGCTACGGCAATGCAGGAATCCTCACTGCGAAACATCAACTGGGGTGACCGTGACTCGGTCGGGCTATACCAGCAACGCCCCAGCTCCGGTTGGGGCACAGTGGAACAGATTATGGACCCCGTATTCGCTTCCAAAGCCTTCTATGGTGGCCCCAGCAACCCCAATCCGGGCAGAACCCGAGGTCTGTTGGATTACTCCGGTTGGCAATCATTAGAGCTCACCGTTGCCGCACAGCGTGTACAACGCTCCGCCTACCCCGACGCCTACGCCAAGTGGGAAGCAAGCGCCTGGGCATGGCTTGACGAGCTCAGCTAACCTCCCCTGGGTGCGCCTGGGTCACATACCGTGTTGGGCCCAATACAATCCGAAGCAATGAATAATGCCGCCACCGACCCCCTGGTCGGCACCACAATCGACAAGCGATACCTCATTGAGGATCGCATTGCCCGTGGTGGGATGGCCTCGGTGTATCGCGGTTTGGACTACCGACTGGAGCGACCGGTCGCCGTCAAAATCATGCACCCCCATTTGGCTGCCGACGCACAATTCACGTCGCGCTTCATTCAAGAGGCGCGACAGGCGGCCAGACTGTCCCACCCCAACATCGTCAACGTGTTTGACCAAGGCCAAGACGGCGAACTGACGTTTATCGTGATGGAGTACCTGCCCGGCATCACCCTTCGGGAGCTTCTCAACGACTTTGGCGTGTTGACCTGGGAGCAAACCCTTGACGTAGTCAAGGCCATCCTCCAGGGCTTAGACCTTGCCCACCAGGCGGGAATCGTCCACCGCGACCTGAAGCCAGAGAACATTCTGATGGCAGATGATGGTCGCATAAAAATTGCAGACTTTGGCCTCGCCCGCGCAGCGTCCCACAACACCCAAACGGGCCAAGCGCTGCTGGGGACCGTGGCCTACCTCTCCCCTGAGCTAGTGACCGGCAGCCCCGCGGATATCCGGAGCGACCTGTATGCCCTGGGCATCATGATGTTTGAAATGCTCACGGGAAAGCAACCCTTCACCGGTGACCAAGCCGTGACCATCGCGTACCAGCACGCGAATGCGACCGTTCCCGTTCCCAGCGAAATCAACCCCGGCATCCCCGATGAGCTCGATGACGTCATCCGCTGGGCCACCCAGAGGTCGCCAGACCAACGTCCGGCACACGCCCGGGCGCTGCTCGATCACATTATTCGAGTAGAACAAGAAATCAAGAAAAGAGTCTCTGCGGGCGAACCCACGAGGATTATGCCGGCCACGGAGGTCCCCGATGGGCGCACCAAAGTCCTCCGCCCCGGAGACGGCGAGCCCCGCACTTCGGCAGACGACGAACCGACAGAAATACTCGGTCGCGCCGGTGATGTGTTTGCCGACTTAGAAATCCCCGACTACGCCGAGACCTCGGTCACACACGACGATGACGCGTTGGAGACGACACGTCGCCAAGGACCCAGTGCAGGAGTGTGGTGGGCGTTCATTCTCACGGCGTTGGTGGCTGTGGGGGTAGCTATCTGGCTGTTTGCCCCGCGCGGGCCCTCCATTGTGTCCGTGCCCGACGTCAGTGGTAGCACTGTGCAGGAAGCCGGCGATTCCCTTCAAGCCACCGGGCTGCTGGTGTCTGATCAGCTTGACCAAGCATTTGACGATGTCGTCCCCGCAGGTTTTGTCATTGGCACTGAACCGGCCGCGGGTGAGGACGTGGAAGAAGAGACAGCGGTCACTCTGATCATCTCTCAGGGCGTTGAGCCGACCGCGCTTCCCCCCATTGTGGGGCTACCCCTCGAGCAGTCTGAGGCTCGCTTGGATGATGCCAGGCTCACATTGGGGACCGTGACCAGAAAGTACTCGGACACGGCCCAACCCGGAGTCGTCACCGACGTCACGAATGAGGCCGGTGTGACGATCGCCCCTGGCACACAGCTGGAGGCTGAGGCAGTGGTCAACCTTGTGACCAGCGCGGGTTCACTACCCGATGTGGAAGGGCTCAGTGTTGAACAGGCGCAAGCGGCCCTTGAGGCGGTGGAATTGCAGGGTGTTGTCGGTGGCGACGGAGAGTTCTCCGAAACGATCGCCGAAGGCCTCGTCATTCGCTACACGCCATCAACCAACAGCGCGCTCAACCCGGGCGACACGGTCACACTGACCATTTCTCGGGGGCCACCGTTGGTGACCATCCCCGACTTGGTGGGTGAGACCATTCAGGACGCGGTCGACGCTCTCGAGGCCCTCGGCTTGGAGGCCGAAGTGCGCACGGTGCTCCCTGAAGACTCGTGGTCAGATTCCCGGGCTGAAGTGACCAGCGTGGAACCTGGCGAAGGCCAACAAGTTCCGATTGGGACGACAGTCACCATTCGAAGCTTCGCTTAAGAAGCCGTCACGGCCAGTTCTTCAGCCACCAGGAAAGACAGTTCGAGCGACTGTTGGTGATTGAGCCTCGGATCACACAGTGATTCGTAGCGGGTCTCTAGACCTAACTCATCGATGCGTTGGGTCCCTCCCATGCACTCCGTCACATCATCACCGGTCAACTCCACGTGGAGGCCGCCAGGGTGTGAACCCACCTCACGGTGGGCTTCAAAGAAGCCTTTCACCTCATCGACCACATCATCAAACCGTCGGGTTTTGAAACCCGTTTGGGTGGTGATTCCATTCCCGTGCATCGGGTCAGTGATCCAGATCGGTGTGGCCTCGCTCCGCTGCGCCGCATCCAGCAGCGGCGGTAGGGCATCACGAATCGTCCCCGCGCCCATTCGAGTAATGAACGTCAAACGACCAGGAACCCTATCCGGGTCGAGGATGTCAATCAATTTGTTCATATCGTCGACGGTTGTTGAGGGGCCAAGCTTCACCCCGATCGGGTTTTGCACCCTGGAGAAAAAGTCGACGTGCGCGCCGTCAAGATCCCTGGTGCGCTCACCAATCCACAAGAAGTGTGCGGAGGTGTCGTAGGGAAGGCCTGTGCGGGAATCAATGCGTGTCATCGCGCGCTCATATTCCATCAGCAAGCCTTCGTGACTCGCGAAGAAGTCCACACGCTTCAGCTCATCAAAATTGGCGCCAGCAGCTTCCATAAACTTCACGGCTCGGTCAATCTCGCGAGCCAGTCCTTCGTAGCGTCGGTTGGCAGGGTTTTCCGCAAAGCCACGGTTCCAACTGTGAACCATGCGAAGGTCGGCAAAACCCCCCTGGGTGAAGGCACGAATAAGGTTCAGTGTGGACGCCGCGGTGTGGTACCCCTCGAGCATTCTCTCGGGGTCTGGAGTTCGGGATTCTTCAGTGAACTCGTAGCCATTGACCATATCTCCGCGGTAGGCGGGCAATGTCACACCATCACGAGTTTCCTCATTGCTCGAGCGAGGCTTCGCAAACTGCCCCGCCATGCGACCCATCTTGACGACCGGTAACGAGGCGCCGTAGGTCAAGACCACAGCCATTTGGAGGATAGTTTTCACACGGTTTCGAATTTGGTCAGCGGTCGCACCGGCGAAGGTTTCTGCGCAGTCGCCGCCTTGAAGCACAAACGCCTCGCCCCTGGCGACCGTGGCGAGTTGATTTCTCAGCTGGTCAACTTCTCCCGCGAAAACCAACGGCGGTACACGAAGCAAATGCTCGGAAACCGCGTCTGCTGCGGCCTGATCAGGCCAAGGCGGTTGCTGTTTCGTGGGGCGGGTGCGCCAATTGTCCAACCCCTCAATGACTTCAGGCCGGGGTTCCACCACTGCTTCAGTGGGGTCAATCATCGTCGAAACGTTCATCGCTCCTGTATTTCTCACGCGGTTGGACAGGCTCTCAAGCCTACTTCAGCCGAAGGCTGCCTACTCTCAGCTGGTGGCGGGGCGCTGACGCACGGTGGAGGCATACACGTCGACGTATTCTTGGCCACTGAGTTGATTAATTCGATACATAATTTCGTCAGTGATGGACCGCAAGACGAAACGGTCGCCCTCCATGCCCTCAAAGCGCGAAAAAGTGAGTGGCTCCCCGAAGCGAACGGTCACCTTTTTGACCCGAGGAAGCCGTTTCCCCAGAGGCATCACTTCGTCAGTGCCCGTCACCGCAACCGGAATGACAGGGACGTGTGCTTCGAGCACCATTCTCGCCACACCGGTGCGCCCGCGATAGAGGCGCCCATCGGGTGAACGCGTCCCCTCCGGGTAAAGCCCCAAGATGCGGCCCTCGGCAAGTACTTGAAGACCGGTGTTAAGTGACGCCTCTGACGCTTTACCACCTGCTCGGTCAATGGGTAACTGACCAGAGGCGGTGAAGAACCATCGAACGAGAGCCCCGCGCACACCCTTGCCCGTGAAATAGTCACTTTTCGCGAGGTAACTCATCCTTCTCGGAACGGCTAGCGGGAGAAAAACACTGTCCACGAACGACAGGTGGTTGCAGACAATAATTGCCGGACCTTCAGCGGGTACGTGCTCCACGCCTTCAATCTGAGGGCGAAATACGGTGGCAAACAAAGGACCCAGTAGGCCATTTTTCAACCACCAATAAAACACCTGCCACCCCCCCCTGAGATAGTTCAGATTAGTCTGCGGAGTCGACGTTGTGTCGTTGCGCGAGTAAGCCAGCTCCAATAATTCCCGCTGAATTACCCAATGCGGCGGGAATGATTGGGGGAAATGCGACACTCCTGCGCGCGTCTAACGCCTCATTTTTCAGCCGATCTAAGGCGTCGAACAGTTCAGCGCCCAGCCGCTCGGTCACCCCACCACCAATCACACTGAGCTCAGGATCAACCACCGCTTGAATTTGCAGTAGCGCCCCAATAATTCCTCCCGCCATTGTGTTAAGCAGAGTTCTTCGCAACTGCGGAGCATCGGCCAAAGCTTTTTCTAGCGCGTGAGACGAGTTGATGTCGGGCCCTAACTCCCCTCGCGCCATTGTCATGAGCGCTGTGCCAGACGACACCGTCTCGACGCAGCCGCGCTGCCCACAACCACACACCTCTCCCCCGGGGTTCACCACAATGTGACCCAGTTCGCCCGCAACACCCCTGGCGCCGGCGACAAGTTTCCCGTCCAGAATGACTGCCCCGCCCACACCTGTTCCCAGTGTGAGCATCACCATTGAGGACGCCTGCTGTCCGGCTCCTAGGACGTATTCGCCGAAGCCCGCTGCATTGGCATCGTTTTCCAACACCACCGGAACCTGGAGGCCTTGCTCCAGTTCGTGGCGGACGGGCCGACCGTCCCAGGCGATATTGGGTGAAAACTCCACGTGGGTGCGCGAAGGATCAAGAAAAGCAGCAACAGCGACCCCAGCCGTCGCCTGCACCGGAAAACTTTTTGCCAAAGCAAGCGTGGTGTCAATGATGGCGTCCGGATGCGAAGGGGTCGGCACCTGGCGAATCTCGCCCTCAAGCCCCAGTGGACCGACAATGCCGGCTTTGATTGAGGTCCCACCGATATCGATTCCGAGGCTGTGCACGGGCATTAGTGTAAGCCCTCATCGCGGGCACTCATTTTCCCCGCCGAGGGGTGACACCCCTTGAGTTCTCAGCGGTTGAGAAACCAGTCGGACTCTCGAATTGCCCGCATCGCGTCGCGCTTTATTTCCGGCTCGAGGCCCTCAATGTAAAGGTGGCCATCCAAGTGGTCACATTCGTGCTGGAGGGCTTGCGCCATGAGCCCTTCACCAGAGAGCGCAACCTCCACACCGTCTAGATCAACCCCTCGCACGGTTGCGTGCGGGTAGCGAAGCCTCGGAAAACTCATGCCGGGCACTGATAAGCACCCTTCATCGACCGTCTCCGGCTCTCCCTCAACAGCGACCAGCACCGGGTTCAGCACATAGCCAACCTCGCCGTCGACGTTGTAGCTGAAAGCGCGAAGTCCCACCCCAATTTGGTTTGCCGCAACGCCGGCACGACCGGGTTCCCTCACCGTGTCCAACAGGTCTTCCACAAGAGCGCGTGTCGAGGGATGCCCTGGGTCGACCGGGTCGGTAGGACTACGAAGAATCGGGTCGCCAAAGAGGCGAATCGGCCGGGTCGTCACAAGCTATAGACCTGTGTGGTCTGCCACACCCTCAACGACGAGAGCAGCCAGTTCGCGGGCGGCAAGGCGGGTGAGAGGACTGAGCTTGTCCCATTCAATGATGGAGCCGGCAGCCAACATGGGGTCGTAGGGAATACGCACCACGTCTCGAACTCGCGACAGGAAGTGATCTTCAATTTCTTCCAACTTGACCACGTTGGTGCCCTGCGTTGCCGTGTTCAACACCACAATGGTGTCTCGAACCAAATCACCCCAACCGTTGGCTTCCAACCAGGTCAGCGTCTCCGAAGCCAAACGGGCTTCGTCGATGCTCCCACCGGATACCACCACCAAACCGTTGGCACGCTCGAGCGTGGGTTTCATAACGGAGTGGACCACGCCGGTGCCACAGTCGGTGAGAATCACCGAGTAGAACCGTGCTGCCGCGTCCGCCACCACGTTGTAGTCATCTTCATCAAACGCTTCAGAGAGTTGTGGGTCAGTATCTGACGCGAGGACATGCAACCTGGTTTTGTCTTTGGAGACCAACTCGGAAAAATCGGTGAAGCCGCGAATGCCGGAAATGAGTTTCACCACATCCCGCACGGTCGCGGCTGTGGACCGTGGCACCCGCTCCGACAGTGTCCCTCGGTCCGGGTTGGCATCAATGGCGATCACACGATCGTCCCGGGTTTCGGCAAGGGCCATACCCAGAAGGGTCGTCACGGTTGTTTTTCCCACCCCACCTTTTCTGGTGAGGACGGGAACATATCTGGCACCACCCTCAAAAGGACGAGCGATACGACTAGAGAGCTCTTTTCGTGCCCGGACAGCTCTCGAATCTCCGACATTAATGAGGTGAAACGAGAGTTCGTAAATCAGTCTTTGGAAGAAACCTTCGGGCACTTCGGCTGTTTTCTTCTGGTCAAGAAGGCGCTCTTCTGTGAGCATGGAGCTCGCTTCGGGGTGACCCGACAGGCTTTCTTTCGACTGGTTCTGGGCCGCGACCGAAGTATTCACAACCACCGAGTGACTATCGACGTCGTCGCTGTTGATTGCCGACGGGTCCACTTGGCTCTCATCGAGGACAGAATCGTGTTCCGCGGGCTCTTTGGCCACAGCTGAGGGCGAATCGCCAGCCTCAGCAGACCCTTTGGTCGGGTTATTTTTTTCGGATTCGGCAGGTACTGCTTCGGGCTTATTCGAAGCACTCGCTTTGTTATTCGCTCTAGCCACACTTGCTCCTTCATGCCCACTACAGCGGGCTCTTTCACTCTAGCGCCACCAGATGATGGGTCAGAATGACGGGTGGGATTGCCTCACTGGTCAGAGATGACCAGCAGCAGGTCACCAGCCTCGACCGCTTGAGTGGCACCGACTGCGTGTCGTGACACGACTCCGCTGACTTGGCTGGTGATGGCCGCTTCCATCTTCATCGCTTCAATGGTCGCCAGGACGTCACCCACTGCCACGTTGTCCCCTACGGCGACCTTGAGTGTCGTCACACCCGCAAAGGGGGCCGCAATGTGGCCGGATTGCAGAGGGTCAGCTTTTTCCACAGCGGGGATTTCGACACTGACGCTGCGGTCGGGAACGACGACGGGGCGCATTTGGCCATTCAAACTGGCCATTACGGTGCGCATACCCCGATCGTCCGTGTCACTCATCGCCTCCAGTTCGACATAGAGGCTCACCCCGGGCTCTACGTCGACGACAATTTCCTCACCGACCCGCAGGCCGTACAGGTAATCGCGGGTATCAAGGACCGACACATCACCAAACTGCTCCCGCACCGCTTCACATTCTTTGGCGGGGCCGGGAAAGAGCAGGTGGTTGAGAAGAACCTGGCGATCTCTACCCGGCTGGCTCAGCGTGTCACGTTGAGCCTCGGATAGTTCTTCCTGAGTCAGTGTGCGCTGGCGCCCCGCCAAAATCTTTGTTCTAAAGGGTTCGGGCCACCCCCCTGGAAGATCGCCCAGTTCGCCGGCCATGAAACCGATGACCGAGTCAGGAATGTCGTATTTTTCGGGGTGTTGTTCAAAGTCGTCGGGGTCAACACCCGCGGCCGCCATTTGAAGGGCCAGGTCTCCCACCACTTTCGATGAGGGCGTCACTTTGGTGGGGCGGCCCAGAATACGGTTCGCTGCGGCGTACCAGTCTTCGATGGCTTCGAAGCGATCAGCTAGTCCCAACGCGATGGCCTGCTGGCGGAGGTTGGACAGCTGGCCTCCCGGAATTTCGTGGTGGTAAACCCGCCCGGTGGGTGCGGGAAGTCCCGATTCGAAGGGACCGTAGAGGGCACGAACCGCTTCAAAATAGGGCTCCAGCGCAAAAACGTTGTCGAGGGTGATTCCCGAATCCCTGGGCGTGTGCTCCAGAGCCGCGACAAGAGCGGACAGCGACGGCTGGCTTGTGGTTCCCGACAGTGGCGCAGCAGCCGCGTCAACGGCATCCACACCCGCACGGGAGGCTGCCAGCAGGGTCGCCAGTTGTCCCCCTGCGGTGTCGTGGGTGTGCAAGTGGATGGGCTGGTCGAAGCGCTCCCGCAAGGCACTGACCAGTGTGTAAGCGGCCTCGGCGCGCAACAAACCGGCCATGTCCTTGATGGCAATGATGTGTGCCCCTGCGTCGACGACCTCTTCAGCTAAGCGAAGGTAATAGTCGAGGGTGTACAGGTCTTCCCTCGGATCGAGCAGGTTCCCCGAGTAGCACAGCCCCACTTCAGCAACCGAGCGGCCGTTTTGGCGCACGGCGTCAATGGCAGGGCGCATCTGATCGACGTTATTGAGGGCATCAAAAATACGGAAAATATCGACACCGACCGCGCTGGCTTCGTCAACGAACGCGTCGGTCACCTCAGTCGGATAGGGCGTATAGCCCACGGTGTTCCGCCCACGAAGGAGCATCTGAATGGTGATGTTGGGCAGCGCCTGTCTCATCTGCCCAAGACGCTCCCAGGGGTCTTCTCCTAAGAACCGCAATGCGACATCGTAGGTGGCCCCACCCCACGCTTCCAGTGACAACAACTCGGGTGTGAGCCTTGACACCGCGGGGAGGACATCGACCAAATCTTTCGTGCGCACCCTGGTGGCCAAAAGAGATTGGTGGGCATCGCGGAAGCTCGTGTCGGTAATCGCTACAGCATCTTGTTCCCGCAAGGACCGGGCAAAACCCTCTGGACCCAACTGTGCAAGACGCTCCCTCGAGCCTGGGGTGGGTTGCGCGCTGAGGTCCACTTCGGGCAACTTTTCGCTGGGTCTTACTAAACCGAGACCTTCTCCGTGAGGTTGATTCACGGTCACATCCGCCAACCAGGTCAGTAACTTTGTGCCCCGATCTTTTGACACTCGCGTCGTGATGAGTTCCGGGTGCTCGTCGATAAATGATGTCGAGACGTCACCAGCGATGAATGACTCATCGGCCAACACGGCTTGGAGAAAAGCAATATTGGTGTGTACTCCCCTGATGCGGAATTCGGCGAGGCCCCTTCTGGCCCGTCGCACGACCTGCTCAAAATCTCTTCCCCGAGTGGTCATCTTCGCCAACATCGAATCGAAGTAGGGAGAAATTTGTGCACCCTGGTTGACTGTGCCTCCATCGAGGCGAATACCGGCACCGCCCGGGGAACGGTAGGTGGTGATTTTGCCGGTGTCGGGACGGAAATCCGCACTGGGGTCTTCGGTCGTGATCCGACACTGCAGTGCCGCCCCACGCACTTCAATGGTGTCTTGGCTGAGGCCCAGCTGCGCCAGGCTGACACCGGCGGCAATCTGCATTTGCGCGCCCACCAAATCCACGTCGGTGACTTCTTCGGTGACGGTGTGTTCCACCTGAATTCGGGGGTTCATTTCGATGAACACGTGCTGACCGGCGCGGTCGCCCGCCGTATCCAGCAAGAATTCGACGGTCCCTGCGTTGACGTAACCCACCTGCCGAGCAAAGGACACGGCGTCGGCGAGCATGGCGTCGCGGATGGCGGGATCCAGGTTTTGTGCGGGAGCAATCTCGATGACCTTTTGGTGGCGCCGTTGAAGCGAGCAGTCGCGCTCAAACAGGTGCAAGGTCTCACCGGTGGAATCAGCAAGAATTTGCACTTCGATGTGTCGGGGCCGCACAACAGCCTGTTCGATGAACATTCGATCGTCGCCGAAGGCGGAGGCTGCCTCCCGCATGGCCGCTTCTAGGGCTGGGCGCAGGAGCTCTGGGCTTTCCACACGCCGCATTCCTCGTCCGCCACCACCAGCGACGGCTTTCGCAAACACGGGGTAACCAATGTCATCGGCAGCGGCCACTAACGCGTCGATATCCGTGGTGGCTTCACTCGATTCGAGGACGGGAACTCCTGCCTGACGAGCAGTGTTTTTTGCTTCGACTTTGTTTCCCGCAAGGTTTAGTGCGCGCTCTGGAGGGCCGATAAATGTCAGACCGTGTTCCGCGGCCGCCCGGGCGAGATCGGGGTTTTCGCTGAGAAAGCCATAGCCGGGGTAAATAGCGTCGGCACCCGATTCGAGAGCCACCCGAATGATTTCGTCAATGTCCAGGTAGGCCCTTAACGGGTGGCCCATTTCGCCAATGCGGTAGGCCTCGTCAGCTTTCATCCGGTGCAGCGAGTTACGGTCTTCGTAGGGGTAGACCGCAACAGTTTTGGCCCCTAGTTCGTAGGCGGCACGAAAAGCTCTAATGGCAATTTCTCCACGGTTTGCCACCAAAATTTTGTCAAACACGCCACGGGCCCCCTCTGACACACGACACACCGGGTCTCACGCCCTAGAGGGCGCGGTAACCAGCCTACTGAGGTTAAGCTGTTGTGACATGCGCGTGGTCAGTGTGAGTTCTCTAAAGGGTGGCGTCGGTAAAACTACGGTCACCCTCGGTGTGGCATCGGCAGGTTTTGCCCAGGGCCTGCGCACACTCGTGATCGACATGGATCCACAGTCGGATGCGTCCACCGGCCTCGATGTGGTGATGGGTAATCATCTGACCGTTGCTCACGTGTTGGGCAATCCAAAACCTCAGACCATCCGTCAAGCGATTGCACCATCGGGGTGGACCAAGAATCACCGTGGCACCGTTCACGCGATGTTGGGCTCGCCGGCGAATATGCAGTTCGATACGCCACTGCTGACAAAGCGCGAAATTTGGCGCATGGAAGAGGTCCTCGCCGAATTAGAGGCCGATTACGACCTGGTGTTGCTGGACTGCCCACCTTCTCTCAACGGTCTGACACGGATGGCGTGGACTGCCAGTGACCGTGTCTTGGTCGTTACCGAACCGAGCCTCTTTTCTGTTGCCGCCACTCAACGCGCTTTTCGGGCAGTTGACGAACTACAGCGCGCGGTGTCGCCTCGCTTACAAGCTCTTGGTGCCGTGATTAACCGCGTTCGACCGCAGTCCATTGAGCACCAGTTCCGCATTGATGAAATGCGTGAAATGTTTGGCAACAGGGTCATCGAACCCCCACTTCAAGAACGTGTCGTGCTGCAACAAGCACAAGGCTCGGCCACCCCGGTACACCTCTGGCCGGGGGAATCTGCCGAAGAAGCAGCGGCTCTTTTTGACGCGCTTCTCGCCCGTATCCAATCTGACGTTCCGATTGGCCCGGGCAACTAGGAGTCCTCTTATTGCCATGGCCGTGACTAGTTCACGAGAAAGCCGGCAAATCTGCCGTGGCGGACATCGCTACTGGCACCTAGACCACCCGAGCGGTAGACCAGTGGTTCTTTACCCATGACGGCGTGCTTGTCCGGAAAAGGCCCCAAGACCGCAATCGTCCTGCGCTTTTTTGGTGTGTGTGTGAGAGAGGGGTGCTAACTCGCCCGGCGGCTGCGCCTTGCCGCCAGTTCGTCTCGGGGGTCGAGCGTCGCGTCGGTGGTCTCTGCGGTGACCAGGGTGGACTCCACTTCCCGGAGAACTTTTCCGACAGCGATTCCAAAGACCCCTTGACCGCGTGAGACCAGGTCGATGACTTCATCGTTGGAGGTGCAGAGGTAGACGCGGGCCCCGTCACTCATCAGAGTGGTTTGTGCAAGATCTTCCACACCGGAGCTTCGAAGCTGTTCGATGGCGACCCTAATTTGCTGGAGAGAAATACCCGTATCCAGAAGGCGCTTGACCAGTTTTAATACCAAAATGTCACGGAAGCCATAGAGGCGTTGAGATCCCGAACCTGCTGCGTTTCTGATGGTGGGCTCCACCAGACCTGTCCGCGCCCAATAGTCCAACTGGCGATAGCTAATTCCCGCCGCTGTGGCGGCGACTTGACCGCGATAACCGTGGTCCGCGTCGAGCTCTGGCAAGCCGTCAGTGAAGAGGAAATCTCCGGGACGTGTCCCATGGCCAGAAGGCGTGTATTCCATCACTAACGCTCTACCTTCATCTTCTAGTTGACAGTTAGGCTAGCTCCCCCACTGTACCCACCGATGTCACCCACAGTGGGATTGGAAGCCGGCAGCCCGCTCGGGCGTGTCGCCCACTCCAGCTGTTATGACTCTAGCCCCTCCAAGGCTTGGCGCACCAGGGCCACGCGCAACTGCTGGACCACGTCGGAGAGTTCTCGTTGAAGCTCCCGTTGAGATCGCTTCGCCTGGGCGTCCTTCTGGCTCTTTGCATCCACAGCGTGGCGCACCAAGTCGACCTCTCTGGCGACTGCCTGACTCATGCCCCTCAAGTGCCGGGGTGTCACACCAAAACTCTCAGCCTGAACAAGTGACTCCACAACGCGCAGTTGGTGCTGGTCAAAAAGCGGACCCGGTGAAATCAGGCCCTGAGAAATGGCCTCATCAACCAGTTCCTTGCTCGCACCGCTTCGAGAAATAAGCTCGTCGCGCTCCAGCGCATTCACACGGCCAATCGCCACCGGTTGAACCACCCGTGTGACGCCGGGAAGCTCAGGAGAGCCACCCGCATCCAACTCATCCAAATACGACTTGATGACCTTCAAGGGCAGGTAGTGATCACGCTGAACGCCCAAGATGAATCGAAGACGATCCACATCGGCGTGTGAGTAGGTGCGATAGCCGGCGGGGGTGCGCCCAGGCTTCACTAAGTCCCGATCTTCCAGAAACCGCAGCTTCGAAGGGGAAAGGTCCGGAAATTCAGGGTTGAGCCGCTGTAAGACTTGACCAATTGATAAAAGATTACGACCCGGCTGTGATGGAGTGGCCGAAGTTGCCCCCGCCACCTATGCGCCCCGCTCAGATGTGTGAGCAGACGGGTAAAACGTCATACGAAATTTCCCCACCTGTACTTCAGCACCCTCATGCAACAGAGCTTGATCGATGAGAACACCATCAAAATACGTACCGTTAAGCGAACCCATGTCGCGCACCTCAAACGAGTTGCCGTGACGGACAAACTCTGCGTGGCGCCTCGACACGGTGACGTCGTCCAAAAAGATGTCGGCTTCGGGGTGGCGTCCAGCCACTGTTCGGTCTTGATCCAACAGGAAGCGCGCTCCCACCCCGGGGCCTCGGCGAACAATCAGCAGCGCAGATTCCGCCGGCAAGGCGTGAACAATTTCTTGTTCTTCCAGGCTGAGGCCATTTTCTAACGCCTGAATTTTCGACTCAAAATCCGGCCCAAAACGCTGGGTACTTGAGGTGTCGTTAGAGGGAACCTGCCCATCCTCAGAATGATCCACCATGACCTAGCCTTCCGTTGTGGGTGCTAGCGTACCGGACTCGCCGGAGGCTCTTGCACGCACTGTACGGGCAATCCCTACAGCGTCCAGAAGATACAAAATACCTGCCCACCAATACAAGACCACACCGGCAAACGCCACGGCCCAGGCAAAGGGCGCGACATACATTGCGAGTGACTCAAACACGTTCACCAGCAGAAACAGCGGCAACGAAAACAACAATGCGAACGTGGCCCATTTACCCATCCACTTCACCGGTAGAACACCCACCCCAAAGCGTCGAAAGAAGAGTGTGCCAAGCCCGAGGAGGACATCACGGCCCAGTACCAGCAGCACAACCCACAACGGCACCACGTCGCGAATGGTCAACGCCACGACAACGGCGGCAATGAACAACCGATCTGCCAAAGGGTCGAGCAGCTGTCCGAGCACTGACACTTGGCCCAACCGCCTTGCGAGTGCACCGTCCACAAAGTCAGTCGATACGGCGACAACAAGAACGATGAGCCCTACAAGGTCATCGCCGCGCCACACGAGCCACAAAAAGACCGGAATCGCTGCGAGGCGAGCCAGGCTGACCAGGTTGGGTATTGTCACAATCCGGTTGCTCACCCGAGCGCGATTTGGCACAGCTTTAGTCTAGGCCTGGCGGCAGGCCACTCTCAGGAAAATCGCGGCTCGACAGAGCTGGCAAAACCCTGCGCCCCTCTCCCCCGCGATTAACGGGTGAAGGATCAAGCACACCGGAATAGTGCCTGAGGGCCGCCGTGAGAAAGTGGGCGCTCTAGTGACCGGGAAAGAGTCCCATGGGGCCGAACAGCCCGTCGTGGCCTAAGCCGTTGCTGGGGATGCAGCAGCGGGGGTGCGTTGCAGGGCCATCAGGCCCACCACGATGGCCACACCGAGGCCTGCCCACATCAGTGCGGGTAGAAGCTGTTCGGTCGCGGGTGCCAACAAGACCCGCTCATCGGTCTGCCACGGCCACAGAGCGCGAAGCGAACCCAGCAACAGACCGGTCATCACGGTCAGTGTCAATGCCCGTGCTCGACGCAACAACCACTGCAACAGCACAACAAATGACGCCAAACCGACAATCGCCCCGGCAATAAACAGGCCGAGGTAGCCAAAATCACGGTCATTTACTGCCGCGAGCGTGGGCTGGTAGAGCCCCAGTGAGAGCAGCAAGAACGACCCTGACACTCCTGGTAGCACTAACGCACAGACGGCTAACGCTGCCGACGCCACAACCATCCACGGCTGAGGGTCGACCTGGTTGAGTGGTGCGAGCCCCAATACGAGAAACACCGCGGCCCCCACAGCGAGCACCACCGCAAGGCGACTAACCCCAAAAGGTCTGCCCACCATTCGAATCGGGACGGCAAGGGACGCCACAATCAGACCCGCAAAGAATGCGCGAGTGAGCTCAGGGAAACGCTCGATCAAGGGCTCAATAAATGCTGCCGCGACCACAATCGCCACCAGCATTCCCCCCGCGATTACCAGGAGACGCCACCACGGAAGTTGGCGCAGCGCCAACCAATTTTCCGGGCGGCTCGAGGGTCGAAAAACAGACAACAACGCCCGAACAATGACCGCGGCTGAGGAGATGAGGGTGTCATAAATACCCACCAACAGCGCAACCGTTCCACCACTGACGCCCGGAATGATTTCTGCCACACCAATGGCCCCACCCCGCACGGTGTCCAGTAGGCGTGCCCAGATGAGTCTCATCGGCCCAACACCCGACCGATGCTGCGGCGTATTTTTCCGATCAGCTTCTTTAGTTGATAGCTCCAACGGTATTTCTTGACACCGAGGCCCCGTGATTCAACCCATTCGCGGTCGGCCGCCTTGTCGATTGCCACATCTTTGGGGTGCACAAGCGGCAAAATTGCCGCAGTGGCCTTCGCTGCCCGCAGGGAATTGCCCGATGTGTGGGTGGCATCTGGGCGGTTCCAGCCAATGTTGCTCACCAAGTTCACCCTGGGAACCGCGACTAACCCACCGTGGGTGTGCACGGTGAATTTCCACTTGTAGCCCCATGCATCGATACCGCTGTTGAAGTAATGGTCAAAGCTTTTTCGACGAACCAGACGCTCCACACGGTCTGGATACATGCTCCGCTCGGCGTGGCTGCCCCTCACGGCCGGCCACCCCGACAGCTCATGGTCGAAGTGTTTCCACGCCCTGGCCCACGTTGCCCAACCCCAAATCAAGGGATCGCGGATAAAGCCGTAACTGGCACCGTCGGAGATGGGTAAGTCAACGGAGTTGTCTCCAGAGATGCACCACACTCGCTCGTCATCGCGATACTTTTCGAGAAGGTCATCGCAGTAGCCAAAAAAGTCTGGGTGTGGAACACAATCATCTTCCAAGATGATGCCCTCTGGCACGTGGGAAAAAAACCAGTCCAAGGCTCCAGAGACCCCCGCAAAGAGGCCCTGGTTGTGGTCGTTGTATCGGTAGTGAACTGTGGGGTTCCAATTCACCATCTCGGCAATCACCGCCCGCGTGTCGTGAACCTTCTGCTCTTCACCCTCAACGCCCGTGCGAGGACCGTCATTGAATACATACAGTTCAGCCGGCTGTGCCTGCTGAAGCGCCGCCAATACTTCTGCGGTCGTATCGGGACGGTTGAAGGACAGCAACAACACGGGTGATTGCGTGGAAATGGTGCTTCTCCTTAAGGCTTCTACGCCCTCAGTGTAGGCCGAGGGAACCCGGCCAGCTGGTGATGGTGGACTCAACGCCCGGTGGGTCGAAGCCCCTGCTCGTACTGCCAAATCGCTCGAGCCACAATCTTTCGATCCCGGGAATGCACGATGGCTCGGAGCGTAGCCGCCAGTAAAAACCCGATAATCGCACCGGCGGAATTGGCATACACGTCGTACAGGCTCGCCACCCGTTCACTGAGAAACTCCCGCTGAACATTTTCAATCACTGCAGAAAAGGCCGGACCCACTAACACCGTCAACGCAGACAGTCGCTGTGGGAGCAAAATCGCGACAATGAAACCAAAGGGCACGAACATAGCCACGTTCGCCAGAAACTCGACTTCCCCATAGCCAAACCATGTCGGGACACCATTGCGATGGAGCACCTCGATGAGGCGCAACACCGCATTTTGATAATTCACGTCCATTTGGGTGGGCGAGAGGGTGACGGAGAGAATGAGCGCGCTGTAGGCCAAGAGAATGGTCACACCAATGAGCAACCGAAGCCGACTCTTACGGGGAGCCTGTCTGATTGCCGGCATTTCCCAACCTTCTCACCCAGAACGACGAATACCCCGAGCGTACTGCCGGGAGGGTGAACCGGCCGGCAAGTGACGCAGAACCCCCCTCACAGACACATATGAGGGGCCCGACGGGGACCCCTCATATGTGTGTGATGTGAAACGGTTAGGCGTTTTGGTACTCGCCCTCAAGGGCATAGCCCTCTTCACCGTGGACGATGGTGTCGATTCCCGCTACCTCGTCTTCGTTGGTGACTCGGAAGCCCATGGTCTTCTCGATGGCGAAGCCGATGATCAGCGCCGCAATGAAGGAGAAGATGAGCACACCGAATCCGGCAATTGCTTGGACGATCAGCTGACCGAAGTCACCGCCAGTGAACAGACCGGTACCCGTGGCAAACAGACCCAGGTACAGTGTTCCGATCATTCCCGCAACGAGGTGGATACCCACGACGTCGAGCGAGTCGTCGTAACCGAACTTGTATTTCAGCTCAACGGCAAGCGCTGAGAGAATACCGGCGGCGATTCCGAGAATCACTGCAAAGGTCGGGGTCACGTTGGCACATGCCGGGGTGATCGCGACAAGACCACTAACGGCACCCGATGCGGCACCCACCGAGGTCGGCTTGCCATCCTTGATTTTCTCGATGAACAGCCAACCGAGGATTGCTGCCGAGGTCGCAACCAGAGTGTTCAGTGTGATCAGACCGGCAAGCTCCATGTCGTTCAGGAACTCGGCACCGGCGTTGAAACCGAACCAGCCGAACCACAGAAGTGCTGCTCCGAGCATCACCAAGGGAACGTTGTGAGGCTTGTGCGCACCCTTTTCAAACACAACACGGCGACCCAGAACGATGGCCAACGCGAGTGCTGCCGCTCCCGCATTGATGTGAACCGCGGTTCCTCCCGCGTAGTCGATCACCCCTGGCAGACCCATGGTCTCTCCCAGGTTCATGATCCAACCGCCACCCCAGACCCAGGCAGCAACGGGGAAGTAGACGAATGTGGCCCAGACGCCCGCGAAAACCATCCACGAACCGAACTTCGCACGGTCGGCAATTGCTCCCGAAATCAGCGCGGTCGTAATGATGGCGAACGTTGCTCCAAACGCGGCACCAATGAGGTCCTCGTTCGAGCCCGCAATACCACCAAGGCCAAAGTCAGCAAAGGGGTTTCCGGAGAAAGCCCACGTGCTTTCCACCGCCGACATGTTGAATCCGTAGAGGACCCACAGCACTCCGATGAGCGCCATTGCGCCGAAGCTCATCATCAT
>CBFHPU010000002.1:0-38457 GCA_965657845.1 Pontimonas sp.
ATGGCGTAGAGGGCGACGGCAATCCAGACCGCCGTTCTTGCACCCCAAATGGTCGCCACCGAACCGATTCCCGCTTCGCGGTCAGAAATCACATCCTGCACGGCACCAAAAGCGTGTGAACCCATCCCCCACAAGAAAAAGGCGCTTAACACCAGCGCCGTGGTGGAAATGGGCGGTTCAGCACCCCACACGCCACCACCCCACAGGCCACCACCGAGGGCCAAACCATAGAGCGCGGGGGATACAAAATGCACACTGGAGGTCACCGAATCCAGGCCAGGAATTTCTTTAAACCGCAAAGGTGGCGTCGAATACGCCACAACGCTAAAGAGGGACAGAGCCAGCATCACCCACGACGGCCAACTCCCCTGGAGAACCAACCACACCACAAAAGGCAGCGCCAAGAGTGTTGAGGTGAGCAACATGGGGCGGTGTAGTTCCGGAGGTAACAGGGCGCCTTCCGCGCCACCCTTTCGGGGGTTGAGAACATCGGACTCGTAGTCAAAAACGTCATTGATTCCATACATCAACACGTTGTAGGGGATCAGGAAAAACACTGTCCCCACGAGGAACAGCGCATCGAATTGTCCGGTGCTGACGTAGTAGGCCACGGCAAACGGGAAAGCCGTATTGACCCAACTGAGCGGCCTAGAGCTCAGCACTAGCGACTGGAGAACACTCATGAGCTTTCCGAACGATTCGGACGCTTAGCCAAGAATGCCCACACCGAAGGGACAATCAGGGCGGCCGCCACCGTGTACGCGAAATCTTCTAGCGGGGCAAAACCCAACCGAACACCGGAGATTTTGCTGGGGTCATAATCCACAATGCCGAAACCGATAATGGCGTTATCGAATATGGCCGTGAGTACTAACACCACCGCGAGGGCGCCCAACACGGCGCGGATATCGGGGCGTGTGCGTGTGCCCGCGGCCTGTGATCGCCGGGGCAGTAGCAGCGCGACAACGGCGATGAGGACTGCGGCGAGCAGAAACCACACATTGATGAACCAATACGTCATCGCTTCACCCTCGCAAAGAACCGCTCAAAGCCCAGGTAGCACAGCAGTGTGACGTAACACAGCAGGGTCAAGAAAAACACTTCCTCCAACGGCAACTCAGGGCCGATGAGTATCCCCGTTTGGTAGGGGCCGCCACCCCGGAAAAAAACACCCTGTGCGATACCCACCACATCCCAGATGAGGAAAAACACCACACCCACCAAAACGGTGATGAGCGTGCGTGTGACGTTGCCGGCAAAAAGGGCCAACCGGTGTCGCCGATCAATTAAGCCAAGGCCCAACAGTGACACCACTAACGCGGTGAGGTAGGCAAATGACAACACCGGGACGTCCTAACGGTGCTGTGGCACCAGAGGCTCGGGCAGGGCCGTAGTGGAGGTGTCACCGCGCAGGCGCTTCAACATCACCTCTGCCGAGATGATGCACATCGGGAGGCCAATTCCCGGAATGGTTGAACTTCCTGCGTAATACAGACCGTCCACTTTTTTGCTGACATTTCCTGTCCTAAACAGTGCACTCTGGGTCAACGTGTGGGCGGGGCCCAACGCAGAACCCATCCACGCGTTCAAATGCGATTCGAAGTCTGCCGGCCCCACACTACGACGAAGCACAATACGCTCAGCCAAATCATCCGCACCGCTCCACTTGGCGATTTGTTCAATGGCGCGATCGGCAATTTCTTCAACGACCGGATCCCCCGCGCCATCGAGACCACCTTTACCCATCGACACATCGGCAGGCATCGGCACCAAGACGAACAGGTTGGTGTGACCCTCCGGTGCAACATCAGGGTCGATGACACTGGGTTTGCAGACATAGAGAGAAGCAGGGTTTGGAATTTGGGGCGGGCTGGCGAAAATTTTGCCGAAGCTTCCCTCCCAGTCTTCGGTGAAGAACAGGCTGTGGTGAAGAAGCTCGGGCACTTCGCCCTTCACACCCAAATACAACAACACGGCGGAAGGACCCGCGGTGCGCTTTTTCCAGTAGCTCTCGCCGTAGGTTTGCTCCGCCGTATCCAACAGGGTGGTTTCCGTGTGGTGCAGGTCAGCCCCAGAAACCACGAGATCTGCTTCGACCCGGTGGGTCACACCGTCGGTGTCCTGATAGGTCACCGCGGTGACTTTCGGTTTGCCAGAGCCTTTTTTGGTCTCAATTCCCGTCACACGAGAATTCAGCCGCAAGTCCACACCGTGATCAACCGCGATGTCTTTAATCGATTCCATCACCCGGTTAAAACCACCCTGTGCGTACAGCACGCCGTCTTCCAAGTCGAGGTGGCTCATCAGGTGGAACATTGCCGGCGCCAAATAGGGGCTGGAGCCCAAAAACACTGCCGGATACCCCAACAACTGGCGGGCTCGGTGTGATTTCACGTGTTTGGACGCAAAGCTCCAGATGGGGGTCGTCAGCAGGCGATACAGCGTTCCCACCCGCTTCAACACCTCGCCAACAAACAGTGGCCGTAAGTCTTGGAATGACGTAAAGAGAAAGTACTTTTTGGCAATGTCGTACGTTTCTTTTGCCGAATCGAGGTAGCGCTCCATCGCGGGTCTGGAACCGGGCTCCAACTGTTCAAACATTTGCAGGTTGGATTCCCGGTCACCCATCACATCGACCGAATCTGCCGGCTTGCCCTCTTCGGGTTCGAAGTACACCCGGTAGGCGGGATCGAGTCGTTGCAAATCCAACTGTTCGGCAGCACTGGTGCCCATCAGTTTGTAAAAGTGATCAAAGACTTCCGGCATCAGATACCAGGACGGGCCCGTGTCGAAACGAAAACCGTCTTTTTCCCAATTGCCCGCGCGACCACCGACGTGATCTAACGCTTCCAGCAACACCACGTCGTAACCGTCTTTCGCGAGCAGTGAAGCCGAAGCCAAACCGCCCATACCGGCACCAATGACGACCACGCGTTGTGTCATGCGTTATTCCTTTTCTCTTGTCTCCATTTCGCCCCCGGCAACCAACCAGCCGCAACCGCGACCGCCAACTGGGCTTTCCTGGCACTGGGAACACTGACCCTCTGGGTCAAAAGTTTTTCGGCAGGTGTCTGTCGCAGTTTCACACCCAGCTCATCAAAAAGTGCTTGGGCGAGGGCGACGGCTTTTCTGGAGCGCGCCGGCAACAGCGGGAGGGCTCTCGCCGATTCGGCCAAATCTTTATCGATGTCATCGAGGAGGCGGTTTTTGGTGTCCTCGTCCATCGAATCGGGGGTGACCCCAGGGAAGTAGCTTCGACCGAGGGCGTCAAAATCGACGGCAAGGTCGCGCAGAAAGTTCACCTTCTGAAAAGCCGCACCCAACGCCCTCGCTCCGGAAATCATCTGTTCGTGTTGAGCCGGGCTGTAGTCGAGGTCTTTCACGAACGCTTTCAGGCACATTAACCCGACGACTTCGGCTGAGCCATACACGTAGAGGGAGAAGCTTTCCTCATCGTGAGAGGTTTCCGACAGGTCAGCGCGCATCGACGCGAAAAACGGCCTGGTGAGCTCTGGCGTAATTCCCACACTGCGGGCGGAATGGGCGAAAGCGTGAACAATGAGGTTGGTGCTGTAGCCGGTTTCCATTGCCCGTTCAGTGTCCGACTCCAACCGATCGAGCATGTGACCCGCTTCGGCCTGATCAATTCCCGCCTCGCCAGCCACACCGTCAACCACTTCGTCCGCTAGGCGCACCAACGAGTAAATGTTTTCGATGTGTCGACGACAGAGCGGGTCAAGCAGGCGAGAGGCCAAACCAAACGATGTCGAATAGAGCCGAATGACACCCGACGCAGTTTCTTCCGCAGCCCTCGTATACAGGTCAATTCGCGTGTCTAACTGCGTCATCGACACTGACCTCTCTATCGTGCGTGGTTAGGCTCAATACTGGCAGGACAACACGTCACCAGACATGTCCATCTGAAGGGTAGCGCGTGGAGAAAACAGAATCCTCCGAGCAGGTCGTCTTAGTCGACGACCAGGGCACCGCAATCGGTGTGGCCGATAAAGCCACCGTGCACAATGCGGACACCCCCCTGCACCTGGCCTTCTCCTGCCACATCTTTAATCGCGAAGGACACGTCTTGGTGACCAGGCGCGCATTGGGCAAAAAGACGTGGCCTGGGGTGTGGACCAATGCGGTGTGTGGTCATCCCGCTCCAGGTGAGGACATGGGTGAAGCGGTTGCCAGACGGGTCGAACAAGAAATTGGGCTCAAGATTTCCCACATCGAGCCGATGCTTCCTGACTTTCGATACAGGGCAGTGGACGCCTCCGGGGTGGTGGAAAACGAAATCTGTCCCGTCTTTACTGCTCTTACCGACTCCGACCCCACACCCCTAGACGATGAAGTTTCCCAGTGGCAATGGGTTGACCCGACCCAGCTGCAACAAGCCGTCAAGGCAACACCGTTTGCGTTTAGCCCGTGGCTGGCCATGCAACTCGAGGCGTGGCCCGGTGACTACCGCGCGGCGTCGGAGACGTCGGTGCGGTGAAAATTCGCCGACGAGCGTGATGCGGTGGGGCCGCGCTGGCCCTGGTAACGACTTCCGTAACGCTCGGAACCGTAAGGGTGTTCCGCGGGAGATGACAGCCTAAAGAAACACAGTTGGCCAATTTTCATCCCCGGCCACAGAGTAATGGGCAGTGTGGCCACGTTGGAAAGCTCCAAGGTGACGTGCCCCGAAAAACCAGGATCAATAAAACCTGCCGTCGAGTGGGTCAATAGGCCCAGACGCCCCAGGGAGCTTTTTCCTTCCAACCTGGCCGCCACATCATCAGGCAACGTCACCACCTCATAGGTGGCGCCTAAGACAAACTCACCCGGGTGCAAAACAAACGCTTCAGACGGTTCAACCTCGACCAGCCGGGTCAAATCGGGCTGATCGATTGCTGGGTCAATGTGTTGGTACTTGTGATTATCAAAAAGTCGAAAAAACCGATCCAGTCGCACATCGACACTGGAGGGCTGAACCATCGATTCATCCCACGGGTCCAACAACACCCTCTTGGCGCTAACCTCAGCGCGAATGTCACCATCCGATAAGAGCATAAAGAGAGCCTAGTAGACTGCTGGCTACCAGCCCCGGCTGGCGCCGGCGAGTGTAGTTCAATGGTAGAACTTCAGCTTCCCAAGCTGATAGCGCGGGTTCGATTCCCGTCACTCGCTCCACAGAAAAACTGTCCTCACCCGTTAGTGGGACTACCAGAGCGCGTGGGCCTCATCCGATGCGGTGGCGAAAAACCTTTTGACATCCCCGTCCACGATGATGTCTGAAGGTTTCAGGGGCCGAGCAAGGTGTAGGCCGTCGAGGCTTGTGAGTCGGGAAAAAGCCACATAGGTTTGTCCGGCCGCGAACGCCCGCGGGCCTAAATCGATGATGGCCCGGTCAAGCGTTTTACCCTGTGCTTTGTGAATAGTGACCGCCCAGGCGAGGCGTAGCGGAAACTGCGTGAACTCGGCAACGACGTCGCTGGTGATTTCTTTCGTGCCCGGGTTGTATTCGTAACGAATCTTTTCCCAGGTGACCGGTTCGACCTCCACAGATTCACCATCAATGTTCACCACGACCGTGTCCGCAATATCTTCGACAACACCCAATGACCCATTCACCCAGCGGGGGCCGTGATCATTACCCGTGTCGTTTCGTAAAAACATCACCTGGGCGCCCGGTTTGAGGGCGAGTTCTTCATCTGCGGGGAATTGGCGGGACTTACCAAAATCTCCCTCAATATCCGCCACAGCGATTTGGGGTTGGCCCGACAGCGCATCGAGGCGTGCGTGATTAATTCTTCGCACCGTCTCGTTGGTGGTGGCCAGCGTAATCGTGTCGGGGTCATCGGGAGGAATAGACCCCCGTTCGTTCAGCATCCGACCGGTGTCAGGGTCGATGCTGCCATCGCGTAGGGAGTTCAACACCGCCTGAAAGACGGGATCGGACTGGCGAAACACTGTTTCCAACACCACGGTCCGGAGGCCCGCCTGCTGCCACACTTTGGCGTCAAAAAACCAGGCAGAGGCGTAGCGGTCGCGGTAATACTGTTTTTCCGTATCGCCGCTCACCACGGGAGCCAACTGATACAAATCGCCAAACATAATCAGTTGAACGCCGCCGAAAGGAACCGTCTTTCGGCCCTTAGCCTGGCGAAGTCGCCGGTCGATAGCGTCCAACATGTCAGCACTGACCATGGACACTTCATCAATCACGAGCGCGTCAGCAGCGCGAAGCATTTGCAGCACTTCTTTTGGACAGAAACCTAAATCGCGGTCGCCAATGATCCCCAGCGGCAGTCGAAGCAGGGAATGCAGGGTTTGGCCGCCTACCGCCAGAGCCGCCACACCAGTGGGTGCTGCGACAACGACCTGTTTATTGGTCTGTTCAACAAACGCGTGCAGCAGCGTGGTTTTACCGGTCCCTGCTGGACCCGTAATAAACACGTGGTCGAAACTAGATTCCAATAACGCGAGGATGTCCTCGTTCTGGTCTGACGCGGTAGTCATGGTCTCCCGACTGTTCCCTGTGACCAGGCTAGCGGGCTGAGGCCGCCGGCTTCCTAGACTGGGGTGATGAGGCGAGTCATCATCACCTGGGCAGTAGCGCTCGCCGGTGTGGTTGCCCTGTGGGTGGGTGGGGTGTCGTGGCTTAACGCCACCGTGTACTCACCACAGGCACTCGTTACGGACTATTTGGAGGCCCTAGAAGACGGCGACGTGCTCGCCGCGAGCGCGATCGCTGGACTCGAGGCCACCCCGGCAGTGTCGCCCGTTGCTGAAGCGAAACTCACCGGTATTGCCATTACGGGTGTGCAGGACACAGAAGACAACCGGGTGTTGATTCGTGCCGAATACCTGATGGCCGACACCCCTGAATCCTCTGTCTTTACGCTCTCTCGCCAAGGTCGCGTGTGGGGGCTTTTTGACCAGTGGGAGTTTTCCCTCACCCCCACTGCCACCATTGAGACGACACTGACCGGTTTAGATCGGGTCATCATTTCGGGTCTTGGTTTCCCGACCGAGGGCTCTCTTAACACCACCGTTCTTGTTCCCGGTAGTTACACCGTGGCGGCAAAAACCCAATGGTTGGAAACCGAGTCGTATACGGCTGTTGTGTCTGAACCGGCTTCAGTGTGGAGCGTGGACCTACGAGCCCAACCCACCAGCGCCCTGCTCGATGAAGTCAATCTGGCGCTCACCGAATACCTCGGGGAGTGTGCGATGCGGGAAGTGCTGCAGCCGTCGTCGTGCCCGTTCGGTGTTCAAGTAACCGATCGGCTCTACACCTTGCCCGAGTGGTCAATTTCACAGGTTCCTGCGGTCTCGCTCGCACCTACCAACGACGACGGCACGTGGGACATGGTGGCGCTAGGTGGCCGAGCAACCATTGACGCGACCTTGCAGTCTTTGTTTGACGGTTCGCTTCGCTCCTACAGCGAAGTGGTGTCCTTTGGGCTCACCGGTGACGTCACAGGCATAGATTCGAATTCACCAGCACTGCGCATTGATTGAGAGTGCCCCGCGAGCGATTACCCAGCTAACGTGGGCCCGGCCGATTGGGCACCCGCTCATCCTGGGCGGCGCGCTGTTGAAGCATGGCGTTGTAGGCCTGCAGTTCGGCGTCATCGGTCCGATCCGCCAGACGGTCACGACGTTTTTGTTCCCGCTCATCGCCTCGACTCCACGCCCAGGTCACCAGAATGGCCAAGACGAGGGTGGGGATTTCTCCCAAACCCCACGCCAACTCGCCACCTTGCTGTTGGTCTTCTAAGGGGGGTAGTCCCCATTCACGGCCCATCGCACCAAACCATTCAGGGACCAAAAGAGCTTCACCCATGATCAGCCCGAGCCCGAAAAAGGCGTGGAACGCCATAGTGGCCAACACGATGACTAATCGAAGGGGATACGCCGGTCGGTGTGGGTGTGGGTCACCATCAACCAACACTTGGGCAAAAAGATAACCGCTCAGCAGAAAGTGCAGCGTCATCCACACGTGCCCGAGGTGGTCCTCCAATGCCCAGGCGAACAGTGGTGAGTAGTAGAACACAATTAAGGACACCGCGAACAAGGGTGCCGCCACTAAAGGGTGGCCAATGATCGCCAAATAGCGTGAATTGACAGCTGCGAGTATCCATTCCCTCGGGCCCCTGGAGCCATCCTTTCTCGCCTCAATCGCCCTCGCCGCCAACGTCACCGGAGTGGCTAACACCCACAGAAGAGGAATGGCCATACTGAGAATCATGTGCGCCACCATGTGCACGCTGAAGAGAAACACCCCGTACACGTAAAGCCCAGAGCTTGTGGTGAACAACAGCAGGGCCATACCGATTACCCAAAACAGTGTTTTACTGATCGGCCAACGGTCACCTCTGGCTCGCAGTCGCCAGACGCCCTGAAGATAAAAAGCCGTTCCCATGACGGCAATGAGAGCCCACAACAAATCCAACTCCCACACGGTGAACACCTTGGTCCAGTCAAACTCCGGAGGAAGTGGCTTTCCCGTCAGATATTCGGCAGGGGTGGGAGAAAGCAACTTACTGGCGGGAGTGTCATCAACCGGTGTTTCGGTTCTCGCCAACGCCACCGCCAAACCCACTGCGACACCCATCACCACCAGTTCTGCGGTAATTGTTCGCCACAGGGAACCAAGCGCCGAAACACCCCCCGCGGCCACCTGCCTAATTGTTCGAGTGCGATACCACGCACCCGCCCCAATCAACACCGCGAGCGCCGCGGTCTTCGCAATGACCAACTGGCCGTAGGGGGTAGATAGTTCCGCAAAAGAGCCCACCCGAATGTAGGCGTTCAGCACACCAGAAGACGCGACGACGACCACCGAAATCAGCGCAATGCTCGAAAACCGCTTCAGTGAGGCCAGCAACAGAGTGGGTCGACGGCGAAGAGTGTTGAACACTAAAGCAAAAGCGGCCAGACCGCCCACCCAGAAACCAATAAAGACGTAGTGCAAGAACGCTGACGTGAGTGCTTGGTTGTGCGACGCACTCCCCGCGGTGTGGCCCAACTCCGCAAGAGGCCACAGGGCCGCCACGGCGAGAAGACCCGCAACAAAGACAGGAGCGTAAGCCCTCGAAGCGATAGTCACAATGGTCACAGTCGCCGCCAACATGGTGGAAATCAGCCACGCGCGACCAAACTCTGTTTGGCTAAAAAACAGCGCCAGCAGGCTTCCAAAACGATCATTGGCGGCGACGGGCTCCAAATACACCGACTGAAAAGTGAGAAATGCCGCCAGGGCGCTGGATATCGTCCAGGTTGCCGCGGACCAGCCCGCGATCTGCATGGTCTTTTCGTATGCAGGCTCATCTTTGGGTAGTGCCACAGCGGCAAACATCAGTGCACCCAGAGTCAGTGCGGAGGCGAGACGCAACACCAACATTGCCCCTGGCAAACCAAACCTCACGGCCACACCCGGATCGACCACCAAAGGAGCCAAGGCACCGCCACCCCACACGAGGCCAAACACCACAGCGGGAACACCACCCAGCACCAACAGTGCAAGGGGAAGACGACTGGTAGTCGCCGGCGTTGTCACACTCACCCCTTCAGGCTAAGACACCCCGCTACACAACTGCCCGGAGCGAGATCCACAGCCTGGTCGCCAACGACGGACACGGTGAATCACCTTTGACTCTGGAGACATTGAATAGTTATCCGTAGTCTGGCGACATGCGCCTAGTGAAGATGCTGACCGAGTTGTCTTTGAATGATGTACCCCAAGTGGGGGGCAAGAACGCGTCTTTGGGTGAGATGGCCCAACAACTGGTTCCGTTGGGTGTGAGGGTTGCAGAGGGTTTCGCCACCACTGCCGATGCGTACCGGGAATACCTGGACTACAACGGGTTGACCGAGAAGATCGCAGAGACAATTGATGGCCTGGATGAAGAAGATGTTGCTGAGTTATCGAAAGTGGGCTCAGCCATTCGGGAAATGATTTTCGCTGGGTCCATTCCGCCTGAACTAGAAGCAGATGTGCGCGCCGGGTATGCCCAAATGGCCGAATCGCTCCCCGACGAGCAGGCTGCTTCCTGGGCGGTGCGCTCCAGTGCCACCGCCGAAGACCTCCCTGAAGCGTCGTTCGCGGGGCAACAAGAAACCTTCCTTAACGTCCGGGGCGAAGAAGGGGTGTTGGAAGCCATCCGCGGGGTTTTCGCGTCCCTTTATAACGATAGGGCAATTGCGTACCGAGTGCACCACGGTTTTGCACACGGTGAAGTCGCCATCTCTGCGGGTGTCCAACGAATGATTCGCTCTGATGTGGCGTCCTCCGGCGTGATGTTCACCGTCGATACCGAATCGGGTTTCGATGGGGCCGTCTTTATTACCTCCGCCTACGGTTTAGGTGAAGCTGTCGTCCAAGGTGCTGTCAGCCCCGACGAGTTTTACGTGTTCAAACCGACACTTCGTGAAGGCCACCGTTCCATCCTGCGTCGATCACTGGGCGAAAAGGCCGTCAAGATGATGTACACCGACGACGCTGCACTCGGCAAATCAATCGACTTTTTCGATGTCGACCCTGCGCAGCGGGGCCAATTCTCACTCACCGACGACGAGGTACTGGAACTAGCGCAGCATGCCGTCACCATTGAAGACCATTACGGCCGCCCGATGGATATTGAATGGGCAAAAGACGGTGTTGACGGCCTGCTCTACATCCTCCAAGCCCGCCCAGAGACGGTCACCTCACAGCGACAGGGTCGCATCCAGGAAACATTCCACCTGAGCGAGAAGGGGCCGCTGCTGGTTGAGGGCCGCGCAATCGGTCAAAAAATTGGTCAAGGCAGGGCCACCGTCTTAGAGTCCATCGACCAGATGGTGAACTTCACTGAAGGCAACGTGTTAGTTGCGGATATGACCGACCCCGACTGGGAGCCGATCATGAAACGAGCTGCCGCCATCGTGACCAATCGTGGGGGTCGCACCTGCCACGCGGCCATCATCGCCAGAGAACTCGGCATACCTGCCGTGGTCGGCGCACTGGGTGCGACGGATTCTCTGCGCGATGCGGGAGATGTGACGGTCTCGTGTGCAGAGGGCGAAACCGGCTTTATCTACGAAGGTCTGCTTCCTGTTGAAGTGCAGGAGCGCTCGCTGGAAGCCTTGCCGGAGATTCCGGTCGACATCATGATGAACGTTGGCACGCCCGACCAAGCTTTTTCCTTTTCTCACCTGCCCCATAAGGGAGTGGGTTTGGCCCGTCTGGAATTCGTCATCAATCGGGAAATCGGTATTCACCCCCTCGCACTATTAAACCCCGATGGCCAGGATGCGAAAACCCGGGACGCGATTGTTCACAAGACGGCGCACTATCCCACGCCGAGGGATTTTTACGTGCAGACATTGGCCAGTGGTGTGGCGATGATTGCCGCCGCTTTTTACCCCCAACCGGTCATTGTTCGCATGTCGGACTTTAAAACCAACGAATACGCCAACCTTTTGGGCGGCGCGGCGTTCGAGCCCCATGAAGAAAACCCGATGATCGGTTTCCGCGGGGCATCTCGTTACACGTCGGAACAATTTCGCCCCGCGTTCGACATGGAATGTGACGCAATCCGCCATGTCAGAAACGATTTGGGGCTGACCAACGTCAAAATCATGATTCCTTTTGTCCGAACAGTGGACGAAATGATTGCCGTCAATGAACTTCTCGCCGGCCGAGGCCTCGCCCGCGGCGAGAATGGGCTGGAAGTGATCATGATGTGTGAAATTCCCTCCAACGTGGTCTTGGCCGACCAGTTTCTCGAACACGTTGATGGATACTCCATCGGCTCAAATGATTTGACCCAACTCACTTTGGGTCTCGACCGTGACTCAGGAATCGTCGCAGAACTCTTTGACGAGCGAAATGACGCGGTGACCAGACTGATGAGCCAAGCCATCACCGCCTGTGTTGAACGGGGCAAATACATTGGAATCTGCGGGCAGGGACCGAGCGACCACCCAGAGTTAGCCATTTGGTTAGCAGATCAAGGAATTAGTTCGCTCTCACTCAACCCCGACAGTGTCGTTCCGGTATGGCAGCAACTGGCACAGCATTACGGAAAGTAGTGCCCCGGTGAGCGAGCCACAGCGTCGACCCGTCTTTTTCATTTCCGATGGCACCGGAATTACCGCAGAAACGTTAGGGAACTCTCTGCTCACCCAATTTGTGGGCCACTACGACAAACGCCGCTACCCGTTCGTCTTAGACACCACAGAGGCAGATCATGTGGTTCGCGAAGTACACACAGCGGCAGAACACTCGGAACCCATTGTGTTTCTCACGGTGATGGACCGTAATGTTCGCCACGCCCTAGAAGGTCTACCGGGAATCGTCATTGACCTAGTCAACCATGGCCTGGAAACACTCGAGAGCGCACTAGGCCAAACCGCGACCAGGCGCTTTGGGCAAGCTCACGGAATTGCGGATGCGGAAACCTATCGCGACCGCATGGCCGCTGTGGAGTTCGCCCTCGAACACGACGACGGCCAATCGCTTCGAGTACTCGGACTATCCGACGTCATTTTGGTCGGGCCCTCCCGTTGCGGCAAAACCCCCACCAGCATGTATTTGGCTATCCACCACGGTGTGCGCGCATCAAACTACCCACTGCTCGATGAAGACTTTGACGCTCAAGTGCTACCCGAAAGCCTCCGCGAACTGCGCGGCACACTGTACGGTTTGGTCTCTTCACCGCAACACCTCCACCAAGTGCGCACTGAACGCAGACCGCACTCCACCTATGCCTCGCTCGAACAGTGCCGGTTTGAAATTTCTGCCGCCAAACGCCTGTTTGCCGCACACGACATTCCCTACCTGGACACCAGCACACGGTCGATCGAAGAAATTTCTACCGTGATTCTGGGTTTCCTTCACCGCTTGAACTCTGACAATCGTCTTGTTCCTTAGTGCAACAATGGCGTGATGCGGGCAATACAGATTTCACACACCGGTGGGCCTGACGTTCTGGAATATGTGGAACTGGATTCACCCACAGCGGGAGCCAACGAAGTCGTCGTCAAGGTTCACGCCATCGGCGTGAACTACATCGACACCTACCACCGAGAAGGTGCCTACCCGCTGCCACTGCCGTTCACCCCTGGTCAAGAAGGCGCCGGCGAGATTGTGGAAGTAGGTGCTGAAGTCACCGAATGGTCGGTTGGTGACCGAGTCTGTTGGGCGATGGTCGGTGGTAGTTACGCCGAATACGTTGCCGTCCCCCTTGAGGCGTTGAACAAGGTTCCGGATTCCATTGATTTTTCCCAGGCAGCAGCCGCGATGCTTCAAGGTCTGACAGCGCATTACCTGTCCACCAGTGTTTACCCTGTCGACCAGCACACCACTGCGGTAGTACACGCTGTCGCCGGCGGTGTCGGATTGTTACTCACCCAAATGATTCGCTCCAAGGGCGGAACAGTCATTGGGACGACGTCAAGCGCCGAAAAAGCACAGCGGGGCCTCGACGCGGGAGCCCAGCATGTCATTCGCTACGACCAAGAACCCTGGGCCGAGAGGGTTCAAGAGATCACCGGTGGCCGGGGAGTGGATGTTGTCTATGACGGTGTCGGTAAGGACACTTTTGAGGGCAGCCTCTCTAGCTTGCGTCCCCGGGGAACACTCGCTCTCTATGGAGCTGCCAGTGGGCCGGTGCCACCTTTTGACTTACAACGCTTAGGGGCGATGGGCTCACTGATCGTGACCCGGCCCAGTCTCGGTCATTTCATGGCCGACCAGAAAGAGCGAGCATGGCGAACCAGCGAACTGTTCGGTGCGATCGAGTCGGGCGAGCTCGATGTGAGCATTGCCGCCACCTTTGCTCTGTCTGATGCTCCTGAGGGACATCGGGCGATCCAATCCAGAGACTATTCGGGCAAAATTCTCCTCGTTCCGTAACACCGAATTAGCAACGCGTGCAAAAGCGAGCGCTCGGTAGGCTTGGAAGGTTATGAAAAGGCTCCGTACGCTGCGCACACGGTTCACAAAAACACTCAACCTTGCCCAGCACAAACTTCGGGCTCTTTTTCGTGGACACCCCGCGACCCACGTGATTGTGACCGGCTCGGACCTGCCGAGCCTGCACTACCTGGTTGAAGAAATCCGGCGCGTAGCGCCGGCACTAAATCTTCCGGAAGACCCCACGACGGCCAGTTCCTTTCAGGATGATTTTCGACCAGTGGTCTGGTCGTGGCACCCGGATGACAGCACACGCGCGAAAGAGCTAGTGAGCGATGTCGGCCGCTACCGACGCATTGTCCTGATCGCCACAAGCGCTGATCCTCGCGACAGCGTGTGCGCGAGTGATCCCCGTGTGCCACACCAATTTGTTGACAGTTTTGATTACCGTTTCCGGTTTGGCGCCGATGGGAGAAAGAGTTTCACCGGACCTGGCGTTCTTGCCCGACTCGCGGGCCTTGACCAATGGGCCTCCCAACAACAGGCAACTGTTCTTCCGGTCGAGCGAGCCCAACTCGAGTCTGATCCTCATGCGGTCATCGAATCACTCATCGGGGTCCTGGGGGAAAAAAGCCACTACCCCCACGCCGCGTTACACGCTCTTAACGAGCACATGATTCCCATGCCGCCGAGCGCGGCATGGACGGGTAAGGATCTCACCACTCGTCGGGTTGTTCAGCAAATAGCCTTGAGCCCCGAACTGGAGGCGCGAGCAGTGGAGATGGGCTACCCGCAAGCAGAAAACCTGTTACCTCCCCAGTCACGTTCGGTTGAACCCACTTCCGGCACGGTGATTGCGTTTCACACGCCCGATGAGGTGTATCGCGCGGAAGCGGCCAGGCTTAAGTCAACGTTGGATCGTCTAGGGCTGGAGTACCACTTCTTTGAAGTAGAACCGGAAAAGAATTGGGTACGCACAACGCTTTTGAAGCCTTCGTGGATTGCCCGTGCGCGCGAAGAACTTTCCGGTCCACTTCTGTACATCGATGTAGATGCGATAGTCCACGAAGACCCTTGGCCCTATCTGGAAGGGTTAGAAGTCGACATGGCCGCCGTGGTCTATGACAATGGGCAGCTGAACAGTGCGACGTTGTGGATTGCCGACACCCCCGGGGCGAGGTTCGCACTCCAAGCCTGGGAGGACCGTGCCGATCAAAGGCGCAACCGCGATGTGGGCAATCTTGAAGCCTCAGGGGATAACGGCGATCAAGGTGTCCTGAAGGAAGCGGTCTTGTTGGAAGAGAAGGAGGATTCTCCACGTTTCTTCTTCGGAAGGCTTCCCAGCAACCTTGCCTATATTTTTGACCGGACGGATTCAACGTATCTGGTGGGTCCGGTTGTCATCGAACAACTTCAGGTCAGTCGAGAATCACTGGGTCACAAAAAACGGCTGGCACGAAGACGACAGCGGCTTCAAGAACTCGAGGACCAGAACGCGGCGAAATCCGGCAGCTCACTGGCGTGAAGAGGCTGGGCCGAATCCTCAAAGCCTCCGCTGATTAGACCTCCGCGTCGGCGACCTTTTCCCACATTTTTGCCACGACCCACCACTGGCCATCGAGGTAAGAAAGGTTCAGATAGTCCTGCATTACCCCGCCAAACATTTCTAGTTGCATTTTCAACAGGGCAAGCGTGGGTGAAATCTGGTCGAAGCCGAGAACCTCATCACGGCGTGGGTTACCAAGTTCTGCGGGTGATTGGCGTGCAACAACCGCCTCACGGTAGGTGGCACACGGCCTAATGTTCAACTGCCCGTCGACTACTCCGTACAGCACAGAATCGGGGTGAAACACTCGATCGAACACGTCCATGTCTTGGTGGTGCATAAGATCGAAATAGTTGCGGGCGAGGACCTGAATCTCGGCAGGAAGGTCGTCAATCGTGAGAGGCGTCATACGATGAAGACTAAGCCTTCCGGGCATCCAGCACGATGTGTGTTCGGCTTGCCGCACATTGGCCAGTAATCGGCCAACCGCGGCGGCAACCATGTCCTGGTGCGCATCATGCTCACGTGGTTGACTGACGGTATGACCCAGCAACGCTTCCTTCGAATTTTCGCCGCCATCGCTTACGTGTTCATGATTGTGATGAACACTCTGGCCACAACTCTTCCCCTGAACGGCATCCCCACGGGTGACATTTCGGACAAATACGACACACTATTTGCTCCCATCGGGTTTACCTTCTCAATCTGGGGTGTGATTTACCTCCTTTTAGGTATCTACACTGTGGGCCAGTTGGTGCGCACCAACAGCGTGATTGACAGAATCACCCCGTGGTTTATCGCCAGCAGTCTGCTCAACGCCTCCTGGATTGTGATCTGGCATTTCGAAGTTCTGTGGTTGGCACTGCTCATCATTATCGGTCTGCTGTACACCTTGATTCGCATCAACCAGGTCACCACCTCTGAGCGTGTGGACTGGCCCAACACGTTGGCGGTGCGGCTACCGTTTGCCGTGTACTTCGGCTGGGTTACTGTCGCCACAGTGGCGAACGTCTCAGCAATGTTGGTCCAATGGGGTTGGCAGGGCGAAGGCTTCTGGGGCCCCACCGGTTGGACTGTGGCCGTGTTGATTGTGGCGGCTGCGATTGGTACCACTGTGGCATTAATTAACGCTTCCCCCGCTTACGCCCTGGTGTTGGTATGGGCCTACTGGGGAATCCTGGCGCGGCACCTCTCACCCGAAGAGTGGAATCAGCAATATCCGGGTGTGATTCTCGCGCTCCAAGTGTTACTGCCGGTGTTGGCTCTAGTCAGCGTGGTGGCGTTGGTCCGGTGGGCCCGAAAGCCAGTGACACCACTACCCACGTCATCGTTGTGGGCTAAGCGGACCGCGTAGGTCTGGTACCGGGCTTCCCCCGACGAGTTTCGCGGAAAATATCCCTGAAATGGGACTTTGTGGAGCCTAGTTAGCTCCACTCGCCCTTGGATCGGCTTTTTTGAGGAGCTGTTTTCGGAAATTACAACAACAAATTACAACTATCTCTGGCTGAGCCACTTTCGGAGAAGAACCCTGTCTTCGCCCGCCCCGTCGTAGTCCCTCACGCCTTGCGCCTTGCTCGGTAACGCGGTCGGCCCATTTGGCTCCACCGCCACAAACCCGAGCGCCTCATGGAACGCCAAAGAGTTCTGGTTCGACGGAGAAGTCACGGCTTCGATTTTTGAGCACCCGACAGACACAACCTGTTCTTCGAAATGTTGATAAAGTCGCCGCCCGAGCCCTCTGCCCCTCTGTGTAGGGTCGATTCCTATGAAATGAACGTAAGCGGTTGCCTCGTCATTGTTTTGGACGTAGCCCACCAGAAATCCAACTGGTCGTCCTTCGTCATCCCGCACCGCGAAGCAGGTTTCCGAGAAATGCTTGAACCAGAGTCGGGGGAGCATGGCTGACATTGATCGGCCACCCCACCATTCGTCGATTCGAGGCGACAGATAATCAAAGTCCGCTTCCGTCAGCTGAGTGATGCCAATCATCTTCTTAGTCAAGCAGACAGCTACAGATCATCAAATTGTGGAGCCTAGGGGAATCGAACCCCTGACCTCCTGCTTGCAAAGCAGGCGCTCTACCAATTGAGCTAAGGCCCCTTAGTAAGGGGTGGGGCTACCAGGACTTGAACCTGGGACCTCTTCGTTATCAGCGAAGCGCTCTAACCGCCTGAGCTATAGCCCCGAACCGGATAAGAGCGTAGCGCAGGTTGCGCCCGCTCTCACAATCAGGCCACTAATTTGATTGGAAACCCAGCAGGTAACCCCCTGTGAGTTTCGCAATCGCGTTGTAAATGAGCGCTCCGAGTGACCCGAGAACAGTGATCGATACGAGGTTGATGACCGCACTGACCAACGAGAGAGCGAACACTTGGGAAAACTCAAGCAGCGCAAGAATTCCGCCAGCACCTTCACCCAAAATGTCGGAAATCACTCCCTCAAGCGCGCCCAGAATGCCTGTGGCATTCAAGATTCCCCAAATCGCAATGTTGAGCACCAAAATGGCAACGGCAACAACGACCGCCACCATCGCCGACACTTTCACCGCTGACCACAGGTCAATGTAGGTCAGGCGCAAGCGCACCTGTTTCACGGGTGCGGGAGCTGGCTTGGTTTGGCGCATCTGCGGTGCAGCGGCGTCGGTCATGGGGTTGTCTCCTCAGCGGGCTGGTCATCTGACTCCTCGAGGGTACTATCCTCGACCTCCGCTTCGATGATCTGCTCACTGCTCCTGGCGATGGCAAGCACTTTGTCTTCGTCAGCGAGGCGACAGAATACGACCCCCATCGTGTCGCGACCTTTTGCCGGCACCTCGGAGACCACACTGCGTACGACCTTGCCGCTTTCCAAGACGACCAATACTTCATCGTCTTCGCCAACAATCAACCCACCCGCGAGGTTTCCCCGGCTGTCGCTCAATTTGGCAATCTTGATCCCCATGCCGCCACGGCCTTGTTGGCGGTATTGGCCGACCGCGGTGCGCTTGGCGTAGCCGCCTTCGGTGACCACGAAGACATACCAATCGTCGTTGACAACGTCGGCTGTGAGTAGCTCATCGTCCCCACGGAAGTGCATGCCGATGACACCTGCGGTGGCTCGACCCATCGGGCGAAGCGCGTCATCGGTTGCACTAAAGCGCAGCGACTGTCCGGCCCTGGAAATCAGCATGATGTCCTCGTCGGCGTTGACCAACAAGGCACGGACGACTTCATCGCCTTCGCGGAGGTTAATCGCAATGACTCCACCCTGGCGGGGGGTGTCATAGGTGGTCAGCGCAGTCTTTTTGACCATGCCCTGCTTAGTGGCGAGCACCAGGTACTGAGCCACCTCATAATCGGGGATATCCAACACTTGAGCCACATGCTCATCGGGTTGAAGAGCTAACACGTTGGCCACGTGCTGGCCTTTGGCATCCCTGCCAGCTTCAGCGATTTCGTACGCTTTCGCGCGATACACCCGTCCCAGGTTGGTGAAAAACAGCAACCATCTGTGGGTACTGGTCACAAAGAAGTGTTCGACGACATCATCGGAGCGCAGCTGGGCACCGCGAATTCCTTTACCACCGCGGTGTTGACGCCGATAGGAATCGGCGCGGGTGCGTTTGATGTACCCGCCGCGGGTGAGGGTGACGACCATTTGCTCATCCGGAATGAGATCCTCGTAGCGCATTTCAGGGTCAAACCCGGCGAGGATTTCGGTCCGCCGGTCATCGCCAAACCGGTCCACCACATCGGTCAACTCTTCGACAATGATTTCCCTTTGGCGCTCTGGACTGCCCAGAATCACTTTGTATCCAGCGATTTCTTTTTCCAACTCGGCGGCTTGGTCCAGAATTTTCTGACGCTCAAGAGCCGCCAAGCGCCTGAGTTGGAGATTCAGGATTGCGGTGGCCTGTTCATCGTCGACGCCAAGAAGCTGTTGAAGGCCTGTTTTGGCGTCGTCCACCGTGGGAGATTTACGGATCAGGTCAATCACTGCATCGAGGGCATCCAGGGCCAGAAGGTAGCCCTTCAGGATGTGCCAGTCGGCTTCAGCTTTCGCCAAGCGGTATTGCGTGCGACGGACAATGACTTCAACTTGGTGATCAGACCAGTACCGGATGAATTGGTCGACTCGAAGGGTCTTGGGGACGCCATCCACAATGGCCAACATGTTGGCGCCAAAGTTTTCTTGCAACTGGGTGTGCTTGTACAGGTTGTTCAGCACCACTTGAGCGACAGCGTCGCGCTTGAGAACAATCACCAGACGCTGACCGGTGCGACCAGAGGTTTCATCGCGAATATCGGCGATTCCAGCAATCTTGCCCTCTTTGACAAGCTCAGCAATACGCATGGCGAGGTTGTCGGGGTTGACCTGGTACGGCAACTGTGTGACGACGAGAACCGTGCGCCCACCCTGTTCTTCCACACTGACCACAGCACGCATGGTGATTGAGCCGCGACCGGTTCGGTAGGCATCGTGAATGCCTTTACTGCCCAGAATTTGGGCTCCGGTGGGGAAATCGGGGCCTTTGATTCTCTCAATGCACGCCTCCAGCAGTTCTTCTGGGGCGGCATCCGGGTGTTGAAGGTGCCAGGTGGCAGCATCGGCAATTTCTCGGAGGTTGTGCGGCGGGATATTGGTGGCCATTCCCACGGCAATACCCACGGAACCATTCGCGAGGAGGTTCGGGAAACGACTGGGCAAAATAGCGGGCTCTTCGGTTCGCCCGTCATAGTTGTCTTGGAAATCGACGGTGTCTTCGTCGATATCGCGAACCATTTCCATGGCGAGTGGCGCCATGCGCGTTTCGGTATACCTCGGTGCTGCAGCACCGTCGTTACCGGGTGAGCCGAAGTTTCCTTGGCCAGAAGCTAACGGGTAGCGCATCGACCAGGGTTGCACCAGTCGCACCAGGGCGTCGTAAATAGCGGAGTCGCCGTGAGGGTGGTACTTACCCATGACGTCACCCACAACGCGGGAACATTTCGAGAACGCTTTGTCGGGACGGTACCCACCGTCAAACATCGCGTAGAGCACCCGGCGGTGGACGGGTTTTAACCCGTCTCGCACATCGGGGAGTGCTCGACCCACAATGACGCTCATCGCGTAGTCCAGGTAGGAGCGCTGCATTTCTAATTGCAGGTCCACCTGATCGATGCGGTCGGTGGGTCCTTCTACGGTGCTGTCTGCCACAATGCCTCCTCCGGCTACGGAGTGTGTCTAGATATCGAGAAAACGGACGTCTTTAGCGTTTTGTTGAATGAAAGCCCGGCGGGATTCCACGTCGTCACCCATGAGGGTGGTGAAAATGGTGTCGGCGATGGCCGCATCATCCAGGGTGACTTGAAGCAGGGTGCGGCTTTCGGGATTCATCGTGGTTTCCCACAGCTCTTGGTGGTTCATCTCACCCAAACCTTTGTAGCGTTGGATGTAGTTGTCTTTGGGAAGTTTGCGACCCGCCTTTTTGCCCTCTTCCATCAGGGCGTCACGTTCGCGGTCACTGAAGACGAACTCGTGCTCTGCGTTTGACCATTTGATTCGATACAGCGGTGGCTGCGCCAGGTAGACGTAACCCTGTTCGATGAGTGGACGCATGTAGCGAAAAAGGAGAGTCAGCAACAGGGTGGTGATGTGTTGGCCATCCACGTCAGCATCAGCCATCAACACAATCTTGTGATACCTGACTTTGTCGATGTCAAAATCTTCACCGATTCCCGCCCCAAAGGCGGTAATCATTCCTTGGACTTCAGTGTTGCCCATTGCCCGATCGAGTCGAGCTTTTTCCACATTCAGGATTTTTCCGCGAATGGGCAAAATGGCTTGTGTTTCAGGGTCTCGGCCCTGGACGGCGCTACCCCCGGCAGAGTCACCCTCGACAATGAAAATTTCACTGTTGGATGGGTCTTTACTTTGGCAGTCCTTCAGCTTTCCAGGCATGCCACCGGACTCTAGGAGCCCTTTACGTCTCGTGTTTTCCCTGGCTTTGCGCGCAGCAATACGCGCTTGTGATGCACCGATGGCTTTACGCACAATGTCTTTCGCTAGCGCGGGGTTTCGCTCAAACCAGTCACCGAGCGCATCAGTGGTGGTCTTTTGCACGAAAGATTTGGCTTCCGTGTTACCCAATTTGGTCTTTGTTTGACCTTCAAACTGTGGTTCACCGAGTTTGATAGAGACCACAGCGGTGAGACCTTCTCGAACATCCTCACCGGTGAGGTTTTCGTCTTTTTCACGGAGCAAATTATTTGCCCTGGCATATCGGTTGATCAACGAGGTAAGTGCCGCACGGAAACCCTCTTCGTGGGTTCCCCCCTCATGGGTGTTGATGGTGTTGGCGTACGTGTGAACGCTTTCGGAAAACCCTTCCGTCCACTGCATCGCGACTTCCAATGCAATGGTGGCGTCGGGGTCTTCGCGTTCGAAAGAAATGATTTCGTCGTGAACGGCGTCCGTTTTTTTCGATGAGTTGAGGTGACTGACATAGTCCATCAGTCCGTTGTCGTACTTGAACTGATCACTGCGCCCCTCGGCACCCTCGCGCTCATCAACGAGGGAAATCAGGAGGCCTTTGTTCAAAAATCCCATCTGTTGAAAACGGGTGCGCAGTGTCTCGTAGTCGAAATCTGTCGTTTCAAACACTTCGGAGCTCGGCCAAAAGGTAATCGTGGTGCCGGTGTCGTCAGCGGTGCCGCCCATTGCCAGCGGAGCATCAGGAACACCGACGGAATAACTCTGAGTCCAGAGGTTTCCTTGGCGGCGCACCTCAACGTGAAGTTTTTCGGAGAGGGCATTGACCACACTGGAGCCGACGCCGTGCAGACCACCGGACACCGCGTAACCACCGCCGCCAAATTTTCCACCCGCGTGCAGGGTGGTGAGGACCACTTCAACGGTCGAGCGTTTTTCAACGGGGTGTTCGTCAACAGGAATACCGCGTCCGTCGTCGCTCACGCGGACGGCGCCATCGGCGAGGATGCGCACGTCAATGCTGGTGCAGTGACCGGCGAGGGCTTCATCAACAGAGTTGTCGACGATTTCGTACACCAGGTGGTGTAGTCCGCGTGGTCCAGTAGACCCGATATACATTCCGGGGCGTTTGCGAACCGCTTCAAGGCCTTCGAGAACTTGAATGTCGCTCGCGCCGTAAGAGGGTTCCTGCTTGTTGTTCTTCGGCTCAGACGACATATTTCAGTGATCTCCTACAGTGGTCAGAAACCGGATTTCCCACCCCCACGGATTTCAAGGGCTAGACGGCTTCCAGTCTATCCCAGACCCCCTGCTAATACCGGGATATACGACCACCCGTGGACGTTTCTCTCACGCTATTCTGCGGCTAACCATAGGTGTCTCTAGGGCCCCTACCGGGCACACTGCGCGGTCCTTTTCTCCAACTGGGTGCACCAGGCGCTTTGACAACGATTTTCTCGATTTGTGCTTCGGGCACTTTCTCACCGAAACGCACAAGAAGTTCATGGCGCATCATCCGCAACTGGGTAGCCCACGCCGAGGAATCACACGAGACGGTGAGCGTTCCGGCGTTGATATCGACCACTTCTGTGTGTTCAGCGATGTTTTCTCCGACCAGCTCGGGCCACTGCAACGCAATGGACGCTTCAGCCATCGAAGACGACCACCCCATGTCTTTGCTTAATTTGTCCATTGCCCCAGATACCGAATGGGGATCGCGTCCTGGTTGAAAAGGTTGATCTTCGTCCGCAATAATCCTGCGTCTCGTGGGGCGGCGATCACCAAAAACGTGTCGAAAGTGGCGATACACCCTTGACGGTTCACCAGATGTGCGAGCCATGCCACTGTTAGTCACGCGGCCTCACTTCCCCGGCCACGACATCAAACACGCGACCACTAAATGATTCGGGAACATCTTCCCAGACGGCTGCGGTGACAAGTACTTGTTCGTAATCGGCCACTAAACGCTCGAGAGTTCCCCGACGAGAACGGTCGAGTTCGGCGAACACATCATCCAAAATCATGACCGGATCACCGGCTGAAGAATCTGCCCGGTATAAAACGGCTTGCGCCATGCGCAGCCCCAACGCCAGAGACCAGGCCTCTCCTTGACTGGAATGGGTGCGAGAAGGTAGCCCGTTAAGCGTGAGGGATAAATCATCGCGGTGGGGACCCACAAGAGTCATTCCTCGTTCCCACTCGGCCTTAGCGTTGCTGGCTAACTGAGAGCGATAGTGCCCATCCAAATGATCACTCAGGACACCATCCTCATCGACTGCAGGAGAGTCCAGCCTTAACGAGACGGTGTTATCCGCGGCGATGGTGGAATAAGCATCCATCACCGCCGGCTCTAACTGACGAAGTAGTTGCACACGCGCTGTTGTATAAGCGCCGGCAAGGTCAACGAAAGCATCATCCCACCCTCGAAGAGTCGACTGGAGTTCCGGGGTTACTCGACCGCGATGCGATTTCAACAGTGCATTTCGTTGTTTGACGACGCGTTCATAATCAGCCACGATTGCCGCGGTTGCGGGGCGCAGTGAAATCATCGTTGTATCGAGATAGCGTCGGCGGCCCGCTGGCTCACCCCGGATGAGAGACAAATCCTCAGGGGTGAATAACACCGCTTTCACCCAACCGGAAAGTTCTCCCATCGAAACCGGGTTTCCGCCGAGCTTCGCGCGGTTCGCCCCGCGGAGCGAGACCTCGCACGCCACATCGGCATGGCGATCTTCGTGATTTACCCGCGCTCTGACTGTGGCCTTGTCATGAACTTCTTGCACGAGCGCCCGGTCTTGTGACACGCGGTGGGAAGACTGATAGGCCAAATAGCCAATCGCTTCGACAAGGTTTGTTTTTCCTTGACCGTTAGAGCCGACAAAGACACTCACACCGGGTGTCAGCGACAGCGCAGTGTGTGAATGATTTCGAAAGTGATGCAGCTCTAATTCAGAGACCCACAAGGCCCGCCACCGACTAGCGCATCAACAGGTTGGGTTGCAGCAGGTAGCGATAAGACGCTTCCTGATCTCCCTCACGAGAAGTTTGGGCAGTGATGAGCACGGGACCCGGTTTATTCGGGTTGTCCGTTGGGCTAAATCCCACTCGAGCAAACTCACTACCGGTGTGACTGAGGCCATCAATCAAGAACTGGGGTTTGAGTGACACGACACAGTCGTCACCCACCAAGTGCCCGTCGGTTGTTTCAGAGGCTTGGGCTTGTTCGGACCCCAACGCTTCCAACATCACGCCATCGGCGCTGAAGCTGTATCGCAGTGGGGCTTCCCGCTCAACAACTAACCCCACACGTCTGGTTGCTTCAATCAGTTCCGCGGTGTTGACCACGCAATAGTTGTCGACACTTTCTGGGAACAACCGCTGGACTGGTGGAAAGCTGCCCTTGATCAGCAGTGACGTGACTGTCTTATTGTCAGCACTGAAGGCGACTAATTCTCGCTCAGCCCCCGTCATGATGGTGATGTTCACCTTGTCGGCGTTCTGGAAAGTCTTACCCACTTCAGACAATGTTTTCGAGGGGACCAGTGCGCTGACCTCTAAGCCGGATTCGCTACTTGCCCAGGGCATTTCCCGCACCGCGACGCGGTAGCGGTCGGTGGCCATCAACGCGAGGTTCTCATCAGTGATGTGGAGGAGGACGCCAGTAATTACCGGCGTCACATCGTCGCGTGACGCAGCCGGACTCACTTGCGCGATCGCGTGTCCGAAATCGTCTCCTGATACTTCACCTGATACTCCCGAAACTTCCGGCAGTTGCGGGTACTCCTCGATAGGCATCGTGAGCAAGCTGAATTTTGCTGAGCCACACACCACCTTCATGGAGGAGCCATCAAGTTCGAGAGTCACGTCTTGTTGAGGCAAGCGCTGTGCAATGTCAGAAAGGAGGCGACCAGAAACGAGGACGTGGCCTGGTTGTTGAATATCTGCGGCGACGCTCGTGCGTGCGGACACTTCGTAATCGAAAGAGGACAGTGTCAGTGAGTCTTGATCCGCGTGAAGGAGAACACCACTCAGGATCGGCAGCGTGGTGCGTTGGGGCAATAGCTTCACGGCAAAGCTCACCGCATCAGCAAAGACATCGCGGTGCACAGTGAGTTTCACGAGCAACGACCTTTCTCAAACGTTCCACGATTGTCGCACATTGTGCCGAAGGCAGTGAGGTAAAGGTTCGTGGGATGCCATTTCTTCTTATTACTTAAGAGATAACACTAATAACCGTTGTAGAAATCGTGGATAGTCCGTGCTGTTCGGCGAAAAGTGTCCTAAACCACATGCGTGAAAGATGTGTAGTTCATGGTGATAGAGGAATTACAAGTTATTACTTCGTCTTCGTTGAATTATTTGTTATCCACAAGATGTGTTGAGTTTCCACAGATTTGACTATTTATCCACAGGGCTTATCCAAAATGGTCACAATCTTTAATACGCGTACTTTTGTTTGATGCGGCTGGTCAGTTCCGTGACTTGGTTATAAATACTCCGGCGCTCTTTCATCAGGTCGCTGATTTTCTTATTTGCGTACATGACTGTGGTGTGATCTCGATTGCCGAAGAGCTGACCAATTTTGGGCAGAGAAAGGTTTGTGAGTTCCCGGCACAGGTACATCGCGATTTGTCTGGCAAGCGCAATAGTCTGCGAACGCGACGAACCGTAGAGGTCCTCCACGGTCAGTTCAAAGTACTGAGCGGTTTGAGCGATGATTTCGGTCGGTGCAATGACGTTTGCTTCTTCCGACAACATGAGGTCTTTCATCACCGTTTGAACAAGAGCCATCGTGATGTCGGAACCGTTCAGATTGGCGAAGGCGGTCACTCGGATAAGAGCACCTTCTAGTTCTCGGATATTGGTGGAGACTTTCGAGGCCATGTGTTCCAACACGTCGTCACCGATGTTGAGCGACTCACTTGATGCTTTTTTCCGCAAAATCGCAATTCGTGTTTCGAGGTCTGGTGCTTGGACGTCGGTAATGAGCCCCCATTCGAATCGGGTCCGCATGCGGTCCTCGAACCCGGTGAGTTGTTTTGGGGGAAGATCACTAGTGACAACGACCTGTTTGTTGTGGTCGTGCAGCGTATTGAATGTGTGAAAGAACGCCTCCTGAGTGGAGTCTTTTCCTTGTAAAAACTGGATGTCGTCGATTAAGAGGACATCGACTTCGCGGTACCGGTTTTGAAACTCGTGTGACCTGTTGTTCGCGATGGCGTTAATGAAGTCGTTGGTGAATTCTTCGGAGCTGACGTATTTCACGCGGATGCCTTTATAAAGGTTTTGCGTGTAGTGGCCAATGGCATGAAGGAGGTGGGTTTTGCCCAAACCACTCCCGCCGTAAATAAACAGAGGGTTATACGCCTTAGCGGGTGCTTCAGCGACGGCGACAGCGGCGGCATGCGAGAAGCGGTTAGAGGGCCCAATGACGAAACTATCGAACGTGTATTTGTCATTGAGCCGCGTGTAGGGGGCACTGGTGATCGGCTGTGTGGGTGTGGGGTCCACGGCAATGAGATCAGCCTCTGGGTCGCTCGGTCCGAGAGGGTTTGGTGTCGGATTGATACTGGTTTCAATCTCAGGGTTGACCACTAACGCAAAGTTTTGAATGTCGTTATCTTCGATGGTCTCCATCGCTGACATAAGAGGTATGCGCACGCGCTGCTCCAGCATCCCGCGAGTGAGTTCGTTGGGTACTTCGAGATACAGAATGTTGGCAAGCACCCCCCGAGGTTTCACCAGGTCGAGGAAGCCGCGCAGCTGCGGGGTGATTCGGTTATCGGTAGCAAGGTGAGCGAGGACCGACGTCCAGTAGGCATCAATGTCGTAATCTGCTTCAGCCACGTTTGGCCCCTTCTCCTGTGGATAACTCGTGGTCACTCTATTCGCCGTCGCCCCATGCCGACAATGAAAGAGGGGAAATCCACTCTTGCTGTGGATAACTAATGTATGTCTGTTTGACCCGCTCAGCCAAGGGGCCTATCCTGAAGGGTCGATTCAAAGTCTTTCCTGGCGCGTGTCAGGATCAGCCAGGAGTGGTGTACATGTCGAAAAGAACTTTTCAACCCAATAACCGTCGTCGGGCAAAGGTCCACGGTTTCCGCGCCCGCATGCGCACTCGCGCAGGCCGAGCAATCCTGACCGCACGTCGGCGCAAGGGTCGCTCCGAGCTTTCTGCATAGATCTTTTGAACCCTGGTGCTCCCTGCTCAGCACCGCATCACCCGTGGCGAAGATTATCGTCGCGTGTTAGGTCGTGGGTCTAAGTCCAGGACACCTTTGGGTCTGGTGAGCGTGTCAGACAACACGCGTGGTTCACTGCGTTTCGGTTTTGTGGTGTCCAAAGCGGTCGGGAACGCAGTGTTGCGCAATCTTGTGAAGCGTCGCTTGCGGGCCGCGGCCCAGCGGTTACTGGCTGAGCCGTATTCAGTCGATGTCGTGGTGAGGGCTGCTCCAGGTGCGACGAAAGTGTCTGTTGCTGAGGCAGAACACGAGCTTCGCAAGGTCCTCAGTAGATGATGTCCCGGGGAAAAAGCGTGGGATTGTGGCTTGTCCTTGTGCCAAGAAACGCCATGTTGGGGTTTCTGTGGGCTTACCGAAAGGTGATTTCACCGCTTTACGGGCAAGTGTGCCGGTACTATCCAAGCTGTTCGCTCTACGCCTTTAGGGCTATTCAGTATCATGGAGCCCTCAAGGGAACTGGGCTTGCTGCGTGGCGCGTGTTGCGGTGTAATCCTTTTTCTCGAGGGGGCATCGATGATCCCCCAGAGAGTCACCACACTTACTTCGACATCACTGAACATGGCTTTGTGCGGCCAAGAAAAGAGGTCTAACCCATGGGGGCTATTGACACTATCCTCTGGCCGATTCGGTGGGTGATTGAGGCCATCCTTGTGGGCTTCCACAGCCTGTTCGAGGCGTGGGGTCTTGAGGGTGCATCGGGCATTAGTTGGGTCCTAGCAATCACCGCGTTGGTGCTTGTGGTCCGGGCAGCGTTGATTCCGGTTTTCGTGCGTCAGATTAAAAGCCAGCGTCGCATGATGGAAATTGCCCCACAACTCAAGAAAATTCAGGATAAGTACAAGGGTAAGAAGGACCAGTTCTCGAGAGAGGCGCTGTCCCGAGAGACAATGGCGCTGTATTCCAAAGCCGGAACCAACCCCTTTAGTTCTTGCCTGCCACTGCTGTTGCAGATGCCGATTTTCTTCGGGCTGTTCCGAGTACTGAGTGAAGCGGGTCTCGGTAACGCCGGTGTGTCTTATATGACACAAGACTTGGCTGTTCAGTTCGCCAACGCGGAGCTCTTTGGTTTGGCACCACTCAGCGCGACGATGAGCGCGGCAATTAGCGGTGAAGCTGTCCTCGATGAAGGCGGCACGACGGCCGTGGTGTTGATTGCTGCGGTGATGGTCATCTTGATGTCAGCATCACAGTTCATCACGCAACTTCAGATCATGGCCAAGAACCAGTCTGAAGAGATGATGGCGAGTCCGATGTACCGCCAGCAACGTGTCCTGCTTTACGTGTTGCCCTTGGTATTCCTCTTCTCCGGTGTGTTCTTCCCACTGGGCGTGATGTTCTACTGGTTGGTCTCAAACTTCTGGACCATGGGCCAACAGTTCCTGGTGATTCGCAACATGCCCACACCGGGTAGCCAAGCCGCGAAGGCTCGTGAAGAACGAATCGCCAAAAAGCGCGAAAAGTTAGGTTTGCCACCGCTGGGTGAGGTTGAGCAAGACGACGCCCCCGAGCCGACTAAGCCAGCACAGCGCCAACAGCCGGTGAGCAAATCACGCGCAAAGAAAAAAGGCGCCAAGCCACAAAAGAAACCCGGTGATGACGATGGCCTCGCCGGTCAAGCCGCAAAGCCGAAGGGATAACAACGGTGACCGAGACTGCGTCAGAACACGAACTAGATGAGGGCGAACTGGGGGCCGACTACTTAGAGGCTCTTCTGGACATCGCCGACCTTGACGGAGATATTGAAATCGAGGCCAAGAACGGCCGGACCTATTTGAGTGTCGTGAGTGAAGAAACCGGTGACTTGCAGCGTCTGTCAAAGCCCGACGTGGTTCAAGCCCTCCAAGAGCTGACCCGGTTGGCCGTGCAACAGAAGACCGGTGAGTTCTCGAGGCTCATCCTCGATGTTGCGGGTTCTCGCGATAAGCGAGCCGATGAACTCAAAGGTCTTGTCGACGCGGCGATTAACACCATCGAAGACGGAGCAGCGTCAGCTGCACTGCCATCCATGAGTAGCTATGAGCGGAAGCTCGTGCACGACTTGGCATCTGAGCGCGGTTATCGATCTGAATCCCACGGCGAAGGAGCCGACCGCCACACGGTGATCACCCCCGGGGAGTAGGACGTTTCACGTGAAACATTCAGGGGTAGAGCAGGAACCAGAAGCAGCATTGCTGCTCTTTGGTGAGCACATTGGCGTCGCGAGGCAGCTCGCTCACGATCTCATCGAGTACGGCGAGACTCTGGGACTGATCGGCCCTCGAGAGTTGGAACGGCTCTGGACGCGGCACCTGGTTAACTCAGCCCTGGTGGGGACCCTTGTAAAGGCTGGAACGTTAGCCGATATCGGTTCCGGCGCGGGTTTCCCCGGGCTAGTGGTGGCCATTATGCGCCCCGATGTGTCGTGCACGCTCATTGAGCCGATGGAGCGGCGTGCCACCTGGTTGAGGGAAGAGGCCGATCGACTGGGACTAGAAAACGTTGAGGTGCTGCGCTCACGCGCACAAGACGTGCCCTCAGATCGGCGGTTCGATACGGTGACGGCTCGAGCCGTCAGCGCCCTGAAAAAACTCGTACCGATGACCAGACGTTTAGTAGCACCCGGCGGACAGATGGTCTTTTTGAAGGGCCAACGCATAGATCAAGAGATCGATGACGCCACGAGCGTCCTCGCGAAGAGTGGCCTGACTGACGTTGAGTCTTTGGTGGTCGGTGCGGATTACCACACCGAAGAAACCCGTATTTTCCGAGCTACGCTGGAGTCTTAACTTCGCGCGATTGTGCGAATGTTTCACGTGAAACATTGGGGGTATTACGGCATGTCAGCTGACTCGACGCCACTAGCCGATGAGTTGTTGGCAGTGTCCGCGCGGCGGGAACGCCTTCGTGGGGCTACCTGGCCGCTACCCTCCACCACCCGGATTGTCACGATCGCCAACCAAAAAGGTGGCGTAGGAAAGACCACAACCACGGTGAACCTCGCTGCCTCCCTGGCGTCTCACGGCGCCAAAGTATTGGTCATCGACCTGGACCCCCAAGGGAACGCATCAACGGCCCTTGGTGTGCCCCACCATGACGGTGTGATTGGGAGCTATGAGGTGTTGCTCGGTGAGTCCGCTGTGGAGGATGCCATCACACCCAGCCCGGAAGCGGAGGGCTTGTGGTGCCTGCCAGCGACCATTAACCTCGCCGGAGCGGAAATTGAGCTCGTCTCCCAGGAACGCCGGGAGTTTCGACTGAAAGAGGCACTCGCCGCCTACCTAGGAGAGGGGCAGCGTGAGGGTTTCCATTACATTTTCATCGACACACCACCCTCTCTGGGGATTCTGACGATTAACGCGTTTGCTCTGGCGAATGAGGTCCTGATTCCGATCCAGTGTGAGTACTACGCCCTTGAAGGCCTCAGCCAACTCCTGGACACCATTGAGCGAATCCGTGCGCACGTCAACCCCGAGCTTCAACGCAAGACGATCGCGCTGACCATGTATGACCAACGCACTAACCTTGCTCAGCAGGTAGCCCAAGACGTTCAAGAACACTTTCCCAGCGACGTCTTAGCGAGCATCATTCCTCGGTCGGTGCGCATTAGCGAAGCACCCAGTTACGGCCAGTCGGTGATTACTTATGACCCGGGATCTCCGGGCGCTCTGTCTTATGCTGAAGCTGCACTCGAATTCGCGGGGCGTTTTGGAGGACAACATGGCGGCTAAGCGCAGTGGTTTAGGTCGGGGCATTGGTGCGCTGATTCCTGCACAGGCACCGGAGAGCGAAAGCGCTGTCGACGTCTTCTTTGGCTCCAACGATTCCTCCCTCGACGCTGTTCCAGGGCTCGCCCTCAAACAGATACCGCTGGCGGATATCACCCCCAATGCGAGGCAGCCTCGCAGTGAGTTCCGGGCGGAGGAGCTTAACGAGCTCACCCATTCGATCCGAGAGTTTGGTGTCTTACAGCCCATCGTGGTGCGGCCCCGGCCGGCAGCGAGTGCGGCGGAAGCCCCCTACGAATTAATCATGGGGGAGCGGCGCCTGCGCGCCGCGACGGCCGCGGGATTAACCACCATTCCAGCTGTTGTGAGAGACACCAGCGATGGCGACATGCTGCGAGATGCTTTGCTGGAAAACCTCCACCGGGCTGATTTGAACCCCCTGGAAGAGGCCTCTGCCTACAAACAACTCTTGGATGATTTCGGCACGACACAGCAAGAGCTCGCGGACCGCATCGGCCGATCGCGTCCCCAAGTGACCAACACGCTTCGTCTTTTGAACCTTGCACCGCGAGTGCAGGTTCACGTCGCGGCCGGTGTTCTGAGCGCTGGCCACGCCAGGGCGCTTCTGGCGGTGAGCGAGCCAGAGGCCCAGGAAAAACTTGCCGAGGACATCATTTCTCAGTCGCTCACCGTGCGCCAGGTTGAAGAGCGCGCCGGCTCTGCGGTGGGACAGAAAAAACCCGGTCGAAGCTCGAGGCCTGGGGGGAGAGCAAGTCAACTCGATGAACTCGCGGAACAGCTGGGAGATCGGCTCAACACTCGGGTCAAGATTTCACTCTCTCGCACTAAAGGCCAGCTCACCATCGATTTCGCCACCGTCGCAGATTTAAATCGCATCCTTGGCGATTTGGGAATGGAAGGGTTTTCTTCCTCCCCCAGGTAGCTTGCCTAAAGGCGCGAGGCGGCCTGTTCAGCGAGAGCTGCGTACACACCGGTGACGTCAAAGCCGGCCTGGTCGAGCGCGAGAGCAACGGTGGAGGTCTCTGTCAGGCCAGGCATCACACTGGCTTCGAGGAACCAACACTCACCGCTGTCATCGATGATGAAGTCAACGCGGGAGAGGTCTCGAAGGCCGATTGTGTTGTGGGCCACAAGCGCCTGCTCAGCCGCGTGGTCTAACACTGAGGCGTCTCGTCTCGGAGGCGAGAAGAAACGAGTCTCACCGGCGGTGTAGCGGGCTTCAAAGGTGTAGTGGCCACTGATCGGGTCGATCTCCACACCGGGGAGCGTTTGTGGTCCATCGCCGGTATCGATGATCGCCACACACACTTCAGTACCAAGAATCTGACGCTCAACCAGCGCGTCGTCCGAGTAGGTAAACGCGTGCACCATGGCTCGGCGTAACTCTTCGGTGTTTGATACCCAGCTCACCCCTTGAGCCGAACCACCCCGTGAAGGCTTGGTAATCAGCGGGAACCCGAGCGTGTCCGCCACAAGCTCCAAGACGCTTTCTGCTCCGAGCTCGCGAAAAGCATCGCGGCTGAGGCCAATCGAAGGTGGTGTCTGCACTCCGGCTCTGGACACGAGCGTCTTTGCCGAAGGCTTATCCCATGCGAGGCGGGTGGAGTGTGATGAAGACCCGACGTAAGGCAGTTCCATCATCTCCAACAGGGATCGCAATGTGCCATCTTCACCGCTGGCTCCGTGGAGTACCGGCCAGACGACATCGGGACGGTTATCACTCAACCTTTTCACCAACGTCGCGTCGGGGTCGGCCAGTTCCACGCTCAAGCCGCGGGCGGTCAGTCCGTCGGCGACCAGGCGGCCGGATTTGAGTGAAATATCGCGCTCGTGGGAAATGCCGCCCGCGAGAACAAGGACAGAGGGGCTAGAGGACACAGTGAACCTTGTCTAGGTGAGGTTTGGTGGGGGCGATTCGACGTGACTATCCCGAACCTGCTTATTTCGGGAGGGCTCAAAGGTTTCGATGAGTTCGATTTCTTCCCGAATGACCTTCGCCAAACGGCTGATCCCTTCGGTGATGTCTTCCGGTGTGGGGTAACAGAAGGCGAGGCGCATGTTCTGTGTCCCTCGGTGGTCGGCAAAAAACGCCGTACCGGGGGTGTATGCCACGAGTTCGGTTACCGCACGAGGGAGCATCTCTTTTGAGTTCAGCCCGTCGGGCAAAGTCAGCCACAGGTAGAAACCACCACTGGGTTTGGTGTGTTCGATGGTCGGTAGTTCGTGGGCGAGCGCTTTCACCATGGCGTCTCGGCGTTCCTGGTAGATGCCGCGGAACGTGTCGATTTGACCCTTCCAGTCGGAGCGTTGGAAGTAATCAGCGACAACAAGTTGGGAAAACGAGCTGGGCGAGAGGACGGCAGCCTCCGACGCTAACACGAGTTTTTCTCGAATACCGTGGGGGGCGACAACCCATCCGACCCGGAGGCCAGGACCAAAAGTCTTTGAAAACGACCCCAGGTAGATGACCCCGTGGTCACCGGCGGCCCGCATGGCCGGCGGTGCTGGCTGGTCGAACCAGAGAAGCCCGTAAGGGTTGTCCTCCACCACCAGGATGTCTTCCTGCTGGGCAATGTCGAGCACCTCTAAGCGGCGACTAGCAGAGAGGGTCACCCCCGCAGGGTTGTGAAAGTTGGGGATCAGGTAAATCATCTTGATCGGTTTACCCTCTGAGCGTGCCTGGCTAATCGCCTCGCTCAGGGCTTCAGGAATGATCCCGTCAGCATCCATTTCGACGTGGCGAACATCGGCCTCATAGGAGCGAAAAACCCCCATCGCTCCGACATAGCTGGGTGCTTCAGCAATCACCACATCACCCGGATTAATAAACAGACGGGCGATCAAATCCAAACCGTGCTGCGAACCCGTGGTGACCACCACATCGTCTGGCCTGGCGCTAATACCCTCCAACGCCATGATGTCGACGATTTGTTCACGCAACTCAGGATGACCTTGACCCGAACCGTATTGCAGGGCTTCTGCGCCTCGCTCGTCAATCACCCGATTGAGCGTCTGCTTCATCATCTCGTCGGGAATGGCCCGCACGTAAGGCATACCGCCGGCGAGAGAAACCACTTCAGGCCTGCTCGCCACAGCAAACAGCGACCGCACTTCAGAGGCGGACAAACCACTCGAGCGATCGGCGTAGTGGTCGAACCAGGGGTCCAGAGAAATCCCGTGGGCAGGAGTCATCGTCACGGTGTCCCCCCGACTGGTCGCTCGAACATCCCTCAAGGGTAGAGCAGGGAACTCACACTTGCCTGGTTAGGCCAAAAATTCTTTCAAATCGGACTCGAGTGCCGGTTTGGGCTTCGCACCGATAACGGTCTTGACCACTTCGCCACCTTTGAAGACCTTCATCGTCGGAATCGACGTGATCTGGTACTTCATAGCTGTTTCGGGGTTGTGGTCGACGTTGAGCTTCACCACATCGATTTTCTCGGCGTGCTCGGTGGCAATCTGGTCAAGGATGGGCGATACGGCACGGCAGGGGCCACACCACTCGGCCCAAAAATCCACCATGATCGGCTTGTCGCTTGCGAGAACATCTTCCGCAAAACTTTGGTCGGTTACCTCACGTGCTGACATGTGTCTCTCCTTCAATCGGTTCCTGCTGTGTGGAAAAGGTGACCCTTAACCTGCGTGGGCCTCTAAGTAGTGTTGGGCGTCAAGGGCGGCCACAGTGCCCGAGCCGGCAGCAGTGACCGCCTGCCGGTAGGTCGGATCGATGACATCACCGGCGGCGAACACACCGTCAACCGACGTGCGCGAACTGCGACCATCGACCCATACGGTCCCAAACTCGGTCAGATCCAACTTGTCGTGGACGATGTGGGTGCGGGGGTCTGAGCCAATTGCCACAAACAAGCCATCGAGGTCCACAGTGGTTTCCTCACCCGTCTGTGTGTGGACCAAGCCCACACCGGTGACCTGCTCGTCGCCGTAAATGTGGGCAACTTGCTGGTGAAACAGGAACTCAATCTTGGGGTCATTGTGTGCTCGATCCTGCATTGCCGCAGAGGCCCGCAAATTATCTGAGCGGTGAATGATGTACACCTTGGCGGCAAAACGCGTCAAAAAGGTGGCTTCTTCCATCGCGGAGTCACCTCCACCGACCACAGCTACCGTCTTTTCGCGGAAAAAAGCACCATCACAGGTGGCACACCACGACAACCCGTGCCCACTAAGGCGTTCTTCCTCGGCTAGCCCGAGTTTGCGGTAGGCAGAACCGGTCGCATAGATCACCGTTTTGGTTTCGAGCACATCTTTATTGCCGAGGGTAATCTTTTTGACCGGACCGTCTAGGTCTAAATCGGCGACGTCGTCGAAAAGGATTTTCGCCCCAAAGCGTTCCGCCTGGGCCTGCATCTTCATCATGAGGTCGGGCCCCATGATGCCGTCAGGGAACCCCGGGTAGTTGTCGACCTCAGTGGTGTTCATTAAGTCACCACCAAATTCCACAGAGGACGCCACCACAATCGGGTTCAGGTTTGCTCTGGCCGCGTAGATTGCTGCCGTGTAGCCGGCGGGGCCAGATCCGATAATGACGACGTCATGCATGGGGTGATTACCTCTCGTTAAATTCTCATTCTCAGCTACTTGCGCTAACGAAGTCTAAGAGTGGACTATTCCCGTCCGGTGAACACGCGTTGAATCAGACGCCGTGTCCCACCCACGATTTCCCTCATGTCCTGATTTCTCACCACGAGAAGCACACCGATATACATCGTCGTCATCACCAGACCCACACCGGCGATCACGCTCGCGGCACCAAACACTGACGCGCGGGCGAAACCATTGGGTTCCAAACCTCCTGCCGCCACGACAATCAACACACCCACGAGGATTGCCGGGAGGGTTGCCAACACAAAACCACCAAGCCTCAACACAATCGCTCCGAGCTTCAAGGCCGGCAGCGCTCGACGCAGAAACAACAATGCGACAGCGAGTTGGGCAAACGACGCTAGAGATGCCGAAATTGCTAAACCTGCTGCGAGCTGGTCGCTGGCAAAAGTGGATGTCGAGAGGGCTAAGAAAATGAACACGCCGGTGTGGACGAGTTGGAACACAAACGGTGTCCTGGTGTCATCCAATGAATAAAACACCCGCTGAATCACAAACACGACACTGAAGGTGGCCAAACCGATGGCGTAGGCGGAAATCACCAACCCCATCGCTTCGATGTTTTCTGCGGTGCCGCCAAACAGAGTGGCGAAGGGTAACGACAGAACTAACAGACCCGCGGAGGCGAGAATCATCATCGCCCCAATTTGGCGAATTGACCTCGTCACATCCGAGACGACCTTGTCGGTGTCGCCGTCTCTGGCATGGGTGGCCATTCGGGTGAAATACGCCGTGGCAAGGGAGACCGCAATCACCGAGTGCGGGACCATAAACAGCAGCCAAGAAAAGCGAAGAACTGCCAGGCCGGGTTGTCCCTCACTGGTGGCCAACGTGGCGACATTGGCTTGAACAACACCCGCGATTTGCGCCAACAAAATCATTCCAAAGAGCCAGCCGGCTGCCCGACCGGTCTTCGCCAACCCCACCCCACGCCAATGAAAGTCCGGGCGGTAGGACAAGCCTGCGCGTCGCCAAAACACCAGCAGGATGAACGCCTGAGCGGCAATACCCGCGGTTGCGCCACCGGCTAACAGGGCAACCATCGATCCAGTCCACTCCATCGCGTTCGTCACATCGCGGTTGCCAAAGAGTGCATTGAAGATGAGAAGTCCCGCGATAAAGACAAGGTTGTTGAGCACAGGCGCCCAAGTAAAGGGCCCAAACACTTTGCGAGCGTTTAACACCTCACCGAGGAGGCTGTAGAGGGCGTAAAACAACACTTGAGGAAGTGACCAATAGGCGAGCGCGGTGGCCAACGCCATGTCATTGGCGCTAAACCCTCGTTGGCCAGAGTCGGCCTCTTGGGCGTACAGGGTGACGAGAAGAGGTGCCAACAGTGTGGCAATTGCCGCCAGGACAAGAAACACCATGAACCCGAGCGTGACGATTTTGTTGATGTAGGCGGTTCCGCCATCCGCGTGGGCACCAGCTCGCACAATGTGGGGCACGAGGACCGCGGTGAGGACACCTCCCGCGATGAGTGCGTAAATGTTGTTGGGGAGTTGGTTGGCTAGCGCAAACGTGTCCGCACCGGAGCCCACTGTTCCGAGGATGCGGGCGAGAAGAATTGCTGACGCGAAACCCAAAATTCGAGAGACAATGGTGCCTGAGGCGAGCAGAGCTCCCGCCCTGCCCACATTGTCACCACCAGTGGTTGCAGGGTTAGCCATCGCCTAATTCTTTCCCCGCCATTCTCCGCTGAACTGCGCGGTAAATGCCGATGGCAAACACTAAGCCGATGATGACCGCAAGGCCCACGGTGATGACACTTTCCCAACCGGCGCGGATTGTCACGGGCAGCGTGACGCTTTCACCCAGTGGCAACCCGAGGCTGTTGGTCAGGGAAAGTTCTACCGGCACCGTGCCATTGGCTAGGGAACGGACAGGAACGCTCACTCGGCGGAAGGATTCCGCCGGCACGACGACACTGAGGGTGGGCTGTTCGACGCGGAGGTTTCCCCTGCTGGGGCTCACGACCAGCTGAACGGTGACCGCGGAGGGTAAATCGTTTCTGATGGTCACGGGCAGTTCGGTGCGGTCCGCGAGGACAGTGATCGCACTGCCCTGTTCGATGAACACGGAGTTGTGGAACGCCGCCGAATCCTCTTGGGCCGTTTGCCATTGCGCGTCACGACCTTGAGGATTTCCTATCCAGGCGGATGAAAAAAGGGCCAGATACCGATTCCAGCGCTGTACGACCACGGATTCAGGGTCGGAGGCGATGGTGGCGTAGCGGACGTCGGATTGCCATAACTCGCGCACATCGGCGATGAAACTTGTCCACTCGCCAGACGGCGAAGATTCATTAATTTCCAACGCCAGCTCACTGGCCTCTTTGTCCAGAGGGACGCCCACAATGTCAACAAACTCCACGTTTTGGAGTCGCTCCAACACGTTTTCCAGCCGCAGTGAAATGGCGGTCACCGGTAACCGTCCGGTGTCCACAACGAGGGCTTCATCTGTTTGACTAAACGCCCTCTTGGC
>CBFHPU010000002.1:38556-50610 GCA_965657845.1 Pontimonas sp.
CCGGGCAATAAAGCGCCGCATGGCTACTTCGGTGGCTAAGGGTTCTGCGGTGATCGATAACCGAATGGCCCGTTCGGGTATGGGTTGCGCTTCAGCCGCTCTCAAGGTCACTCGGACGGTGACCACTTGGCCAGGTTGGACGACGGAACCATCTTGAATGAACAGATCAATGGTGCCATCTGAACTACTGGGCGGTGCCGCGGCCTCCGCAAAGTGTGATCCGTGGGGGATTCCTAAAATGCCGACGAGGAGGGCGACCAGGAGGACTCGGCCACGGGCCCACCTGGTCTTGCGGGGTGGCCTAGAGATTCTCATCTATCGCGCTGTGGAGTCCGTTCGGCTGACACTCTCCGAGTCTAGACTCTGAAGACCATGACACGCGTTGCCCAGGCCCTCGACACTTTGGCCACTTTGGTGGGTCGACCGCCCGTGAGCGACCTGGCGGCAGCATTTGATGCCGCCGGTTTTGAACTTTCCCTGGTGGGTGGACCCGTGAGGGACGCCTTTTTAGGAAAAGACGTCAACGATTTGGACTTTGCCAGCTCAGCACACCCCGATCAGATTGAGCAGATTGTGCGGCCCCTCGCGGACGCGGTGTGGGATGTGGGTCGGGAGTTTGGCACCATTGCCGCACAGTTTGGTGACACCACCATCGAAATCACGACCTACCGTGCGGATAGTTACGACGGGGCGAGCAGGAAACCCACCGTTGAGTTTGGTGACTCGTTGGATGAGGATTTGATCCGCAGGGATTTCACCTTGAATGCGATGGCGGTGCGCGTGCCTGGCCTGGTCTTGGTGGACCCCTACGGGGGTTTGACTGACTTGATGGACGGGGTGCTTCGCACACCCAGCCCACCGGAAGTGTCGTTTGGTGACGACCCCTTGCGCATGCTTCGCGCGTGTCGTTTCGTGGCCCAGCTGGGTGCGCGGATCGAGCCGGAAACTGCCAGTGCGCTGAGCGAGATGGCCCCACGTATTGAGGGGATTTCTGCTGAGCGAGTTCGAGATGAGTTGGTCAAGCTCCTGTCAACGCCCCACCCGCGGGAAGGGGTCGAAGCGTTTGTTGACTCCGGCCTTGCGCATTTGGTGTTACCGGAGTTGGCCCTGCTGCGGGAAGAGCGAGACGAGCACCGCCGCCATAAAGACGTGTACCAACACAGTTTGACTGTCCTCGAACAGGCCATTGAGTTAGAACAAGAACGCCACCCCGGTTCGCCACCCGATGTGACCCTTCGTATTGCGGCCCTGCTGCATGACATTGGCAAACCGGTGACGAAAAAGTTTGAACCGGGCGGGGTCGTGACCTTCCACCATCACGACGTGGTGGGGGCCAAGATGGCCAAAAAACGTCTGAAAGCCCTACGTTTCGACAACAACACCATCGACAGTGTCAGTTTGCTCATTGAACTGCACCTGCGGTTTTTTGGTTATGCCGACCAGGGTTGGTCTGATTCGGCGGTGAGACGTTACGTGCGAGATGCCGGTGATGAACTGGAGCGGTTACATATCGTGACCCGCGCGGATGTGACGACCAGGAATCGCCAAAAGGCTGACCGGTTAGCGTTTGCCTACGACGACCTTGAAGCGCGGATCAAGGAACTATCCGAAAAAGAAGAACTCCAAGCGATGCGTCCCGATCTCGACGGGCAGCAAATTATGGACATTTTGGGCATTGGGCCCTCCCGCACGGTCGGCCAGGCGTATCGATTCTTGTTGGAGCTTCGAATTGACCACGGACCGCTCGGGGAAGACGTGGCCAGGGAGCGCCTTTTAGAGTGGTGGGCCACGCAGTAGAGGTTTGCCCCGGTCGGCGTTGACTGACTAGGCTGAAGCGTTGGTCCATCCTGGACCACAGCACTAACCCTCCTGTTGCAGAAATCCTGTAACCGTTCCAGTCCGAAGGAGGTCGGGTACACGTGCATAAATATGAACTCATGGTGATCATGGATCCCGAGGTAGAAGAGCGAACAGTTGAGCCCAGTCTCAACCAGTTCCTCAAAGTCATTAGCGATGATGGCGGATCAATCGAATCGGTGGACATTTGGGGCAAGCGTCGCCTTGCCTACGAAATCCAGAAGAAGAACGAAGGCATTTATGCCGTCGTGAACTTCACTGCTCAGCCCGCAGCAACGGCAGAGCTTGACCGTCAGCTTCGCTTGAACGAAGCAGTCATGCGCACCAAAGTGTTGCGCGCAGAAGACGTTGCGTTCCGCGTGGGTCAGGATTCGACCCCCGCAGAGAGTAAAGCGAGCTAGGACGATGGCAGGAGAAACTCCCATCACTGTCGTGGGGAACCTCACGGCCGACCCCGAACTGCGCTACACCCAAAACGGTGTCGCGGTGGCGAACTTCACCATCGCGTCAACGCCCCGGACCTACGACCGTCAAAGCGGCGAATGGAAAGACGGCGAAGCCCTGTTCATGCGAGCCAGTGTGTGGCGTGATTTTGCCGAACACGTGTCGAACTCGTTGACCAAAGGAGCCAGGGTGGTTGCCACCGGACGCTTACGTCAACGTTCGTTTGAGACGAAAGAGGGCGAAAAGCGCACCACCATCGAGATGGAGGTCGACGAAATCGGCCCCAGCTTGCGCTACGCAACCGCAGCGGTCACAAAGCAATCATCCGGTGGAGGAAACCGCCAGGTAGCTGCTGATGACCAGTGGGCTTCGCCCGCTGCCGGAGGCCAAACCCAAGACCCTTGGGCCACACCTGGAGTGAGCGCCCCCGCCAGCGATGACGTGCCGTTCTAGGCACTCAAACCGTTTTTACCACTTGAGATAAGAAGGAAAAGAAGAACATGGCAGGAAAAGCAAGCGGCGACCGCCGTAAGCCTCGTGGACCCAAGGGTGGAAAGCCCCAGGCTCCGGTCAAGGCAATCACGGTAGGTGTCATTGACTACAAGGACGTCCAAACACTGAAGCGGTTCATTTCCGAGCGCGGCAAGATTCGCGCTCGCCGAATCACCGGTGTATCAGTGCAGGAGCAGCGCCTTTTGGCGAAAGCGATTAAGAACGCCCGCGAAATGGCCCTTTTGCCCTACGCAGGCGCTGGGAGGTCCTAGACCATGGCGAAGGTAATCCTTACCCACGAAGTATCTGGTTTGGGCCGTGCGGGTGACGTCGTCGACGTCCGCGAGGGCTACGCGAGGAACTATTTGTTGCCACAGGGCTACGCCATGGCGTGGACCAAGGGTGGACAAAAGCAGGTTGACCAGATTCGTCAGTCTCGTGAAGCCAAAGCGATGGCAAGCCAGGAAGAAGCGGCGAACTTGCGCGACAAGCTGGAAGCCGGCCCCATTCGCGTGCCTGCGAAGTCCGGAAAAGAAGGCAAGCTTTTTGGTTCCGTGACACGAGCGGACATCGAGAAGGCTGTCGCCGACCAGGGCCTTGGTGCGATTGATCACCGGACCATTGATATCCCTCACGCGATTAAGAGCGTTGGGGAGCACAAGGCAACGGTGTCGCTTGCCGATGGTGTTGTGGCAGCTTTGACCCTTTCGGTGGTCGCAGAGAAGTAGTTTTTCGCGCCCACTTTGACGCCGAGTGTCCCTTCGGGGGCACTCGGCGTCGGCGTGTCGCGGGCGAGAAATGTTTCACCTTTTTCCACAGAGTGCCCCGAGGTTAGTAACCCTCAACCATGTGTTTATACAGGTTTGCAGGGTGAAGTGTGTGAATTTTTAAGCTCGGTAAAACGGCTTTTTTATCGCGAAATTGGTCTTGCGCAGGGCCTTTTCTCCCCAGGTTATGCACATGTTGCGCGGAGTTGCTCCCCGGTATTCCACATAGTTATCCACAGGGGTGGTTGAGCCCGACCCGGCAGCTGTTTATGGTGAGAGCTCATGACATTCCCGTCGTGACTGGCGTCAAAGGTTTCGTCTTCACGGGCTTTGTCTGTGGTGGCTGGTAGAACTGCCTTAGTGGGCATTTGTGGTGTGTGGAAAGGGCGTTGATGTCGATACCTCAGCTTGGTCTCGTATCGGACCTTCCTGACGAATACCAGCGCTCGGGTGAACGCACACCTCCCCACGATCTTCTGGCCGAGCAAAGCACCCTGGGTGGGATGCTGCTCAGCAAAGACGCCGTCGCGGACGTCATCGAGGTGTTGCGCGGCAAAGACTTCTATCACCCCAAACACGAGATCATCTTCGACTCGATCTTGTCGTTGTACTCGCACGGGGAGCCCACCGACGTCATCACAGTGACCGAGGAGCTCACTAAAACGGCTCTCCTCCAGCGCGCGGGCGGCGTTGATTACCTCCACAGCGTCGTGTCGCTCGTCCCCACGGCTGCCAGCGCTGGCCACTATGCCCAAATCGTTGCTGACAAGGCTGTGCTCCGTCGCTTAGTCGATGCCGGGACGCGCATCGCCAACATGGGCTACGCCAGTGAAGGCGAAGTTGCCGACCTCGTTAATGTCGCCCAAACCGAGATTTATCAGGTGGCCGGTGGGGTAGAAGCCGAAGACTACGTGCCCCTGACAGACGCCGTCGGCGAAGCGGTCGACGAGATCGAGGCTGCTCGAGGCTCCAGTGGCGAAATGATGGGTGTTCCGTCGGGATTTGCCGATCTCGACCAACTCACCAACGGTTTCCACCGGGGCCAGTTGATTCTCATTGCCGCCAGGCCTGCGCTCGGTAAGTCAACACTTGCGCTCGACTTCGCGAGGGCCGCGGCAATCAAGCACAATTTGCCCTCCATCGTGTTCTCACTGGAAATGAGTCGATCGGAAATCGCGATGAGGTTGCTCGCGGCGGAGGCAGCCGTTCCCCTTCAGAAAATGCGAAAAGGGATGATCGAGCAGCGGGATTGGACGACTATCGCGCAGACCCGTGGGCGCATTGATCAGGCCCCACTCTTCATCGATGACAGCCCCAATATGAGCCTCGTTGAAATTCGTGCAAAATGCCGTCGACTGAAGCAGCGAGTCGGCTTAAAGCTTGTCATCATCGACTACCTGCAGTTAATGAGCGCTGGGAAAAAAGTGGAATCCCGCCAACAGGAAGTCAGCGAGTTTTCCAGAGCCCTGAAGCTTCTCGCCAAAGAGCTCGAAGTGCCCGTCATTGCTCTGTCCCAGCTGAACCGTGGACCCGAGCAGCGTGCCGACAAGAAACCCCAACTTTCGGACCTTCGCGAGTCGGGTTCGCTCGAACAGGACGCTGACCTCGTGGTGCTCCTTCACCGCGACAGTGCTTACGAACAAGAAAACCCTCGTGCGGGAGAAGCAGACCTGATTGTGGCAAAGCACCGAAACGGGCCGACCGACACCATTACGGTCGGATTCCAAGGCCACTATTCGCGCTTTGCGGATATGCCGAAGGTTTAGACCGCGTCTACCCCGTAAAGCGCGTCTAGTTCCTGAAGATATTCCTCACTGGAGAGCGCCACAACCGCGGTGCCCTCTGGATCAAAATCGAGTGCTCCGGCCTCAGCCAAGAGTGACATCAGCGTGTGATGCGCGCTCACATTATGGCTAGAAAAAGACAGGCACCTTTCAAAGCGAATTCCGGTGCTTCCGCGCTGATCGGTGTGTCCACCGCGTTCTTCTTTGAGCCGCACATCGTGGGCTGTGTATGCCGTTCGAGACGCAAAGAATGTCGTACCGGCAACGGTGAGTGTGACGTCGGGAACATGCAGGACATCCCAGGTAATGAGGGGGACCATATTGGTTTTATCGAAAGGCATCGGCATGAGCGCTTTATGGTTTCGCGCCGTTCGACCGTTGCCCAGCTCCATCACCTTCCAAGACGATGTCCGAAAGGACACAAAGGTAAATTCAGAAAGCCGGGCTGCTTCCTCGTGGGCGACAAACCACTTCGTCGAGTCACTATTGGCGTAAGCAAGGTCGCACCGGCCCCCCAACGCGTCACCTGATGGCCAACCGGTGACCCCAGGAGCAATGACCCTTGCAACCAAGGCATCGTCTAGGCCCGCCGCGGAAAGACCTGAAGGAGCTGGACCCATCGCCACGACGGCCCGCCCTTCCAGGGCAGTGCGCCACGAACCGGCACCTACAAAATCTGGCTCGCCCTGCTGTCCCTTGGTGAGAAGCCACAGAAGGTGGCCCGCATCGGCCCAGAAAGCTGCAGTATGTGAGGCAGGAACACGGGTATGCCAGGTCTGAGTTGCTCCACCGAGGTCCCGGGAATACAGGTGGGCGAGAAACAATTCCGTGCGTTGTCGATCATTTTTGGGGCGACGTGAACGGATGAGGCTCCGTGCCTGTTCCCCAAAAGAGTGAGACGCCCCAAAACAGCCAATAGCCCGAGAGAGGTTTTCTAAGACAAACCAGCCCGTGGGTGATAGTGGCGAGTGGCGCAGGGTCTGGAAAAGGTCCCGAAGGGCACTACTTGCGTGTTCGTGCGAGAGGCTCTCATCGAGACGGCCAGTAATGACCTCAGAAAATGAGGTTGCCACGTGTCGGCCACCGATCAGGCTGTGGTTGCGATGGAGGGCGGCTGTGGCTGCTGTGCCCTCGGCGTGTTCAATCGCCCTCTTTACCTGGTCAAGTAACACTCGCGCCTTGCGCAGCCGCAGTGAGGTCGAAATTCCAGAGAGTGTGTACATCGCTACGCACGGTCCTTGCCGTAAAGCTCATCTAATGTCGCCAGGTATTCACCGGTTGACATCCGAGCGACCTGTGCAGTTTCCTCGTCGGCGACCAACGCACCCCCCTGGAGAAGATTCGCCACCAAAGTGAGGTTCTCGGTGACGTTGTGTCGGGCAAAGGTAGGGCAGCGCTCAAAACGCTGCCCAGTACTACCGGTTTCATCGGTTCCCCGCCCCAGGGTGTGTTTAAAGCGTCGGTTACCTGCCGTATAGGCGGTGTGGGAGGCAAAAAATGTTGTGCCACCGAGAGTGAGAGACACCTCGGGCACTTTGAGCAGGTCCCAGACCATCAACGGGATCATGTTGGGCGACGACCCTCCCAACATCAACAGCCGAGGGTCGGCCGCCGCACGAAGAACGGTGGAGCTATCGCTCGGAAGGGACGCATTCGACTGGTCTAATCGAAAGCTCACCGCCTGGAACGCTCCAAGGGCCGACCAAGAATCGGACTCACTAATCCAGTTCCTCGTCTCCCGACTGGCATAAGCCAAGTCACACGCACCACCCAGAGGGTCAGTCGAGGGGTCCCAACTCAAGACGTCTTGCATGATGACCCGAGCGGTTAACGTCTGGGCGTTCAGGGCTTTTGTGGTCAGTGAGGTGGGTGCTGGGCCCATCACAATCACCGGATGGTTCGACACCACGCGGGAAAACTCCGAGTCGGTGTCGAACTGGGCCACGCCCGAGTGGCCCCCACTCCACAGGAACAAGTAATGGCCCGCATCGGCCCACAGCGGGCTACCCGGATTACCACCGGTGGTGTTCTCCCACATGCGAGTTGCTTCGGTGAGGTTCCTGTCGTGGAGGGCTGCGAGAAAACGCTCCGAAGGTGTTCCACCCTTCGAAATCACGCTAACTGCCGCGCGACGAAAAGCATCAGAAGCCAGAAAACACCCCACCGTTCGGGAGAGGTTTTCTAGTGTGATCCAGCTGCGTGACGAAAGACGACCCTTACCCAACGTCTGAGCCAGTTCGACAAAACCGCGGCTGGCCTCCTCGTGTGACACCGAATCGTCGAGGCGGCCCACCAGCAGAGCCGTGAGCGTGTCGCGCTCGCTCGAGCCTAAATACAGTCGGCGTCCGTAGGAGGAGACGAGCTTCGCGATGGCTTCGGAATCACCAGCCCTCAGCGCAGACTTGAACCCGGTAATGAGGGCCGTGTGTGGATCTAAGAGGCGTCGGAGAGGACGAGGCAACCTCATGTCGTCCTCCTCTGGGGGCTCGCGCTAGATTGGACGGGTGCCAGAGCCCCACGTCATTATTCCAGCACGGCTGGCCTCTACGCGTTTCCCCCGCAAAGTTCTTGCCGATGTCGGTGGAAAACCCATGGTTCAGCGGGTCTGGGAGAGAGCCAAAGACGCTGTGGGTGCGGACTTTGTCCACGTCACCACCGACTCCGAAGAAGTGGCCGACGTTGCCAGAGGGTTCGGCGCCAACGTCACAATGTCTTCAGAGAATGCGCGCTGCGGGACAGAGCGGGTCGCCGAACTTGCGGCCGCACTCGATGCTTCGGCGTTAGTCAATGTCCAAGCTGACGACCCTTTTATTTCCTCCGCCCTCATTAGTGAATCCATCAGCGCCTTTGTCGATCGGGGCCTCGCCGTGTGCACCCCGATCTTTCGAATGTCGCTCGAGGACGGCCAGACTCCGCACATTGTGAAAGTTGCTCGATCACATTCGGGTCGAGCCCTGTATTTTTCCCGGGCCGTCATTCCTCACGATCGTGACGGCGCCGAACCAGACGCTGAACTGTGGGGCCACGTCGGATTGTATGTCTATAGCCCTGAAGCGGTGGAAGCTTTTGCGTCCTTTGGAGAGAGCGAACTGGAGAAACGCGAAAAGCTTGAACAGCTACGTTTCCTTGAAAACGACATCCCGATCGCCACTTTTGTGACCGACTATCGTCCCCGCGCCGTCGATGTGCCCGAAGACCTCGAGCGGATGCTGAAAGATGGCGTTAATGACTAATGACGCGCTGGTAGCCAGAGCCCGAGAGGTCTTAGAGACCGAACGGGCAGCCCTCGAAGCCGTCGCGGCCCGTTCTGCGGAGCAGGTCGCCGCTGCGGCCCAGCTGATCCTTGAGAGAGAACCCGCAGACGTCATCCTCACCGGTGCGGGAAAATCCGGACATATCGCCCACAAACTTGCCGCCACCATGAGCAGTGTGGGAACACGCAGCCACTACTACCTCACTTCAGAAATGTTCCACGGCGACCTGGGTTCCGTCGATCGGGCAGGAGCCATCATCCTGCTCTCCAAGAGCGGGTCAGGTGCCGACCTCGCCCAGTTGGTCGATTTTGCCACCCGGAGAAACATCGCACTGATCGGCATTGTGGGAGATCGCCACAGCCCCATCGTGTCGAAACTGGATGTGTTTATTGACGCGTCCGTGCAGAGAGAAGCAGATCCCGAAGGGTTCGTGCCGACATCGTCGACCACTGTTGCCCTCGCACTGGGTGACGCGCTCGCGGTGTGTTTGATGGAAGCCAGGGGCTTTACCAGTGCCGATTTCGCGCAGTTCCACCCGAATGGGGCACTAGGCGCACGCCTTAATCGCACCGTGGCCGACATCATGGCCGGTGAGAATGAGATCCCCAGCTTGAACCCTCAGCACAGTGTGCGCGACTTGGCTATTGAAATGAGTAAGCATCCGACCGGCCTTGCCGTGGTGCGAGATGACTCCAATCACCTGCTTGGTGTGGTCAGTGACGGTGACCTCCGTCGCGCACTCACTGAAGTGAGCGACCTCTCCGGCGTGACGGTGGGCGAAGTGATGACCACACAACCCACCACCATTGGACCGGAGGCCCTGTTGGCTCACGCCTTGTCGGTCATGGAGGGCCACCAGCCCGGAGCTATTTCCGCCCTCCCTGTCGTCAGTGACGACGTGGTGAAAGGCGTTGTGACAATCCACCAACTACACAGAGAGATTCCCGCATGATGCCGACTAGAGCACCGTCTATTTCCATCACCGACAAGATTCAACTCGGTGGTGACCGTTTGGTGATTTTTGCGGGGCCGTGCGCAATTGAAACCGAAGATCTCACCCTCCAGGTCGCCAAAGACGTCAAAGCCATGGGTGAGCGGTTGGACATCGATGTCGTGTTTAAAGCCTCCTACGACAAAGCTAACCGCACCTCGATTGGTTCCTACCGTTCGGCCGGCATGGACGAAGGGTTGCGTATTCTCCAGCGGGTTAAAGATGAGTTTGAGATGCCGGTCATCACCGACGTCCACGAAAGCGGCCAAATGCCGACTGTCGCAGAAGTGGCCGACGTCGTCCAAATTCCCGCATTTTTGTGTCGGCAAACGGACCTTCTGATCGCGGCGGGCAAATCGGGTCGCGCGGTCAATATCAAGAGAGGCCAATTTATGGCCGCTCGGGATATGCGCTTTGCGGTGCAGAAAGTGCAGCAGTCGGGCAACCCCAATGTGTTCCTCACCGAACGCGGTGTGACGTTTGGCTACCACGACCTCATTGTTGATATGCGTTCGTTCCCCATCATGCGCGAGTTCGCTCCCGTGGTGTACGACGTCACCCACAGCATCCAACAACCCGGTGCGATGGATGGGAGCTCCGGCGGTGCGCGTTGGCTTGCTGCCCCGTTGGCTCAAGGTGCCGTTGCGGTCGGAGTCGATGGTTTGTTCTTAGAAACTCACCCCGATCCGGATAATGCCCTCAGCGATGGGCCCAACATGATCCCCACCGGGGAGCTGGAGGGTGTCCTCGCCAAACTCAAGGCCATTTGGGAACTCTCGCGGTGAGCGCCCTCGATGTCGCCTCCTTCCAGGCGGTTCGCCTGGTGGTTCTCGATATCGACGGAGTCTTAAGTGATGGCACGGTGTCCATTGACGATGAGGACACGCACCGCCGGGTTTTCGACATCAAAGACGGTTTAGGGGTCGTGAGATTGGTTCAATCTGGGCGCGATGTGGTGGTGATTTCTTCTTCTCCATCAACGGCGGGAGTGGAACGCTTACGCCGACTGGGAATCGACCCCGTCCACGTCGGAGTGTCACGGAAAATCGACGTCTTAGAAGCCGAGGTGTCCACGCGGGGCCTGGACTGGTCTGCCGTGGCATACATGGGTGATGATTTGCCGGATATCGACTGTCTTCAAAAAGCAGGAATGGCCTTCGCGCCGGCTGATGCGGTCGCTGCGGTCAAAAAGGTGGCGAACTATGTCACCACAGCTCGTGGCGGCAGAGGAGCGGTTCGGGAACTCTCTGACCTCATTGTTGACGGCGCCTGGCCGGTGGAGTAATACCCGTGGTGAAGCCGTTTCCGTGGACCGAGAAGACCATTTCGTTGGTGGGCAATGCCTCCAGCGTGTGGCAGGGACAGTTTGGTGAACAGATTGATCGCGCGGAGTGTGTGATTCGAATCAATCAGGGAGCCTTCATCGAGCTTCGCCCTCAATCGACCGGGGTGCGCACTGACGTGTTACTCATGTCGCTCTCGGGTTACGCCTGGGATAAGGCGTGGATGTATAGCAGGGGTCGGATGCGGGCGGACACCGTGGTGGCAATGACGCCTAAGGCGAGAACCTTTTTCGGCATTGACCTCAAATATCTCATTCCGGTGTACCCGGTGGAATGGCACCGAGAACTGCACGAGTTATTGGGTGCGAGGCCGTCAACGGGGGCGATGGCAGTTGACCTACTGCGTCGAACCGTCGCCGACGTGTCACAAATTAGTGTGTACGGGTTTGATTTTTGGGGTTCACCGACGACCTATACCGGGATTATCAAAGCGGCACCCCACGACCCGGTTGCCGAAGAAAAATTTGTCCGATCGGCCGTGGCGCCCGGTCGAGTATTCCAAGTCGCCGCCGGAGGCGATGATGGCTAACCCGGGTGTGTTTCCGTGGCACGACAAAACTGTGGCCCTGGTGGGTAGTGCCGAGAGCCTGTTGAGTTCCGATTTCGGGCCCGATATTGATTCCCACGACATCGTGGTGCGCATCAATCAGGGCGCCTTCGCCGCCCTGCAACCAGAAAGCACAGGGCTACGCACCGACTATGTGTTTCTCACTCTGACCGGTGGCACCATTCGCGCAAAGGCCACGTTTTTATTCAAGGCGAGGAAGGCCGCACGCCGTGGAGTGGTCTTGATGTCTCAAAAAGGGCGCAGCCTTTTTGGCATCGATCTCGCGGGTTTCTTTCTGCATTACCCGGCGGCTTGGCAGGATGCGCTCATTACCCAGTTGGGCCACCGACCCTCGACCGGGGCAATGGCCGTCGATCTTCTCACTAGGACCTTGGCGTCACCAGAGCAGCTCGATCTGTATGGCTTTGATTTTTTTCGGACCCCGGATATCGCCCACGGGCGAAACCGGGTCGTGGCACACGACCCTGATGTTGAGAAGTCTTACATTCTGGGCCAGGTTCCACCCGAGCACTTTCACGCCTCACCCGAGGTGACCTGAGCCACTAGCGTGGTGG
>CBFHPU010000002.1:50710-88187 GCA_965657845.1 Pontimonas sp.
GTCTTACATTCTGGGCCAGGTTCCACCCGAGCACTTTCACGCCTCACCCGAGGTGACCTGAGCCACTAGCGTGGTGGCCTGGTGGGTCTCACCGAAGAGGCACCCACACGCACTGAGAAAAAGCATTACCCAGTACCGAGAGAGGACACGTCGTGGCGCAACACCGAGGCACCATTGTGGTGTTAAACGACACGGCAGCAATTGCCCACTATGGCTGCAAGGTCGTGATGATGCGCATCGTGGATGTTGTCGCCGCTGCCGGCTTTGACGTGAAAACGGTGTCGGTGTATTCCACCTGGCGGGTCCACACGAAACTGATCGATCAAGCCGCAGCAGTAATCGTTAATGGCGAGGGAACCCTGCACCATTCAGCCCGGCGGGCCCAAGCGCTCGTCGCTGTTGCGCCCTACTGCAAAGAACGCGGAATTCCGGTCTTCCTCATCAACTCTGTGTGGCAGGACAACAGCCCGGAGATGGCCCATCAGGCGGAAGATTTTCTGTTGCGTTTTGTGCGCGAGTCGCGCAGTGAGGCACAGTTTGTTGCCGCGGGCCTGACAGCAAAGACGGTTCCAGACTTGACACTGGGCTGGGATTACCGCGCACCTAAACCCCTCCCGGAGCGCTCCGGTCGGGTGTACACCGACGCTGTGGGGATGCCGGCCACCGATTTGCTCTACCGCCTATTCCGGGAAGATCCCGGTTCTCGTTACGTGACGATGACGCCACCGCGGGGACACCGCGGTGACTATTCTGATCAAGACTTTGAGCGCCTTGCTGCTCCCTTCGATGAGACATTCCCCATCACGCTGCGTCTTCGTCTGCGCCAAATCTTCAAAAGGGCGTTGCTCATTCGGGGGAAAACCAAGAATGCGGTGCGCCGCATGAGGGGGCACCTGGAGATGGTCCCCCTGGACGGCTTCATGGGGGCTTTGGAGTCTGCCGAGCTGGTCGTGACGGGTCGTTTCCATGGAGTGTGCTTGTGTCTGCTGACGGGTACCCCTTTCTTGGCGTTGACATCGAATAGTCACAAAGTGGAGGGCATGCTCGAAGACGCTGGCCTCTCCCACAGGATTGTGCGCCCCGCAGATGCCCGGGCGGTCCTCGCGCACCCGCCGGAATGGTCCGAAGAGGACGCGAAAAAAGCGAAAGCGTTTGTGCAGAAAGCCCGCCGGGGCCAAAAGGCCATGTTTGACAAGATCTTGGCGATGGCGAAAACCGAATCCTCGTGAGTGCAGCTCTAGACCCGGTAAAAGTCTCAATCCGGTTAGATGTCGCGAGCGCGGCAGTGGCCGCAGTGTTGGCCGTGGTGAGTATTTTTAACCGCATCGAAGATGCCCAGGTGGGTCTTGTCGTGTGGGGCGGGTTTTTGGTGGTTTTGGGTGTAGCCCACACCAGTGTTCTGATCGCCTCAGGCCGACCCACCGGGTGGTGGAGTTGGTGGGTGGGTCACAGTCTCACCGCGGTACTCATCGGCATCTTCACCCTGTGGTTTGTGCCCACCGGGTCGGTGGCGCTACTGACTTGGTCAATTGTGGTGTGGGCTGTGGTCGCTGGTGGGGCGAGTGTCGTTCAAGGTCTTCGCCAACCCCGTGCGCAGTCGATTCGCAGTGACTGGATCAGTGTCGGGGTCGGAACACTCTTTTTTGGCCTGTTGGTGTTGATTGTTCCGCCCGAGGTGTACTGGTTGCTCGGTCTCGCGGGTGTGTGGGCGGCGATGTTGACTGTCTTTGTGGCGATTGCCGCACTCAGCGCACGCCCTGGCGCAAACGACCAGAATAGGTCTGGGGAGGATAACTAGTGGGGACTAATAATGCCCGCCGCCTGATGGCGCCGGTGGAGTTCGTGGCAATCGCGGGAGTCTTGGCGCTCTTTGCCGGCTTGACCGTATTGATGGTCACGAGAGATGTGGCAACGGCGTTTATTGCCTCCGGAATCACTTTTGTCGCCGTGATTATGGTGATTGCGATGCTGTTGCTGGCGGTCACTCCCAATAACACCCCTGAGGGTGAAAAAGATAAGCCCGATTCGGGCAACGACTAGTCCTCTAAGTAGTCCACGAGGGAATCGGCCAGTCCCACATACGTGTGGGGGGTGAGCGCGAGAAGTCGGGTTTTCGCCTCAGCGCTGATGTCTAGTGACTCAATGAAGGCGTGAAATGCCTCAGGGGTCACCCTCACACCGCGGGTCAGACCTTTGACCACGTCGTAGGGGTCATCAATTGTCGAGTGGCCTTGAACGATTTCCGCACGAATGACGCTCTGGATTGCTTCGGCAAGAACTTCCTGGTTGGCCTCTAAGTCAGCTGCCATCGTGTCGGCGTCGATGTCCACTTCGCCTAAGCCACGCAAGATGTTTTTCCAGGCGACTACCTGGTGGCCGAGAGCCATTCCGATGGTGCGCTGCATGCTCGAATCGGTCAGGTCGCGCTGCAGCCTGGAGGTTGAGAGGGTTTGGGCAAGCGTGTCGAAGAGGCCGCTCGCCACTTCGAGGTTTGCTTCGGCATTTTCAAAACGGATGGGGTTGATTTTGTGGGGCATGGTGGACGAGCCAGTTGTGCCGGCGACGGGGATTTGTCGAAGGTAGCCCATGGAGATGTAGCTCCAGATATCCGTGCACAGGTTGTGGGCGACGCGGCCGGATTGTTGTAGGGCTTGAAAGAGTTCCACTTGCCCGTCGTGTGGCTCGATTTGGGTAGTGAGGGGGTTCCACGTCAAACCCAAACTTTCGACGAAGGACCGGGAGATCGCCGGCCAGTTGGCCTGTGGCCACGCCGCTTGGTGGGCTGAGTAGGTGCCGGTTGCTCCATTAAATTTGCCGGGGTAATGACGCGCCTCCACCCGGGCAAGTTGTCCGGCCAGTCGGTGGGCGAACACCGCGATTTCTTTTCCAAAAGTGGTCGGGGTCGCGGGCTGGCCGTGGGTTTTTGCCAGCATGGGAACGCTCCGCCACGCGCGAGCTAAGCGAACCAGTTCTTGCTGGACCTGTTGTGCGGCGGGAAGCCACACCGTGTGCATACTGCGCTTCACCATTAATGCGTAGGAGAGGTTGTTGATGTCTTCACTGGTGGCAGCAAAGTGGGTGAGTTCCTGAAGGTGGCCAAGCCCCAGCGCGGCGAGCTTTTCTCGAAGGTAATATTCGACCGCTTTGACATCGTGTTGGGTGGTGTCTTCGATGGCTTTCAGGGCAGCACCCTCGGCCGCATCGAATTGGTCCACCAGGGCGCGAAGCGCCTCCTTGGTGGGTGCCTCCAGGGCAGAAGCATCACCGACGCCGTGATCGGTAAGGGTGATGAACCATTCGATTTCGACTTCGAGCCGGGTGCGGTTCAGGGCGTGCTCGCTGAAGACCTCAGCAAGGTCTGTGACCAGGTGGGAGTAGCGACCATCGAGTGGCGATAGGGGGGAAATGAGAGAAGATGACACTGCGAAACCCCCAGAAGTTGTGGCCGGGTTTCCATTCTGGCGCATCGGGTGGCTGGCAGCCCAACCCGACTCTCCAGCGAGTCATAGACAATTCATAGACTTTATACAGAAAGGGCGAGTGAACTGTGACCCATGAACTCTGAAGACCCCGGTACCACCCCAACAAGCTCCGCCCCCAGTATCCGAGTGCTCGTTGTCGATGATGAAGAACCCTTAGCCGACCTGGTTGCGATGGCCCTTCGTCACGAAGGCTGGGTCGCCTCAGTGGCCTACACGGCGAAGGATGCCCTACGGCTTCACCACGAAAACCCCCACGACATCGCCGTGTTGGACATCATGCTTCCCGACGGTGACGGTTTATCGCTGATGAAACAGTTGCGAGAGAGCGATTCACAACTCCCGGTGTTATTTCTCACCGCGAAAGACGCCGTTGATGACCGCGTCCAAGGCCTCACACTGGGAGGCGACGACTATGTCACCAAACCTTTCAGTTTGGAAGAACTTGTCGCAAGGCTCCGAGGAATTTTGCGTCGGGTGGGTCAAGAGACCACAGATGACGCCCACATCGTTCGGGTCGGGGATTTGAGCTTGAATGAAGACAGTTACGAGGTGTATCGCGGCGATACACCCATCGAGTTGACGTCGACCGAATTTGAACTGCTGCGCTACCTAATGAACAACCCCCGCCGGGTCCTCTCCAAAGCCCACATCCTGGATCGGGTGTGGAGCTACGACTTTGGCGGCAAGCCCAGCATTGTTGAGATTTACATTTCCTACCTTCGTAAAAAAATCGACACACTGGGCCCACCCCTCATCCACACCGTTCGCGGTGTGGGCTACATGATTAAAGCCGCCGATTCGTGAGCGGAAAATACCCCACCAAGACCGCTGAAACCCGCAGTGGATCGCCCAAAGATTTCCGCAGACGCCTCGTCTTTGGGGGTCTTTCGCTAATCCTGCTCGCCGGAATCCTGATCGGGTTTGCCAGCACAGCGATGGTGGTGAGGCAACTACTGACCGACCTCGATCGTGAGCTCATTTCGACGGCTAACCGTGTCGCAGCCTCATTAGAGCAGGATTCCGCATTGTTTCCTGGTCCGCGCTCGCGACTCGAGCGGCCAGGCTTCACTGTGGGAACAGTGATTGCGGTGGTCGGTCCTGAGCAAGCTCAAGGCGCTGTCATCGATTCGGAGGGGGTCCTGCGCGCAATTGAACCCTTCGCTTTGCGCCAACTAGTGGGAGAAGAGTTCACCCCGGGTGAGCCTTCAACATATTTTCTCGGTGGCGATGTGCGTGAAACCAGACTGGTCGCGGTCGAGAGCGCCGGTGAGACTGACCTCGTTGTCGGCTTACAGATGACCAACATTAGGAAAACGATCGCCCAACTGCAGGGCGCCATTTTCGTGATCACTGCCCTGGTGATTGGCATCGCCGCGCTGTTAGGAATGTGGGCTTTGCGCGTGGGGCTAAGGCCGCTTGATCGGATGCGACAAACTGCGCTCGAAGTTGCTGGCCAGCCGTTGGACCGTGGCCACGTCGACCTCAGTCAACGGGTGCCGGCGGATCTGGCCAGGCCGGATCGAGAAATCGGCCAACTGGGCGTGGCTCTTAATCAAATGTTGGACCACGTCGATGGTGCTCTGAAAGCGAGAGAACACTCCGAAAATGCTCTTCGCCAGTTTGTGTCGGACGCCAGTCACGAATTGCGCACACCGCTCGCCTCAATTAGGGGGTATTCAGAAATCACCCTCCGTCACGCGAAGGACCTCCCGGAAGATGTGGGCAGCTCGCTGCAGCGAATCGAATCCGAATCGATTCGGATGACGGGATTGGTCGAAGACCTTCTCTTGTTGGCCCGCCTTGATGAAGGGGCCAGTTTCCCGAAAGAAGCACTGGACCTCTCCCTCGTAGCCGGGGATGTGGTGAGTGATGCGATTGCGAGAGCACCCGGTCACCACTGGAAGTTGGACTCTCCCGACTATCCCGTGATGGTGTGGGCGAATAAGAACCAACTCTTCCAAGTACTGACCAATCTCGTCCAAAACGCCAGGGTCCACACGCCTGAGGGCACGACCGTCAAAGTCTCACTCGACGTGAGCGATGAGCACGCTGTGGTCGATGTCGTAGATGATGGCCCGGGGATTGAACCGGACATGATCGGTCAGCTTTTTGAGCGCTTCAGGCGCGGTGATTTTGGACGCTCTAGAAAAACCGGAAGCACCGGTCTGGGTCTCGCCATTGTGAAGACCATTACCGACGCCTGTGGTGGTTCAGTCGATGTCTGGTCAGAACCAGGGCGCACCCAATTTCGTGTTCAACTCCCCCTCTTTCGTGGGGATCCGGAGGGACACCACAAGGACTGACTGTTGTCCACCGCGTCACCCACCGCCATCGTTTGCCCAGAGTGCCTCATGACGGCTTGCCACAACGGGTGTCACCCGGAAAGTAGCCCCGGGGGTTGTTGTGGACGAAGCCGATATCGAGCGAGTTCTTGAGAGTGTGAACCGAGCCCGAGAACAGGTGGGCAGAGCGGTGGTCCACGCGCGCAACCTTCCTGGGACCCCCCACTGGCGGGGGTCGTCACACACTGTTGCCACATCGCAGCAAGACAATCTTGTGCTCGAGCTACAGGCCCTGCAACAAGAATTCGGGGAGCTGTCCTATCGATGTCAACAAGACCTTCAGCGCCTACGAAGACACCGTGATCAGGAGGGCCTCGCGGGAGGTGCGTGGTGAGCACTTTGGTAATTACCTCCCCGGGCGGCCATCAGGTGGCCACCGAAGAAATCTTGGTGGTCAGTCAAGGGCTGGACTCAATCGGTTCCGTGTTGGCCGATGTCGAGCAAATCGTCAATCATCCGGGGTCGTCGTATCGACCTGACGGCTACCAGGTGACGAGGGCCCGACTGTCTTGCGCGGTCGATGATGTGTCGTGGTTGCGCAGATCACTTGTCGCCTACACCCAACAGGTTGCTGAGCAGGAGCGCTGGCGCACCACGCTGTGGGATTCGAGCCGCGACCATTTTGGTCGTGCATTGGTGTGGTCACTGCTTGGCCAGCAAGGTGTGCGAGGCGGTGTGCCCGATGCCACCCTCGATGACGCGGCACAGGCGCTACGCGCTCTCGATCAGCCCTACCACCCGGTTGTGTCGACGTGGGAAGTGGACCGCCAAGAGGGGGTGGGGATTTCTCGGGGAGTAGCTGAGCGGATTGCCCGAATTCCTGAAGGGTCCAACCCGGTTCGCATTGAGCGCTACACAATTGCCGATGGTTCTTCTCACGCGGAAGTGTTCGTATCGGGAACAAGGACGTGGAGTCTTGAGGAAGACACTGACCCTTTTGACATGCGCTCCAACTTGGCGTTGGTGGCGGGAGCTCCCGCAGCAGCCACCATGGTGACGGAGCGGGCGATGCGCCAGGCGGGGGTGAAACCAGGCGATCGGGTGGTGTTTGTGGGACATTCGCAGGGCGGGGCAGTCGCGGCAACCCTGGCCGAATCGGGACGCTATGACACCAAGGGGTTGATCACTATTGGGGCGCCGGTTGGATCACAACCAGCCGGCGGTGATTATCCGGCGCTTCGCATTCAACACCGCGACGACGTGGTCGTCGATTTGGCGGGGCAGGCGCTCGCCGGCGGCCACACTGTGGTCGAAACCGACAGTGGCGCAGTGCCGGGCGATGTGGCCGGTGCTCATTCCCGTGACCGTTATTTTCAGACGGCCACGCGAATTGACCAGTCCGAGGCGGACCTGTTGTCCCAGTGGGCTGACGATTTACCCGCTGCAGAGCGAGGCCAGGCGCGTTGGTTTGATGCCCGTCAAGACCTCAGCGGCGGCGAAGCAGCGGGCGGAAAAACAACCCAATAATCCAACTGGTGACGCTCAACACCAGTGCGCCCAGGACACCCGTCCAGAGGTCGTCCACAAAGAGACCAAAACCAATCCACTGGGAAAACTGGTGGACGATCAACAGCATGAGCCCGTTAACCAGCAAGGCGATGAGGCCGAGGGTGAGTATGTAGAGGGGGAAGGCGACAATTCTGATGGTGTTGCCCACGATGGCATTAATGACTCCAAACACCATTGCGACGAGCAGGTAGGTGAGAGCCATCTCCATACTCGGGGCGCCAATAAAGATTTCCGTTTCGGACTCAGAGTAGGAAGTCATCTCTAAGCCGGGCACTGCCCAGACGGCAACTCCCAACGCGAGCGCTGTCACAAGGGTGCGCATGACGAATCTCAGCATGACTCCACTATGCCCTCCCTGCGGTCATTGACCAAAAGGGCGCCCCTTGTGTGGCTAAGCCATGGAGAAAAAAGCATTCGATTGTGTCTGGTCTACGAGAAAGACACCACAGCCCGCGGTTAGGCTAGGCCCATGCCTCTCTCGAAGGACACCCTTTCCCTCCTCGCCCCTGACGGCAGTGTGGCGCAGGGCGAGGCCCACGATCGCTACTGGCCCGTCGTTGAGGGGTTGGATGATCAGACGCTGCAGTTGATGTATTCGACAATGGCCATCACTCGTGCGTTGGACTATGAAGCAGGGACGCTTCAACGCCAAGGCCAAATGGCGTTGTGGGTGCCGGCTATCGGCCAAGAGGCCTGCCAGGTCGGCTCTGCGTTGGCCAGTAAACCTCAGGACAGCATTTTTCCCGCCTACCGGGAACACTCGGTGGCGCGGCTGCGTGGGGTGTCGATGCTGCAAATCATTCGCATGCTTCGAGGTCTCACACACGGAGGCTGGGACCCGGAAACGCACAACAATTTCCGCCTCTACACATTGGTGATTGGTTCGCACACCCTCCACGCCACCGGCTACGCCATGGGCATCTCGCTGGACGGAGATGTCGCCACCGGTGACCCTGCCCGTGACGAAGCCACCATGGTGTATTTCGGTGACGGGGCTACCAGTCAGGGTGACACCCATGAGGCGATGGTTTTTGCTCAGAGCTACCAGGCGCCTGTGCTGTTCTTCTTGCAAAACAACCACTGGGCGATTTCCACTCCGGTTCGGGTCCAATCGCGAACACCGTTGTTCCAGCGCGCTGCGGGTTATGGCTTACCGAGCAAGCAGATTGACGGTAACGACGTGTTGATCAGTTACGCCGTGACCCAGCAGATGCTCGATGATGCTCGATCAGGTGAGGGTCCGCAATTTATTGAAGCGCTGACTTACCGAATTGGCGCTCACACCACCAGTGACGATCCGACGAAATATCGTGACGATGACGAGTTGGCGTTTTGGACCGCCCGCGACCCAATCGCTCGCTTCCGCGCCTATTTGGAAGCCAAAGGCACCCCCGGGTCATTTTTCACTGAGGTCGACCAGCAGGCTGCTGATGAAGTCAGCGACCTGCGGAAGGACGTTTTGGCACTCGAGCCACCACCGAGCACGAACATTTTTGCCCACGTGTATTCGGGTGAACATAAACCCCTCGAGGCTCAGGCGGCGTGGTTGGAAGAATTTGAAGGTTCGTTTGTGCAGAAGGGTGATAGCCAGTGAATCTGACGATGGCTAAAGCCTTAAACGACGGGTTACGCCGGGCAATGAGCTCCGATGATTCGGTCTTAGTCCTGGGTGAAGAAGTAGGTCAACTAGGTGGTGTGTTTCGCATCACCGAGGGCCTGTTGGGTGATTTTGGCCCACAGCGCGTGTTTGACACTCCTTTGGCCGAGTCGGGCATTATCGGCACCGCCATTGGCCTGGCCATGCGCGGCTATGTGCCCATTTGTGAAATCCAGTTCGACGGTTTTGTCTACCCGGGGTTCGACCAAATCACCTCGCAGCTGGCGAAGTTGACCTCCCGGCATGAGGGCACCCTGTCGATGCCGGTGATTATCCGTATTCCTTATGGGGGTCACATTGGCGCGGTGGAGCACCACCAAGAAAGCCCGGAGGCGTATTTTGCTCACACCCCGGGGCTTCGAGTGGTCAGTCCCGCAACGCCTCATGACGCCTATTGGATGATCCAAGAAGTCGCCAGCCAACCCGATCCGGTGATTTTTCTGGAGCCTAAAAGTCGCTATTGGCACAAGGGTGAAGTCAATACTGATGATCCGGGGGTGGCGCTGCATGACGCAGTAGTCGTCAGGCCCGGTTCTGATGTGACCCTGATTGGTCACGGCGCAATGGTGACCACGTTGATGCAGGTTGCCGAGGTCGCCGAAGGCGAGGGAACCAGTGTGGAAGTCATTGACCTTCGAAGCCTCTCGCCCATTGACTGGGACGTGTTGGTCCGCTCCGCTCAGTCCACCGGCCGTGTCGTGGTCGCCCAGGAGGCTCCCGGTTTTGTGAGTGTCGGTAGTGAAATCGCTGCCACCTTGACCGAGCGGGCGTTTTATTCTTTGGAAGCACCGGTGATTCGGGTTTCTGGTTTTGATGCGCCTTTCCCACCGGCTCAACTCGAGTCGGTGTACCTGCCAAGCGTTGACCGCCTACTGGATGCGGTTGACCGGGCGATGGCGTACTAGATCTGTGGAGGTGTGACATGGCGCTGGTTTCTTACCCATTACCCGATGTTGGGGAGGGTCTCACCGAGGCCGAAATTGTCTCCTGGAAGGTGGCTCCCGGTGACCAGGTGAGCTTGAACCAGGTGGTCTGCGAGATTGAGACGGCCAAAAGCTTGGTCGAACTGCCGTCACCTTTTGAAGGAACCGTTGAGGCGGTATTGGCGAAGGAGGGTGACACGGTTGCCGTGGGGGCAACAATTCTCACCATCCGGGACGCCTCACCGGATGCCCCTGCGCCAGATCCGGTGGTCGCCGAGGTGAGTGAGGCCGTGAGCGACGTGGAATCCACGGTCGCTCACGATGAAGGCTCCGCTGAGCCGAAAAACTTGGTGGGTTATGGGGCGGGCTCTGATGAGAAGCCGACCCGCGCCCGACGCTATGTCTCGGGAGAGAAACTCTCCGAGGCCGGTGCGGGTCACTCTGAGGCGAGGGCGCCCATTCAGGACAGTGTTCCGGTCCTCGCGAAACCTCCGGTTCGGAAGCTCGCGAAAGAGCTCGAGGTGGACCTTTCTGAGGTGAGCCCGAGCGGTGTCGGTGGTGAGATTCTTCGAGAAGATGTCACACGTCACGCCGACCAAGCCAAAGTGTTTCGCAACCTGGATACCCCTGGTTGGCCAAGCCAGCGTGAAGAGCGGATTCCCGTTAAGGGTGTTCGTAAGGCCATCGCCAATGCGATGGTCACCAGTATGTTCAGCGCACCCCACGTGTCAGTGTTTGTTGACGTCGACGCCACTCGCACCATGGAGTTTGTCAAGCGCCTGAAGGCGTCCCCCGAGTTCGCGGGTATTCGTATTTCGCCGCTGTTGATCATGGTGAAGGCCATGATTTGGGCGGTTCAGCGAAACCCTTCCGTGAACAGCACGTGGACCGATGAAGAGATCATCGTCCACCACTTTGTGAATATGGGGATTGCTGCCGCGACACCCAGAGGTTTGATTGTGCCCAACATCAAGGACGCTCACACCATGAGTTTGCGCGAGCTTGCTGCAGCCCTGGAGGCGTTGACGACAAAAGCCCGCGAGGGGAAAGCCACTGCCGAAGATATGGCGCAGGGGACGATCACGATTACCAACCTGGGATCGTTTGGGGTGGATACGGGAACGCCGATTCTCAATCCCGGCGAAGTGTCGATTGTCGCCCTGGGCACGATCAAGCCCAAACCGTGGGTGGTCGATGGTGAGGTGTTGCCGCGGATGGTCACCACAGTCGCGGCCAGTTTCGACCATCGGGTGGTCGATGGTGATGTCGCGAGCCGTTTCGTTGCGGATGTGGCCAGTGTGATGGAGGAGCCCGCTCTCCTCCTCGACTAGGCTTATTGACAATGATTCTCAATATCGTGTAACGTCACGGTTATGAAGACATCACCCTTGATTGCTCTGGCTGCAGTATCGGCACTCACTCTCGCAGGCTGCACCGCAGAACAAGGCCCCGTCGTCACGGAAAGCACCGACTCGGAAACCAGCACGAGTCCAGCCATGGATACCACCACACTGTCGGTGACGACCACAGTGCTCGGCAGCGTCGTCGAACAGCTGGTGGCTTGTGTAGATGACCCCGCCTACCAGGTGGAAGTCTTGATGCCACTCGGTGTTGATCCCCACGACTACCAGCCCTCCTCCGCGCAACTGGCGACCATTGCCCAATCCGGAGTGGTCATTGCCAACGGTTTAACCCTCGAGGAAAGCCTCGTGGGTCCGCTGGAAGAACTCGAAGCGGAAGGCGGCATTGTTTACCGGTTAGCGGAAATGGTCGACCCTCTGCCGTTTGCGGAGGACGAGCACGACAGTCACGACGATCACGCTGAAGATGAGCACAGCGAGGAAAACCATGCAGAAGAAGAAGGCGCAGACGCGCATGATGGTCACGACCACGGTGAATTTGACCCACACTTCTGGCTCGACATGGAACGGGTGGCACAAGCCACTGAACTACTCGGTGGCGAACTTCAGGCCACCCTTGGCGGAACCTTTGACCAGTGTGGAGTGGAAGTTGCACAATCCATTCGAGACGCTGAAGCAGAAGTGATTGACACCTTGTCGGTCATCGCCGATGAGGATCGTGTCCTGGTGACCGACCACGAAGTGATGGGTTACTTCGCCGAGCGCTACAACTTCGACATCGCCGGTGTACTCATTGAAGGGGGAAGCACACTTGCCGAGCCCAGCTCGCAAGAACTGGCCGCCCTCATCACAGAAATCGAAGCCCGAGGAATCACCACACTGTTTGGGAACTACCACGTGCCATCTGACCTCCTCGAGTCCATTGCCGCGGAAAGCGGTGATGTCCAAGTAGTGCCCCTCTACCTGGGCAGTATCGGGCAACCGGGCAGTGAGTTTGGCACCTACCAGGACATGATGCGAGCGAATGCTCGCGCAATGGCCAACGCCCTGGGAAGCTAGGGGCGTGGATTGGCTGTTAGAACCCTTTAGCTTCGGCTTTCAGCAGCGCGCCCTCATCGGGGGTGCGCTCGCTGCGTTGATGGCCTCTACTGTCGGAACGTGGTTGGTGCTTCGAGGGATGAGTTTCTTTGGGGACGCTTTCGTGCACGGTGTTGTTCCCGGTGTGGCGGCGGCGTTCGTGTTGGGCCAAAGCCCACTACTGGGTGCCGCGCTCGCGGCCATCGTGATGGTGGTCGCCATCGAATGGGTTCAGCGGCGCACCCCACTGGGTGTTGATACGTCTATTGGTTTGTTGTTTGTCGGAATGCTGGCACTCGGTGTGGTGATCCTCTCGAGACTCGATTCCTATGCCGGCTCCCTCACGAGCATCCTCTTCGGCGACGCCCTGGGAGTCTCCTGGTCGGACATCACTGGACAACTTGTGTTGTTAGCGATTGTGCTGATTGTGTCTCTTCTGCTGTATCGACCGTTGGTGGTCTTGAGTGTGAATCGAGACAAAGCGCATTTACTCGGACTGCACCCTCGGCTCACTCACGCAATCTTGCTTGCCCTCATCGCATTAGCCATCATCGGGAGCTACCAGTCGGTGGGAACACTGCTTGTCCTTGGCTTGCTTATTGGACCACCCGCCGTGGCAAGCCTCCTCGTGCGCACCATTCCACGGCTCATGGTCGTGGCGGCGCTGATCGGTGTGGGGTCTGTATGGCTTGGGCTGACGCTCAGTTTCTACCTGGGTACTGCCGGTTCCGCCACCATGGCACTCATTCCCGTTGTCCTGTTTTTCCTCGTGATGGGGGTTCGCGAACTGATGGGTCTGATGAAAACCCCCCGAGTGGAGGCCAGCGTATGAACGCGATTGTCGCCACAAACGTTCGGATCGTCCGTGAGGGCACTGTCGTCGTCGAACCCTCCAGTTTTCGCATTGCGCCCGCCTCCACAGTGGCAATCATCGGACCAAACGGAAGTGGGAAGTCCAGCATCCTCCACGCTCTTACCGGGCTCTTAGAAATCGACCAAGGCCAACTACAGGTGTTGGGTAAAAAACCTGAAGACGCCCTATCTGATGTGGCATATGTGCTGCAGTACATGCCCATCACTCCAGGAATCCCCATGACTGTCCGCGAAGTGGTGCGGATGGGACGGTTTGCGACCCGGGGGGCGCTTGGACGATTGCGAGCCAAAGATAAACAGCGGGTGCACGAAGCAATGGAACAACTCGACATTGTTGACCTCGCCACTCGCAGTATCCACCAACTCTCCGGTGGCCAGCGTCAACGGGTGTTTGTGGCTCAAGCGCTCGCCCAAGACCACAGTGTGTTGTTGCTCGATGAGCCCCTCACGGGGATGGATGTTCCCTCGGCGAAAGTTATTGACCAAATCATTCACGATGAACCAGAACAAGGGTGCACGGTGATTTACACCACCCACGATCTTGAGGAAGCCCGCTCTGCCGACCAGGTCTTACTGATGGCCGGAAGGGTCGTGGCCAGTGGCACCCCCGAAGAAGTACTCACCGCAGAACACCTCGCTGAGGCCTACGGCCTCGGTGCCCTTCACCCCGAACATGGAGTGGGCGACACCGTGTTAGATGTCATCCACGACGACCCTGCTGATGGACAGGAAGTATTCAACCGACGGAAAATGCCGTGAAACGTCGAACCAAACAACGCGATGAAGTCCGGGATTTACTCGACCGGACGCCAGGCTTTGCCAGCGCACAAGACATCCACCAAGCATTGCGGGATTCTGGGTCAGCAATCGGCCTTGCCACCGTCTACCGGGCGCTGACCGCGCTGGCTGATGAGGGAGTTGCTGACTCGCTGACTCGAGAGGGTGAGACCGTCTACCGGGCCTGTCGTCCCGGCCACCACCACCATTTGGTGTGCCGCCGCTGCGGAGCCACCACAGAGATTTCTGCTGAGCCAGTCGAAGAGTGGGCTGCAGGGGTGGCCAAGGCGCACGGATACTTCGAACCGGAACACGTGGTCGACGTTTTTGGCCTCTGCCCGGACTGCCATAAAGTCTCGACTGGTAATTGACCCCCCAACCCCCTACACTCGAAGGGTTGAGCGGTTTTCCGCCCATCTTGTGCGTTCGCTCACAGACCCTCGAGAAATCGATTCTTTGAGCTGCGTGCCGACAAGTGATCTTGGGTGAGGCCCTTTCGTCTCACGGTAATCAACAGGAGGAAACCATGGCAGCAGTCTGCCAAGTAACAGGTGCGAAGCCAGGCTTTGGCCACAACATTTCGCACTCACACCGTCGGACGAAGCGACGCTTCGACCCGAACATCCAAAAGAAGACGTACTTTGTGCCCTCTTTGAAGCGCAGTGTCACCCTGACACTCTCCGCAAAGGGCATCAAAGTGATTGACGCGAGAGGAATCGACGCCGTTGTGCGCCAGCTTCTCGATCAGGGGGTGAAGCTCTAATGGCTAAGGCACAAGATGTTCGACCGATCATCAAAATGAAGTCGACAGCTGGCACCGGCTACACCTATGTCACCCGGAAGAACCGCCGGAATGACCCCGACCGTTTGGTGCTGAAGAAATACGACCCAGTCGTGCGTCAGCACGTCGAATTCCGCGAGGAGCGATAACAGATGGCGAAAAAGTCAAAGATTGCCAAGAACGAACAGCGCAAGGTCATTGTTGAGCGCTACGCCGAAAAGCGTCTCGAGCTCAAGAAGGCTTTGGTCGACCCGAAGGGGACTGACGAGTCGCGCGAAGCAGCTCGTAAAGGTCTCCAGAAGTTGCCTCGCGATGCGTCCCCCATTCGGGTGCGCAGCCGCGACACAATCGATGGTCGTCCGCGTGGTGTGCTCACCAAATACGGCATTTCTCGTGTGAGATTCCGCAATATGGCACACCGTGGCGAATTACCGGGCATCACGAAGTCCAGCTGGTAGTTTTCTAACGGCTCGGTGATACCGGGTTTAGCTCGCTCACAAAGTCCGAGGAGGACCAGACCAAATGAATCGCTCAGAGCTCGTTGCTGCTGTTGCAGCTGAGACCGGCCACACTCAGGCCGCTGTGAACGGTGTACTCGACGCAATGTTCACCGTTGTTACCGGTGAACTGAAGAAGGGCACCAAAGTTACTATCCCCGGTTGGATCGCTTTCGAGCGCACCCACCGTGCAGCTCGCACCGGACGCAACCCCCAGACGGGTGCGACCATTCAGATCGCTGCAGCAAACAGTGTGAAGGTGTCGGCTGGATCGAAGTTGAAGGCTTCCGTCAAGTAGCCCACAGACACTTCATAAGGGGGCGAGTCCATGTCGGACTCGCCCCCTTTGTGTTCCCCCCACAGTGGTCAAAATGGGGTGTTGAGGGGTACTAGCATGGCCTGATGTCTGCACGGGGTTTCGTCTTCTTCCTCATTACGGGAATCATTTGGGGAACGCCTTATTTCTTCATCGCGCTCGCCATTGAGTCCTTCTCCACGCCCAGCATTGTGTGGATTCGAGTAACCATTGGCGCCCTCGTGCTGCTGCCGATTGCCTTGGCCCGAGGTGCCTTACGTCCCGCCCTGAAAGCCTGGCCTTTTGTGTTGGCATTTGCCGCGATCGAAATGGTGGGCCCTTGGGCGCTCATCACGGAGGCGGAACGCTCAGTGTCGTCGAGTTTGGCTGGGCTACTCATTACCACCGTGCCGTTCATCGCGGCGTTCATTATCGGGTTGTTGGGTGATCGCTCAGCGTGGCACCCCATGACTGTTCTTGGTCTCGTGCTGGGTTTCTCTGGGGTTGTGGCCTTGGTCGGCATCGACGCTTTCTCGGGTCGGATCGCCTTGCTGCCGGTGTTGATGCTCCTGGGAGCCGCAACCGGTTACGCCGTTGCCCCGATCATTGCGGATCGAAAACTGCACGACGTCCCCACTCTGGGTGTGATCACCCTGTCAATGATGATGGTCTCCGCGGTGTATGCCATTCCGGCGGCGTTGAACCTTCCGGGTGAAATTGCTGCAGGACCACCCGCCAATGCACTTGTCGCGGTGTCGTACCTCGGTGTGGTGGCTTCGGCCTTGGGCTTTATCTTCTTTTTCCAACTCATTAAAGAGGTGGGGCCCGGCCGCTCCACGCTCATTGTTTACGTGAACGTGGTGGTCGCCATCCTCCTCGGAGTGGTGTTCTTAAACGAACCTCTCACGACAGGATTCCTTGTCGGCTTTCCCCTTGTCGTGTTGGGAAGTTTCCTCGCCTCGCAACGCAGAGGTGTTTACGTCAAGAAGCGTGATCGCTTGAAGGAGCCGACGGGCGAAATCGGACTTCCAACCCACCCCTAATGAGGTGTTCTTTCAGTCCTCGGTAAATCGGATTACCGGGGGAATAATGCTCGGCGGCGCACTGGCTCAGCGGGTGAACTACGCGTCGTCTGATTCGACCCACAAATCCTCATCGGCACGCAGTGTGCTCCAAATCGCGTAACCCACGACGGCAACAGTGGCCGCGCCAATGGCCATCAAGGCGAAGGCGCCCGCACCCATCTTTGGTGCCGGTTCCGATTGTGGCTTGTGTGTGCGCAGTTTCTCCAGCGCAGGCTTCACAGCATGCTGTACGGAGCTCTTGGCCTGCGGGTAAAGCTCGTCACGTCCAATGTCACCAGCCTGACGCCCAGCCTCACGCAACACTTGTGTTGCCCGTGATAGCAGGTCGCGCTGTTTTTGCCAGAGCTCACCAGCGTCATCGCTCAGACGGCTGAGTTCACGCTCTCGTTTTCTTGATAGTTCCATGGGACCACTCCCTCCAGTGGAATTGCCCCCAGTCTGGCAGAAAACCTTGAGAGGGTTCTTGGTAAGTCACAACGCGCACAGCCCGGGGCCTGGCAGACTGGGAGCATGACATTGCACACTCACCTCGCGACCCTGCACACTAACCACGGCGACATTCGGCTTGGCCTTTTCGAAAACCATGCCCCGAAAACCGTGAAGAACTTCGTTGGCCTGGCCACTGGCGACATCAGCTGGACCCACCCCACCACTGGCGAGTCGGTCTCTGAGCCGCTCTACACCGACGTGATTTTCCACCGCGTCATTCCTGGTTTCATGATTCAAGGTGGAGACCCGCTGGGCACGGGAACCGGTGGTCCGGGTTACCAGTTTGACGATGAAATCCACCCGGAGCTGAGCTTTAACGAACCGTTCCTCCTCGCCATGGCCAATGCTGGCAAACGTGGCGGCCAGGGAACCAACGGGTCGCAGTTTTTCATCACCACCGCAGCCACTCCGTGGTTGCAGGGAAACCACACCATCTTCGGGGTTGTCCTCGATGAGGAATCCCAAGGTGTGGTGAAAGCGATTGAAGCGACACCCACCGGTGCGAACGACCGTCCCGTAGACGACGTCATTATTCATCGGGTCAGCATTTCTGACGCCTAGTGACTGTGGAAGGGTCGTCATCTGACGATTACTGTTATCGCCACCCAAAACGGGTGAGCTATGTGCTGTGTCAGCGCTGTGCGCGAACCATTTGTGGTGACTGTCAGATTGCGGCACCCGTAGGGGTGCACTGCCCGGAATGTCAGGCTGAAGCCAAAGCGCGACAACCCAAAACGGTGCGCCGCGCGGGTCGTGGCGGGAGGTGGGCTGAGGCGCCCGTCACCTATTCACTGTTGGCCACGATTGTGGTGGTGTATCTGGCTCAGTTGTTGAGCGGCGGCATCGTCACGAACTTGGCGTTGTATTTTCCGCCTCTCACCCCGGATCAGCCGTGGCGGATGCTTACCGCGTTATTTGTGCACTCAGAGCGGTCCTTTTTCCACATTCTCTTTAACGGGTATTCGTTGTGGGTGTTGGGGACACTCCTCGAAAGATTATTGGGCTCGGGGCGCTTCGCACTGCTGTTTATGGTTTCCGGACTGGGCGGCTCAGTGGCGGTCTTGTGGCTCGGGTATGGCCAAGCAGTGATTGGCGCCTCCGGCGCCATTTTTGGTCTTTTCGGGGCGTTGTTGGTCCTCCAGCAAAGCTTCGGGGTATCGAACCCTCAGTTGCTGATTGTGTTGGGGTTGAACCTCGTCTTGGGCTTTATCGTGCCGGGGGTGTCCTGGCAGGCACACATCGGAGGCCTGCTCGTAGGTTTGGCGATCGCGTGGGGCCTCGTGAAAGCACGCGACGGGGAAATTCCTGGCGGAATTCCGGGTGTGTTCGGGGCGACAACGGGCGCCCTGGTACTACTGACGACGGCGCGCTTCGTCCTGCTGTAAATCCGGCACTGTGCGCCCGGAGTGGGGTTATCCACAGCCCCGTCAACAGTGGGGAGAAACTACACGGGTGTAACTAAAACCACCTGCGTTGTTGTTAGCGCCAGCGAGTGGTCATCAGGAAGCCGGCAAACATAATTCCAAAGCCGACCGCGATATTCCAGGCACCAATTTGGGGGATGGGCCACCCCGTTCCCGCGATGTAGTAGACCAGAATCCACACCAAGCCGATCAACATCAGGCCAAACATCACCGGTTTGAACCACGGTGGGTTGTTGTCGTCTTCTTCAGAAACACTCACGGAAGTACGCCCGCGCCCTTGATCAGCCATGCCCACGAGTGTACTCGAGGGTGACACTCGGTGGGGGCTCTTAGAATGAAGCCGATGAACTCCGAGAACCCCACGGCCGCCGCGCCGCGCAGCGCCCCCTATGCGTGGATGGGTATTGCCGGCGAAGCAAGCCTCACCCTCGGGGTCGTGGGCTTGTTGTTTTTTGCCTGGTACCTGGGAGTGAACGACTGGATTCAAGGCTCCAATCAAGCCCGCTCAGCATCAGAGGTTGCCTCGCAGTGGGATAGCGACACCGATGACACGTTTGGCAAAGCTCGCGGTGAATCAGATGGCACCCTCGCCCCCGTTGAGCCGCCCGTGATCGGTGACGTTGCCGAGGGTGACGCCTTTGCGGTGCTGTACGTGCCGCGCTTTGGAGAAAACTACGCACGAACTATTGCCGAAGGTGTCGATCTCGCCACCGTATTAAATAGCCACGAACTGGGGGTCGGGCGCTACACACAGACAGCACAGTTCGGGGAACTGGGCAATGTCGGAATTGCCGGACACCGCACCACCTATGGCGCGTCCTTTAGTGACATCGGTGAGCTGAGAGTGGGCGACCGCCTTTACGTTGAAGTTGAGCAAGGTTGGTATAGCTACCAATTTAGAAACCTCGAATACGTCTGGCCCACCCAAGTGGAAGTGCTTGCCCCCATTCCCCACCAGCCAGAGGCCCAACCCACCGAACGTCTGCTCACCCTCACCAGCTGCCACCCCCGTTTTTCTGAAGCGGAGCGAATCATCGCCTACGCCGTGTTCGACGCGTGGTACCCGCGCTCTAGTGGACCACCTGCAGAAATCGCCCCCATCGCCACCGAGGTCACCTGATGTATCGGGCGCTATGGAACGTCCTACCGGGGCCCCGGTGGGCCAAAACCCTGCAATCGGTCATACTCGGCATCGCGGTAGTGGCGCTGCTGTTTTTCGTAGTGTTCCCTTTTGTGGCGGATACTTTCCTTGTTGAAGAATCGACGGTGGGGTGACATGGTTCATATTCTCGTTGTCGACAACTACGACAGCTTCGTGTACACCCTCAATGGCTACCTCCACCAGTTGGGTGCTACGACTGATGTGATTAGAAACGACTCGGTCACAGGGGATGAACTGCCCGACCTGATCGCGCGCTATGACGGGGTGCTGCTCTCACCCGGTCCGGGAACTCCCGCAGATGCGGGAATATCTATTCCCGTGGTTCACGAAGCAATCCGAACCCACAAGCCACTTCTCGGTGTGTGTTTAGGCCACCAGGCCATTGCGGAAGCCCTCGGAGCGCGAGTGGAACACGCCGAAGAGCTCATGCACGGCAAAACCTCCCAGGTCCGCCACGACGGCAGCGCCCTCTTTGAGGGAGTACCCGAATCGTTCCGGGCAACCAGATATCACAGCCTCGCTGTTGTCGACGGGACAGTCCCGGAACAACTCAACGTGACCGCCGCCACCCAGGGTGGGGTGATCATGGGTCTGTGCCACAAGCAGGAACCCGTCTTTGGGGTCCAATTCCACCCCGAATCGGTCGTCACCGAAGGGGGCTACCAAATGCTGGGAAACTGGTTGGAACAGACAGGCCTGGCGGGAGCAGCGAATACCGCAAAAACCCTAAGCCCGAGGGTCACGGCCCCGAAAGCTTAGGGTCACCGTTCGGCTTTAGCCGTCACCCTCTTCGGGGACGAAAGGGTTCGCTGGGTCAAAACCTGCACAGTAGGTCAAGGTAATTTCTGAGCGCTGTGGGTGCTCACCGGGGGTGAGCGACTGTGCTTGGACCGTTTGTCCCAGACAGGTGGGGTCGGGTTGAAGGCGAACGGTCAACTGAATATCTGGCCCACTCAGTAGAGGGTTTGCCTCACCGACAGTGATTCCTCGCACATCAGGAACCTGCACTAAACCGTTCGAGACCACCAGAGTGACGGGGTCTGAGGGGTTTAGCATGACCCCCGCTTCGGGCAGGGTGGCCAACACTGTGCCCTCAGGAATATTGGGGGAATAGTCGGTGCGGTCTTCGGTGAGGCCCAGACCCAACTCGGTCACCCGGGCGCGTGCGTCCTCGGAAGTCTGGTTCACCAGGTCGGGTAGGCGAATCTGGTCGGCTCCTGCTGAGACATACACGCGAACACGCTCACCAGGAGCGACGCGAATTCCCGTCCCGGGTTCGGTGCGAATCACCAAACCTTCTTCAAACTCGCCGCTGACTTCTTCGATGACGCTGGGCGTGAGACCCAGCGACTCAATGGTGCTCACTGCGACCACTTGGCTTTGGCCTCGAAGGTCCGGAACCATCGGAGCCGTCGCCGTCGACACCGTCGTGGGGTTTAGCGTAAATAGCCACACCACAATGGCAATCAGCATAGAAATCGCAATGACTGAACCCAGTGCGATGGCTAGCCGCGGCACACTGGCTTGTTGAACACTCTGACCTGCGGGGAGCGTGAAATCTACGGCGGGTTCTGCACGCGACTGCCAGGTGGCCTGGGGGATGCTCGACGTGACAACGGGCGGTTCAGCATCACGCGCGGCAGGTGCCCACTGCGCCTGTTCAGCCTCTTGGCTTCCCGGTTCGGGAAGGGCCAGAAGGGCTTTTCGCACTTCTGTTGCCGAGGAGAAACGCTGAGCGGGCTCTTTTTCTAGCAGCTTGTGCACGATGCCAACCGTGCCTTTGCTCACTGAAGAGTTTTGCAATCCAAGGGGCGCGGGCTCATCGTTGATGTGCTGGAAGGCGACCGCTACGGGCGAATCTCCTTCAAAAGGTGGTCGACCAGCGAGCATTTCGTAGAGCACGACACCCAGCGCGTACAGGTCGCTGCGCTCTGTGGCGTCCTGGCCGCGGGCTTGCTCCGGTGAGAGATACATTGCTGTGCCCAAGATGGACGACGTTTCTCCACCGTTAGCCACCGTGTCGGCAATCGCCCGGGCGATCCCAAAATCCATGACCTTCACACCACCGTTGGTGGTGATCATGACGTTGGCGGGTTTGATGTCGCGGTGAACAATGCCAGCCTGGTGGGACACTTCCAGTGCGTTTAGCATCCCGTCGGCAATGCCTAATGCGGCCGCTTCGTCGATAATTCCGCGGTGAATGATGTCGCCCAACAGACGACCCTGCACAAACTCCATGACAATGTAGGGGGTTGTTGACCCGGTGGGGTTTCCGCCCTCGTCGGTGTCGCCTTCATCACCCGCATCAAACACGCGCACCACCGTCGGGTGGGCCATTTTTGATACCGCCATCGCTTCACGGCGGAACCTTTCCCTGGCGTTCGCATCAGTGGAAAGCGTTGATTTCAATACTTTGATGGCCACATCTCTGGCCAGGCGGGCATCCCGACCCTTGTAGACATCGGCCATGCCACCACGGCCGACAATGTGGTGGACCTCATAGCGGCCACCGAGTAGTCGGCCAGTCCATGGCCCCTTCTGGTGGTTGCTCACTCTTGGTTCACTCCTCGACGTGCCGGGCTGGTCAACATGCCGGCCAAGCCGACAGTCTACTTAATCGGTTGTTCCACCATCTGTGTCGGAGTCGCCTGAGCCTTCATCGGGCGCATCCGGATCGGAAATAGTGAGGGTTACCGCCGTGGACTTCGGTGTGTTGATGTCGGAGCAGCTCACCACATAACTGGCTGAAAAGTTTCCCGGGTCACCCAGGGTTACTGCGACCGAGGTGATGTCTGCTTCCAACACGCTGTCGTCCTGGTCGACGAGGGTTCCTCGGGTGACTTCGAGACGGTAGCTGGTGACGGGGAACCCGGTGGGACATTGGGCGTATGCGGGCCAGCTCAAGGTGATTTGGTCACCCGGCTCGTAGGGGCCTTCGACGGGGTCGACGACCATTGTCGAGGGGGCGGGGGGACTGGGAATTTCTGCGTAAAAGTAGACCGCAATGAGGGTGTTTTCGGCAACGGTTCCGGTGGGGTTCACCCGGTAGGCCTGACCGACAGCATCCTTGGAAGGCGCGATGTTGCCCGTGATGGCATCAATCCGCAGGTTCAGGCCGGTGAGGATTTCTGTCACCTGAGCCTGTGTTTTACCGATCATTTCAGAGCTGGGCACGCTCACAGTGGTCACTTCCGGTTCGGGTTCCACGACCGGTTCCGGTTCTTCTACTTCGGGGGTTACCGGCTCCGGTGTTTCTTCCACCGCGGGTTCTTGCTCTTCGGAAATGACCGTGGGTTCCTCGGGTGGGACCTCAGATTCTGGACCCAGTTGGGAATTAATCAGTGCAATGGCGCCAATGACTAACGCAATCACACCGACACCTCCGGCGACCGCAATGGTCCACACCCGCCTGGGGATTCCTTCCTCAACGACGGGAATGGGTTGGGTCGTTGAGGACCCCGTTCCCGAACCACCTCCACTGCCACTGGCGGCCCCAGAGCTTGCCCCCGGCGCGGGAATGTAGGAAAGGCCCTCTTCGTTGTGCCCACGCTCCATGGCGCGAGCGGCTTTCGCTAATGCTTCTGCCGTTGCGGGGCGCCCTTCGGGTTTCTTCGCAATACACGACATGACAAGCGCACGCACCGCTTCAGGAATGGTTCCCGGTAACTCAGGTGGTGCTTCTTTGATGTGGGCCATTGCGATTGACACTTGAGATTCACCGCGGAAAGGCCGCCTACCCGAGAGCGCTTCGTAGGCGACAATCCCCAAAGAGTAAATGTCTGTCGACGGTGAGGCTGGTTTTCCGCTGGCCTGCTCGGGGGCTAAATACTGCACGGTTCCCATCACCTGCCCGGTAGCAGTCAGAGGGACCTGATCGGTGACCCGGGCAATACCAAAGTCGGTAATTTTCACCGTGCCATCTGGCGTGATGAGCAGGTTGCCCGGTTTGACGTCGCGGTGGACCAACCCGGCCTGGTGGGCTTGGTGCAGGGCTAAAGCTGTTTGGCGCACAATCGACAGCACCCGTTCCGGTGGCAGTACTTTTTCGCGCTCCAGCACGGTCGAGAGGGCCTCACCGGGCACCATCTCCATCACCAGGTAGGCGTTACCTTCTTCTTCGCCGTAGTCGAAGACATTGGCGATGCCTTCATGGTTGACCAGTGCCGCGTGGCGAGCCTCAGCGCGAAAGCGCTCGCGGAAACCCGGATCGCCGAAGTATTCCTCTTTCAAGATTTTGATGGCTACTGTGCGACCGATGACGGTGTCGGTCGCTTTCCAGACTTCACCCATCCCCCCGATGGCGATACGGGAAATCAGTTCGTAGCGGTTGCCGTAGACCTGGCCAGTACTGGGTCTCATCTGTTCACCATCTCTTCAAGTACCGCTTTGCCTACGGGTGCCGCTACGGAGTTACCCGTTCCATCGGCCGCGACCCCTTCGACCACGACGGCCACAGCGATGTCGCCTTGGTCGGCGGGGGTGAAGCCGGTAAACCAGAAGTAGCGGCCGTCACCAATACCCGTCTCGGCAGTTCCTGTCTTCCCGGCCACATCGACTCCGGGAATGGACGCTTGGTTGGCGACGCCGTCGTTTACCGCGCGAATCAACATTCGCTGCAATTCTCGTGCGGTGCGACCAGAAAGCGGAGTCGAATACACGGAGGGTTCGGTTTCTCGGAGCGCTTCTAAGTCATCCGCCAACACGGTGTCGACAATGTGGGGCGTCATCAATTGGCCCTCATTCGCGATCGCTGCGCTCATCATGGCCACTTGCAGTGGCGTGACTCGAACGTCGTATTGACCAAACGACGACAGCATCAGTTGGGCTTGGTCCATCCCTCGGGGGTAACGAGAGGGGGTGACGGGCATCGGAATTTCGAGTGTTGCTTCGAATCCGAAGTCATCAGCCATAGAGCCGATTGTGCCCTCTCCGAGGGCAAGACCCAGTTCAGCGAACGGAATGTTGCAGGACTGGATGAGCGCCGTTTCGAGGCTCACCTCTTCATCTGGACCGCATAAGCGGCCTCCCGAGTTGGTGACAATGCTGGTCGACAGCGGCAACTCAAGCTCTGGGGGGTTAGGAAATTGACTGCCCGACACAAACGATTGGGATTCCAAGGCTGCCGCAGTGACCAACACTTTAAAGACACTTCCCGGGAAGTATTGGTCGCCCGCGATGGCTTTATTGGCCAACGGTTGATTGCTGTCGGCCTCCAATGCCCGGTAGGCCTCCAGGACCTCTGTTGTGGAATGCGACGCCAAAAGGTTGGGGTCAAATGAGGGAGTGGAGACCATGGCCAAGATGCGACCAGTGGAAGGTTCGATAGCGACAACGGAACCACTTCGACCGGCTAACGCGTCGAGTGCGACCTGTTGGAGTTCGTGGTCGAGGCTTAAGACCACTGTGGCACCGGTGGGTGTTGTGCCGGTCACGAGAGAGTTCAGCTGATCTAAAAACTGTTGGTTCGACTGACCGGTGAGAAAAGGGTTTAGCTCACTTTCGATACCGGCGTTTCCTTGGGTGAGCGTGTAGTACCCCACGACCGGTGCATACAACTCCGGGTGGGGGTATTCGCGCAAATATCGGTACTGGGTGTCGACCGGTGTGGAGCGAGCCACGAGTTCATTTCCCGCGAAAATGGGACCTCGTTCGGCAGAGAAGCTTTCAAAAAGGTTCCGGACGTTTCGGTCATCGTTGGTCAGCGCGGGGGCGGCCAATACTTGGACCACTGACGTGGACACGAAGAGCGCAATGAATAGCACCACCACGACGCCACCGGTCAGTTTCAGTGAGCGAATCATGAGCCACCTCCGGAGAGTTGGCGATCTCGTGTGGTGGCGTCATCGCTGAGGCGCAAAATGAGCGCCACGATCATCCAGTTGGCGACCAATGAGGACCCCCCGGCGGCGAGGAACGGGGTGGTGAGGCCGGTAACGGGAATGATTCGCGTGAGTCCGCCAATCACCACAAAAACCTGCAGTGCAATGACAAACGCCAGTCCGGAGGCGAGGAGACGGCCGAAATCTTCCGTACCCAAATACCCCACACGGAAACCCCGGCTGACCAAAAGCAAATACAACGCCAAAATGGCGAACACCCCGATGAGCCCCAACTCTTCACCGAGAGCGGCCACAATGTAGTCACTTTCGGCCAGCGGAACCAGGTCGGGTTGGCCTTGGCCCAAGCCTTGGCCAATAAAGCCACCTTCTGCGAAACCAAAGAGGCCTTGGACCAGTTGGTAGCTGCCCCCGATGGCTTCATACACGTCTTGGTTAAAGGAATTCAACCAACCAAAAATACGACCTTGGACGTAGCCAATCTGGCTTCCGACAATGGCGGCACCCGCGAGGAAAAGACCCCCACCCAACACAATCCACATAAATCGCTCAGTGGCGATGAACATCATCACGACGAATAACCCGAAGTAGAGCAGCGAGGTGCCTAAGTCGCGTTGGAAAACCAGCACCCCCATCGACAGGCCCCAAATCAACACAATGGGGCCAAGGTCTCGAAGGCGAGGCCAGCGCACCCCTAAGAACTTCTTCCCCACCACACGAAGCGAATCTTTTGCCGTGAGGAGGTAGCCCGCGAAGAAAATGGCCAACGCAATTTTTGCGACCTCACCCGGCTGGAACGACACTTGACCAAACTGGACCCACAGCGTGGCGCCATTCACGGTCCGACCAATTCCGGGTACTAAAGGCAAAGCCAGCAGCGCTACTCCGGCGAGCATCGCCAGATAGCGGTAGCGCTGGAGCACTCGATGGTTTCTGACCACCAGGAGCACCAACACGACAGCGACAAGCGCGACAGCAGTCCACGCCATCTGTCTAATACCGGCTGCTTGCCAACCGACAAGACCTTCGGCGATATCGAGCCGGTGGATCATGGTGATCCCTAAACCATTAAGCATTGTCGCAATGGGAACAACAAACGGGTCGGCGTCCGGCGCCAACCAGCGCACCGCAAGGTGAACCAACAGCACCAGCCCCGCAAGTCCACCGACGTAGCTCAGAACACGAAGATCAAGGCCGCCTTGAGCGCCGAATTGCACCAGCGACATCGCAACAGCGCTCAACCCGAGCGCAAAGACCAGGAGGAGCAGCTCAAGGTTGCGAAGCCGCTTGGGCACCCGCACCTTCAACACCACGCGCCCGGTGACGGGCGCGAGGGGAGGGAGCGAAGCCTGGTTAGTCACGGGTCAGCCTCTCGACAATGTCTCGAGCTTCTTCCAAATTGTCTGCCGGCAGGGTGTCACGCACGCTGTCTTGGATAAACAGCGGGAGTTCATCCACGACGATGCCGGTGTCTTCAAACGAACTCGAGAGGCTGAAGGGCCCCACGTTTTGTTGGACACCCTGATAGATGACGACGACACCGTCATCTTCTCCCACAAAGTATTTCGTCTGGGTCCACTGGTAGCTGGCGATCACGCCCCAGGTGATAGCCCCGATCACCAGTACCACCCCAATGGACCACACAATCCGGCGGCGCCGGAGGCGCTGACGGTCCTCTTCGATGAGTTCTTCGAGGTAGCCCTCTTCGGGCTCGAAATGCTCATCCGCAATGGGTTGTGCCCGCAAGGGGTGGAGCAGTAGCGCCGGAAGCCGCTGAACACGGGTCACAGGGCCGGTTTCGTAGGTGAGTGGTTCGGATGCGGCGCCAACAATCTGAGGTTCTGCCGGAGGGGAGTGTTCGAAGCCTTCCTCCACGTGGGCGATGACGACGGTGACATTGTCGGGTGCGCCTTCGGCCAAACTGGCGAGGATGAGTTTGTCGACGGCTTCTCGAGGGTCGTCGATACTGAGAAGAATTTCCGCCATCTCCCGCTCAGAGACGTAACCGCTGAGGCCGTCGGAGCACAGTAGCCAGCGATCGCCGGGGGCAGTGTCCACAATGTGGGTGTCGATTTCAGGGTCGACATCGACGTCACCCAGCACCCTCATCAGAACACTGCGCCTGGGGTGGACGGCGGCTTCTTCGGGAGTAATGCGACCCGTGTCGACTAAGCGTTGAACGAAAGTGTGGTCTGCGGTGATTTGCTCCAGGGTGCCATCGCGTAGGCGGTAAATCCGTGAATCACCGATGTGGGCAATCACCATCTGATGGCCCACTCGCACCATGGCGCTGACGGTGGTTCCCATTCCGGTGAGTTCCGGGTGCTCAGCGACGGCTTGGGTGAGTTTGGCGCCGGCATCCAAAATTCCCCGGTAGAGCTCTTCGCGGGCATCGTCGGTATTTTCAAATGCCTGGTCAATACCCACCAGGTGTTTCACCGCAATGGCGCTGGCGACATCACCTCCGGCATGGCCGCCCATCCCGTCGGCGACCACGAAAAGGTGGTTTCCTACTGACCCAGAATCTTGGTTGCTGGCGCGCACCTTGCCAATGTGGGACGAGGCAGCGCTAAGAACGGGAGTGACCACCGGGCGTTACCGTCGCAGCTCGAAGGTGGTTTCGCCCACCTGGATGGGGGTGTCTAAGGGGATGGGGGTCGGGATGCTCACACGCTTTCCGGCCAACAGGGTCCCGTTGGTGGAGTCAAGATCTTGAACCATCCACTGTTCGTTCCACAGCATCAAGCGAGCGTGATGGGTTGAGGTGAAGTCATCCCGAACGACGAGGCTTGATTCGGCAGAGCGACCAATGGTGAATTGTTCCTCTTTATCGAGAGGAATTTCGAGCCCCTCTTTCGGGCCCGAGGTGACCACCAAACTGGTGGCAGTGCCACTGGGTGTGGTGGGAGTGGGTTGTGTTTCTGGCTGACTGTCTTGGCGAACGCGTTGCGGCCCACTTTGATCGTTGCGCCGCATAGGTGGGCCGAAAAGGTCTGTTCGTAGCGCGTAGACGATGGCGAAAATGAACGCCCACAGTAAGCCGAGGAAGGCCAGTTGAAGGACAAAGAGTGTCAATTGACTCACGGTGCATCCTCCGACTGAGGGCCCCGCCCGGACTCTACGAGGCCTTGGTATTCCTTCTGAAGCTGGGGAACCACTGCCACCACAATACGCGCCTGACCGACACCGAGAATGCATCGGTCAGGGAGGGGGTGATGAGTTACCGTCACACCGTCGATTTCGGTGCCATTGGTGGAGCCCAAATCCACTACTTCGGCATCTTTCCCGTTCCACCGAATCTCGCAGTGGTGGCGTGACACACCACGAGCTTCCAGAGCAATGTCGACGTCGCTTCCCCGTCCGAGCAGGGTTTTCCTCTTCACCAGCGGGTATCTGGTTCCGTCTACATCGAGTACAGGAATCCACACCAAGGGTTCTTTGGTCACCACAGCGCTCGCGGTCACCATTCCTTCACCGAGAGCCCGGTCGATTCGCAGCGAAACCCGTGGGGTGGCGGTGGCGTAATAACCCTGGTGTTCTTGGTGGTTGCGAAGCTCACTGGCCAGTTCGTCGCGTAGCGATGCTCCGAGTGCGTCAAGGCGCTCATAGTCGGCCTCTGAGAGGGAGACGAAATAGTCGCGGGGCACGAGCATCCGTTGGGGGTTAACGATCACCGCCTGGGAGTCCATTTCCCGTTTCAGCGCCGACGCGATTTCTAATGGGTGCACCCCACTTTTAAACGTTTTGGCAAAAGCACCCCCCACAGCGCGCTCAACAGAGCGCTCAAAGCTGTCGAGAAAACCCATGATTCCTCCGGAGGCGGTTGTGTGCCCTCGATGGTAGCCCGCGAACAAGGCCAATTTGTGGGAGTAAGCCCTGCTGTGGGCCCGGTGGGCCACCGTCGCCCTGTGCTACTCTCAGCCTGTCAACCACGACGGTTGATCTCACGCGCGAGTGGCGGAATTGGCAGACGCGCTGGCTTCAGGTGCCAGTGCCCGCAAGGGCGTGGGGGTTCAAGTCCCCCCTCGCGCACAAGAGAAATGATCCTTCGGGATTCGAATCCCGGCTCCAGCGGGCTTGACTGTTGTGTGGGCGGAATGGTTGCGTCCACTTCCGCTGCACGGATCTGCTCGATTGAGCGCTGCTGCATACTCACTGGCGTTGCCCTGTGTGGGGATCAATGCCCTATCCAACTAAGTGAGAGCCCGAACGAGGTATCTCACCTTTAGCACCGCTAAAGGTGAGATAGTGTGAGTGGGGGGTGATGGTCATGGCGTCTTTCGTTGAACGGGTCTGGCACCCTGAGCGAACCCATGGGCTGAGCAGAAAAGACCGCTTGCCTGGTCGCTACCAGGCGTATGTTCCGGATGAATTGGGAACCCGTCTTCCGGCGCTAAGCCCCGAGGCACAACAGGCGGCCGAGGAAGCCTTGGTGGTCCTCGCCCGCGCGGATGAGCGAATTGGCCGGCGTGGTGCCTACTTAAACCATTTGTTGATTCGGTCCGAATCCATCTCGTCGTCGTGGATTGAAGGAAATCGAGTAAGTCCCAAGCGCCTTGCGATTGCTGAACTACTGAACGAAGGAACACGCCAGGCGCTCGACGTCGTCGCTACCGTTCACGCCACAGAAAATGCCATTGCGGACTTAGCTGATCCGACCCGTCCAATTACCACCGAGGACTTAATCGACCTTCAGCACATCATCGAACCCCGCCTTCCACGAGGATTGAGAACCGAGCAAAACTGGGTGGGTGGTTCCGGTTGGTCACCGCTGAGAGCCGATTTCATTCCGCCGCCTGAGACAGAAGTGGCGCGGTTAGTGGACGACCTGGCTCACTTCATCACGGAAACCGAAGGCAATCCTGTGGTCAGGGCAGCCATTGCGCACGCACAGTGCGAAACGATTCACCCCTTTATTGACGGCAACGGGCGCACCGGTCGCGCCATCATCCACACCATTCTTCGTCGGGCCGACGCAGTGAGAAACAGCCCCATCCCTATCAGCACGGTGTTTGCCTCTCACACAGCGAACTACATTGCAGGCCTTAGTAGCTACCGCGAGCAGCCTCCCGCTCTTGATGACTGGGTGATTGCGTTTTCGGGTGCGGTTGAGGCAGCGGCGCGATACGCGATTGACCTCGCCGAAGATATTGAGTTACTTGACGCGGAGATCTTCGAGCGACTGGTCACGTTTCGCAACCATCGAGGAACCCGGCCCTCCATACCTCGAAGCGACGCCGCCGTGCGCCGGATTCTTCACACCCTCGCCTCCCACCCCGTTGTGACGGTCGGTTCCGTGAGTGCCCGACTCGCCATCTCTGAACAAGCCGCCCACCGGGCGCTCACCGAGTTGGCCGAACTGGGGGTACTCAGACGAACAAAAAATCAACGGGGACGTCTCATTTGTTGGACTGCCGATGAGTACCTGGAGCTGGTGGCTTTTCCACAACGCAATCGAGACGGCGAGCGTTCAGGAAACAGCCCCAGCTAATCATCAGGGGAGGTATCGAAGGAGCCGGAGGCCTCGGAGCATCAACTGAGCGAAATCCTTGTTACTCATTGTCTCCGGACGATCGATGGTGATCAGCCGCTGGGTGGACACTGTGCGAGATTCGGTGAAGCGGGTAATGCCTTCCCGGCCGTGTCGACGCCCAAGCCCGGAGCGTTTAAAGCCCCCCATAGGGGCATCGTGAGAGGTCCAGGTCGCGGTAAACCCTTCATTAATGTTCACGCTTCCCGCCTCAATCTGGTGCGCGACGGGAGTTGCCCGGGACACGGAGCCCCAGACGCTGGCGTTTAAGCCGTAGTCGGAATCGTTTGCCCTCATGATGGCTTCGTCATCTGAATCCACCGGGTAGAGGGCAATGACGGGGCCGAAAGTTTCTTCTCGACACAACGCCATCGACTCATCAACACCGGTGAGCAGGGTGGGCTCGAACACGTAAGGGCCAATGTCTGGTCGGTGTGTGCCCCCCACGTGAACGGTGGCACCGTGTGCCACGGCGTCCTCAACGTGAGCGCTGACGCGCTCCAGCTGTTGAGTCGACACCAGCGAACCGATGTCGAACTCGTAATCCAGACCGACACCGAGAGTGAGGTGCTTAATCGTGTCGACAGCTTTGTCGAGAAAATCATCGAACACGTCGCGGTGGACATAGATCCGCTCAATACTCATACACAACTGACCCGCGTTAGAAAACGCCGACTGGACAATGCTGTTTGCCGCGCGATCGAGCGGCGCATCGGGCAGGACAATCATCGGGTTTTTGCCACCCAGTTCCACACTGCAGCCGATGAGCCTTTTCGCACATTCCGTGGCCACATGTGTCCCGGTCGCTGTTGAACCGGTGAAGGCCACATAGTCAGATTCGGTAATCAACGCTTCGCCGATTTGGGCAGGGTTTCCGGTGACGGCGAGGAAAAGATCCCGCGGCAGTCCTGCTTCCACCAACAGTTCCATGCCCCACAGTGCACTGAGAGTGGTTTGGGTGTCGGGCTTAATCACCACGGCATTTCCTGCCAACAGCGCAGCAATCGCGTCAGAAATGGGAATGGTGAGCGGGTAATTCCAGGGCGTAATCATCCCCACTAAGCCCTTGGGTACCGACTGCTCAACGGTGTGAGTCAGGATGGGAAACCCTGCTTTTCGCCGGTGCGGCCCTAGGTGACGCTTCGCACTCTTCGCGTAATACAGCGCCGTCATCGCCACATCGGCGACTTCTTCCATTGCGCTGCGCCTAGCCTTACCCGTCTCCATGCCGATAATGTCCGCAATGTCTTCTGCGCGGTCCAGAATCAGAGTGTGTAGGCGCCGGGCGACCCGGGTGCGCTCATGCAGGGGACGTGCTGCCCAACCACGCTGAGCAGCACGCGCCCTCGCGGCCGCCTCCCGCACATCAGCGGGCGTCGATTGGGGCAGAGACAACCACACGTCACCGGTGACGGGCGAGACGACATCAACGGTGTCGCCATCAACGCTGCCATTGCCAGAGCACACCAAAGACGATCGAACAGCCTCCAGCACTGTCGAACCGTGTGGGGTGTTGAACTCATTACTGGTTGATGGTGCAGAAGACGAGCCTGTCTCGTGGCTGCTGGTGGGGGTAACTGTCGATGACATATCCCCATGCTGGAGCCATTTGCTGAGAGGGCAATGAACAGCCGTCACATATGCATCGATGAAGCGCTAAGTGAATTCCTCATCTCCGCATTCCTCATCTCCGTGCCCGCATGCCCCTGCGGGGAATACTGTGGTGGGGGTCACTGTTAACCATTAGGAGTCCACGCGTGTGCGTCTCAGTGCGGCTCACCGCACAGGTATCACCACCCTTGAGGGATTTAAGGAGAACACCATGAGCACCCTTGTCGTCGAAGTATCAGGAATGACCTGTGACCACTGCGTGGGCAGTGTCTCCGGTGCAGTAGGCGCGCTAGAGGGTGTCGAATCTGTGGACGTTGACTTGGACCCGAAAGGTCGCTCCACAGTCACCGTCACCCACGGTGGCGGGGACCTCTTGGCAGACGTCGCCCAGGCTGTCGCCGCCGAGGGCTACACCCTTGAGGCGGTCACGGAGAACTCGTGAGTCTCACCACCCCAGACTCCAGCCATTCCATCCAGCTCGACATTGAGGGCATGACCTGCGCGTCGTGCGCGCAACGGGTAGAAAAAGGTCTCAACACCGTTCCCGGTGTGACGGCAACGGTGAACTACGCCACCGAGAAAGCCACCATTTGGGCGGCTGAACCTGATGTGTCGGCCCTGGTTGAACAGGTCGAGAAATCCGGCTACAAGGCCCGGGCACACAGTGCAGACAGCCCGCCAAAGCCCGACAGGGTCGCCGCGCTTCGCCGGCGGGTATTGATCTCTTCGTTATTTACCCTCCCGGTTGCCGTCTTGAGCATGGTGCCCCTTGTGCAGTTTCCCGGCTGGCAATGGGTGGTGTTGGCGCTTGCCCTGCCGGTGGCGACCTGGGGGGCGTGGCCTTTCCATCGCTCGGCCTGGGTGAACGCGAAACACGGTCAGGCGACGATGGACACTCTGGTGTCCATTGGTGTCCTTGCCGCAACGCTGTGGTCTCTCTACGCGCTGATTTTGGGGGGTGCGGGAGAGATTGGCATGACGATGTCGATGCACCTTTTCGCCCCGCCAGACCAAATCGGAAACGAAATCTATTTGGAAGTGGCTGCTGCAGTCACCACGTTCATCCTGTTAGGCCGTTACTTAGAAACCAGAGCCAAAAGGGATGCCGGTAAAGCATTAGCGTCCCTGTTGGAAGCGGGAGTGGCAGAAGCCAGAGTCATCCGGGAGATACCCGGCCCTGAGGGCACCATCGAGATTGAGACTGTTGTCCCGATCGATCAGCTTGTGGTGGGCTCTCGTTGCGTTGTGCGCCCCGGCGATCGGATTCCCACCGACGGCATTGTGCTGGAGGGTTCGTCAGCTGTCGACCAATCCTTAGTGACCGGCGAATCTGTTCCCGTGGAGGTTCAACCGGGAACGAGTGTCATCGGCGGGACTATCAACTCTCACGGCCGCCTGGTCATTGAAGCCAGCCGGGTGGGGGCGGATACACACCTTGCACGGATGGCCACCATTGTGGAGCGGGCCCAAAACGGTAAAGCGCGCGCCCAGCGCCTTGCCGATCAAATCTCCGGAGTGTTCGTCCCCATTGTCATCGTCTTATCCATCCTCACGCTCATTGGGTGGCTCATCTTTGGCCCTTCCGCCGAGTGGGCGTTTCGGGCCGCTGTCGCGACACTGATTATTGCCTGCCCGTGTGCCCTGGGGCTTGCCACACCCACAGCGCTACTTGCGGGAACAGGCCGCGGGGCGGAGCTCGGTATTTTGCTCTCTGGCCCCGAAGCCCTCGAGGCCAGTCGCCACGTCGACACCGTGGTGTTGGATAAAACCGGAACCCTCACCACCGGGTCCATGAGTGTCAGCCACAGCGTGATCGACCCCGCGCGTGAGGACGAGTTTTGGTCCTATCTGGTGAGCCTCGAATCGACCTCCAGTCACCCCATTGCGCAGGCGCTGGTCGCCCACGCCGAGCACGTCACGTCCTACTCGGTGGAGGGCGCAAGTGCTGATGCCGGCTTCGGTGTTCATGGCACCATCGAGGGAAGAAGCGTTCGGGTAGGCCGCTCTTCGTGGTTATCCGAGGGGCAACTGAGCGTACCCAAGCATCTCACTGACGCGTTTAATGACCAGCGCCTCGACGCCTACACCGCGGTGTGGCTTGCCGTTGCCGGTGAACTGTGGGGAGGCGTCTACCTTTCCGATGAGCCCAAACCACAGGCTGCGGCCACCATCGCCGCACTGCACGCCAGAAACCTGCAGGTGGTGTTACTCACCGGTGATAGCCAAGGACCGGCAGAACACGTCGCCGGACAATTAGGAATTGATCGCGTCATCGCGGGTGTAAGCCCTGAGGGCAAAGTTGACGCGGTGAGTGCCCTGCAAGCAGAAGGACATCGTGTGGCCATGGTGGGTGACGGCATTAACGACGCCCCCGCGCTCGCGACAGCCAACGTGGGCATCGCACTGGGTAGTGGCACTGACCAGGCCATGTCAGCCGGTGACATCACCATTACCCGCGGCGACATCGAACAGGTGCCGACCGCGCTCGCACTGGCCAGTAAAACCCTCGGCACCATTAGGGGCAACCTGTTTTGGGCGTTTGCCTACAACGTGGTAGCCATCCCACTGGCTGTTGGTGGTGTGTTGAATCCTCTTATCGCCGGTGCCGCGATGGCGTTTTCGTCGGTGTTTGTGGTTACGAACTCGCTTCGTTTGCGGAGGTTTCGCGCCACCACTGCCGGTGCATAGCCGCTTCAAATTCGGGGCGAGAGTGTTCGTCTGGACTGTTTTGCCGGTGACGGTCGTAGGCGCGGTCGAAAAACTCTTGGCGCCTCTGATCAGACCACTTGCGCACGCGGTCCATCGGGTCGTTTCCCACCCAGTGGGTGCTTTTGCGCAGGGTCCTCACAATTCCTGACACCCCCACAATGAGGGCGACTAGGGCAAGCCCGCCGGGGATGAAGGCGGTGGGAAACCCAAGGGCGAAGGGTGACACGGTGAGCGTGAACAATCCGGCTGCTCCTAAGGCAAACCACCAGCCCAGTTCCCGACTGGGCGGAGGTGCGTGGTAGCGAAAGAAGGTGTACCAAGAAGAACCGTTTTCTTCCCACCACGGCCAGTTGTTTGGTATTGCGGGTGCGTCCGGGTAGGGCTGCCAATCAGCCGGGGGAATAAAGCCTTGGTGGAGTGAGATCCACTGGGGAGCGGGGGTTCGCCACCCCTCGGGCACAATAAACCGCAGGGGCAGGTCGTCCAGGTTGTCCCAGTTGGGCTGCATGGCCCGATGTTAGCCCGCAGGCCTGAAGTGAGGCGCGCTTAGTGGACTGTGTGTTCAAACTGTGCCGGTAAACCCAGCAGTTGACGCAGTTGTCGGGGGGTGGCAATTTGGTGGTGGGCTTGTTCCCATTCCTCCGGTGTGCCATATCCCCACTGCACGATGGCGGTATCCAGACCGTGAGTTCGTGCCCCCTCAACGTCGTGAATACGGTCCCCGACCATCAGCATGGATTCGGTGGGGAGACCTTTTTCTCGAAGACCGGCCAGTGCATCCTCAATCACTTCGTGTTTGGCACCGCGGCTTTCATCGTCTGCCGCGGTGGCAATGACATCGAAAAAACGAACAAGGGTGAAGTGCTCCAGCATTAACACTGCCGGAGTCCACGGTTTTGACGTGGCGAGGGCTAAATGGTGACCCCGTTCCTTCAAGTCACGAAGGAGTGCCCCTGTTCCGTCAAACAGTTTCGAATCGTAAGCGCCAACGTTCACATACTGTTCGCGGTAAATCGAAATGGCTTCGTCGACCCCTTGTGGGTCAAGCCCTGCCAGGCGCGCAAAAGACTGGGGTAGTGGAGGTCCGACCCAGTGCAAAAGCTCCGACATGGGTGGGACGGGCAGCCCCATGGTGCGAAGAGTGTGAGCAATCGATTGAGTGATACCCGGTGCACTGTCGATAAGGGTGCCATCGAGATCTAACAGGATTGTGTTGTAGTCGCTCACCCCAGGAGCGTACCCACTGGATGCGGGGGGTGCCCGTTAGAACAGGCGGTTTTCTGGGATGTCGCTGTCTTGAAGGGCCTGGTAATCAAGTACTACGCAGTCGATATCGCGGTCTTTGGCGAGGGTTCTCGCTTGCGGGCTGATTTCTTGTGCGGCAAACACGGCCCTGACGGGCCGCAGATGGGGGTCTCTTTGGAGGAGCTCTCGATACCTGGTCAGCTGCTCCACACCGTCAATGTCGCCACGCCGTTTGATTTCGATGGCGACCGTTCCGCCTTCGGGAGCTCGCGCGAGCACATCGACGGGTCCAATCGCGGTGGGGAATTCTCGCCGTACCAGTTCCAGCCCTTCGCCGATCACCTCAAGTTGATCGGCGACGAGGCGTTGCAGGTCGGCTTCGACACCCTGTTTGACCAGACCCGGATCATCACCCAAATCGTGTTCCACTTCGGTGTGGATGGAGTGAATGCTGAGAATCAGCATGTCCGCGGTTTTCTGGTGAGTGACCCGCCACACTTCGCTCACCCCGGCAGCAACCTGATCAGCATCAGGTGTGATCACGCTGACATCACACGGTGGAGCCATCCAATTCAACGGCTTATAGCTTCCCCCGTCAGAGTGGATCAACACACTGCCGTCTTTCTTGGCAATGATGAGCCTCGTGGCCAGGGGCAGGTGGGCGTTTAGTCGACCGGCGTAGTCCACGCTGCAGGTGGCGACAAGCACTCTCACCCGCCCGAGTTTAGGCCTTTGGCTTCCTCGTTGCCGGTGTCGCCAGTAGGCCCAACGCAATCACGGCCGCAACTACCCACAGCGCGGTGAGAATACC
>CBFHPU010000002.1:88287-111933 GCA_965657845.1 Pontimonas sp.
GGCATGATGGTGCGCTCCACGTCCCGTTCCACCTCGGCGCCCTCAACATTCATCGCCACGTCGGTGATACTCGTTCCGATGCCGAAGACAAACATTGCCGCCATCGCGATGAACAATGACGGCCAGAGGGCACTCAATGCCCCCACCCCGCCGACAGCAATCAGAGCAACTGTCGCAAACCACGCGATTGTTCGCGTGCTTCCCAGGGCGGCGATGATGTGTGACGACAGGGCTAAGCCGCTTAGTGCACCGACAGCGCCTCCCAGCAAAAATAATCCCACCTCAGCGGTGGTGACTTGGAGGTTGTCGCGCAGTCCAGGGAGCCTGGCCATCCAGGTGGCAAAAGCCAGGCCATTGATGGCAAAAATCCAGTAGACGCCGAGTCGGCGCCGTCGAAGGGTCATGCTGAGCGGGTTAGGAGTGCGCACCGATCACCATCCAACGATCGCCTCGTACGCGAAGCCCCAGTGTGAGCGCCCGCGCGCCCAAATAACCAAGACCCACACTCGCCTGCAAAAGCGCCAAACCCACCCAAGCGGGGACGACAGTTTCGGACACGTAGAGGGTGAGGAAAAACAGTGGAATCACCACGAGGGCGTTTAACACCCCTGTCAGGGCGAGGTAGCGCCCGTCCCCCGCGCCCATCAACACCCCGTCGAGTACGAAGACATACCCACCCAACGGCATTGCCAGTGCGAGAGTGAGCAGAGTGGGAATCAACAACGCCTGCACGGCAGTGTCCGACGTGACAATAAGTGGCAGCACGGGAGCGCTCGCGGCCAACACCACACCCAAACCGGCTCCACCCCACAGCCCCCACCACACTGTTCTAGAGACCACTTGTCTGGTCGAGACGGGTTCTCCTGCCCCCAACTGGTGGCCGACGAGAGCCTGCGAGGCGATCGCGAGAGAGTCGAGGGCTAACGCAATCAACGTGAACACCGTGAAGGCCACATGCCAGGCGGCCAACTGGTCTGTGCCCAGTTGGGTGGCGACGAGAGTGGCGCCAACGAAGGCCACCCGAAGGCTGATGGTGCGAATAAAGAGCCAGCCGCCCAACTGAGCGGCACGCGCAATGCCGGCGCTGCCTGGTCGAAGTCCCGCCCCCACGCTTCGAGCCCGTGAAATGACGACCCCTGCCAGCCATAGCGCCATCATCCACTGCGCAATCACTGTCCCCCAGGCGGAGCCGACCAACCCCAAATCCACGCCGTAAATGAGTACTGCGTTGAGGAGGGCATTGAGGCTAAAACCGACCAGCGCGACAACCAGCGGGGTGCGGGTGTCTTGGAGCCCACGGAGCACACCGGTGGCCGCCAGCACGATCAACATGCCGGGCAGGCCCCACCACGAAATCGTCAAGTAATCGGTCGCACCTGCGCTGACTGTGACTTCAGCACCAAACCACGACACGAGGGTGGATCCAAAAAAGATGCCGAGTGTGCCCACGGCGACGCCGAGAAAAATGGCGAGCCACACTCCGTCGACCCCGGCAGCGAGTGCGCCGCGCTCGTCACCGGCCCCCAACCGTCTCGCGACGAAGGGCGTGATGGCGTAGGCGAGAAAAATGAGCAAACCGACAAGGGTTTGCAAGATGATTCCTGCAAGCCCCAACGACGCGAGCGCTTCGCCACCGAGGTGTCCGACCATCGCGGTGTCGGTGAGGAGAAAAAGCGGCTCGGCAATCAGTGCCCCGAGGGCAGGCCACGCCAGGGCGAAGATTCGCCGGTCGAGCGGAGTTGTGCGCACCGACCTACGCTACCTGGACTCTCGATTTACAGTGAGAAGTTAGGCGCCCCAATCAGCCCTCGAAGACCCAACCGCCGTGCCATAGGGGGCTTCTAGTCCAGGGCCTGTCAAGGCTTCCGACGTAGGCTGTGGGGGGTGAGCACACAGTCTTCTTTTACGGTCTCCCCCGCCAGTGGTCTCGAGCTTTCGGGGCTACACCCCGAAATCGCTCCTGGCGTGGATTTGTTTCGACACGTCAATGAATTGTGGTTAGACGCCCACCCCATTCCTGCTGATAAGTCAATGTATGGGGCGTTTAGCATTTTGGCGGAGCGGGCCGAGCGTAACGTTCGAGCGATTATCGAAAAGGCTCAGACTGCCCCGGAGGGCACGCTGGAGCGCGCGGTAGGTGATGCCTACACGAGTTTTATGGACGAGGAGGCTGTTGAGGCTAGGGGCCACCAGCCGGTGCACGAACGCCTGAAAGCCATCGATGATGCCAGGGACAACAAGGACGCCCTGATTCAAGTGATGGCCCAACATGAACGCCGTGGTGTTGCGGGCTTGTGGCAGATGTTTATTGATAACGACCCAGGTAATCCCGAGCGCTACATCGCCTTTGTCGAACAGGGCGGCATCACCTTGCCCGATGAGTCCTATTACCGGGAAGAACAGTTTGGGCCACTTCGAGAAGCGTTTGTTCGACACCTTGAATCGGTGGCGACCATTCTGGGTCTGCCCGAGCCAGCCCAGTTCGCACAGCGCGTGATGGAGGTCGAAACCCGGATTGCCGAAACCCACTGGGATCAGGTCCGCTGCCGGGATGCGGTGGCGACCTACAACTTGACCAGCCTGGATTCGTGGCGTGAGATGACGACAGGTTTTGATGTGGATGCCTGGTTACTCACGCTGGGTGTCGACGCCACAGCGGTCGATGAGGTGGTCATCCGGCAGCCCTCTGCTGTGGCTTCGTGGCCGGAGCTGTGGGGTGAACTGGACGCTGAATCGTTAGCGGACTGGATGTCCTGGCAAGTCATTCGGTCGTTGTCTGGCTACCTCAGCTCGGATCTCGTTGAGGCCCATTTTGATTTCTTTGGTCGAACGCTCAGTGGAACGCCCGAGCTTCGTGCGCGTTGGAAGCGCGGTGTGGGGTTTGTCGAATCGGTGCTGGGTGAAGCCGTCGGCAAGCTGTACGTGGAAGAGCATTTCCCACCCGACGCAAAAGCTCAGATGGATGAACTGGTGGGTTACCTGATGGAGGCTTACCGCCAGAGCATCCAGGGCTTGGAGTGGATGTCTGATGCGACGAAAGCTCGCGCATTAGAAAAACTGGAAACGTTTAACCCGAAGGTGGGGTACCCCAAGAAGTGGCGTGAGTATTCAGGCCTCACCATTCGTGCCGATGACCTTATTGGGAACCTGGAAGCGAGTGCCGAATTTGAGTTCCAGCGGGAGCTCGGCAAGCTGGGTCGCCCTTTGGACCGCGACGAATGGTTTATGACGCCGCAAACGGTCAACGCCTATTACAACCCAGGTTTTAACGAAATCGTTTTTCCGGCAGCGATCCTGCAGTATCCATTTTTTGACCCCGAGCGGGACGCGGCAGCCAATTACGGAGCTATCGGTGCCGTGATTGGCCATGAGATCGGCCATGGTTTTGATGATCAGGGTTCGCGCTTTGACGGTGACGGGCGCCTTGCTGACTGGTGGACACCGGAAGATCGTGAGCGATTTGAATCGCTCACAAAGAGCCTGGTGGAGCAGTATGCCGTGCTGGAACCCAGGCAGTTGCCCGGCCTTCGGGTCAACGGTGAGCTGACGCTGGGGGAAAACATTGGCGACCTGGGCGGTTTGGGTATCGCCTGGAAGGCTTACCTTCTGTCTTTGGGTGGCGAGGCTCCGCCTGTCGTGGATGGTGTCAGTGCGGCTCAGCGCTTCTTCATCGCCTGGGCGCAGTCCTGGCGACTGTCGGCACGTGACGAAGAGGCCAAACGGCTGTTGCAGATTGACCCGCATTCGCCGGCCGAGTTTCGGTGCAATCAAATTGTGCGTAACCTCGATGAGTTTTACGAGGCATTTGATGTGGGGCCGGAGAGCCCACTGTGGTTGGAGCCCGAAAAGCGCGTCACCATCTGGTGAAGCCATGCTTTTCGCGTTAGCCTGGGGCCAGACGGTATTTATGCCGTCTGGGGAATACATATAAGGAGTGGTGTTGTGAAATCAAAAGTGATGTTCCTCGTGGGACTCGGCCTGGGCTATGTCCTGGGTACCCGCGCAGGTAGAGAACGCTACGAACAGCTGAGGGCGAGTGCCGAGCGACTGTGGACGAATCCCAACGTGCAGACCCAAGTTCAGCGCGCTGAAGATTATGTTCGCGGGGCCGCACCAGAGGTCGTCGAGCGCGTCGAGACCACGACCCGCAAACTTGCTGAGCAGGTGCGTGAGCGTCGTCCGAAAAAAACTGACTCAGGAAAATAAATGACACACAACCAGCAGGAACCCTCTCGGGAATCGAAGCGCTCCGTCTTTGCGCTGATTACTGAGCTGCCGCATCTGCTGGGGCAGCTGATTCGGGCGGAGCTCGATTTACTCAAAGCCGAGCTTCTCCACAAACTCAAAGGCACCGGTATCGGTTTGGGCCTCATTGCGGTGGCCATTTCCTTGATCAGTGTGGTGCTCACCCTGCTGGCTGTGGCCGGCATACTCGCCTTGAGTCTGGTGGTCCCGGCATGGGCGGCGGTCCTGATTGTTGCGGGTGCCGTACTCCTACTGGCGCTCATCATGTTGGCAATTGGAGCCGCACTACTGTCGGGGACGAAAGCCCCCGTGCCGGAGCGAACGCTTGCGAGCGTCCAGGAAGACATCGCGAGGATCCGGGGCGATCGCGCTGCGAACTCTAAGAGGACCACCCGTGGCGCTTGAACACGAACTTCGCAGGGCCAAGCGATCCAGAGACCAGGTTGGTGGCTACCTTGACGAGCTCGAACAACGCTTTGCGCCGGGCCACCTGGCGAAGGTGGGTGCGGCACTCGCACGGGCGTCAGCCCGGCGCCACCCGGTTGCCTGGGCGGTCGGAGTAGCAATCGGCGTGACCGCCGTCGCGGGCATAGTCACCTGGGCATTAATCAGCAGCGACGACGAATAAACCAGCAGCTCCAGGAAGCATTGCGTCCGGAAGCAGGCGACAGGCTTCCTGCAGGCCTAACCGAAGAGCAGGGCGGCTTCGTCGTAACGCTCTGTGGGAACCACTTTGAGCGATCCGACGGCCTCTTCGAGTCCCACCACCACAATGTCGGTTCCTCGCACTGAGACCATGTGACCCCACTGACTGGCTTGGGCCGCGTGCACCGCTGCCATGCCAAAACGTGTGGCGAGTACACGATCAAACGCACTGGGTGTTCCACCGCGTTGGATGTGTCCGAGCGTTGTCGCCCTCGTTTCAATTCCGGTGGCTTCGTCGATGAGCGGTGCCAACAGGTTCGCAATACCGCCAAGACGCGGTCGCCCGGCTTCATCGAGTCCGAGCTCAGAGTGCACTGTGTCCATTGAGGCCAGTTGGAAGCCCTCCGCCACCACCACGAGTGGCGCCCGACCCCGGTCGTACGCTCCTTTGACGTAGTGGATGATTTCGTCCATGGAGGTTTTGCGCTCAGGAATGAGAATGAGGTGTGCGCCGACGGCGAGCCCTGAGTGCAAAGCAATCCACCCCACGTGGCGCCCCATGACTTCAGCGACCATGCACCGCGAGTGGGATTCACCGGTGGTTCTCAGTCGGTCCATTGCTTCGGTCGCAATTCCCACCGCAGTGTCGAACCCGAAGGTGTAGTCGGTGCCACCCAGGTCGTTGTCGATGGTCTTTGGCACGCCAATAATCGGGACGCCGTCTTTGTAGAGCTCCTGTGCACCGGCAAGGCTTCCTTCTCCTCCCACCACGATGAGAGCGTCCACCTCGTTTTTGGCCAGTACTTCTTTGACTCGTTCAGCGCCACCATGCTCGTACGGGTTGGTGCGGCTGGTGCCGATGATTGTTCCACCGAGTTTGTTGATGCCTTTCACCTGGTGGCGGCTAAGTGGCATGGTGTCGTCTTCGACAACTCCCTGCCAACCATTTCGAAAGCCGACAAAACTGTGTCCGGCGGTCCTCTCACCGGTGAGCACCGCTCCACGGATGACGGCATTTAATCCGGGGGCGTCGCCCCCACTGGTCAAAATTCCTAAGCGCATACCTTCCATCTTGGGCCACCGGGCGAGTGGGTGTGAACATAGGAAGCTCAAAGGAACTCACCAGAGTGTTCACAGGTCACCTTTGCGGCTGCGGTTAGCGTGGTGTTGTGCCGGCGGTAACCGTCGCTGGCAAATAGTCGTGAAAGGAAAATGCCATGGCTGAAGCAACCAGCGGCGAAGCCCCACTAGAGCACACCCCCACGAACTCGACCGACGAGTGGACGGAATACCCCGGGCGCACCCTGGGAGTTGTCGCTCTCGTTCTCGCCTTCTTCTCTCAGATTCCTGCGTTGATTATGGGAATTATCGCGTGGGTGTGGTCAAACAAGGTGGGCCGCTCGAACGTCCCCGCGAAAGTTGCTGTCGCTGTGAGCGCCACACTGCTGGTTCTCATCGTGTTGGCCATTGTGGGCTGGACAGCTCTCATTGTGAGCCTAAGTGGCGAACTCGGTGGCTTCGGCATGAACGGTTTCGACATGGACGATTTCTAAGCAGCCCTCTGGATTAACTGGCCACTCGATGGCGTCTTATTCCAATAGCTCCAGAGCGGCCATGGCGGCATTGTGACCGCCGATGGCGCTGACCCCGCCTCCTCGCCGGGCGCTTGAACCGGCGAGGAGAACGTGGGGCAGGCCGGAATCAACACCCCACCGCTCGGCGGGCGTCTCCAGGGGGTCGTCGTCAGAGACAAAAGGCCAGCCCAGGGGCTCGTGGAAAATGTTTCCTCCAGGAAGGCCCAGGGTGGCCTCTAGATCCAGGGTCGTCTTGGTTTCAACGCACCACTGGCCGTTCGCATCTTTCAACAAACAGTTCTCTAACGGCTCTGCAAGGACACTCCGGAGGGAGTGAAGGACCTTTTTCTCGAGTTCCTGCCTAATCTCGTCGGGGTCTAAATCGGCAATCAGCCGGTGTGGCACATTCAGAGCAAACACGGTGAGTGTCTGAGCGGTCGTCTCTCGAAGCCCGTCACCAAGAATGCTTCGATCGCTGAGGGAATGGCAGTACACCTCACAGGGAATCAGATCGGGGATGCTGCCGGCTTGGGCTTGGGCAATTGACGCCTCGAGCTGAGTGCCGGATTCATTAATGTGAAAAGTTCCCCCAAAGGCTTCTTCTGGACGCACGTTGGGGTCGGCAAGTTGGGGAAGACGGCTGAGCAGGAGGTTTACTTTTACCTGAGCGCCTTCGATGGGCGTGCTGGCTGGTCTTAGGCCGGACAATTTTTGGGTGTGCGTCCGAGAAATCCCAGAAACCACTAATCGGCAGTCAATGTGATGCGTGGAGCCTCCGTGGTCAAATTCCACAGACGGGGCATCAGAAACGGCCGCCACCGAAGCGTCGGTGATGATTTTCACGCCCGCGTGTCGTGCCGCGCCCTCCAGGCTGCCACTGACTGCGCCCATGCCCCCGACGGGGACATCCCAATCTCCCGTCCCGCCACCAATCACGTGGTACAGGAAACAGGCCCCCAGGGATTCGTCACCATCCGCGCCGGGGAATGTTCCAATGAGTGCGTCGGTGAGCACCACACCGCGGACAATGTCGTGGTCAAAAGTGTCGTTCACGAGCGTGCGAATCGGGGTGGCGAAAAAACGCTCCCACAGTTTTCGACCGGGAGCACGGGATTCGAGGAGCGACCGCACTTCCGATTCCCGCAACAGTGGGTCAGTCATTGTCGGAAAAAGGGTCTGGGCAAGAATTTCGGTGTCACGGTAAAACTCCACCCAGCGCTCGTAGTCCTCGTTCGCACCAATCGCGTCAAAGGACGCCTTGGTGCGAACAGGATCTTCTGCGTCAATGAGCAACCCCGTGTGTGTTCCGGGCACCGGTGTGTAAGACGAGTAGCGCCGGCGAATAAGGTCAATATTCAGCCCGAGATCTGTTCTGATTCGCTCCGGCAGAAGACTGACCAAGTAGGAGTAGCGCGAGAGTCTTGCGTCGTGACCCTCGAAAGCGTGGGCCGAAATGGCTGCACCCCCCACGACGGATTGGCGTTCTAAGACGACCACGTCGTAGCCTGCGCGGGCGAGGTAGGCGGCTGCGGCAAGGCCATTGTGACCACCACCGACAACGACAACATCGGCTGTTGTGGGGAGCGTCTCCGACATCCCCACAGTGTAAAAGGACATTCAGGATGCCGTGATGCTGAAAACCCTTCTACCATCTACCCTCGAGTTATGTCTCTCACGGTAACTAAATCCAACACAGCGCCTGCCTCGACAAAAGGTGTCCGCGGAGCAAAGACGCTCAGCGACGACTGTGTCGAACTGGTCCACCAGTGGCTGGATCGTGCAGCCACCCTGCACAAGAAACCCCACGCCAGTTCTCAACGGCTGGCTGACTTGCTGAAAGACCCTGACGGTCCCGCTTTCGCCTTAGGTTTCGTGGACCGGGTGCTTCGTCCTGAAGATTTGACCGTCGCAGCCCGCGCACTGCGCGAGCTGGGTCAAAAGCCACCCGCCTTCCTCACCGGGATCTTGCGGTGGTTGCTGATGGTGGGCTCGTGGTTTGCCCCACTTCTTCCCGCCATCGTGGTCCCGATTGCCCGAAAAGCGTTGAAAACGCTCATTGGCCACCTAATCATTGACGCGTCGGATGCCTCTCTTGAGCGCACGTTGAAGCGTCTGACCAAACGCGGCGACCAACTCAACATCAATCTGCTGGGTGAAGCGGTGTTGGGGGCCGGGGAAGCCACCAAACGCTTAAAGGGCATTGAGCGGCTGATTGAACGCCGCGATGTGACCTACGTGTCAGTGAAAGTGTCATCCGTTGTCGCTCAGTTGTCGATGTGGAGCTATGACCAAACCGTTGAGCGCGTGGTGGAAAAGCTTGTTCCGCTGTACGAAAAAGCTGCCGCGACTAACCCGCCCACCTTCATCAACCTCGACATGGAGGAATACCGCGACCTGGAGATGACCCTGGACGTGTTCCAACGGGTCCTCGGTCGTGAAAGCCTCCACCACTACTACGGCGGCATCGTGATGCAGGCGTATTTGCCCGAAGCGTTGGATGCGATGAAACGCCTCAGCGCATTCGCCACCGAGCGGGTGGCTAAGGGTGGGGCCCAACTGAAAGTCCGTGTGGTGAAAGGGGCAAACCTGCAAATGGAGCAGGTTGATGCCGCATTACACGACTGGCCCGTTGCGGTTTTGCCCAGTAAGCAAGAATCAGACACCAACTACAAGCGAGTGTTGGAATGGTCGCTCACACCCGAACGGGCGAAAGCCATCCGAATTGGTGTCGCCGGGCACAACCTGTTTGATTTGGCCTTCTCACACCTGTTGGCGACGTCACGCGGTGTGCGCGAGCACGTTGATTTTGAAATGTTGGTGGGAATGGCCCCCGACCAAGCCGACGCGGTTCGAGAAACGGTCGGACCCCTCATCTTGTACACCCCCGTGGTGCACTCCCACGAATTTGATGCCGCAGTGGGTTATTTGGTTCGCCGCTTGGACGAAAACGCAAGCCCGGAAAACTTCATGTCGGCCGTATTCGACCTCCATGACCACTCCGACGTGTTTGCCCGAGAGGAAGCGCGTTTTCGGGCATCGCTGGACGCGATGACACAAAAAGCTCCGACCCCGTCTCGCACACAAGACCGCACTTTAGAGACTCGTCCGCGAAATCTTCCCGCAGTGGACGAGTTTCACAACGAACCCGATACCGATCTTGCCTTGCCGGCAAACCAGGAATGGGCGCGTGGAATCTATCGCCACGCTGCGTCATTAGACGGTCAAGCCGCCGGTCTGGACACTCTCAAGGGTGGCCTCATCTCGGATGACCTTGGCCCCATCGATGGCCGAATCGAAATCAACTCGATTGTGGAAAAAATGCGTCGAGGCGGCAAGAAATGGGCTGCTCGGGGCGCTGAAGGCCGAGGGAAAATTCTCCTCAAAGCGGCTGCCGAGTTGGGGGTGCGCCGGGGAGAAATTATGTCCGTGATGATGCAAGAAGCGGGCAAGACGTTGGCCGAATCGGACCCGGAGATCAGTGAAGCGATTGACTTCGCCCGCTACTACGCCTCCCAAGCGGTCGAGATGGAGCAACTTAACGGTGCCAGGTTTACCCCGGTGGGTCTGACCATGGTCGCCCCACCGTGGAACTTCCCCGTCGCAATCCCCACCGGTTCAGTCACTTCGGCTCTCGCCGCGGGTAGCGCAGTGATTATCAAACCTGCCCCCCAGGTCCGCCGCTGTGCGGCGGTCATGGTCGAGGCACTGTGGGCTGCCGGTGTCCCCAAAGATGTGTTGCATCTCGCCGATGTCAGTGAAGGTGAACTCGGTCGGGCGCTGATCTCCCACCAGGGTGTCGATCGGGTCATTTTGACGGGCGCTTTTGAGACCGCTGCGCTGTTTCGCAGCTGGCGGGCGGACCTCCCCGTACTGGCAGAGACCAGTGGAAAAAATGCTTTGGTCATTACCCCGAGCGCCGACATTGACTTAGCGGTTGCGGATTTGGTGAAAAGCGCTTTTGGTCACGCAGGCCAGAAATGCTCTGCGGCGTCGCTGGTTATTTTGGTGGGCTCAGTCGCCAAGTCGGAGCGCTTCTGGCGTCAATTAGAGGACGCTGTCAACACGTTGGATGTCGGGTGGCCTGACGCTCGACCAGAAACCACCATGAATCCAATCATTGAACCCCCCGGGGCCAAGTTGCGCCAGGGGCTCACCCAGTTGGGTGCGGGAGAAGAATGGTTGGCCGAACCACGCCCACTGGATGACACCGAGCGGTTGTGGTCCCCCGGTGTTCGACTGGGGGTGCGCCCGGGCAGCACGTTCCATCAGACTGAATACTTTGGACCCTTGCTGGGTGTCATGACGGCGAGAACACTTCAGGATGCCGTGGAGTATCAAAACAGTGTCGAATACGGTTTGACTGCGGGAATTCACTCGCTCGATCCCGACGAAGTGAGCTACTGGCTTGAGAACGTTCACGCAGGAAATCTTTACGTGAATCGTGGGATCACCGGCGCGATTGTTCGCCGCCAACCGTTTGGTGGCTGGAAAAAATCCAGCGTTGGCCCGACGGCGAAAGCCGGGGGGCCCAACTACCTCTTCGGTTTGGGCAGCCTCACATCAGCACCGGTCAACCCAGACCTCGTGGGTTCTGTCGAAGACATTGCCCCAGAGTTTCTGGCCGTGGTGGACGCGGCGGGGGAGGCGCTCACGCCAGACGAGCGAGAGTCGCTTAGTCACGCACTGTTGAGCGATCAACATGCCTATTTGCACCACTACGGGGCGAGTGTTGATGTGAGCCAGGTGGGTGTGGAGCGAAACGTGTTTCGCTACCGACCTTTTGAGGCGGTAGTTCGCGCTTCTTCTCTCACCCCGCTGGTTGATGTCCTTCGGGTGGTTCTGGCGGGGCTCCGGACGGGCTCCGTGGTGCACTTGTCTTCGTCAGATTCACTGCCTGACCCGGTGATGCGGGTCTTGGCGAGCCCCTCGGGGGAGCGACCGGCGTTGGCCAGTGTCCACGTGGAGTCTGAGCTCGAGTTTGTCGAGCGTGTGCGGCGAAACCCTCCTGAGCGGATTCGGTTGTTGGGCGGAAATGCCAACGTCATGTACGTGCATTTCGATGGCAGCCCCGCTGTGGCGGTGTGGGATGACGAGGTGACGCAGTCTGGTCGTGTGGAAATGTTGCCGTTCGTTCGCGAACAGGCGGTGTCAATCACCGGCCACCGCTTCGGCGCACCGGATCCCAGGTTTCTTTCTCTCGAGGTCTGATCGTTTAGCGTCGGTTGATCAATTGAGAGAGCACGATTGAGCTCTTCGTAAATTCCACGTTGGGAGCAAGGCGAACCTTTTCCAGGGCTTCTTCCAATGCGTGGATGTCACGGGCTCGAAGGTGCACGACAGCATCGGCGTCACCGCTGACTGTTCCGGCTTGAACGACTTCGGGCACTTTGGCGAGTATGTGTTTGAGCTCCTGGGGGGCGACTGTGCCGCGGCAGTGCAGTTCGACGTAGGCTTCGACGCCGAGCCCATCCACGGCGGGGTCAACATCGAGGGTGAAGCTTCGAATGGTGCCGTCTTGGGTGAGACGGTCGACGCGACGTTTCACCGCGGAGGCGGAGAGCCCCACCTGGTGGCCGATATCGGCGTAGGGCATTCGCGCACTTTCTCGCAGCAGGGCAATGATGCGGCGGTCAATTGTGTCCATGACGACACACTACGCAATAAAACCGCTATTTGAGCCACAAAGTTGCACGATATAAGCGTCTAAGACGCGTATACGCGCGCATTGTGCGTGACACACTGCTTCTATGACCATCACCACTCCAGCAACCACCACGCACAGCAGTCCACACGGCGATGAAGTGTCACCCAAGACCGCTCAGGCCAAGACGGTGTTGATGTGTCGACCAGACCACTTCACGGTGAGCTACCGAATCAACCCCTGGATGTTTCCCGAAAACCCCACAGACCAATCGTTGGCCGCAACACAGTGGCAGAGCCTCTATGACACTTATGTTCGTTTGGGATTCGACGTCCACCTGATTGACCCCCTTCTGGGGTTGCCCGACATGGTCTACGCAGCAAACGGGGGTTTTGTGCTGGATGGCATCGCCTATGAAGCAAAGTTTCGCTACCCCGAGCGCCAACCAGAAGGCCCCGCTTACCTTGACCACCTCGCCACGCTGGGTTTTGATGCGCGTGAGGCAGCAGAAAGTAATGAAGGTGAAGGGGACTTCTTGCTGGTGGGAGACGTCATCCTCGCCGCTCACGGTTTCCGCAGCGAATCAGAGTCGCACCGAGAAATTGCAGAAGTGTTTGGGCGAGAGGTGATCAGCCTGAAGCTGATCAACCCGAGTTTCTATCACCTGGACACGGCCCTTGCTGTCCTTGACGATCAGACCATTGCCTACTTACCCTCCGCGTTTGATGACGCATCCAGGGCAATTCTTGAACAGCGTTATCCCGACGCGATTATTGCCAGTGAGGAAGACGCCGCAGTGCTGGGGCTCAACCTCTTTAGCGATGGGCTCAATGTGGTGATGGCCGAGCAGGCACACACACTGCGCGTTGAGCTCGAAGCGCGAGGATATAAGACACACACCGTAGATTTGTCGGAACTGTTGTTGGGTGGAGGGGGAGTGAAATGTTGCACGCTGGAGCTACGCAGGTAACGAAACGCTTTGAACATCAGGCCCCCACTCGCACTAACCAACTCATTGCAGGCGAGGGAAAAACTCTTGCCCACAACTACCACCCGTTGCCGGTTGTTGCCCGCAAAGCGAAAGCGCAGTGGGTGTGGGATGTCGAGGGCAAGAAATACCTCGACTGTCTCGCTGCTTACTCGGCGTTGAATTTCGGTCACCAGCATCCTGCCTTGGTTCGTGCGCTGAAGCGCCAACTGGGCACTCTCAGTTTGACCTCGCGTGCAGTACACAACGACCAGTTGGGGCCTTTCGCCGAAGGGCTCACGCGGCTGGTGGAACAAGACATGGTGTTGCCGATGAACACCGGCGCCGAAGCGGTAGAAACCGCGATCAAGATTGCCCGGGCGTGGGGTTATCGCTCGAAGGGTGTGTCGGCGAATCAGGCGACCATCATTGTTGCGGATAACAATTTCCACGGTCGCACCCTAGGAATTATTAGTTTCTCGTCTGACCCAGAAGCCAGGGACGATTTCGGGCCCTACCTTCCCGGTTTCCGTTCCGTGCCCTACGGCGATGCGGCGGCGCTAGAAGCGGCGATTGACGACACGACGGTGGCGGTGTTGGTCGAACCCATTCAGGGTGAAGCGGGGATCGTGATTCCTCCTGCGTCTTACCTGCCTGGGGTGCGCGAAATTACTGCCCGCCACAATGTGCTGTTGATCGCTGACGAGATTCAGTCGGGTTTGGGCCGCACGGGAGCGACCCTTCAGGTCAATAATGTCGGGGTCCACCCCGACATGGTCATCATGGGTAAAGCCCTAGGCGGTGGCCTGCTTCCGGTCAGCGCCGTGGCTGGTCGCGCTGATGTCATGGGGGTCATTGCACCGGGCCAGCACGGATCGACTTTTGGTGGCAACCCGTTGGCCGCTGCTGTCGGCAAGGCCGTGGTGGAGCTTCTTCAGACCGGTCGGATGCAGGCGAATTCGAAAAAGCTCGGTGTGGTCATGGGTCAACGCCTCGAGCAGATGCGTGGTCTCGGCGTGGTCGGTGTTCGCCAAGAAGGCCTGTGGGCGGGTGTTGATATCGATCCCGAATTAGCGACCGGTCGCGAGGTCGCTGAAGCCCTTGTGGGTCGCGGCGTTCTCACGAAAGACACGCACGGCTCCACTCTGCGTTTTGCGCCACCGTTGATTGTGAAAGAGTCCGATGTGCACTTCGCCATGGACCAGTTGGAGCGTGCTTTGCAGGACATTCAGAGCTTTCGAGCGAATTAACCCTTGTCCTGGAGATAAAGTTAGGCTAACCTAACTAATAAGAGCCAGCGACGGCCTGTCGCTGGTACTTTTTTGTCTCAAGGAGAAACTCATGACTAGTCGGTCATCCCTGCGCGTCGTGTCCGCTATCGGGGCTCTGTCTTTTGTCTTAGCCGGATGCCAAGCAGCGCCCGAAGAAGCCCCCGAAACAGCCACCGAAGAAGAAGTCGTAGAAGACGGCTCAGTAGAAGCCGTTGAAGGCGAAGCCACATCTGATGGTTTCCTCACCCTCTATTCGGGTCGCAGCGAAACGCTCGTCCAGCCGCTGATCGACCAATTCTCGGAAGAAACCGGAATTGAGGTCGAGGTTCGATATGGAAACACCGGCGAAATGGCCGCCCTCCTGCTAGAAGAAGGCGAAGCTACCCAAGCAGGAGTGTTCCTCTCCCAAGACGCCGGCGCACTCGGTGCGCTTAGTCAAGCGGGGTTGTTTAGCACGTTGCCTGAAGACATCAGCTCACGAGTGCAACCCGGATTTACCTCTACCGACGATTCGTGGGTGGGCGTGACTGGACGCGCACGCGTCATTGTCTACAACACCGACATGGTGACCGAAGAGGAACTGCCCAACACCGCCAACGAGCTCCTCGAGCCCCAATGGTCCGGCCAGGTCGGAGTGGCACCCACCAACGCGAGCTTCCAGTCCTACGTCACCGCCTACCGGGTGATCGACGGTGAGGGTGCGGCAGAAGCCTGGGTTAGCGGACTCGTCGCCAACGACCCCCAGTACTTCGAAGGCAATACTCCGATCCTCGAAGCGGTGGAAGCCGGAGGAATCCCACTCGGACTGATTAACCACTACTACTGGTACCGGTTAGAAGCAGAGCGAGGCGAGGACAACCTGGCTTCCAGGCTGTGGTTCACCGAAGCGGGAGACCCTGCATCAATGGTGAACGTCACCGGGGTCGGAATCCTCACCCCCGCACAACTCGACCAAGACGCCATCGACTTTGTGGACTACATGGTCTCCGAAGCCGGTCAAACGTACTTTGTCGAGCAAACCTACGAATACCCGCTCGTTGACGGAATCGATGCTCCAGCGGATCTTCCATCACTGGAGAGCCTGGTCAACCCGGATCTGGACCTCTCGGATTTGGAATCGCTGTCCGAGACCCAGGAACTACTGACACGTTTCGGGTTGCTTTAGTAACCTAAACAGTGGCCGGAGCGAAGACCCCACCGGGGTCTGCTCCGGTCACGTGTCGTAAGGACCCTTTGTGACCGCTACTCGCACCACCACTCGCACCACCGTGACGGTGAGTGGGATGGCGCGCACGCCCGGATGGCGGGTTATTCCCGCTCTGATCGCGGCACTGATCGTATTAATCCCGATGGTGTACCTCGCGGTGCGAGCGGGCGAAATCCCATTTGAACAGCTGATCAGTGTCCTGTTCGAATCGAGGGCTCTGGGCTACACACTCAACACGTTGGCGCTCGCCGTGTCGGTGGCGCTCACTGCACTCCTCGGTGGTGTGGCAATTGCGGTCGGGATGAGTAGGGGGCGTTTTCCTCAGCCCAGGCTGTGGTTGGTTCTCTCCGCCCTACCGCTGGCAATACCCTCCTACCTAGCCTCCTACGGCTGGTTGGTGTGGTGGCCCACCCTGTCTGGATTCTGGCCCAGTTGGGCACTGCTCACCGCAGTCACCATTCCCTACGTCATCCTCCCTACCGCTGCCGCACTACGTAGTGTCGGAGGTGACCAGGAGCGAGTCGCCCGAACCCTTGGCAAGAAACCCTTTGAAGCGTTTTGGGTGGCCACCTGGCCACAAATTCGACCCGCGGCGCTCGCCGGAACCCTGCTGGTGTTCCTGTATTCGGTGAGCGATTTTGGCCTCGTCGCCATGCTGCGCTTCCACACGCTCACCTGGGGTGTCAACGCCGCCTATTCGGCGAGCTTTGATCGCAACCAGGCAGCCGTCTTGGCCCTGCTCGTCGTCGTCTTAGCCCTCATCGGTGTTCTGGGTGAGCGCCGGGTGCGGGGCCAAAGGCAATTCACCCCAGGGCGCAGCAAACCTGTTGGGCCCCGACCGGCCCCCCTTGTGCGCCGGGTCCTGATGGTGTTGGCGATCACCCCGGTTGCCGTCGGAGTGTTGGTTCCACTACTGGGCCTCGGGGTTCGGCTCCTCCAAGTGGAGACAGCCCAAACGGTGGATGTCCCTCGACTGCTGGAAGCCACCTTCTGGACGGTGGCGGTGTCGATTGCTGCTGCCCTCGCGGCAACACTTGTCGCTTTGCCCATTGCGGCCCTTGCTGCCCGGTTTCGTGGAACCATACCCCGAGCGATCGAATCGTTGGGGTATTTGAGTCACGCACTGCCAGGAATTGTGGTGGGGCTGTCGCTGGTGTTTCTCACCCTGCGCCTCCTGCCGGGGCTATACCAAAGCATCATCGTGTTGGTGTTTGGCTACACCGTGTTGTTTGCGTCAAAATCCATTGGTACCGCGCGAGCCAGTGTTGAAGGGGTGTCGCCCACACTGTTGATGGTCGCGAGAACCCTTGGGGAAACACCTCTCGGCGCGTGGCGACGAGTGACATTGCCCCTGGCACTGCCCGGTATTGGTGTGGGGGCGCTGCTGGTGATGATTGCGACGATGAAAGAACTTCCCGCCACTCTCATTCTTCGCCCGACTGGAGTGAATACGCTAGCGACAGAACTGTGGACCAGAACACTCGTTGTCGAGTTTGGCCAGGCGGCACCCTACGCCGCTCTTCTGGTCCTCATCGCCGCAATTCCCGCCATGTTGCTCTCCGGAGCGAGAAGTGAGAAAGGAGACCCCGCATGACCACCCTTGCGGTATCCGAGCTCAGCATCTCTTATGGCGACACTCCTGCGCTGCGCGATGTCTCCCTGGTCGTTCCCTCCGGTTCCGTCGTCGCCGTACTCGGTCCTTCAGGCTGTGGCAAAACCACTCTTCTGCTCGCCCTCGCCGGGTTGTTGAGTGTCGAGCAGGGCACCATTTCGGTGGGGTCAAAAACGTTGAGTTCCCCCGACGCTCTGGTGCCTCCCGAACAGCGAGGAATCGGTTGGGTCCCCCAAGAGTCTTCACTCTTTCCCCATCTGAGTGTTGCCGACAACATCGGTTTTGGGTTGCCCAAAGGTCGACGCCGAAGCGACAAGATCGAAGCCTTAGCTGAACTGGTGGGAATTAGTGAGTTGGTTGCCCGCCAACCCAGTGCCCTTTCGGGTGGTCAAGCACAACGGGTGGCATTGGCGAGGGCCCTGGCACCTACCCCGGACGCGATCTTGCTGGATGAACCCTTTGCCGCACTCGACACCGTGTTACGACACCAACTTGCCCGTGAAGTAGTCGAGTTGTTGCGAGAAACCGACACCACCACAGTGTTGGTGACCCACGACCGAGAAGAAGCACTCGATTTGGCTGACCTGGTGGTGGTGATGGACGGTGGCCGTGTGGCGCAGGTGGGAACACCCAGAGAAATTTATGAGTCCCCGCTCACCCCGTGGGTGGCATCATTTGTGGGCGACACGGTGGAAGTCGAAGGCACCTGGCAAGACACGGCGTTGGAGTGTGAAACCTGTGGAGCGAAAGAGCTCTGTGAGGGTGAACCGCTTCGTTACGGGTGTTCCGGACACGTCGATACCGTGTTGGGCTCTTTAGCCGCAAGTGCTCAAGGGTTCAACCCCGCCCAGGGCGAAACCGTCCGGGTGGTACTGCGCCCAGAATGGTTGGTCCCGCAAGCCCAGGGTGTGCAATCAACGGTGACCAACCTGACCTATGCCGGTCACGATGCACTCGTGGAACTAGTCATTGCCCCCAGTGACACCAAAGTTCGCGCACGGATTGCCGCACCGTTCCTCCCTGCCGTGGGTTCGCCTTTCGGTATTGCGGTGCGCCACCCGGCACTGGTGTTCCCCCTCAACTTTCACGAGGAATCGCTAGTCTCAGACCACGCCACACACGTGTAGGGAGGGCCCATGCAGTGGACTGTTGAACTGTTGGAGTCCATCCGGTCACGGGCCGCTAATTTCGATGCGACCAATTCTTTTTTCCACGAAGACCTTGAAGCCCTTCGGGATGTTGGCTACCTACACCCCCGTCCGCTGAGCGAACTGGTCGACAATCAGCGCACGCTCGCGCGGTATGCGCCGGCAACCGCGTTGGGTTTGGGAATGCACTTCACCTGGGTGGGGGTGGCCCAGACCCTGCAGGCAGCCGGGGACGATTCTTTAGCGTTTGTCTTAGACGGTGCTCGCTCCGGTGACCTTTTCGCTTTCGGGGTGAGTGAACGAGGAAACGACCGAGTACTCACAGACTCGGTGACCCAGGTGACCCAGGTCGAGGAGGGTTACGCCTTCCACGGCGAAAAGGTGTTCACGTCGCTCTCGCCGGCGTGGACGAAACTGGGCCTTTTAGGGCGAATGGACGACAGCATCGTCCACGGTTTCATCACCCGGGATACCCCCGGTTTTCACATTGTTGAAGACTGGAACACGTTAGGGATGAGGGCCACCCAAAGCCACACCACCGTGTTGGATGGTGCCGTGGTCACCCCCGAACATGTGGCCCGCATTGTTCCCGTCGGCGACAATGCGGATCCTTTCATTCGGGCAATCTTCCAAAACTTCCTGCTGCTGGTCTCTTCGGTGTATGTGGGTATTGCCGAGCGTGCGCTGGAGCTCGCCGTCGAGGCAGTGTCCGCTCGCACCAGCATGGCCAGGGACGGCAAAACGTATGCCACCGACCCCGATATTCGTTGGCAGGTTGCTGATGCGGCAATGGCCGTTGACGCACTCGATGCACCCCTTCGAACTCTTGCGGCCGACGTGGTGGACCAGGTCGATCATGGGTCGCGTTGGTTTCGACTGCTCTCTGGGGTAAAACATCGCTCTGTGGAGACGGCCAGAAGCGTGGTCGATAGTGCTCTTCGTCTCCACGGCGGCCGCGGTTACCACGCGAGCCATGAAATCAGCAGGCTTCAACGAGACGTATTAGCCGGGGTGTATCACCCCAGCGACACCGAGGCCGTCCACCACACGGTCGCTTTCGACCTCCTCGGCCCGGCAGAGCGGCACTAGCCGATGGTTGCGGTGACACGAGTGGACGATTCTTTTGTGGACTCCGATGGTGTCACCGTGTACTTTCACCGGTGGCAGGGGAGCTCAAGCCCTCGAGCCATCATCCAGATTGCCCACGGTTTGGGTGAACACGCCATGCGCTATGACTGGGTTGCCCGACAATTAGTCGCGGCGGGCTATGAGGTGTGGGCCAATGAGCACCGCGGCCACGGCCAGACCGGTCTGGATCAGTGGGATGGCGACTACTCCAGGCTGGGTCGCTTAGGTGTGGGCGGACTGCGCTCCACGATCCGATCGGTGCGCGAGTTTCATGACCTCATCTCGCGAGAGCACCCCGGTGTGCCGATCGTGTTCCTGGGTCACAGTTGGGGCTCTTTGATGGGCCAAATCCTCCTCAATGAGGGATTTGGTGAGGACTTGGACGCTGTGGTCTTCACCGGGAGCACCTATCGGATGCCGGGCTATATGAACGCCGGGGACTTAAATGCTCAACATGCCCACTTGGGTGACACGGGCGCCGAATGGCTCAGTCGGGACCCGGAAGTGCACACGCGTTGGGTAGAAGACCCACTGGCGTTTCCGGCCAACACACTGAAACTTTTCGGACCCCTCGATGCGCTGAGACTGCTCGGGGGGCCACGGCCAGTGGGTCACGACATTCCGATGTTGCTGATGGTGGGGGGCGATGATTCCTTGGGTGGTGAACGTGGAGTCAGAAAACTCGAAAACGCTTATCGCACCCGCGGTGGCCTGACCGACGTGACCACCATGGTGTACCCGGAAGCACGCCACGAGGTGTTTCACGAAATCAACCGGGAAGAAGTCGTCACTGACTTGCTCGGTTGGTTGTCTGAGGCACTGACAGAATCGCGAAAGTAAACTGGCCGACGTGCACGCAGAATATAAGGTTCCCGGCGGAAAACTCGTCACGATAGACCTCGACACCAGTGGTGGTGTGATTAGTCACGCCCGGGTGGCCGGTGATTTCTTTCTGGAACCCGATGAGGTTCTGGAGATGATTAACCACAGCCTCGAGGGGTTATCGGTGGCGAGTAGTCACGACGATCTAGAAGCTACTGTGTCGAAGGCCATTCCCGAAGGGGCTGTGCTGATGGGCTTTGACCCATCAGCTGTCGCCACCGTGGTCCGGCGTGCACTGACCAGCGCGACAAGTTTCACCGACTATCAGTGGGATTACCTCGCACCTGAACCTCTCGAGCCTTTGCAACAAATGGCCATGGACCAAGTTCTCACCGAACAGGTCGGTGCCGGGCAGCGCGGACCGACCTTGCGCTTATGGGAGTGGGCAAAACCCGCCGTCGTCATTGGTAGCTTCCAATCTCTTCGAAACGAAGTGGATATGGAGGGGGCCAATCGCCACGGTATGGAAGTGGTGCGCCGAGTCAGCGGTGGTGGCGCCATGTTTATGGAGTTGGGTACAGCGATTACCTACTCCCTCTACGCACCCGCTGAACTTGTGGCGGGAATGAGCTTTCAAGACTCCTACGCGTTCTTAGACGACTGGGTGATTCAGGCGTTGCGGGGCTTGGGTATTGACGCCCACTACAAGCCGCTAAACGACATTCAATCGCCCAGTGGAAAAATCGGTGGCGCGGCCCAAAAACGTTTAGGCAGTGGTGCTGTCCTTCACCATGTCACCATGGCTTACGACATGGATGGCGACCGAATGGTCGAAGTGTTGCGTATTGGGCGCGAAAAAATCAGCGACAAAGGGGTGGCCTCCGCCAATAAGCGGGTGGACCCCCTTCGAGCCCACACTGGTATGAGCCGCGAGGACATTCAAGACCACCTGGTGAACACGTTCCAGTCGCTCTACTCGCTTCAACCCGGGTCCATCACCGATACCGAACACCGCTTGGCCGCCAGCCTGGCCAGCGAAAAGTTTGCCACCCCCGAGTGGCTCCACCGCGTTCCGTGAGCCAGGTCCTTCCCCAACAAGCGGGTGTTCTCAGGCGCAGTGTGTTGTCTCTCACACTGCTCGTCCTGCTGATCGCCGGCGTCCTCGTGTCTTCTGTGACCGGACAGTTGGATATTTCTGCCACTGAAGTGTGGGGGTCCATTCTGGACCGACTGGGTTTTTCGACCACTTTGGCACCCACTGAGGATGTGGTGGACGCCACCTTGTGGGTGGTGCGCTTTCCCCGGATTGTGATGGCGATCGCTGTGGGCGCGTCACTGGCGGTAGGTGGCGCGCTGATGCAGGCCGTTTTTGGTAACCCCTTGGCGGAACCTGGCGTGGTGGGGGTGTCCTCCGGGGCGGCCTTAGGTGCTTCCATCGCCATCGTGTTTGGTGTCCAATTTGCAGGGGGTGGGGTTGCAGCGCTGGCTTTTGTCGGTGGCCTCCTCGCCACACTGTTGGTTTATGCGGTGGCTCGTGCGGGGGGTCGCACCGAGGTGGTCACCCTGTTGCTGACCGGAATAGCCATTAACGCGTTTGCTCAAGCCGGCCTTGCTTTTGTGCTGTTCCTCGCCGATACGGCCAGTCGGGAACAGATTGTGTTTTGGCAACTGGGGTCCCTGGCCGGTTCACTCTGGTCCGAAGTAGTGGTGGTTGTGCCCCTGTTGCTGGTGGGAATGCTGGCGGCGGTTCTTCTGGCCAGGCAGTTGGATGTGTTGGCGTTGGGTGAGCGAAACGCCCGTCACTTGGGTGTTGACGTAGAAGCGCTGCGCATCGTGGTCATCGTGTTGGTGGCCCTCCTCACGGCCGCAGCCGTGGCCTTTGCGGGAATCATTGCGTTTGTCGGATTGGTGGTGCCTCACATCATCCGCATGGTGTTGGGTCCCGCTCACCGCGGTCTGTTGTGGGCGAGTGCTGTCGGTGGTGCGACGCTGTTGTTGTGGGCGGACTTGCTCACCAGGACTCTTGTGCAGGGCGCGGATTTACCCATCGGGATGCTCACCGCCCTGGTGGGTGGACCCTTCTTCTTTGCGCTGCTCTACCAGCAGCGCCGAAAGAGTGGGGGGTGGATGTGAGTCACACTGCCCGGGAACCCTCCCACCTGTTAGAGCTGCGCACTGTCAGCGTGGTGCGCAGCAAGCGCACCATTGTCGCTGACGTGTCGTTGGGTATTCACCCCGGAGAAGTATTTGCCTTGGTCGGGCCAAACGGAGCCGGAAAATCAACACTCTTGGGCGCCCTATCGGGGGAAATTCAGCCGTCAACGGGTGAGGCACTGATCCATGGCGTGCCGACAAAAAATTACCGACCCAAACAGCTTTCTCAATTGCGGGCCATTTTGTTGCAGTCCAATCAAGTCTCTTTTCCTTTCACCGTGTCTCAGGTGGTGGAAATGGGCCGAAATCCTTGGGCGGGAACACCCCGCGCTGATGACGATGAAGCGAGTATTGCCCGCGCCATGGATTCGGTGGGTGTGGTGGATTTAGCATCCAGGCGTTTTGGGGAACTCTCGGGCGGTGAAAAGGCCAGAGTGTCACTCGCTCGAGTCCTCGCGCAAGACACCGACGTGTTGTTGTTGGATGAACCCACTGCCGCATTGGATTTGCACCATCAAGACCGGGTGATGCGGGTGATTAGAAGGCACTCCCGCATTGCCGATGACGGCAGTGTCGGCGGTTCGTCTGCTTCATCGGCGACGCCGGCGGTGACGCGGCGGGCCGTGGTGGTCGTCGTGCATGATTTGTCGCTCGCTGCCGCCTACGCCGACCGGGTGGGTCTGATCGTGGGCGGAGCGCTGGTGGCGGTGGGAACACCCGACGAAGTGATGACCAAAGATATTTTGAGCGACGCCTATCAGGTGTCACTCGACGTGACGCGTGCACCCGATGGGAACCTCATGGTGGTCCCCACCAGAGGGGCGATTGATTAAGCCCTCAGGGCTTGGAATTCAGGATTTTTGACCATGAACTTCGCGATAAAGGGACAAATGGGCTGGACTTTGCCGTGTTTTTCGTCCCGAATCATTTCTAGCGTTTCTCGTACCAGGGTGACGCCGTAGCCGCCTCCGCGTCGCTCCATGGGGACTTCCGCGCGAATGAGAAGCAGGGTGTCACCCTGTGTGTCATATTCGACCTCACCGGCAAAGTCACCCTCATCGTCGACTAGGACGTAACGGGAGGCTTCAGGTTCGTGACGAATCGGCATAGCGCATAATCTACGCCGGGAACGTCCATCTGAAAAGAGGAATTATTCAACAACCCAGTGGTCTGACAGCTGCTGAAGAATCTTTGTGAGGATGGGTCTGGGTGTTGCCGCAATCAGTCGAACA
>CBFHPU010000003.1:0-95067 GCA_965657845.1 Pontimonas sp.
AACCCGTCAGCGTTGAACACCACATCGCCGGGTATTTCGCCCGTGACTTTCACTACTGAGTTCATCTGACTACCACCCCCTGCGCGACCAATTCTTCCTTAACCTGTGACACGGTCAACGCACCACTGTGAAACACCGATGCCGCAAGCACCGCATCGGCGCCAGCCACAATCGCAGGAGCAAAGTGAGACAGCGCCCCTGCACCCCCTGAAGCGACCAGGGGAACAGACACGTGTGGCCGCAACAGAGAAATCAGCTCCACGTCGAAGCCTTCTTTGGTGCCGTCTGCGTCAATGGAATTAACCAGTAACTCTCCGGCCCCGCGGTCAACACTTTCGATTGCCCACTGCAGGGCATCAATGTCGGTTGTAGTCCGGCCACCATGAGTGGTCACGACGAAGCCCGAGGGCGTGCCCGGGTCCCTCTTCACATCAAGGGATACAACACACACTTGGGCGCCAAAGCGTTGGGCAATGTCGTCGATGAGCTCTGGTCGAGTAATCGCTGCCGAATTGACACTGATCTTGTCGGCACCGTGGGCTAAGAGACGGGCAACATCGTCACTTGTTCGCACCCCTCCGCCCACCGTGAGCGGGATAAAGAGGGTTTCTGCTGTCCGCCTGACAAGATCCAAGGTTGTCGCGCGATTGTCAACCGTGGCGGTCACATCCAGGAAAGTGATTTCGTCGGCGCCCTGTGCACCGTAACGGGTCGCCAGCTCCACCGGGTCGCCCTGATCAACAAGGTCGAGGAAGTTGACACCCTTGACGACCCTGCCCGAATCGACATCGAGGCAAGGAATGACCCGTGTGGCCAGAGTCACTAGATCCGCGCTGCGTGAATCGATGACACCAGGATGGCGCGGGCACCTAGGGCGTAGAGCCGGTCCATGACCTCGTGCTGGTCTCCCCGGCGCACCATCGCCCGCACCGCAACCCATGCGGGGTCCTGCAAGGGCGACACGGTGGGTGATTCCAGGCCAGGAGAAATCGCGATCGCCTGGTCAAGTAGCTCTAGTGGCAAGTCGTAGTCCATCAACACAAACTGTCTCGCGACTAAAACACCTTGGAGGCGCTGTTGCAGGGTCGCAAGGCCTGGAGGGTTTTCCGGTCCCGCGATCAACACCGCTTCGGATTCGAGAATTACTGGACCAAAGATCTCTAACCCCTGGGCAGCAAGAGTGCGCCCCGTGGAGACCACATCAGCCACGGCTTCAGCGACACCCAATCGGACGGCCGATTCCACGGCACCGTCGAGGCGAACAATGTCGGCCACCACTCCGTGCTCTGCCAGAAACCGTTCCACCAAGTGTGGATAGCTCGTGGCAACCCTCTTGCCGTGAAGGGCTTCGAGGTCATCAATTCCTGGAGGGCCCGCGAAACGGAAAGTGGAAAAGCCAAAATCGAGAGGCTGGATTTCCCTCGCGGGTGTTTCCGAATCACGCAACAGGTCACGCCCGGTAATCCCGATATCAAGGGCGCCACTGGCGACATAGGTGGCGATGTCTCGGGGACGCAAGTAGTAAAACTCGACCCCGTTTCGCTCATCGGGAACACTGAGCGCACGAGGATCTATGCGGCCCGAATAGCCCGCCTCAGTGAGCATTTGCTGGGCGGCGTCGGAAAGAGTGCCCTTATTGGGCACAGCAATCCGCAGCGGTGGTGCTGGAGTATTCAGAGAACTCATAGGGCGCGGTACACATCCTCGAGGCTCACTCCGCGCGCGACCATCATCACCTGAAGGTGATAGAGCAACTGGGCGATTTCCACGGCAAGTTCTTCGTCTGTCTCGTGCTCAGCCGCCATCCACACTTCAGCGGCCTCTTCGACAACTTTTTTTCCGATGGCGTGTACACCAGCGGCGAGAAGTTCAGCGGTCCTCGACCCTTCAGTGGCTTCTAGGGATCGAACGTGGACTTCACGGTAAAGCTCATCGAAAGTTTTCACGACACCAGGTTACCGGCCACAGCGCGCCGGTCCGCCATGACGCGGAGGGTTTAGCGGAGGGTTTAGCGAATGCCGACCAGGTCAATCACGAACAGGAGCGTTTTTCCGCTCAACGGGTGCCCGCCGCCGGCGGGACCATAGGCCAGGTGGGGTGGGCAAGCAAGGGTGCGTCGCCCTCCGACTTTCATCCCTGGAATTCCCTCCTGCCAACCGGCAATGAGTCCCGAAAGGGGAAACGTGATGGTTTGGCCACGCGACCAGGAACTATCAAATTCTTCGCCCGTGTCGTAGTCCACTCCGAGGTAGTGGACTTCGACAGTGGCACCCGGCTTGGCTTCCTCGCCGGAGCCCACTTCGAGGTCATCAATCACCAGTTCGCTGGGGGCAGGACCCATGGGGGGATCAATTTCGGGCTTTGTCTGTGACATGTTGAACTCCTTGCTGATTCGGGACGGTCTGTATGGGTGGTACTACTTGGCGCTTAGTGGCCCACGGCAGCCTGGGCCTCTGCCCGTAGTTCGGCGATCGCCTCAGACGGAGAGATCTCTCGACCAAAAACACTGCTGCCGGCCACAAAAGTGTTTGCGCCTGCGCGGGCTGCACGCTGAATGGTGCCGGGACCTACTCCCCCGTCGACCTGGATCCACAGGTCTCGACCAATGTCTGCCGCGCGCGTGGCAACAGCAGTGACTTTGTCCAGCACACTGTCCATGAAGGATTGCCCACCAAAGCCTGGTTCCACGGTCATAATCAGGACCTGGTCGACACGCTCCACTAAATCGAGGTAGGGCTCGATGGGTGTGCCGGGCTTTACCGAGATGCCTGTTTTTGCCCCGGCCTGCTCCAAAGCCTCGATGACCGCGAGAGGGTCCTTCGTGGCTTCCACGTGAAACGTCACACAGTCGGCGCCGGTCTTCGCAAAATCGACTGCCCAGCGCTCGGGGTTTTCAATCATGAGATGCACATCGAGTGGGACGGGTGAGACGTCTTGGATGCGGCCCACCATTTGGGGCCCAAACGTCAAGTTGGGAACAAAGTGATAGTCCATGACATCCACGTGCACCGCGTCGGCGGTGGCGATGGTCTGCAGTGCTGCTTCCATATTCACAAAATCGGCCGCAAGAACACTCGGATTAATTCGCACCTGCACAGCTCAAGCCTAGTCGGATGGTGACTTGACGAGCACTTGGATAAACATCGCATCGGTCCCATGACGGTGAGGCCACAACTGCACTGCCGTGCCCACAGCCACCTGATCGAGGGGCTTTCGCACAACGGATTGAATGAGGGGTTCGGTCGGGACAGCGCGCATGGTCGAATCCTGAGCGAGAAGCCACGAAATAGCCTCCGTGGTTTCTTCCACGACGGGCGAGCATGTGACATAGACCAGATGCCCACCGGGGGCGAGTGCTGCTGCACACGCCGACAACAAAGCCCGTTGGGCGTCCATCAACCCATCAAGATCGGAGTGCTTCTTGCGCCACCGTGCTTCCGGTCGCCTGCGCAATGCCCCCAGGCCCAAACACGGCGCATCCAAAAGGATGCGATCGAAGGGTTCACTGGCCACTGCGAGGTAATCGATGACATCGGCGGTGACAACCTCGACTGTCCCGCTGTGGAGACCACGAACCGAATCGCTCACCAGTGCGGCGCGGTGGGCGTGTTGTTCGACCGCGGTGAGGGTGGCGCCCACTTGCTCGGCCGCCTGACCCCACACGGCCGCCTTTCCCCCGGGCCCGGCGCAGGCGTCGAGCATTCTCATCTCTTCGGTCATCGGCGCGAGGTGAGCGGCAACGAGTGCCGCCAATTGTGAACCTTCGTCCTGCACTCTCGCTGTTGACGCCACCACACGGGCATCCAGTCCCGGATTTCCGGGACTCACCACCCCGATGGGCGAATGCGGGGTGCGCTGGTCATCGGGGTGTGGCGTGGAGCCGAGGAGAGCAAGGTGTGTGCTGGCGGGTTCGTTATGTGCGGCAAGAAGGTCGGGAAGCTCCTCTAAGCGACCTTCACGCTCGAGGGCACGCCCAAGGGCGTGGACAATCCATTCTGGGTGTGCGTGCAGCACACCCAGACGCTCGGCCCCCTCCGGGCGATTGGCCGTGAGGGCCTCCAACCACTGTTCAAGGGTCTTTTCCGAGACTCGACGCAGTACGGCGTTCACGAGGCCAGACGCGCGGGAAAGCCCCAGCGTTTTACACAGTGCCACCATCTCGTTGACGGCAGCGTGGGTCGCTGTGGACATGGCGAGAAGTTGGTGGGTTCCCAGAATGAGCACCCACCAGACTTCTTGTTGTATCCGGTGTGGGTCTCGACCCGAAGCAGCCTTCACAATGGCTTCCCACTGGCCGTAGCGCCTAAGCGAACCGTACGCCAGTTCGGTCGCAAACCGTGTGTCCTCCGCGCTCAGCGGGCTATCCGCTAACAGCTTGGGCCACACAATGTTTGCGTACCCGCCTTCCTCCCACACCTGTTGGTGAAGCGCCCAGGCGAGACCTCGAGCAGACCGGGGGTAGCGCGTCTTCCGATCAGCCACAGTGCACCGGTTTCGAGACCCCTCGCCACCAGTCTTCTGCAGTCATCACTTTTTTTCCCGCCGGCTGTACCTGTTTCAGCCAGAGTGCACCGTCGCGGCACCCCAGCACAATCCGACCCTCAATACGGTCAATCACACCCGGTTCGCCGCGCACGTTGGGAAGGGGTTCTGCGTCGTGAACACCCAGTCGTACACCCTCCTCACCGAGTGCGAGGTATGCCCCCGGTTCTGGTGTGGTGGCCTGAAAGCGTTGGAACACCTCCTGCACAGCAAGCGAGCAGTCGAGGCGCCCGGCATCACGGGGCAACTTGGGCGCGAGTGACACCGGGCCACTTTGGGGTGTCGGCTCCAGACGTCCGGCCACTAAATCCTGGAACGTTCGAATCAGCAGTTGGGCGCCAACCTGGGCGAGTTCGACCAGCAATTCTCCGGCGGTGACGCGGGGCCTAATCGCCACCGGCTCTTGGGCGAGAATCAGTCCGGTATCCAAGCCTTCATCAATCTGAAAAACGCTTACCCCGGTGGTCGTGTCACCCTCTAACAGTGCGTGTTGAACCGGTGTCGCACCGCGGTATGCGGGCAGCAGCGAAAAGTGGAGATTCCACCACCCGTGGTTGGGCAATGCCAACACGGAAGGGGTAATCAGGCGACCGTAGGCGACGGCGATCACAAGATCGGGGCTCAGCCGCTCTATCGCAGCCGTTAATTCTGTTGAGTCTTCTGGACGCTCCAAGGCGATTGCATTGTCTGTGGCATAGGCCGACACCGGCGTTGGCGTAATCACCTTTTTTCGTCCCACCGGGCGGTCTGGTTGGCTAATGACCCCCACAATGGGCATCCCGGCAGCAACACAGGCGTCCAACACGGTCCTGGCAACAGCCGGAGAACCGGCGAACACAACCCTCATCCTTCGAGACTACTGAGGCTCTAGCCTGCGAGCGACCAACCGCCGACCAGGTTTGTGGGGCTCACTCCCCCGGGTCATCCGCCATCGCATCCAGTGCATCGACGTCATCCATCACCACTTTGAGGCGAGCATTCCGCCTGGGCCCCGCGGTGGCAGAGCGCACCACGGCAGCGCGCAACGTCGCCCCCACTTCTGGGGCCACCCGGTAGGACATCCGAAGCAGGAACGTCGCGTGAGAATCGGTGCGAATGGGCCCCAATGCATCAATCTGGCCTTTCAGGGCAGCCGAGGACCCTGGGCCCGTCAGTGAAGACACCACCGCTTCGACCTCGGCGCGTGGCCCAGTGACGGACGCGAGACGAATCGTTGGGGGCATACGCAGCTCCACACGCTGCTGGAGCTCCCGTTCCAACAGCACCTCCACACCACCCGACGCGAAGCTTTGGGCGACTTTTCCTTCCAAATCGGTGAGGTAGGCCACCGCACCCGGTGCCAGCAGGCTCAGAGCCCACTCCCACCCTTGCAGGGTGTCCTCCAGCGCACCCAGTGACGCCCTTTGCAACATGGCCTCACCGTCTAACAACAGTGCGGCGCGGTAACCACCCGCTGCGACCGGTTCAGCGCCTCGGGTCGCCACCACCAGGGCTGGACGTTCTGGAACCGAAGCGGTCCTACTTTCACCATCAGCACGAACGATGGGGACACCGGGGAAAGCTTTGCCCAACTCTTGGGTGGTTCGCCCCACCCCGTGACCGCTTGGGCGATGCTCGCTGCCTCCACATTCACTACACGACCACAGCGCAGCCAGATGCCCACACCAGCCACAGGACACAGGACCGGATTGGTGCGAGGTTTTCAACGGCCCCCCGCATTGCAGACACCGCGCACGCTCCCCACAGGATCGACAGGTTAACCCCGGGGAATAACCGGCGTGGAAGACCTGAACGAGAACGGGGCCTGCTGTCAACGCGTCGACTATCGCCCTGTAGGCCACCGACGGCAGGCGCCCCGGTGTCTGTGGGTCCTCGCTTAAGCGCCCCAAGGCTGTGGGGATAACCCGGGGTCTGCTGTCATGACGCGGGCGGCAGGCCGTCAGGTAGCCCATTTTCATCAATCTGAGCACCGGAAGACTCGGCACGTGACTCGCGAATACCACCGCCGCACCGGTGTGCTCGCCTCGTATCAGCGCAACATCACGACTGTGAGGGTAGGGAGCGAGTGGCTCACGGTGAAGATCATCCCCGTCGGAGAGCACGATGACCAGGCCCAGCTTGGTCACCGGGGCATAGATTGCGTGGCGAGCACCATAGGCAATGCTCGGGGTGGTCTCAAGGGTGCGCAAATAACTGCGGTAGCGCTCGCTGGGGGTTTCTGTTGCCACAAAGGGTGCGAGCACACTCTCATCGACTAGCTCACGCAGTGCACCATCGAGTAACTGATGGTCTCGCCAATCCGGCACACAAATCACCACCCCCACCCCGCCAGCCAAGGCCTGGGCGGCTAACTGCGCGATCTCCCAATGCCCCTTGGGAACACTGTGATCTGCGGTGTCGTGAAGACCGTAGGGCAGTTGCCACCAGTGTCTTGTGCCCGGTTCGATCAGCCCTAACCAGTGACCCTCGTCGTAGCCACTGGGGACTTCCGGTGGCTCCACCTCGGCGGGTTTAACCGATTCTCTGTTCAGCCACGCCTTTTCGACCCGGACAGCTCGCGGGGGCACCGCCAAGCGCAAAATATCGGCCACCCCACCGGCCTGGCGTTTCGCCACCGCATCGGCCAGACGCTGAAGCTCGGGGGTGGCGACTGCGACGGGCGACACGAGTGTGTCAATCGGCGTTAATTTCCCGTCAAATGAGGACTTTTCGACCACGTCGATGACGATGCCGGCTTGGAGCCGGCCGCCTCGTCCCATGGGTACGCGCACGCGCACACCAGGGGTGACGTCCATCCCCTCGGGGATGGAGTAATCAAAAATGCGATCTAGCTGCGGCAGCCTGGATTCGGGAAGCACCCGGGCGACCGGGTGCTCACCCATTAGCGGCTCGCGCGCAGAAGTTCGTCAATCCGGTTGGTGCGCTCCCAGGGCAGGTCGAGATCCAGCCGACCAAAGTGACCGTAGGTGGCTGTGGGAACGTATCGGGTGGTACGAAGCTCCAACGCATCAATGATTGCGGCAGGCCGCAAATCGAATACTTCACCGATGGCCTTTTCAATGTTGTCCGTCGCTACCTTCTCGGTTCCAAATGTTTCCACAAAGATACCGACAGGGTGAGCTGAACCGATTGCGTACGCAACTTGAATCTCCGCAATGTCGGCCAGGCCAGCAGCAACAACATTTTTCGCCACCCAGCGCAGGGCGTATGCGGCCGAGCGGTCAACCTTTGTCGGGTCCTTGCCGCTGAAGGCACCACCACCGTGACGTGCGGCACCGCCGTAGGTGTCGACGATGATCTTGCGTCCGGTGAGGCCGGCGTCCCCCTGGGGGCCACCGAGAACAAATTCCCCACTCGGGTTGATCAGGTAGCGAGTCTTTGTTGAATCCAGTGACACCATGTCCAGTACTGGATTAATCACGTGGGTCTTGAGGTCTGCTTCGAGGTCCTTGCGGGCAATTCCGGGGTGATGCTGAGTGGAGATCACCAAGGTGTCCAGTTCAACAGGTGTGCGCCCCTCAAGGCCCAAGGTGACCTGGGTTTTACCGTCGGGACGTAGGTAGTCGACGGTGCCGTCTTTTCGCACCGCAGCGAGGCGCTCCGCAAAACGGTGGGCCAACCACAGCGACATGGGCATGTAGGCCTCATTTTCGTTGGTGGCGTAGCCAAACATCAGACCTTGGTCACCAGCTCCCAAGGAGTCAAAAGCGTCACTGGCGTTACCCTCTCTGCTTTGCAGAGAGTTGTCGACACCACCGGCAATATCGGGTGATTGCTGCCCGAGGGAGACGATGACGCCCATGGTCTCCGCGTTGATTCCATAATCTTCATCGGTGTAGCCAATGTCTCGAACACGCTCGCGAGCAATGTGTTCTACGTCGATTTTTGCCGAGGAGGACACTTCTCCGGCAACGTGCACAAGACCGGTCGTGGTGAGTGATTCCACGGCGACTCTCGACATGGGGTCTTCCGCAAGGAAGGCATCAAGGATCGAGTCAGAAATCTGGTCGCACATTTTGTCCGGGTGACCCTCAGTCACCGACTCTGATGTGAAGTAACGCATTGCTGTCCCCTAAAGATTGAGCAGGACATCAATGAGGTGCCCCGCGACGGCCGTTTTTGAACCAGTCGACAGAACCGGGGCTCCGGAGCGCTGAATTATCCACACAGCGGTCTCTGTCTCGCCAAAGCCTAGCGTGGGCCCTACGCGATTAGCCACCACGACATCGGCGCCCTTCGCCTCACCCTTAGACCGCGCTCTGTGAATCAACTCTTCGTCATCGCTGAGGGTTTCTGCAGAAAATGTGACCAGCAGCTGGTGATCGCGCAGCATTTTTCCAAGCTCCGCCGCAATATCGGGGGTTTGGACAAGCTCCGGTGAGTACACATCGCCGAGGTCATCCTTATGGGCCTTCGTCGAAAGGGCGTTTCTCGGGGTGTAATCCGCCACCGCCGCGGCCATCAATACCCAGTCCGCACCGCCTGCACGTCCCGTCATCTCACGGTGCATGTCTTTAGCCGTCGGTGCTGCCACGCACTCCACACCGGTGGGCAAGGACACTTCCAGGGGGGCGTGAACAAGTGTGACCTCCGCACCGCGGTCTCTCGCGGCCACAGCGAGTGCGACCCCCATGGCTCCACTGGAGCGGTTACCGATGTAGCGCACAGCATCCAGTGGCTCTTTCGTTCCACCCGCCGAAATCAGGACTTTCTTTCCTGCAAGGGGACGCTCGCCCAACAGCGCGAGGCCCCTTTGGACAATCTCGAGGGGATCGGCCAGTCGGCCAGGGCCCTCATCATCCCCTGTCAGACGACCACTGTCTGGACCCACAAAGTGCACACCCCGAGAGCGAAGGGTCTCCAGGTTCGCCACCGTGGCTGGGTGCTGCCACATTTCGGTGTGCATGGCGGGAGCAACCAACACGGGTGCCGTCGTGGCCAACAGGGTGGTGTGTAGGAGATCCGGCGCTTGGCCTCCGGCGTATTGGGCTAAAAAGTGCGCGGTAGCCGGAGCAACAATTACTAAATCTGCCTGCTGACCGAGCGCCACGTGGGTGACTTCTGCCACACCATCAAAAACGTCAACCTCCACGGGGCGACGACTAATAGCCTCCCAGGTGGGTGCACCCACGAATTTGAGGGCCGAATGGGTCGGCACGACGGTGACACTGTGCCCTGCCGTGACAAGCTGCCTCGCAATGGAAACAGCCTTGTACGCGGCAATACCGCCGGTCACTCCAAGGACGACCCGCGCGCCCGACTCACTGTGCCAGGCAGTCACTTAGTGCTATTCCGACAGCGGGGTCATCACGAGTTTGCCTTCGTGGATTTCCCGCAGGGCGATAGAGAGGGGCTTTTCGTCCACTGTGGACGGAACGAGTGGGCCGACGTGCTCGTACAGGCTGCCGTCGCCGAGGTCAGAGTAGTAGGAGTTGATCTGACGTGCCCGCTTCGACGCAAAGATCACCAGCTGGTATTTGGAGTCAACTTTTTCCATCAACTCGTCGATAGGGGGATCAATGATTCCGCGGTGGTGCAACACGATTTAGTCTCCTCGGGGGGTTGTGGCCTCTAGTAAGTCTACGATGTCTCGGGCGGCATCCTGGACGACATCGTTAACCACGACATGATCGAACTCTCCGCGGGCGCCCAATTCTTCTACCGCGGTGGCTAAACGCCGCTGTCGTTCGTCCGAGTCTTCGGTGCCACGAGATTCCAAACGCTCAGCCAGCGCTTCGAAACTGGGTGGTGCAATGAAAATAAAGAGTGCTTCCTCGCCACCGTCACGCAGCTGGCGTGCGCCCTGAATGTCGATTTCCAGTAGCACCGTCTTGCCTGCTCGTTGTTGGCGCAACACTGGCCCTCGAGGGGTTCCGTAACGGTGTGTTCCATGCACCACGGCCCACTCCATTAATTCACCCGATTCAACTAACGCGTCAAACTGCTCATCGGGCACAAAGTAGTAGTCCACTCCGTCAACTTCTCCGGGCCGTGGCGGCCGGGTGGTGGCCGAGACACTCATTTCAATATCTGGCCGTGCCTTCAACACCTCAGTAATCACCGTGTTTTTTCCCACCGCTGTAGGCCCGGCGATGACAACAAGGCGCCCGATGGTACGCCGTGGTTGCAGGTTCTTTGTCAGCTCCACCAATTCGCGTCGAAACGCTGTGCGCTGATTGATGCGCAGTCCGCCGATTGTCGCCCGAGGGTTGATACCCAAACGCTCGAGAATCTTGGCGGTCTTTGTGGGGCCCACTCCGGGTAAAGCTCTCAGGAACCAGTCCACGCGTAAGCCCGAGAGTGCGGGATTGTCTGAATCCTTGGCGCGGTCAAAAGTGTCGACAAAGTCTCTTTGCAGCTGAGAGAGTTCTTCCTTAATCTGCGCGCGTCTTTTGCGAAGCGCACTACTTTTCGCCGACTGGGCACCCGCATCAAAGCCCGACTCCCCCTGCGGCGATGTCGATGTGGGTGTCGACCCATCTGGTTGCTCAGAGGTGGACACGACGAAGCTCCTCAAGGTGTCGAGCGAGCCTGGTGGCAACACCGTCCGGGTCTGTTCCCGCCACACTTCTCGACACGGTGGGGATTACCTGCGAAGACACGTCACCAAAAAGGGCGTGCAGATCGCCCAATTGTGCCCCTTGGTGGCCAAAGCCGGGGGCCAACATCACCACATCAGACGCCGCGCTCAGGTCCAGGCCGAGTGATTCGTGGTCAATTGTGGCTCCCACCACAGCGCCCAACCACCCCGGAGAGGACTGGTTTGCCAATACGGTCTGCTGCAATTGATGAAGAATACCTTGGGCGAGAGTGACGCCCTCAGGGGTCACGGCCGATTGGATGCTCCGGCCCTCAGGGTTTGACGTGGCGGCGAGGACAAAAACACCTTTGCCGTGTTCCGTGGCAAGAGCGAAAGCCGGCTCTAGTGCACCCACACCCAGGTAAGGGCTCAGCGTTACTGCATCGGATTCGAAGTCGGAACCTGGTTCAAGCCACGCCGACGCGTAGCCTTTCAGGCTGGTTCCAATGTCCCCACGCTTGGCGTCCGCGATGACCCGAATGCCGAGGGCACGCATGCGCCCCATGAGTTGGGCCAACACCCGCATTCCGGCCACACCGTGTCGCTCAAACAAGGCCACTTGTGGTTTCACATAGTTCACACCCGCGTCGACTACCGCATCGATGATGCCGGTCGCGAATTTTTCACTGCCCGAAGCGCTGTCGTCAAGACCCCACTGAACCAACACTTCTGGGTGCGGGTCAATGCCCACACACAGGCGCTGCTCCGGCGCGTGCCACTGATGGAACGCTTCGGCAAACGAGGCGGCGTTAGTGCTCATCCTGGTGGGCCTCACGCTCCGCCTGATACTCCTGCAAGCTTTTCACCGAGGGCACCTCAGGGCGTTGCTCCAGAGACACCACGGCGGCCCCCAATTGCCCCACAGTGGTGAACAGGGCTTTGTCCGCAGCGACGGTGGCCGTGCGAATTTCGTAACCATCGGCTCTGGCGGAGCGACCACGCGGGGTGTTCACAATGATGTCCACCTCACCGGCAGCAATCAGGTCGACGATGCTGGGCTGGTTGTCATCGCGCGCATCCGTGTGTTTGGCGACCACCCGTGCGGGGACGCCGTATCGGGAGAGTACCTGAGCAGTACCCTCGGTGGCCCAAATGTCATAACCCAGCTGTCGAAGTCGTGCGATGGGGAAAATAGCTCCGCGTTTGTCACGGTCAGCCACGGACACAAACACCACACCGGAGCTGGGAAGGCCGCCGTAAGCGGCGTCTTGGCTTTTGGCAAACGCTAAGGGGAAGGTGCGATCGATTCCCATCACTTCACCGGTGGAGCGCATTTCTGGTCCCAGAATCGAATCCACAATGTCGCCCTGGGGTGTGCGAAAGCGCTTAAAGGGCAACACCGCTTCTTTGACCGACACCGGGTGCCAGGCAGGAACATCTGACCCGTCTTGGGCGGGAAGGAGCCCCTTTGCCACCAAGTCACGGATGCTGGAGCCAGTCATCACCAGGGCGGCCGCCCTGGCAAGGGGAATACCCAACGCCTTGGAGACAAAGGGAACCGTTCGACTTGCTCGGGGGTTTGCTTCAAGGACGTAGAGAACGCCAGCGGCCACCGCAAATTGGACGTTGATCAGCCCGTGCACGCCAATACCCTTGGCGAGCTTCAGCGTGGCTTCTCGCACCTGGTCGATGATGTCGCGACCCAAGGTGACGGGAGGCAATGTGCAGGCGGAATCTCCGGAGTGAATACCTGCCTCCTCAATATGTTCCATGATCCCGCCGACATACAGCTCGGAGCCATCAAAGAGTGCATCGACATCGATTTCGATCGCGTCGTCAAGGAACCGATCCACGAGCAGTGGGGCCTCCGGCGAGACAATCGCGAATTCACCAATGCGCTGGAAGTAATCCTCCAAGCTTTCCGCGTCATAGAGGATTTCCATGGCCCGCCCGCCCAACACGAAGCTGGGGCGAACCAACACCGGGTAACCAATCTCATCGGCCACCGCGATCGCGCCCTCCACGGAGTGGGCGGTGCCATTCTTGGGAGCTTGCAGGCCTGCTTGGTCCAAAATGGCAGAAAATTGTCCGCGCTCTTCGGCCCGATCAATCGCTTCAGGTGGAGTGCCCAGGATGGGCACACCAGCATCTTTTAAGCCCTGAGCAAGCCCCAGGGGGGTTTGGCCACCCAGTTGCACAAACACCCCACGAAGGGTCCCCGACTGGCCCTCCTGGTGAATGACCTCAAGGACGTCCTCCAGAGTAAGCGGCTCAAAATAGAGCCGATCCGCGGTGTCGTAGTCAGTAGATACCGTTTCCGGGTTGCAGTTGATCATGATGGTCTCCACCCCCGCTTCGCGTAAAGCGAAGGTGGCGTGCACGCAGGAGTAGTCGAACTCAATACCCTGACCGATGCGGTTGGGCCCGGAGCCCAAGATGACCACCTTTTCGCGGTCCGAGGCCGCCACTTCAGACTCCAGGTCGTAGCTGGAGTAGTGATAGGGCGTGTAGGCGGGAAATTCTCCGGCGCAGGTGTCAACTGTTTTGAACACCGGTCGGATGTCCCAGCTGTGGCGAAGGGTGCGCACTTCTAACTCGCTCAGGCCGCGAAGTTGACCGATTTGGACATCAGAGAAGCCAGTGTCTTTGGCTAATCTCATCACTTCTGGGGTGAGCTCGGGCGCAGCCGCGACATCGTCTGCCACCTCGTTAATGAGCGCAATTTGGTCGACAAACCACGGATCGATTCCCGTTGCCTGGAAGACCTCCTCAACGCTCGCTCCTTGGCGCATCGCCTGTTGGACGGTCACAATCCGGCCATCTGTGGGCACACTCGCGCGCTGCAGGAGGGTGTCTTTTGTTTCTGAAAGCTCCGACCAGTGGAAAGAGCTTCCCCGCTGCTCCAAAGACCGCAGGGCCTTATTGAGTGCTTGGGCAAAGTTTCTGCCCAACGCCATCGCCTCACCCACCGACTTCATGGTGGTCGTCAGGGTCCGATCGGCCAGTGGGAACTTTTCAAACGCAAAACGGGGCACTTTGACGACCACGTAGTCAAGGGTCGGTTCAAAGGAAGCCGGTGTCACCTTGGTGATGTCGTTGGGAATCTCATCGAGTCGATACCCCAACGCCAGTTTGGCGGCGATTTTTGCAATCGGGAACCCTGTGGCTTTCGACGCTAACGCGCTGGAGCGTGACACTCGAGGGTTCATCTCGATGACAATCACTCGACCATTTGCCGGGTCAATCGCGAACTGGATGTTGCAACCCCCAGTGTCGACACCGACGCGACGAATGATGTCAATCCCGATATCCCTCAGGCGTTGATATTCCCGGTCGGTCAGGGTCAACGCCGGGGCCACCGTGATCGAATCACCGGTGTGAACACCGACCGGGTCGACATTTTCAATCGAGCAGACCACGACGGCGTTATCCGCGTGATCTCGCATCAGTTCGAGTTCGTATTCTTTCCAGCCCAAAATGGACTCTTCGAGTAATACTTCGTGAGTGGGGCTTTGCTGCAAGCCGTCAGCGACCATCCGAATGAGTTCTTCTTCGGTGTGGGCAAACCCGGAGCCCGCACCACCCATGGTGAACGAGGGGCGAATCACCATCGGGTATCCGAGTTCTTCCGCGTAACTCAGGGCATCGTCAACGCTTTTGGCAATTCGGGAAGCTGCGACATCCGCACCAGAGGCCAACACAATGTCTTTGAACGCTTGGCGGTCCTCGCCGCGCATGATGGCCTCAAAAGACGCTCCAATGAGTTCCACGTTGTGGCGGGCAAGGATTCCTTGCTCGTGGAGCGCCATGGCGGCATTGAGGGCTGTTTGTCCACCCAGTGTGGGCAAAATGGCATCAGGCTTTTCGGCGATGATGATTTGCTCAATCACTTCGGGGCTGATCGGTTCAATGTAGGTCGCGTCGGCGAAGCCCGGATCGGTCATAATCGTCGCCGGGTTCGAGTTCACGAGCACCACCCGAACGCCCTCTTCCCGCAGCACTCGGCACGCTTGGGTGCCCGAATAGTCAAACTCGGCGGCTTGGCCGATCACAATTGGGCCGGAACCAATCACGAGAACCGTATTGATGTCGTCGCGCTTGGGCACTAGAGCCGCCCTCCTTCGCTGGGCTGAGCCATATAGTCGGTCACCATGTCCCGGAATCGATCAAACAGGTAGGTGGAATCGTGGGGCCCAGCAGCCGCTTCAGGGTGATACTGGACCGAAAATGCGGGGATATCGAGCGCTCGTAGTCCTTCCACCACGTTGTCGTTCAAGCTGATGTGACTGACCTCGACGCGACCAAAGCCGGCCGGCGATTCGACCACTTCGTCTCGGGGTGCTTCCACGGCGAAGCCGTGATTTTGGGCCGTGATTTCCACACTGCCACTGTGCTTATCCAACACGGGCTGGTTAATTCCTCGGTGTCCGTATTTGAGTTTGTAGGTGTCAAAGCCAAACGCTCGACCGAGAAGTTGGTTACCAAAACAGATGCCGAAAAACGGTAACCGCTTGGAGAGGGTTTCGCGCAAAATTCCGACGTGTCGATCGCTGGCTGACGGATCACCTGGACCGTTGGAGTAAAACACCGCGACCGGGCTGATGGCTTCAATGTCAGACCACCCGGATGTCTCTGGCATGACGTGGACTTCAAACCCTCGGGCAGCCAGGTGGTGGACAGTGGATTCCTTGATCCCCAGGTCGATGACCGCAAGAGCACCTAGACGTGGTCCGACAGCGGGGACAATTCGTGTGGTCTGCACAGACACTTCGGCGGAGAGGTTTTGTCCACTCATTTTGGGCTGGTTGACCACCTGATCGAGTTGTTGTGTCGGATCAAGGCCTGCCTCGGCTCCGGAGAAGATTCCGGCTCTCATGACGCCTGCTTCTCGAAGCTGCAGGGTAATCGCGCGTGTGTCCACCCCGCTGATGCCCACCACCCCTTGTGGGGTGAGTGCATCGGGTAGCGAGATCTGACTGCGGAAATTCGACGGCCGCCTGGCAACATCACGCACCACGAATCCCTCTACCCAGATGCGTCTGGATTCCTCATCTTCCTGGTTCATTCCGGTATTGCCGATGTGTGGGGCGGTCATCACGACGATTTGACCCGCGTAGCTGGGGTCCGTCAGCGTTTCTTGGTAACCGGTCATGCCGGTGTTAAACACCAGCTCACCAAAGCGGCTTCCCTCGGCGCCAAAACCGGTGCCTTCATAACGGGTGCCGTCTTCTAAGACCAATACGGCCGGGGTCTTGATGCTCACGCATCCTCCTTGGTGTTGTTACTGAGTGCTACTTCCACTGCGCGTTGGACCTCTTCAGCCGGGAAATCCACTGAGCGAAAATAGCTGTCGACTTCCCGCTCACCCCACTGCCAGCGCACAAAGATCAAACCGTCACGATCGACAACTCGGTCGATTGTCCACGTCGCACGACCAACGGCAATCAACTGGGCGGAGGGAATGAAGACTTCGTCTTCACCGGGGATATCCAGCCACACACCTTCGGGGCCACTACCCAGGTTAACCCGTGCGCGAAACGCCAAAGGCCGCCTGGCAATGCGCTCCAATGGTGCGTCCGACTGTGTCGTCGCGACATAGAGCAACGAATGAACCTGTTGCGGGCGCACAGAAACCTCTGATGACGCTAAGAGCTCTGGCAGGTCGCGGTGGCGACTCACCCTATGGCGCCAGCCCCACCAGGCGAGCAAGAGGGCCACCACCAAAACCGCCAACATCAGGGCTGCCGCCAATTCCCGGGTCATTTGGCTACTCCTGTGAGTTCATCCGCGGGCACAATACGTCCGTCGGCGAGGGTGTGAACCCCGCGAAAAAAGGTGTGGCGGACTTCGCCCGGCAACTGCAGGTGGCCATAAGGGTTGTTTCCGGAGCGGGTGTAGCGCATCTGAACGTCCTTCAGTGCCGCCGGATCAACCAGGGTGAGGTGTGCCGGAGCGCCCACTGTCAGCGGATTGTCATACCCCGTGAGACCACCAATGTGGGCGGGTGTCTGGGAGAGAACTCGAGCGACACCGGCCCAATCCAAGTGTCCAGGTTCGATCAGAGCCTTCTGGACAACGCTTAAGGCCACCTCGAGCCCCAGCATGCCAAACGCCCCTTCGTCGAAGGCGCACTCTTTGGATTCACTGGGGTGTGGTGCGTGGTCGGTCGCGACAATGTCGATCGTGCCATCGGCTACGGCTTCGCGAAGAGCCTGAACGTCGTCATCTTGTCGAAGCGGTGGGTTGACCTTGTAGAGCGGATTGAACGATGCGGTGAGCTCTTCGGTGAGCAACAGGTGATGTGGCGTGACTTCCGCCGTAATCCGTGCACCCTTCGCTTTTGCCTGGCGAACAATGTCCACCGAGCCTTTTGTGGAGAGATGGCACAGGTGAAGCCGGGACCCGGTGTATTCGGCGAGGAGAATATCTCTCGCGATGATGGCTTCCTCGGCGACTGCGGGCCAACCGGCAAGACCCAACCGAGACGACAGTGCACCCTCATTAATTTGGGCGTCTTCAGTCAGCCTGGGATCTTGAGCGTGTTGGGCAATCACACCACCAAAAGTTCCCACATATTCCAGGGCGCGCCTCATCAGCAACGAATCGGAGACACAGTGTCCATCGTCGGAAAACACTCGAACCTTCGCTGTGCCGCCTGCCATTCCCGCGATTCCGGCGAGTTCTTCACCGGCTAAGCCTTTACTGACCGCCCCAATGGGACGCACATCGACATAACCTGCTTCCTGACCAAGGCGGTGGACCATATCGGTCACCCCCACCGAGTCGGCCACCGGTTGGGTGTTCGCCATCGCAAACACCGCAGTGAATCCGCCGGCTGCGGCGGCCTGCGAGCCGGAAAGAACGGTTTCGGCTTGTTCCATTCCGGGTTGGCGCAAATGAGTGTGTAAGTCGACCAGTCCGGGTAAGGCGACAAGTCCTTCCCCATCAATTACCTGTGTGCCTCGTGCGCTCGGGTCGAGATCTACCGGGTCCACAAACACACCATTTTTGATGGCTAAATCGCTTTTTGGGCCCCCTAAGAGCGCCGCCTGCCGAATGAGTATTTCGCTCATGCCGTCTGGCCTCCCCTGCTGACTTGGTAAAGGACTGCCATTCGCACCCAGACTCCATTGGTTACTTGGTCAAGAATCGTGGAGCGGGGTGAATCGGCTGCGACCGAAGAAATTTCCACACCGCGGTTCATCGGCCCCGGATGCATCACCAGAGTGTGCTCGGGTAATGCATCGAACCGATCTTCACTGAGCGCAAAGTGTTTGGTGTATTCGCGGGGGCTCGGAAAGTAGCTCCCCCGCATACGCTCGCGTTGCACCCGGAGCATCATCACCGCGTCGGGTCCTGCGCTCAGCACCCGGTCAAAATCGTGATCGTAGTTGACCGGCCACGAGTCAATGCCCTTCGGCGCGAGGGTGCGCGGGGCGACGAGGGTCACTTGGGCTCCCAGCAAGTGCAGCAGGTGCACGTTGGAGCGAGCGACCCGGGAATGGGCCACATCGCCCACAATTGCCACACGGACACCGTCAAGCCCCACCCCAGCAGCGTTTTCGCCGTAAAGGCGCTCACGCAGTGTGTAGGCGTCGAGAAGGGCCTGGGTGGGGTGCTGGTGGGTTCCATCTCCCGCGTTGACTACCGATGAGCTGAGCCAGCCGGAGTGGGCCAGTCGGTGCGCTGCACCGGAAGAACCGTGTCGAACGACGACAACTTTGGCCCCCATGGCCTCCAGTGTTTGGGCGGTGTCTTTCAAACTTTCGCCTTTTGACAGGCTGGAGCCTTGACCTTGAAAGGTGATCACGTCGGCGGAGAGTTTCTTAGCCGCCGCTTCAAAAGACAGGCGAGTGCGGGTCGAATCCTCAAAAAACAGGTTCACCACCGTCACCGCCCGAAGGGCGGGGAGTTTTGGCATCTTTTGATCTGCCACGCGGGCAAATTCTTTGGCCGAATCCAGCAGGGACACCGCCTCTTCGCGCGAGAGTGTGTCGGTTCCCAGAAGGTGCTTCATCGAATGACCTCCACGGCTTCGCGGTCATCAACACCCAGTAAGCGAACCTGAACCCGCTCCCCCAAGGCGCTCGGCAAGTTCTTTCCCACATAGTCGGCACGAATGGGCAGTTCACGGTGACCGCGGTCCACTAAGACCGCAAGTCGCACAGCGCGGGGTCGACCTAAATCAACAAGCGCGTCGAGTGCCGAGCGGACTGTTCGTCCCGAAAAGAGCACATCGTCGACGAGGACCACGATGCGGTCGTCGAGGCCACCCGTTGGGGCGGTTGTGGGCTGTGGGACTCGAAGGGGAGCTTGGTCTAAATCATCTCGGTACATGGTGACATCGAGAACCCCAGTGGGAATGTCCTCACCGGTGATATCGCCAATGTGCTCGGCGAGGCGATTCGCGAGGACCACACCTCGGGTGGGAATACCCAGAAGGACGAGATGCGAAGAATCCGGATTGCCTTCCACAATTTCGTGGGCCATGCGCTTAATCGTGCGCGTGATATCCGATTGGCTGAGGACGCTGTCGCTGGCCATCGGTACCTCCTTCCACGCCTCTCTGGACGCTGGTTAAAGTAGGACCGTCAGGAAGCGTAGCAGGCTTGGCGTGGGAGAACTACGCCGTGTACCCGGTGTCGGGCGAAATGTCCTCGGGGTCTGCTGGCCCGCTCTCTAATGACTCTTCCTGTGGCTCAGTGTCCGCAGCATCCGCAGCTTGAGACGCAGGCGAGCCGTGTTCGCTGAAGCCTTCGCGCCCAGCCCCGCGCACCCGCTCCGCAATGGTGCCCAACACGCCTTGAATAAAGCCCCGCGAATCATCGGTGCTGTATTCACTGGCCAGACCACCCGCTTCGGCAATCACCACAGCAGTCGGTGTCTCGGGCATCGCCAATAACTCATACACTCCGAGGCGCAAGACTGAGCGGTCCACAATCGGCATGCGCTCCAGTGGCCAATCCGTTGACGTGGTGGAAATGAGTTCATCAATGCGGTCTTTTGCCCCCATCACGCCGCGGACCAGTGTGGCCCCAAACTCAAAAGCGGGTAACTGATCAGGGTTTTTGGCAACCCTGGCGGATTCGCTCTCCAGCACGTCGAGGATGTCCACTCGGCGCAAATCCGCCGCATACACAATGTCGAGGGCGCGTTTTCGGCCCTTGTGACGGGCGCTCACTCGTTGATACGGCCGAGGTAGTCACCAGAGCGGGTGTCCACCTTCACTTTGGTGTTGTTTTCCAAAAACAACGGCACCTGGATCTCAAAACCCGTTTCGAGGGTGGCGGACTTTGTGCCAGCAGACGAACGGTCACCCTGCAGGCCAGGCTCGGTGTAGGTCACTTCGAGAACGACCGACGGAGGAAGTTCAACCGAGAGTGCCTCGCCCTCGTACATGGCAATCTGCACTTCGGTGCCCTCCAACATGTAGTTAGCGGCGTCACCCACCGTCACGCCGGGGACGGTGACCTGGTCGTAATCACTGGTATCCATGAAGACGTAGTTTTCGCCGTCCTGGTACAGGTAGCTGTAGTCACGACGGTCAACGGTGGCGAAATCGATTTTTGTCCCGGCGTTGAAGGTCTTGTCGACAACTTTCCCGGAGCGCACGTTGCGCAGTTTGGTGCGCACGAAAGCCCCACCTTTGCCGGGCTTCACGTGTTGGAATTCGATCACCGACCACAGCTGGCCATCGAGGCTCAGCACTACGCCGTTCTTGATGTCGTTTGTCGTTGCCATCTCTTCGTCGTCTCTCTTCCGTGCAGGTTGTGGTCGGGGATTTAGTGTTCGGTGATGTGGGCGAGGGCAAGCCGGTAAGAATCAGCACCAAAGCCTTGAATCACGCCTGTGGCCACCGCCGAAATGACCGAGTGTGTCCGAAACTCTTCCCTTGCCGCCGGATTCGACAGGTGCACTTCGATCAGCGGTAGTCCCGCTTCAGTGACCATCGCGCAGGCGTCGCGAAGGGCATAGGAGTAGTGGCTAAACGCTGCGGGGTTCAACACCACCGGAATGGCAGCATCGATCGCTTCGTGTAGCCAACCAATGATTTCGGCTTCGTCATTGGACTGCTTCCACTGGATATCCCATTGGGGGTGTTCGCCTTGAAGCACAGCGTGAATGTCCCCACCGGTTTGCGTCCCGTAAATTTCGGGTTGCCGTGTTCCAAGTCGGCCAAGGTTGGGGCCATTAATCACCCAAATCGACTGCATCCCTACAGACTACTGGGCGCTGGTCGTTTGCAGCTCGTGGTAGGCGGCCACAAGCACCGATTCGTCGGGAATGGCGAGAACGCGCGCGTGACCGAGGCCATCCAAAATGACAAACCGCAGCACACCACTTCGGCTCTTTTTATCTTTTTGCATGGTTGCCAGAAGCTGTGGCCACCGATCGACGGGGTAGTCCAACGGCAAACCCAGAAGGCTCAACACCGAGCGATGCCGGGCCACAATCTCATCACTCAGCCCGCCCACCATTTGCGACAGCTCGGCGGCAAACACCATTCCGATGGAAATGGCCACGCCGTGTCGCCACAGGTAGCGCTCGGCGTGTTCGATGGCGTGGCCCAAGGTGTGGCCATAGTTGAGAACCTCGCGGGCACCCACGTCGGTGAAGTCGTCACTGACCACGTCCGCTTTCACCTGGATGGCTCGAGTGATGAGTTCGCGCAAGACATCCGAACCTGCGCGAATGGCCTCCTCGGGCTCGGCTTCAATCAAGTCCAAAATGGCGGGGTCCTTAATGAACCCACATTTGACCACTTCGGCGAGTCCCGCCCGAATATCGTTTTCTGGCAGGGTTTCTAACCAATCAAGGTCCACCACAACCGCGTGTGGTGCGTGAAACGCACCCACAAGATTCTTCCCCTCAGTGGTGTTGATTCCCGTTTTGCCGCCAATGGCAGCATCGACCATGCCCAACACCGTGGTGGGCACCTGCACAATGGGCACCCCGCGTAACCAGTTAGCGGCAATAAACCCCGCCAAATCTGTCGTTGCGCCCCCGCCGAAACCGATAATCGCGTCGGTTCGGGAAAAATCCAACTGACCGAGCAGGCCCCAGACAAAGCTCGCCACCTCAATGCGTTTCGCCGATTCCCCTTCGGGAACCTCAGCCAACACGACTTCCTTCTGCGCCGACAGCGCTTCGCGCAGTGCTTCTGCCCTGGCGTGCAGGATCGGAGGGTGAACAATCATGATTTTCTGGGCGTCGTGTGGCAACCATTCGGGAATCTGTTGCCGAACACCATGGCCGATGTGTACCTGGTAGGGGTTTACCCCTGCGCTCGTGACGTCAATCACGGTTGTGTCAGTCATTGGCACCTTCCAAATACTCGGCAATTTCCTCGGCAACCTGTTCTATGGGCCGGTGGGAGACATCGACTCGCCAGGTCGCGACCTCGTCGTACCAGCCCTTCCTGCCAGCCACTAGCTCTTCCCACTGCGCAAGGCCACCCGAGAGCAGGGGTCGCTTGTCGTTGTGTAACCGCGGTGCGACCGCCTCGGCAGAAATCTCCAACAACACCACCGTGTGATCCGCAAGCGCTTGGCGAGTTCCCGCGGTGGTCACCGCTCCCCCGCCCAGAGAGAGGACGCCTGGCGCGTCAAGGAATTCCGCGACGACCTCCGCTTCTCTCGCTCGAAACCAATACTCACCCTGGTCAGCGAAAATCGCGGGAATAGGCCCGTACCGGGTTTTTAAGACCGTGTCGGTATCCACAAAAGGTTCGTTCAAGCGCTTCGCGAGGACTTTGCCAATCTTGGTTTTCCCCGAAGCCGGTGGTCCCACCAAGACGACTCTGGGGTGACTACTACTCACCGTTCGAGCCAGGCGCCGTCTTCAGCGTTTCCGGGATGGACTCCACGTAGGAAGCCAGATTGCGCTGAACTTCACCCAACGAGTCGCCACCAAATTTTTCCAACACCGCCTGAGCGATCACCAATGCGACCATGGCTTCTGCGACCACGCCAGCGGCGGGTACTGCGCACACATCGGAGCGTTGATGGTGGGCCCCAGCTGCTTCGCCGGATGTGGTGTCGATTGTTCGCAGCGCTTTGGGCACCGTGGCAATGGGTTTCATGCCCGCGCGCACTCGCAACACTTCACCGGTACTCATACCGCCCTCGATACCTCCGGAGTGGCCGGTCACGCGCTGGGCACCATCGGGGCCTGGCACGATCTCATCGTGAGCAAGTGAGCCGGGCACGGTGGTGGTGTGGAAGCCATCCCCCACCTCAACGCCTTTGATCGCTTGAATCCCCATCAATGCTGCGGCGAGACGCCCGTCAAGGCGGCGATCCCACTGGACGTAGGACCCGAGACCTGGTGGCAGTCCGTACACGGCCACTTCGACAACACCGCCCAGGGTGTCACCCGATTTATGGGCCGCATCGACGCGCTCCACCATCGCCTGAGACGTTTCTGGATGCGCACAGCGCATCGGATCCTCGTCAATTCGGGCCAATTCGGAAGCCAATGGCGGTGCCACATCACGCGGGACTTCCACCTGCTCGATGGCAACCGTATGGCTGATGAGCTCAATACCGAGCGGCTTCAAAAACGCTGCCGCGATTGCTCCTAAGGCGACGCGAGCCGCCGTTTCGCGCGCACTGGCCCGCTCAAGAACAGGCCGGGCGTCGTCAAAGGCATACTTCTGCATCCCAGCAAGATCCGCGTGGCCGGGTCTGGGCCTCGTGAGTGCGCCAGCCCTCGCACCGGTCAATTCCTCAGGGTCTACCGGCCACGGGCTCATCACTTTTTCCCACTTCGGCCACTCCGTATTTCCAATACGCAGAGCCACGGGCCCACCTTGTGTGACCCCGTGGCGAAGACCGCCGGAGATCGACAGCGCGTCAGCTTCAAATTTCATTCGTGCGCCGCGGCCGTAGCCAAGCCGCCGCCTGGCCAAAGCCTGTTGGAGTGCGTCTTCGCTCACCTCAACTCCGGCGGGAAGCCCCTCAAGCAGGGCAACAAGTTCCGGTCCGTGCGATTCACCCGCAGTAAGCCATCGAAGCATGGGCCCTATTCTTCCACGGATGGCTGGGCAGCATCCGCGCCAGGTGCGACGCCAATCGCCTGCCACATCGCCTCAAGTACTTCGTTTTCGCGCTCAAGTGGCTGTTGGCTATCGCCCTGAATAAAAGCCCGCAACTGGCCGAGAGCTTGATAAACCAGCATCGACATGCCAGACACCACAGGGTGTGGCGATTCTTGCCATGCCGTAGCCAACCCACTGGGCCAAGGGTCATAGGCAATATCGAAAAGTTTCGCGCTGTGGGCTTGGCGGGCAAGAGCAGGCGCATCGGGGGCCACACCGCCGGGAAGTGTGGAAATCACCCAGTCAGCCGCCTCCGTGGGAAGGTCATCGAAGGTGGCTACGCTCAGCGAAAGACCCAACGTCTCGCCTAAGACCCGGGTGATGCGGGCACGCTCAGGGCTTCTCACCACCAAGGTGAGGTGCTCGGGCCGATCTTCGGCGAGAGCGAAGAGCACGGCCCTGGCTGTTGCCCCGGCTCCTAATAGCCAGACCTTCTGGCCTGCAGTCCCCCCGCAATCTTGGAGGGTCCGCCAAGCCCCCCACCAGTCGGTGTTATCCAACCACCACCCGTCAGGGGTTTTCACAGCCGTGTTGGCAGCGTGCAAAAGATCAACCGGGCCCCGGTGGTCCGCAACATGCTCCAAAATCACTTCTTTGAGTGGCATCGTGAGAGAAAGACCGCCCACTTCGGGTGCGAGGGTGGAAAAGTCTTGTGGGAATTGTTCCTCCGTCACCTCCTGGCGACGGTAGGTCCACTCAAGTCCCAACACTCGGTAGGCAGCCTGGTGGAGCTCCGGCGAGCGACTGTGGCGTATGGGTGAGCCCCAGACTTCAAAGCGCTGGTTATTCGCAGTAGACGGCATTATCCGTATCATCGCACCACTCTCGAAGCAACGCCACGGCAGCGTTGTGTTCGGAGAGTGTGTCAGAAAACACTGTGGCTCCGGACTGGAGATTCACGGTCACAAAATACTTCCAGTTGCCCTCTGCTGGCTCCAACACCGCATCCAGGGCGATATCACCCGGTAACCCGATAGGGCCCACCGGCAAACCGGTGTAGTAGTAGGTGTTGTAAGGGTTCTCGGCGTTCTCCCGTGCGGCGTCGGTGGTCCACACGGTGCCGAAAGTGTTTTCCCAGTAGGTCACGGTGGAATCGAACTGAAGAGGCATTCCGTCTTCTAAACGGTTATCAATCACGGCCGCGACTTTGAAGAAATCTTCTGGCTCTTTGGCTTCTCGTTGCACGAGCGCCGCTTTGGTGAGCACTTCGTGGCGTTGATCTGGCTCCACACCTCGGTTGTCCAAGCGGCTAATCATTTCGTCGACCATCTGTTGGATTAGCGCACTGGCACTGGTGCCTGGCTCCACCTCATAGGTGGCGGGAAACAGGTACCCCTCGAGGGGCTGAAGGTAAGTGTTGTCCGCGGGAGGGTTAACACCGTACACACTGGGGTCGTCAATGGCCGCTTCAAGGTCTGCCAGAGGAATATCCGAATTCTCGGCGATGGTCTCTATGGCTTGGGTGACGGAGCGTCCCTCAGGAATGGTGATTCGATAAAGCAACCGATTATCGGAATCCTGGAGGGCCTCAATCGCTGCCGCCGCCGACATTTCGGCACGCAGACGGTACGTACCGGGCTGGAACGTGATACTGGTGTCTTCTAGGAGTAACTGGTAGACCGACTCAAAGGAGGCCGTCACACCCAAATCAGCGAGCTTTCTCGCCACATCTTCACCAATATCGCCCTGTTCGACGACAACGAGCACTTCCGTCATCGACCCGTCACTGGCGTAATCAGGAATTTCTTCTTCACCCAAATAGGCGAGGACCCGCTCGCCATATTGGCTCCACGCCCACCATCCGGTCCCAGCAAGTCCAGCGATGACGATCAGAACAATGACGAGGATGAGCGCACCGGCACTCTTATTGCCTTGGCGGTGGTCGCGGCGGGAGCGCTGCTGTGGCTGCTCCTCGGGGGTGTCGGGCTGACCCGAACCACGCAGCAGAGCCTCAAACTCGTCGTCGCTCATGAACCACCCTCAGGTCTGCCGACCGCATCGTCCGGAGCCACGCTGCTGCCGGCTTCACTATCCAATGAATGTTGCAAAATGATAACAGCCGATGCTTGGTCAATCACACTTCGCTGATTTTTCGCACTGTGGCCGCGACCACGAAGAACCGCGCTCGCTTGAACAGTCGTCAGGCGCTCGTCCACCAGTCGAACCGGGCAATCCACCATCCCCGCCAGCTCTGCGGCAAACGATTCCGCGTCCGCCGTTGACGCAGTGTGCGAACCTGAGAGGCTGATGGGTTTACCGACTACGACCTCAAGCGCCTCATATTCACCCGCGAGGGTGACCAGTCGGTTGAGGGCTTCCGCCCGAGGAGCGCTCTCTACCGGAACGGCAAGAATTCCTGCGGGATCCGAGCGGGCAATGCCCACCCGGGCTTTACCCACATCAACGCCGAGGCGCACACCGCGTCTTGGCGCGTGATCGTTCACAACTGGTGAAGGCGCGAGGCGAGTGTTTCGAGCGCCTTATCGAGACCCGCGGCGTCAGGGCCACCACCCTGGGCGAGTTGTGGTTTACCACCGCCACCACCGCCCACCACGGCGACCGATTCTTTGACCAGGTTTCCGGCGTGGACACCCAGGTCAACCGCCTCAGTGTTCGCTACGACCACGATGGTGGCGCGCCCGGCAATGTCTGCCCCGAGGGCAACAACCTGAGCCCCCGAGCCCAGCTTCTGCAGGACATTCTGAGCGACGTGTCGAAGGTCATCGGCACTGGCCACTTCGTCAGCCCTGCCGACCACTCCAGCGACGGGGCCGTATGTGGTCGCGGTGGGAGCAAGCCGTTCGATGGCTCCCCCTAAACCTTTCTGGGTGAGGCTTTCGATGGTTTTTTCCATCTGCCTCACTTGGTTGATCAGTTCATCAATTCGGGCGGGAATATCCGCACGAGGCGCTTTGAGTGTCTGTTGTAGGCGGGCAACCAGTTCGCGTTCACGGCTGAACTCACTGAGTGCTTCCATACCCACAAGTGCTTCTACCCGACGGGCTCCTGCGCTAATGGACGACTCGTGGACCAGGTTGATGACACCGATTTGGGCGGAGGACGCCACGTGGGTTCCCGCACAGAGCTCTCTCGACCACGGGCCACCAATATCGACCATGCGCACGGTGTCACCATATTTTTCGCCAAATAGTGCCATCGCGCCGAGAGCTTTCGCTTCGTCAATGGGCAACACTTTGGTGCTGACTTCCAAGTCGTCGTGAATTGCGCGGTTCGCAATTGCTTCGATTTCCAACTTCTGGTCTGCTGCGAGCCCTTGGGTCCACGAAAAATCGAGACGCATGTAGCCGGAGCGGTTCAGTGAACCAGCCTGCGTGGCGTGGGGCCCCAGGGTGTCGCGCAGTGCAGCGTGAATGAGGTGGGTCGCGGAGTGGGCTTGGCGGGCGCGACGACGATTGGGCTCATCGACGAGGACTTCAACGCTTTGGCCCACCGCCAACTCACCCTGATCCACATGCACCGTGTGGGAAATCAGGCCAGAGACGGGACGCTGAACATCGAGAACCTTGGCAACAAATCCGGGGGCTTCGAGTGCGCCCTGGTCGGCCACCTGGCCACCCGACTCCGGATACAAAGTGGTTTCCGCCAGAATCACTTCGGCGGTGTCACCGGGTCCCACTGAGCTGACCGCAACGCCGTCGCGGATCAGTCCCAACACACTCGACTCATTTCTGAGGTCGTCATAACCCAGAAAAACTGTTTCGCCGTGTTGGCGGAACTCCCGATACACGGAAGTGTCAGCGACCTGGGAGCGTTTTTTCTTCGCGTCCTGTTTGGCGCGGTCCCGCTGCTCAGCCATCAAACTGGCAAAGCGCTCCTGGTCGACACCGAGACCGGCCTCTTCAGCCATTTCCAGGGTCAAGTCGATGGGGAAGCCATACGTGTCGTGCAACACGAAGGCGGTGTCCCCATCGAGAGTGGCCTGGCCGGCAGTGGTGGCTTTACTAACGGCCACATCGAGGATTGTGGTGCCGGCTTCGAGGGTGCCAAGGAACGATTCTTCCTCAGAAGTTGCCAGGGAAAGCGTTCTGGAAAATTCGCTCGCCACTTCCGGGTAGGCAGGTGCCATGGCGTCTTTTGACGCACTGAAGAGTTCCGGGAAGCTCGCTTCTTTCACACCCAGTAGCTGCATCGACCGAATGGAGCGACGCAGCAAGCGGCGCAAGACATAGCCGCGTTGGTCGTTACTGGGGGCCACACCGTCGGTCATCAGCATCAGCGCACTGCGGACGTGGTCGGCCACAACGCGCATCCGCACATCATCGGCGGGATCTGCGCCGTATTTTCGCCCAGAGAGCTCGGCAGCGCGGTCTAGTACGGGCCGCACCTGGTCGATTTCGTACATGTTGGCGACACCCTGTTTGATGAAGGCGACGCGTTCCATCCCCATCCCGGTGTCAATGTTTTTCTGCGGCAGCTCACCCACCACATCAAAATCGACCTTGCTTCGCACATTGTCGATGGCGTACTGCATGAACACCAGGTTCCACAGCTCCAAGTAGCGGGTGTCATCCACTGCGGGTCCACCGTCGGGGCCAAATTCGCTCCCGCGGTCAAAATAAATTTCCGAACACGGCCCTGCAGGCCCTGCTTGACCGGTTGACCAGTAGTTATCCTCGCGGCCCATCCGTTGAATTCTGGAGGTTGGTACACCAGCGACTTTTTGCCACAAATCGTAGGCTTCGTCATCCTCTTCGTAGACGGTCACCCACAGGTCGGAGTCGCGAAACCCCAGACCGCCGTCAGCTTCGGAACTGGTGAGAAGCTCCCAAGCAAAACCGATGGCGCCCTCTTTGAAGTAGTCGCCAAAGGAGAAGTTGCCATTCATTTGGAAAAACGTGCCGTGACGCGTGGTTTTACCCACCTCTTCGATATCCAACGTCCGAATGCATTTTTGGACGCTGGTGGCGCGGTCAAACGGTGAAGGAACCACTCCTGTGAGGTAGGGAATAAAGGGAACCATCCCCGCCACGGTGAACATCAGTGTCGGGTCGTCACTCACCAAAGACGCTGAGGGAACAACACTGTGACCGCGGTCACCAAAATAGGTCAACCAGCGGCGCTGAATATCGGCGGTTTCCATTACTTCACCTGGCTAGGAGCGACCGGGCTGACGAAAACCCTCAATCACGCCATCCACGAAACCCTGCAGAGACTGGTCAGTGCGGGCAAGAGCGACACGCCCGGCCTCACTGCGACCTGCCAGTAGCACCAGCAGCACACCGGCGACAACGCCGAAGATGAAGCCTCCGAGAGCTCTCATGCCACACTCCTTGTCCGTTGGTCGCCACCGGCTGTGACGATGCCGGTGGACACACGACTACCTTGCGGCGTAATACTCCACAACCAGCTGCACTTCACAGGTCACGGGAACCTCTTCACGCTTGGGGCGGCGAAGAAGGGTGGCCTGAAGGGTCTCAATGGACACGTCGAGGTAACCGGGCACGGGAGGCAACACGTCTTGGTGTGCACCTGCAGCGGCCACCTGGAAGGGATCCATCTCTTCCGAGCGGGGCTTGACGTGAATCATTTGACCTGGCTTCACCCGGAAAGAGGGGCGATCGACAATCTGACCGTTGACCATGATGTGACGGTGTACGACTAACTGACGGGCCTGTGCGGTAGAGCGTGCGAAACCGGCACGAAGAACCAACGCGTCGAGGCGCATTTCCAACAGCTCGACCAGCGATTCACCGGTCAGGCCGGGTGCTTTACGTGCTTCTTCGAATACGCGACGAATTTGCGCTTCGCGAATGCCGTACTGGGCGCGTAAGCGCTGCTTTTCGCGCAGACGAACAGCGAAGTCACTGTCGGTCTTGCGGCGGGTACGACCGTGTTGGCCGGGAGCATAGGGGCGCTTTTCGAGGTGGCGCTGAGCTTTAGGGGTGAGCGGAATTCCCAGTGCGCGCGAGAGGCGCACCTTGCTACGGGTACGTGACGTAGTGGACACGGATTAATTTCTCCTTATTAGTGGCAACCAAGACTCAGTGACGTTTCCAGAGGGAAAGACTTCACTGCCTAGGCACCCGGCTAAAAAGTGCCATTCGGTCTAAAGCTCCCAGCCGCTGGAGCTAACTCGACCGACCCATCATGCTAGCACGGGGTCGACTAAGAATCAGATTCCCCGGGCCCCTCGGCCTCGTCGCCGTCGATGATGCCACGAAGTACTCGATACCGGGAGTGCAATTCTGCTTCCAGGCCTCGCGTTGTGGGCTGGTAGTAACGCGCAGAGCGCAAGGTTTCTGGCAAGTAGTGCTGTCGTGCCACACCTCGCGGAGCGTCATGACTGTAGAGGTAACCCTGACCGTGTCCTAATCCACTCGCGCCGGGATAGTGGGCGTCTCGCAAATGCGGGGGCACAACACCTGCTTTCCCTTCACGAATATCCGCGATGGCCTGGTTGATGCCGCGGTAGGCGGCATTCGATTTGGGGGCCAGGGCCAGATACACGGTCGCCTCTGCCAGGGGAATGCGCCCTTCTGGCATCCCGATGAAACTCACCGCATCGGCGGCGGCCATTGCCACCACTAGCCCTTGAGGGTCTGCGAGACCAATATCTTCTGAGGCAAGGATCACTAAACGCCTGGCAATAAATCTCGGGTCCTCCCCCGCTTCCACCATCCGAGCCAAATAGTGCAGGGCCGCATCAGCATCGCTTCCACGGACCGATTTAATAAACGCCGAGACCACGTCGTAATGCTGATCGCCGTCTCGGTCATAGGTCACCAATGCCACATCGAGTGCGTGGGAAAGATCATCCTCAGTAATTTCGACGGGTGCTGTTGACCCGGGTGACGCAGTATCGGTCGACCCACCATCTGCAGAGCCTTCCGTCGTGGAGCGCCCCAGTGCGACCGACGCCGCGGCTTCCAACGCGGTGAGCGCCCTCCGGGCGTCCCCTCCCGACCGGGCGATCAGGGCATCGAGGACCCCTTCACCCAGCACAAATCGACTGTCTAAGCCTCTGGGGCTAGACAGTGCTCTGGTCACCACTGTGGTCAACGCATCGTGATCAAGAGCGCGCAGTGTCAACAACACACTGCGGGAGAGCAGCGGAGACACGACCGAAAATGACGGGTTTTCGGTCGTGGCCGCAATGAGCACCACGAGACCGTTTTCAACACCCGGGAGCAGGGCATCCTGTTGGGCTTTGGAAAATCGATGTATTTCGTCGAGAAACAACACCGGTGGCGGGGAGCCCATATCCAGGGCCCGTCTCGCCCGATCCATTGCCTCTCGCACATCTTTTACACCCGCACTGACCGCAGAGAGTTCAAGAAATTCGCGTTCTGACGAGTGGGCGATGACTTTCGCCAAAGTGGTTTTACCAACACCGGCGGGGCCCCACAAAATCACCGACGTACCGGGTTGGCCTGAGGTGGGACTGGCTAGAGCTCGAAGCGGCGAGCCTTCGACGAGAAGGTGGTCTTGGCCGATGACGTCGTCGAGACTGCGCGGCCGCATGGCGGCAGCGAGGGGTGCTTTGGAGGAAAACAACCCGGGCTGGCCTGACATGGCCCCATGCTAGTTGGCTGGGACGTGGTCGCCAGCCGACAGATGCGGTCGGTACTGCCGGCCGGGCCTACAATGAGGGAGGTTTTTTGTTCCGCCCCCGATAGGAAGGCCCCACGTGGCCAGTTCACGCCAGAAAGACGACCACAACCAGCGGTTGAAGCTCTACCGTGCCCATCAAATCGTCCACAACACGCAGGTGACCAGGCGCAACCGGGACCAGTGGGCAGCAGGACTCATCATGGTGGCGGCTGTAACTGTCGCCTCTTTGGGCTATTGGGCGTGGGTTGCGGTGGGACCCGGTGCCACCGTGCTGGCCGAAGAATCTGAAGGTTCGGAGGATGGCGTCCAGGACGCCGTGACCGACCTGCTGGGGGAAGAGCCCGTCATCAACGACGAGACGGTTCCTGACATTGCGCTCAGCGAATTTCGCAGCTGGGAGGCCCAAATGACCCTCGACGGGGTGGACCTCGAGCTGTCGTTGAATGGTTTCTTAGCACCCCAAGCGGTCGCGAACTTTCTGGAGCTCTCCCGCAGCGGCTTCTACGAGGGTGTCTCCTGTCACCGTGTGACCACAGAAGGCATCTTCGTGTTGCAGTGTGGTGACCCCGAGGGAACGGGACAAGGTGGCCCGGGTTACACGTTTGGGCCCATTGAAAACGCGCCAGAAGACGACGTCTATGAAACCGGTAGCCTCGCGATGGCCCGGGTCGGTGGGGACGACAGCAGTATGGGTAGCCAGTTCTTCATCGTCTACGACGACAGCACTATTCCCTCCGACGCCGCCGGTGGATATACGGTGTTTGGTTCCGTCACTTCGGGCTTGACCGAGCTGGTCGACGAGGTCATTGAGCAGGGCACCGTGGATGGGGTTCCGGATGGTTCCCCGGTGGCACCTGCCGAAATATCGAATATCACAATCCGATAAGTCTCTGCCTAGTGGCACTCGCCGAGTAGAGGGCGGTGTGTAGGCTAATCGGCGCCGACACATCTGGCGCGGAAAGCATGGAGGACATGGTCGAAACCACACACCCTTGGGGTCGTGTCACAGATAACGGCACCGTTGAGGTGCGCATTGGTGACGATTGGCACGCTGTGGGCTCCTACCCCGACGGCACACCCGAAGAAGCGATGGCGATCTTCGAGCGAAAGTTCGCGGACCTCGAATCTCAGGTAAAGCTGTCCGAAGATCGCCACAAGGCCGGGGCGCCCGCAAAAGACATCCAAAAGAGCGTCACTGCGCTGCGTAAAGCGTTGGAAACTCCTGGTGCTGTGGGCGACTTGGAATCCTTGAAGACCCGTGTGGAAACTCTTGCGGAGGCTCTCGGCGAACTGGCCGCACAGCAAAACAAAGAGCGTGAGAAGGCTGTTGCGGTAGCCGTTGAAGAGCGTGAAAAAATTGTCGCCGAGATCGAAAAACTCGCTGACGGTGACCTCAGTCAGGTGCGCTGGAAAGAAACCACCGCCGCGGTCGATGCGCTGTTTGAGTCGTGGAAAACCCAACAGCAGGAGGGCCCCAAACTTCCCAAAGCCACCGCCGATGCACTGTGGAAGCGCTTTAGAAATGCCCGCCACACCCTTGACCGTGCGCGTCGGGCCCACTTCCAAGCACGCGACAAAGTCGTGAAGGAAGCAAAGGGCGCCAAGCGTGAACTCATTGAGCGCGCTCAGGCGTTAGCGGACAAAGGGGCCGCAGGTATCCCGGCATATCGCGAACTTCTCGAAGCGTGGAAGAAAGCCCCCCGTGCAAACCGCGCCGTTGAGGACCAACTGTGGAGTCAGTTCAAAGCCGCTGGCGATGTGCTTTATCAGGCAAAAACTGCCGAAGCAGCGGCCGAAGATGAAGCCAACAAGGAAAACGGGGAGCAAAAAGCCGCCCTCATTGAAGAGTTTTCTGACATTTTGACCCTCACCGACCACCGTCAGGCTCTCGAGCGGATTCGACTCTTTCACGAGCGCTCACGCAAAATTGGTCCCGTCCCGAGGGCACAGGTAAAAGTGCTCGATGGGAAAGTGGCGGCTTTCGATAAACACGTGAAGAAGCTCGAAGCAGACCACTGGGACAAATCAAACCCAGAAAAACAGGCACGCAGCGAAAGCTTCTTGTCCCAAATCGATCAAGACATCGAACGTCTGCAGGAGAAGAAGGCTGCCGCTGACTCGGCGGGTAACCCGCAGGATGCAGAGCGTATCCAAGCTGAGCTGGACACCAAACTGGCCTGGCGCAATGTCCTCACCGACGCGTAGAACAAATCTCTCCACAGATTCACCCTCCGTCGACTGAACACCCGATGCGGTCGCCATAATCCGGCGATGCACCCCACACCGACACTCAGCGACACCGAACGCCACGCCCTCCACCTCGACGGTGACGGCTGGCGCATCCAAAGCATTTACACCGATCGGCGCGAACCACCACTGCGAGAAGAGCGGGCAGCATTAGTTGCCAAGCGCCTGCCCGACTGGGCCGTCGCTGCCGGTCAGACGGCCGGCTGGGTGTGGACAGGGCTCGGGAAACCAGAACCCTGGGCCCTGTTGTGCGCGACGACTCCGGCACTCTCCCCCATCGCCCGCACACAATGGAAACCTCGCGCGAAGCCATTAGAGCGCTTCACGCTGGTCAGCGTGAGAGGACTCACGCTTCTCGGACGAATGGACTGCGCAGCGGACCTGTTAAGCCACCAAGGTGAAGACGAGGTAGCTGCCGCACAGCTTTATTCGTTGGTCACCGAGACGCAACTGCACACAGTGGTGGAACACGTGAGAGATCGTTTGAGCAAGCCCGCCAGGGACCGCGCGAGGCGCAGGGCCGCCCTAGTGCAGCAATGGTGGCGAGATCACCCCGTCGTGACGCGATACACGTCATAGACGGCGTCAATGCGCCGGACCGAGTTCAGCACGCGTTCCAGATGGCTCACATCACCCATTTCAAACACGAAACGGCTAATCGCCAACCGTTCATCAGAGGTGTGCACGGTGGCGGAGAGGATATTCACGTGGTGCTCGGTCAGCACTCGCGTCACATCCGAGAGCAGACCGGGCCGATCGAGGGCTTCAATTTGAATCTGGACGAGAAACACAGCCCCTTTTGTGCCAGCCCATTCAACCTCAATCATCCGTTCGGGACTGTCCATCAGGCTGGCAATGTTTGTACAGTCACTGCGGTGCACGCTGACACCGGTCCCCCGTGTGACGAAGCCATGAATCTCATCCCCGGGAACGGGAGTGCAACATTTGGCGAGTTTGACCAAAATGTCTGGTGCCCCACGCACCAACACCCCCGACTCACTTGTCCTGGTCGGGAGCCTGGTGGGTGCCGGTGAACTTGACTCGTACTCTTCATCGCCCGCCGAATTGTCATCAGCAAACGCGAGGAGCTTTTCGATGACCGACTGGGTGGATACCCGGCCTTCTCCCACCGCCTGGTACAGCGCTTCCACCCCGTCGAGGTGCAGCTGGTTGCCCAACGTGGCTAATGCTTCGCTGGACATCAATCGTTTCATTGGCAGGTTTTGCTTGCGCATGGCGCGCACAATGGCTTCTTTTCCTTGCTCAATGGCCTCGTCACGACGCTCTTTCGTGAACCACTGGCGGATTTTTGACCGTGCTCGATGCGAACTGACAAAGTTCAGCCAGTCTTGGCTGGGTCCAGCATCAGGATTCTTCGCGGTAAAGACTTCTACGGTGTCGCCGCTGCCCAATTCTGTGTCCAAAGGGACAAGCCGGCCGTTGACCCTGGAGCCCATCGTGCGGTGACCCACTTCAGTGTGCACAGCGTAGGCAAAATCGACGGGTGTGGCTCCGGCAGGCAGACCAATGACCTTCCCTTTCGGGGTGAATACGTAGACCTCTTTCGCACCAATTTCATAGCGAAGAGTGTCGAGGAATTCTTCGGGGTCTTTTGTTTCTTCCTGCCAGTCAGACAGGTGGGCAAGCCACACCATTTCGGTTTGTTGGGTGCTGGGTTGGGAATCATCCGCATCCCGGCGTTGGCGTTCACGGTCTTTCGTATCTCGACTGCCCTCTTTGTATTTCCAGTGGGCCGCGACACCGTATTCGGCACGCTGGTGCATTTCGTGGGTGCGAATCTGAATTTCCACAGGCCGACCTTCGGGGCCGAACACTGTCGTGTGTAAAGACTGATAAAGATTGAATTTCGGTGTGGCGATGTAATCCTTAAAGCGCCCCGACATCGGGTTCCACCTGGCGTGCACAGCCCCCAGCGCCGCATAACAGTCGCGGATGTTACCGACCACAATACGAATACCCGTCAAGTCGTGAATATCGGAGAAATCTCGACCGCGTCGAACCATTTTTTGATAAATCGAATAAAACTCTTTCGGGCGGCCTTGAACGTCTGCTTTCACCTTGGCTTGGCGTAAGTCCGCGCGCACCTGTTCGATGACGTTTTCGACAAACGCTTCACGCTCCGGGCTACGGTCACGCACCAAAGATTCGATTTCGACGTACAACTTGGGATGCAACACGGCAAACGACAGGTCTTCTAGCTCGGCTTTGATGGTTTGAATACCCATACGGTGGGCAAGCGGCGAGTAAATTTCCAGTGTTTCTTTCGCCTTACGGGCAGCCGATTCGGGGTTCACGAAACCCCAGGTCCGCGCATTGTGGAGACGATCAGCAAGTTTGACGACCAACACTCGAATGTCTTTAGACATCGCGACAATCATTTTGCGAACGGTTTCCGCTTGGGCGGCATCACCGTATTTCACTCGATCGAGTTTGGTGACCCCATCAACCAGCATGGCCACCTCGTCGCCAAATTCTGCGCGCAGTGTCTCCAGTGCATAACCGGTGTCCTCCACGGTGTCATGGAGTAGGGCCGCGGCGATCGTTTTGGGACCCAAGCCGAGGTCGGCCAGAATCTGGGACACCGCTAACGGGTGGGTGATGTAGGGCTCACCGCTGTGACGCGTTTGGCCTTGGTGGGCGAGGGCAGCAACACGGTAGGCGCGTTCGATGAGCCCGGTATCTGCCCGAGGATGGTTGCGCTTAATGGTCCGGAGCAGGGTGTCGAGACCCTCGGTGGGTTGGGTTTTCGAAAACAGGCGTGGCAAGAATTGACGAAACGCCTGAAACTGGTTGGTTTGGGTTTCGACAGCCACGAGTCACCTCCGATTAGCTCTCCACTAACAGTGTAGGAGCGTTCGGGCGTCAAGCGCCTTAACGGGGCGCTGTGGACGGTGTGCTGCTAGCGGACAGCTCCAGAGCTGGTCTTCTGGACCACTTCTTTGCGCCGACCCTGTTTTCTGGCTTCCGGTTCGTTCTCACGCAGGTGCACATACATCGGTGCGGCGATAAAAATCGTCGAGTAGGTCCCGGCCAGGATGCCAATAAACAAGGCCAGGGCAATATCGCGCAGTGTTCCCGCCCCCAGGAGCACAGAACCGATGAACAAAATGGCACCGACGGGGAGAACGGCGACCACCGAGGTGTTGATGGAGCGCACAAGCGTTTGGTTCACCGCCAGGTTCACCGAATCGGCGAATGTCCTTGTGGATTCCTCGCCGTCCTCTGCGGTGTTTTCTCGCACCTTGTCGAAGACGACGACGGTGTCATACAGCGAATAGCCCAAGATGGTGAGGAAGCCGATGACTGCCGCTGGGGTGATTTCAAAGCCCAGAACGCCGTAGATTCCGGCGGTGATCACCAGGTCGTGAATCAACGCGGTCATCGCCGCCAACGACATTTTCCAGGTCCGGAAGTACAGGGCCATGACACCACTGACGAGGATAAGGAATACCACCAGCGCCCGCAGGGCCTGTGTGGTGATGTCTTGTCCCCACGTTGCTCCAATAAACGATGACGTCACTTCGCTGACCGGCACGTCGTAGGCCTCAGCCAGTTCGACACGAATCAATTCCGTGTCTTCGGTGGTGAGCTGCTCTGTCTGCACTCTGACCGAATCCCCACCCACAATCGACACGCGAGGGTTCGAGCCCACGCCCACAACCTCGTTGACCGTATCGACGGCGACGGATTCCACTACTTGGGCCGGCTCGGATACCCGAAATTCAGACCCACCCCGGAACTCGATTCCGAAGACGAATCCGCCCCGAAGGGTAGTAATCACGATGGCGAGGAGGACCACGCCGGCACCAATCAGGTACCAGAGCATTCTGCGCCCGACAAAGTCAAACGATTTCTCTCCGGTGTAGAGACCGTTTCCAAAACGGGTCAGCATCGACATTATTTGAGCCTCCCTGCGCCACGGTCTGCTGCTTCTGCTTCTGCGGCTTTGCGCTCAGCAATGGTTTGGCGGCGTTTGGCTTCACCGCGGCTGCGCTCTCTCGCGGTCTTATCCACGGCAACAGGTTCCCTGAACCGCGCACGGCCGCGGTAGACAGCTCCTAATGCTTGCGGGTCAAGCCCGGAAAGGGGGTGCCCACTGGCGAAGAACTTGGTGCGACCCAACAGTTGCATCAGCGGGTGGGTAAACAGCGCCACGATGATGAGGTCGACGATCGTCGTGACCCCGAGCGTGAACGCGAAACCTCTCACGTTTCCCACCGCCAAAAGGTAGAGAGTGACAGCAGCAATGAAGCTCACCGCGTCGGAAGCAAGAATTGTCCTAAACGCCCGCTTCCAGGCCGCCTGAATCGCGGATTCGAGCATCCGACCATCACGCAGTTCATCTCGAATCCGCTCAAAAAAGACGATAAACGAGTCCGCGGTAATACCAATTGCCACAATCAGCCCGGCGACACCCGCCAAAGACAGTCGGTAGCCCTGGGCGTTAGACAGATAAGTGATGACGAAGTAGGACAGGATGAACGCGGTTGACAGCGAGAAGACGGTGACGAGTCCCAGCAGTCTGTACTGGAACAGCGAATAGATCACCACAAGAATCAAACCGATGAGGCCAGCGATGAGCCCGCTCTGGAGCTGTGACACTCCCAGTGTGGCCGAAATGGTTTCCGAGGACTGCACTTGGAAGCCAATCGGCAACGCACCAAACTTCAACTGGTCAGCCAAAACCGCCGCGGATTCTTGAGTGAAAGATCCGGAAATTTGTGGGTTGCCGTCGGTAATCGCCGCGAGGGTGCGCGGCGCGGAAATCACTCGACCGTCGAGAACGATGGCGAACTGGTTTTGAACACCCGGCAGAGTGATGAGACGCTCTGTTACCTCCCGGAAGCCAGTAGTCCCTTCGGCATCGAACTCAATAAAGACGCCCCACTCGTTGGTGGGTGCTCCGTTTGGACCGGGGACAAGGCCCGAGGACGCGTCAGCAATAGATTCTCCGCCAACTTCGACCGGGCCCAAAATGAAGCGCTCAAAGCCATCTTGCGAACAGGTAACGAGCGGAAGAGTGGGGTCGGCGACGTTAGCGCCACTGGTGTCAAGCTCAAAACAGTTGATTGACTGGTATTCCGCGTCAATTTCCGGCGTAATCCACGCCAGGTCGCTAGCGCTTGTGGGCTCTACCCGCTCTTGGTCGTCAGTCTCGGGAACCTCGACGGGTTCCACCGGCTCCACATTTGCCGCGCCCGCGATTAGTACCGGCCGAAATTCGAGTTTTGCCGATGAGCGAATACGCTCCAGCGTGGCTTGGTCAGGTTCTCCCGGGATACCGACGACAATGTTCTCGCCACCTTGGGTGGTGACTTCCGCTTCGGCAACACCGCTGGAGTCGACCCTCTGTCGAATAATGGACACGGCTTGGTTGAGCTGCTCTTCACTCACACTTTGGCCTTCAGCGAGCCGTGGTTCCAAAATGATTTGCGTCCCACCCTGAAGGTCCAGGGCCAACTTTGGCACCCAGGACCCTGCGGAACCGAACACCGCAAGGGCATTTCCTCCCACAAGCAGGGCGAAAATCACCACGAGCCAAATCAGGGATCGCACCGCTTGGCGCGCAACGCTTCTCTTGGCCATCAGGGATTCAGTGTGTGAGGGATTCGGGGGTGAGGGGTTCGGGGGTTAGGAATCGCGCGACTCGCGGCCGGCATCATCCGAGGAGGCCTCAGAGGCGCCATCGGCGGATTCTGTTTCGAGCTCTGGTTCGTCGTGGATGACTTTGGTGAGCACCTGGCGGTGGACACGGAGGACCGTTCCCGAACCAGCGTCAATGGTGGCGACGTTGGTGTCATCGTCGATGGACATGACTGTGGCAAATAGGCCAAAGGAGGTCATCACTTCGGCTCCAGGAACCAGGTTGTCTTGAAGCTCCTGTTGGGCTTGCCGCTGCTTGCGGGAGTTTCTGAACATAAAGAAAATGAGCAGCCCAAGGGCTGCGATCATAAACAGACTAAAAGGATCCACGACGCTCCACCTCTTCCACGACACAGTGCCCGACGTCGCGGGCACCCCTGTAACTATAGGTCATTGAGGCCCGGCGCATCACGCCCCAGGTGAGCCCAGGCCATCGGGGTCGCCATTCGCCCCCGGGGTGAGCGCACTATGAAGCCTTGACGCACAAGAAACGGCTCGACGACCGACTCAATGGTTTCGGCCTCTTCCCCCACAGACACCGACAGTGTTCCCAGGCCCACGGGTCCCCCGCCGAAACGGCCGATAAGAATTTCTAGAACCTGGCGGTCTAAGCGGTCTAAACCCCAGTCATCTACGTCGTAGAGCTCAAGCGCCGCCTGCGCGTTACTGAGGGTCGCGTGACCGCCGTGAACCAGCGAATAGTCCCGCACCCTTCGAAGTAGTCGGTTCGCAATTCGCGGTGTTCCCCTCGAGCGCTTCGCAATTTCTGACAGCGCCTGCTCGTCGGCGTCAATATTGAGAACTCGAGAAGATCGTCGCACCACCGCCTGCAGTTCATCGGGGCTGTAAAACTCGAGATTTGCCGTGAATCCGAAACGATCGCGCAGGGGGTTTGGCAGTAGGCCGGAGCGTGTAGTGGCACCGACCAGTGTGAATGGTGCGAGCTCGAGAGGAACCGTGGTGGCTCCGGGGCCTTTACCCACCATGATGTCAATGCGGAAATCTTCCATGGCCAAATACAGCATTTCTTCCGCGGGTCTGGCCATCCGGTGTATTTCGTCAATAAACAGCACTTCGCCGGGGGTCAGTGCGGAGAGGACGGCGGCGAGGTCGCCGGCGTGCTGAATGGCAGGGCCGCTCGACATCCGAAGGGGTGAGCGTGATTCTTCGGCAACAATCATCGCCAGTGTCGTCTTCCCTAACCCGGGAGGTCCCGCCAACAAAATGTGGTCCGGAGTCCGGTTTTCAAGGCTCGCTGCGCTCAGCAGAAGAGTCAGTTGGCTCCGGACTTTTTCTTGCCCGATGAATTCCTCAAGCCGCGATGGCCGAAGGGCGCCCTCGAACTGCAGTTCCTGATCAGACTGCGCAGCGGGGTCGACTATGTCATCACTCAACGGTTACCCTCACGGCTTGTCTGGGGCCCTAGAAGCTGAAGTGCTTTGCGCACAAGGTCGGAAACACTTGGTGTTTCGCCCTCGCCCAGGGTTTCCAACATGTCCGACACTCCCTTTTTGGCCACACGCTCCGACCAGCCCAAACCGACCAGTGCTTGGACAATAGCGGCCTGGTCCGCTCCAGACACGGATGTGTCCACAGCTCCTTTGCCGGCGCCTGCCGCTGGAGCGCTGAGTTTGCCGTGAAGGGTGAGCACGATTAACTTCGCCGTCTTGGGGCCGATACCGCTTACTTGGCGAAAAGTGGCGTCGTCTTCACTGGCAATAGCGGAGGCGATTTCTTCTGCGGTGTAGTGCTGCAGTACACCCAGCGCAGACTTTGGTCCCACTCCCCCGACGCTTCGCAACAGGTCAAACAGGTCGCGCTCCTCGGCAAGGGCAAATCCCGTGAGGCTCATATCGTCTTCGCGCACAATCATGGAGGTGTGTAGGAGGGTATCCTCGCCAGCGCGCAGTACGTTGGCCGTGCGCTCTGGCACAGAAACGCTCAAGCCAACCCCGTGGATGTCAATCACCACGCGGCTACCGTCAACAAGCGCCACCACACCACGAAGCTGCGAAATCACGCTCTTAGCCTAGGTTGGTGCGCTGACCAAGAGCCTCGCGCCACGCGCGTTGGGCTGGCGTCTGGGCGGTGGAGGTCGGGGCAGCAGAAGCAGCGGCCGCACGGCCCTGCCCGCCGGGCACCCGACCCCGCCACGCTTCGGTAATGGCCAGTGCGAGGGCATCGGCAGCATCGGCGGGTTTCGGAATCTCGTCCAGGCTCAAAATGTTCTTCACCATGGTTTGAACCTGGGCCTTTTTTGCACCGCCGTAGCCGGTGACAGCGGCTTTCACTTCACTGGGTGTGCGGTGACTGACCGGGATGCCGCGTTCGGCGGCGAGAGCAATCACGATGCCACTGACTTGGGCCGTGCCCATCACGGTGCGGACATTGTGTTGAGCAAAGACGCGCTCGAGCGCAAGCACATCGGGCTTGTGCAGGTCGAGCAGTTGTGCGACCCCTCGTTGCAGGTGCAGGAGACGTTGGGTGATGTCCCACTCGGGCGGTGTGCGAAGCACGTCCACCGCGACCATGGCGAGTGTGGAACCGCGGGGGTTATCGACCACGCCGACGCCGAGCCTGGTAATTCCAGGGTCGACACCGAGTATGCGTGGCACGGGTTACTCGTCTAGTGCAGAAAGCAGCTCGGGCGAGAGTTCCATGTTGGTAAACACGTTTTGGACGTCGTCGGATTCCTCGAGTGCGTCAATCAGTGAGAAGACCTTCTTGGCGACTTCCAGTTCGGGGGTAATCGTCACCGAAGCCACGAACTCTGCTTCAGCCTGCTCGTAGTCGATTCCCGCCGCCTGTATTGCTTTTCGGTTTTCCACCAAGTCGGAGGGGTCCGTAATGACGTCGAAACCTTCTCCGCGGTCGATGACTTCCTCTGCGCCCGAGTCCAATACGGCCGCCAGGACATCGTCTTCGGAAAGTCCATCGGTTTTCGCGACCGCAATCACCCCTTTGCGGGCAAAGTTGTAGGCGACGCTTCCCGGGTCACCCATGGTGCCGCCGTTTCGACTCATGATGGTGCGTACTTCAGCGGCGGCACGGTTCTTGTTGTCGGTCAAACATTCGATCAGCATGGCGACACCGCTCGGCCCGTAACCTTCGTACATGATCGTTTGGTAGTCGACGGATTCACCGCTCAGGCCCGCGCCGCGCTTCACGGCGCGGTCAATGTTGTCGTTGGGTACCGACGACTTTTTCGCTTTTTGGATCGCATCGGCCAGGGTGGGGTTGCCAGCTGGGTCGGCGCCGCCAATCTTGGCCGCCACCTCAATGTTTTTAATGAGTTTGGCGAAAGATTTCGCACGCTTCGCGTCGATGACGGCTTTCTTGTGCTTAGTCGTTGCCCACTTAGAGTGTCCTGACATCACGCTCTCCCCACTGAACTCACCTGATACAACCTGACGTAGTGGCCCACTCTGGGGTGCACTATCCGCCAATGACCCCGCCACGCCAGACTGTTCTCTGGTCGCCACCGCACACGGTGGTCACCGCTAGGGCCTACGCCAGTGTAGTCGGGAGGTCTCCAGGCAGGGGCGGATAGTTCCCAGCGCGTTTCACGAACGCTTCGTGCAGGCGGCTATCACCGCTCACTTCCGGGTGGAAAGCCAACGCCATGCACTGGGAGTCGTCTACTGCGACCACCCGACCATCCTCGAGGGACGCAAGCACCTGAACCCCGGGGCCGACCCGGGTGACCACCGGAGCGCGGATGAAGGACACATCCATGGGTTCACCGGGCACCCCTTTGACGCTCAGCCGGGTGTCAAATGATTCCCGTTGAGCACCAAAGGCGTTGCGCTGAACGCTGATGTCTAGACCGCCCAGTGTTTCCTGACCGTCAATACCGTCGACCAGGTCTTTTGCGAGCATGATCATTCCGGCGCAGGTGCCGAGCACCGGTAACCCTTCATCAATGGCCCACCGAAGGGGCTCGACCAGGTCAAACAGTCTGGTGAGCTTGTCCATCACACTGGACTCGCCGCCGGGAATCACAAGGCCTTGTAGCCCCGCTAAGTCCCGCACACCGCGGACTTCAACGACGGTGGCACCGAGGGATTCCAGCATGCGCCGGTGCTCCAACACATCGCCCTGAAGGGCGAGGATGCCAATTACCGGACTACTACCACCCACGCTCTGCCAGGCGGTGTGGTGCGGGAAGGTCGTTCACGTTGATCCCCACCATGGCATCACCCAGTTGGCGTGACACATTGGCAATGACCGAGGGGTCGTGGAACTGGGCGGTTGCTTGCACAATCGCTTTCGCTCGCTTCGCCGGGTCACCGGATTTGAAGATGCCCGAGCCGACAAACACGCCATCTGCACCCAACTGCATCATCATGGCCGCGTCTGCGGGGGTCGCCATTCCACCAGCGGTAAACAACACCACGGGCAGTGAACCGGTTCGCGCCACTTCGACCACCAGGTCGTAGGGGGCTTGGAGTTCTTTGGCGGCGACGTAAAGCTCGTCGGGGGTTTTGGACTTCAGGTGGTTGATTTCACCCAAAATGGTACGAATGTGTTTGGTCGCCTCGGAGACATCGCCGGTGCCGGCTTCACCCTTGGAGCGAATCATCGCGGCACCCTCGTTGATACGGCGTAAGGCTTCACCCAGGTTGGTCGCGCCACAGACGAAAGGAACCGTGTAACCCCATTTGTCGATGTGGTTGACGTAGTCAGCGGGGCTTAACACTTCCGATTCGTCGATGTAGTCCACACCGAGTTCTTGGAGCACTTGGGCTTCAACGAAGTGCCCGATTCGGGCTTTCGCCATCACCGGAATCGATACCGAGTTGATGATTTCGTCGATCAGGTCCGGGTCGGACATCCTCGCGACGCCACCTTCGGCACGGATGTCGGCGGGGACTCGCTCCAGGGCCATTACGGCTACTGCACCGGCATCTTCGGCGATTTTTGCCTGCTCCGGTGTGACGACGTCCATGATGACGCCACCTTTGAGCATGTCGGCCAGACCACGCTTGACGCGTGCACTTCCGGTCTGATTGCCCTGTTCACTCATGTGTTCCTCCTTGGCCCACGCTAGGCCATGATTCTATTTTGTTTCAGACTGTGACCACGCTGTACGCAGCTGGTCGCGGATATCTCCCAGGAGCTGTGGCATGGCTTTGGTTTTGGCGATGATGGGGAAAAAGTTGGAATCTTGACCCCACCGCGGCACCACGTGCTGGTGGAGGTGTTCTTCAATCCCCGCACCGGCGATACGACCCTGATTCATTCCGATGTTAAACCCGTGGGCTCCAGCCACCTCGCGAAGAAGCACCATGGCGTGTTGGGTGAGTGCGGCCATTTCGGCCGTTTCGGCCTCATTGGCTTCGTCGTATTGCGCGATGTGTCGGTAAGGACAGATCAATAGGTGCCCGGGGTTGTAGGGAAAAAGGTTCAACACGACGTAATTGTGTGTGCCCTCAAACACCACCAGGCTTTCGTCTTCAGGAAGCTTGGTGGCGACACAAAAGACGCACTCGCCGGGCTTTTTCCCCTCATTGCCGTGGATGTATCCGATGCGGTGTGGCACCCAGAGGCGTTGAAAACTATCGGGCGCTCCTGGCACTTCCCACGCGTCACGCAAGACGGCGTCTGGTTGGTCGTCAGTCATCCGAGCGCTCGGCAATAGCTTTTTGGATGTGGGCGATCGCTTCGTCGATCGGCACACCATTGTTTTGGGAGCCGTCTCTGAAGCGGAAACTCACCGCACCCGCGCTGCGATCGTCCTCACCGGCGATCAGCAGGTAGGGCACTTTTTGTTTCGTGTGGGTGCGAATCTTCTTCTGCATCCGCTCATCCGAATCGTCTATCTCGGCGCGAATACCCAGTGCCCGCATCCGGTCGATGACTTCGGTCAGATAGGGGGCAAATTCTTCTGCAACGGGAATGCCCACCACTTGGACAGGGGCAAGCCAGGCGGGGAACGCCCCCGCATAGTGTTCGGTCAGCACGCCAAAGAAACGCTCAATAGAGCCAAAGAGGGCGCGGTGGAGCATGATGGGCCGTTGCCTGGACCCATCGGCTGACTGGTATTCCAAATCGAAACGCTCCGGCAACATGAAATCCAGTTGAATGGTCGACATTTGCCAGGTCCGACCGATCGCATCGCGGGCTTGTACCGAGATTTTGGGGCCGTAAAACGCTGCCCCACCGGGGTCTGGCACCAACTCGAGGCCGGAGCCTTCCGCGACCCTCTGCAAAATCTCGGTTGCTTCGGTCCAAATCTCGTCGCCTCCGACAAATTTGTCCGAATCGTCCCGGGTGGACAGCTCGAGGTAGAAGTCGTTCAGGCCGTAGTCGGCCAGCAGACCCAACACGAAGTCCAAGACCCCTTGGAGTTCTGATTCGAGGTCCTCCCTCGTGGTGAAAATGTGCGCGTCATCTTGGGTCATCCCCCGCACTCGGGTGAGGCCGTGAACGACACCGGATTTTTCGTAGCGGTAAACCGAACCAAATTCGAACATTCGAAGGGGCAGTTCACGGTAGGAGCGTTGCCGGGAGCGGAAGATCAAAATGTGGAAGGGGCAGTTCATCGGCTTCAGGTAGTAGTCCACCCCTGCACGAGTAATTTCCCCCGCGTCGTTTCGCACCTCGTCGATCTGCATCGGCGGGAACATGCCGTCTTTGTACCAAGACAGGTGCCCACTGGTTTCAAACAGTTCCTGTTTGGAAATGTGCGGTGAGTTGACAAACTCGTAGCCGGCTTCTTCGTGGCGACGCCTGGAGTAGTTCTCCATTTCCCGTCGGATAATTCCACCCTTGGGGTGGAACACCGGCAGGCCTGAACCTATTTCTTCCGGAAAACTAAACAGGTCGAGCTCTTGACCCAGAATCCTGTGGTCGCGACGTTTTGCTTCTTCTAAGCGGTCCAAATACTCGCGCATTTGGTCTTTCGTCGGCCACGCTGTGCCATAAATGCGCTGCAGTTGAGGGTTGTGTTCACTACCTCGCCAATAGGCGGCCGCGACACGTGTCAGGGAGAACCCGTTAGAAATGAGCTTCGTGTGGGGCAGGTGCGGACCACGACACAGGTCACTCCACACGGTCTCACCCGATTTGGCATCGACGTTGTCATACATGGTGAGCTCACCGGCACCCACCTCAACGGATTCGTTGTCACCACCCTGGGACGCTTGCGATTTCAGACCAATGAGTTCCAGTTTGTAGGGCTCGGAGGCCAGCTCAGCCTTCGCTTCGTCGTCGGTGACCACCCGGCGGTGAAAACGCTGCGACTGGTTGACGATTTTCTGCATCGTCTTTTCCAGGGTTTTCAACTCATCGGGGGTGAAGGGCTCCTCCACGTCGAAGTCGTAGTAGAAGCCGTCGGTAATGGGAGGACCAATACCGAGTTTTGCTTCCGGCCTGATCTGTTGAACCGCTTGGGCCAACACGTGTGCGGTGGAGTGTCGAAGAATGTCGAGGCCGTCTGGTGAATCAATCTCGACCGGTTCCACGGTGCTTCCGGGAGCCACCGTGGAGTGCAGGTCACGTAATTCCCCATCTACCCGAATGGCGACCACTGAAGGTTCAGCAAAAAGAGCGTTCCCAGTGGTTTCCTGGTCAACGACAACAGCGCGGGAGGCTTGTGGGGAAGTGTTCACGACACCCAAACTTTCTTTAAAGAGGACCTCCCCAGCCTACTTCGAGTCGCGCCCCTTCCCTTTTTCACCGCGAGCCGAATACACCAAGCCGAACACACCCCAACCGACAAGGAAAATGGTGGCCACCCACGCCAAGAGGGTGTCTTGTTCGAAGGCCGGTTGAACAATCACCGCCCACAGCGCCAGGGACAGCAAAGCGGTGATCACAAAAGGATTTTTCATGGTCGACCCAGTATAGGTTGCCCTGTTCTTTATGGGGAGGGTACGAGAGCAACCGAAAGAACATGAGCCTCGATAGCCAACGCACGTGCCCGCTCAAACTCCCCCGGGTCAAAAGCCTCCTGCAGCTCTTGACCCACCGCCGTAAGGACACGAACATTGTCTTCGGTGGTGCGCTCGGCCAGATCCGCACGAACCTGCTCGAGCAGTTGCGTGGTAGCCCGATCGGCTAAGGGTCCAGCTTCCCCGGTGGCTAAACGATCCATCCGGGAGACGATGGTGAGTGACAGCTCAGGGAGGTCTTCCCACTGCCCCCGCTCGACCTGGCCGTTTAGGCGGCGAATGTCTTGCCAGGCAAGGTCATAGTTTCGCTCCCGGTCATCTGCGTTCACCGCAGACTGCACGCCAGGCGGCACGAGCGCGGGATTAGATTGACAGCCCGCGACCAGCACAACAAAACCGACCAGCAGAAGGGCACTCGCCCAGCCCGACCAGCACACCCGTTTCACAGCGTCGAGTGTATGAGCAGAAGCCGTGGAAGCCGTGTGGAAACCTGACCCAAAACCACGGCTTCACTCGCTACTCAGACTGATGAGACCTTTCCAGTAGAGGCCGCCCCTTGGCACCAACCTCGACACGGCATCAAAGAACGTCGTATCTCCGCGAACCTGGCCGACTAGGTCCGCCACCACGGCGATGACGCCCCAGGGAGTGTTCTCATAGTTGGCAGCGACTAGTTCCTCGTCAATCAACTTGGGGAACATCCGGGGTACGTCCTGCCGAACCCGACTGTTCCAGACACGGCTGTGGTGGGCGCACCTGTTTCTGAATACCGTTACGGAGCGAAGATTCGTCCGAAAGTGGGCGGGGCTAGAGTAGCCGAATCGCTGGGCGATTCGGCTACGGATATCCTCGCTATCAAGGAGTCCGAACATTCGTGAGAGTACCCCGAACGACAGGGCCTCAACGGCAACCCAGAGCGGGATCCCCTGGGGGCTCTCAGTCCTGTGATGGACCACGTGTGCCTCTTTAGAACGATTGATATCGGCCCAAAGGTCTGCCAATAGCTTGTCTCTTAGCAGAGCACCCGTCTTGTCGTAGCTCTCTCTGTAGCTGGACGCCTGAAGGTACTCCGTACCCGGGCCACCAATCGCGCAAGTGTGAGCGATAAGTATTGCGCGGAGGGCGATCTCTATTTCCGCCAATCCCTCCAAGAGCAGGTTCCGCAGTTCCGCGTCATGCTGATGCAAATCGAGCACCTTGGCAAAGTCCACACCTGGTTGAAAGCTATTGGCGCCGCTAGCCGGATTTACCTGAAAATAACGCCAGTAGCCCGACAGCCGAAAATACCCAATACCCAAGAGTGCCCTCGGCAGTAGGGACTGAGAATCATGGAGGCCTCGTGAGCTCAGCATCGCTATTTGATCCGGGATCGACAGCGAAGTGTTCCTCACAGCCGGACAATAACCCAAAAAAAGGCCCCCCGACCGGCCGCCATAAGCGACCCTCGGGGGGAACTGTTGTGGACAATGTATCAGACGATGTCGGCTTCTGCTCGACTGTGCACATCGACTCCCGCTGATTGAGACAGCACCCGCCTAAAGCAACGGGAAGCACACATAGCCAACGGTCTAGAAGCACAAAAGCCCCCAAAAGTCTGAGGGCCACCGAGTGGGCGATACTGGGTTCGAACCAGTGACCTCTTCCGTGTGAAGGAAGCGCGCTACCACTGCGCCAATCGCCCGTCGCTCTCATTCTGCCACAGGCGGGGCTGCCCGCGTGCTGGGGCTCTCCTCGGAGCGCACGGGAGAACCCCTTATCCCTTCGTGCTCACCGGATTCGCCAGGGTTCAGAGCAACCATTTCGTTGTGGGCGCGCCGTGTTTGTCTCTGGGCCCAGAAATCAGCTATTGTGGGCTCCACGCGAAAGCGTAAGTGCGGATGTGGCGCAGTGGTAGCGCATCACCTTGCCAAGGTGAGGGTCGCGAGTTCGAATCTCGTCATCCGCTCGGATTCGATACACAGGCGGAAGGAATCCACTGTACGGTGGCGTGGCCGAGAGGCGAGGCAGCGGCCTGCAAAGCCGTCTACACGGGTTCGAATCCCGTCGCCACCTCGCAAGAGGTGACACAACTTAATTATGGGCGATTGGCGCAGCGGTAGCGCGCTTCCCTGACACGGAAGAGGTCACTGGTTCGAACCCAGTATCGCCCACCACAACACCCTCTAGGTAGTGGTCAAAACAGTTCGATGATTTGTGGGCCTGCCACCACAACAACCATCACTATTGCTACTACCCAGCCAACAATGCGCCAGTTCGCCACCAGTCGCTTGGATTCCTCTGGTGAGCGTCCTTCTGAATTGGGGTTATCGCTCATTGGCTCACACTGGCGAGGGCATCAGTGGCAACGTCGCGGGCGCGGTTCGCCGACGTTTCAGCGATGACCGCGCGGGCAATGTCTTGCGCTTGGGCTTTAGTGAGCGAGCTCAGTGCGTCCCGTACTGCCGCCACCGCGGAGGGTGCAGCGCTCACCGAGGACACACCAAGGCCCGCCAGGACGATGGCCAGTAGCGGGTCGGAGCCGGCTTCACCACAGACTCCCACGGGAATCCCTGCGGGAGCGGCGTGTTGAACGATGGTGTCGATGGTGCGAAGCAAACCGGGTTGCCAGGGATCGACTAGGCCTCCCATGGCCGGGTGTTGCCGGTCGGCGGCGAAGAGGTATTGGGAGAGGTCGTTGGAGCCGATACTCACAAAGTCGACGATGCCTGCCAGATCCGGAATCATCGGCACAATGGCGGGGGTTTCGACCATGATTCCCACCTCCGGAAGACCGGCCTTCTTCGCCATCTCCCGAAATTCCGTTGCTTCTTCCACGGTGGAAATCATGGGGGCCATCACTTGCACGTGTCGCCCGGTCGCGTCAATCGCCGCTTTGATGGCGAGGAGTTGGTCTTCTTGAAACTCGGGGTGGGCTCGTCCTAAGCGGAAGCCCCGAACGCCCAGTGCAGGGTTTTCTTCGCTTTTTCCGGGGAGGAATGCCACAGGTTTGTCGCTGCCCGCATCGATTGTTCGCACAATAATGGTGCCCGCAGGGGCCACCCGAAAAACCTCAGCAAGCTCAGACGCCTGCTCCGTCATTGTGGGCTGACTCTGCCGGTCGAGGTAGAGCACTTCGGTGCGAAATAATCCGATTCCGCGAGCGAGCGTGTCGGCCGCTGCCTGAGCATCGGCCAACGAGCCAATATTGGCTCTGACCGTCACTAGAGGCTCATCGAGGGTGGGAATGAAGCTAATCGGCACCGTCGCCACACTGAGGTCAGCGCCCTCGACCACGCGGTGGCCTGCCGGGTCCACTAAGACCCACTCCCCGTCGGGCAAGTCCATCGCCCCTGCCACACTCACCACGGCGGGGATATTGCGCGCCCGACAAATAATGGCGGTGTGACTGGTGGGGCCACCAAACTCGGTCACCACACCGACCACACTGTTCGTGAACTGTGCGGTATCCAGCGGTGTCAAGTCTTCGGCAACCACAACCCACTCCCCCGTGTGGGGAATGGTGGTGGTGGCGTCGAGTCCTCGCAGGTGAGTAGAAATCGAGCGAGCGATACCACGTAGGTCCCCCACCCGGGATTGAAAATCTTCATCATCGCCCATGAGGGCATTGAGGTCATCGAGTGCTCCAAAGAGAGCCGAGGCAGCATCCATACCCTGTTCCAGGTGGGGCGTCGCCATCACAAGGAGTTCATCATCTTCGATCACCATGAGCAGGGCATCCAGGATGGCGGCGGTGTCCGGGTCGGACCCTTCGGCCTGTGACCGCACGTCATCGCCAGCCTGTGCGATGGCAGCCCGCAGCGCGGCAATCTCGTGGTCGACACCCTTCGAGGAGGTGCGACTCTCCTCGACCCGAGGATCTCGCGTAAACCGCAGAACCTGGCCGGTCGCTGCCTCTCGACCGATTCCAATACCTGAGAGCGACCGGCTCATCGTCTACGGCGCTTCGGCGTTAATGGCCTCAGCCAGAGCAACAGCTAAGGCCTCGGCGTCGGCACCTTCAGCGGGGATTACCAGTTCAAGCTGTTCACCGCTTTTGACCTTCATGGCAAGCAGCCTAAGAGGTGAGTTGGCCACCACACCCTCTTCGCCGGGCCGACGTACCACGACATCGAGACCGGAGGCTTTCACCTGCGCGACTACTTGGCCAACGGGACGGGCGTGGAAGCCAATCGGGTCACGCACCTCTACGGGGTGGACATACTCGCTCATGCGCTCTCCCCCGGGCGAATAACGACCTTGATGGCATCACCAGAGGTCACCGCGTGGATCGCCTCTCGAACCTGGTCGAGGGGCAGGCGGTGGGTGATGAGATCAGCAACAGGAACCGCACCGCTGGCAATGAGCCCCAGGGCTTCGCGGTTTTGGGCCGGACTGGACCCATTGGCACCGGCAATAATCAGCTCTCGGTAGTGGACGACGTTGGAATCCACGGAAATCATGGGCTTATCTTTGGGTAACCCACCAAAGAAGCTCACCCGACCACCGGGTGCGACGATGTCGAGGGCCTGCTCTTGGGCAGCACCGGAGGGGGCTGCGGTGATGATCACGCTGGGACCAATTCCGTCTGTTTCGTCCACCATTACCTGGGCGAGGTCTTCGGTGGACATGTCTACTGCCCGGTCGGCGTGAACCACAGCTTGGGAGAGCTCGAGTCGACCACCGTTAATGTCGGCGAGGAAGACTTTGGCGGCTCCAGCAGCCCGGGCAAGACGCACGTGGAGACAACCGATGGGGCCAGCGCCCATCACCAACACGTTGTCGCCCGGTCCCACGTTGACCAACGATTGGGCGTTCAAGGCGCAGGCGAGCGGTTCCGTCACGGACGCTTCGTCGTAGCTGACGTGGTCGGGGATGTGGTTCACTCCGTCCACTTTCAACACCTCGTGGGGAATGATCATTTCTTCGGCGAACCCGCCCGGGTATTGATAGCCCATGGATGTTTGGTTAATACAAATACCCATCCGGCCTGCTCGACAGGCCCAGCATTCGCCACAGGGAACGGCGGCAATAACTTGGACACGATCACCGATTGCTAAACCTTCAACGTTTTCGCCCAGTTCAATGATTTCTCCGGCAATTTCGTGGCCGATGATTTGGGGGGGCTCTAGTCGCGGGTGTCCGTGGTGAAAAATTTTGGCGTCGGTGCCGCAGGTGGCGCAGGCGTGCACACGCATTTTCGCTTCGTGGGGGCCCACTTCCGGGGAGGGAACAGTTTCGACGCTGAGGTCTTCAGGTCCCCGATAGATGGCGGCTTTCATGATGCGCTCCTTCCAGAAACGAGTAAGTCGCGGATTGTCTCCGCGTCGTGAGAAGTCAGTAGGACACTCCGGGATTCATCGTCCATTAACAGCTCGGCAAGATTTCCTAACAACTCCACGTGACCGTCACCCGCGGAAGCGATGCCCACACAGGCATGTACTTCCTCGTTCAGCCAGGTGAATGGTTGCGTGAATCGAACAAAAACCAGTTGATCAAAATGCACGTACTGACGTGACTCGTCAGTGCCGTGGGGTATGGCAAAGCCGCCACCAATTTCTGAAGGGAACACAAGCTCGCGCTCCCACATGGCCTCGGCATACTCCGGGCTCACCGCGCCCAATGTGACCAGCAGCTCGCCGCAGATGCGCACGGCCTCCTCTCGCGAGGAGGCCGTGGCATCGAGCGTGATACCGGCCGTCTGCAGGAGGTCACCCATCGGTGACGACTCCTCCACTTTGCAACGTTCCGACCATTTTCGCGACGTTGAGATCACCGAGGAACATGTCGAAGATGACCACAACGGACTCGGGTACTGCTTGTTTTGCCCGAGCTGACAGACCACGGTGCACGAGAACAATCTCGTGTGGTGTGTCCGCGAGTTGGTTGACGGGAGCGTGGGTCACAGTGATTCCTTGCGGTTTCAACTGTTTAGCCAATTGTTTTGCGACCATGACGCTGGAACCCATACCAGCTTCACAGGCGACCACAATTTGCTTGACGTCAGCAGCCGATATTTCCGCCATTGTTACTGTCCGCCCGTTTTCATTGCGGCGCTCTTGGCTTTCGCTGCTTCAAAGTCCGCGTCGGACGCATCCGACTTGGACAGGCGCAGCAAGAACCATGCGACGACGAAAGACACCGCGGAAGAGAGGACAATTCCCAGCAGCACACCCAGGTGATCTCCCTGTGGTGTGACGGCAAGGTAGGCGAAGATCGACCCGGGCGACGGAGTCGCTACCAGGCCTACTCCGGTGACCATGAAGGTCGCGACACCGGTCGCACCACCCAGGATTGCGGCCAGGATGACCTGTGGCTTCATCAGCACGTAGGGGAAGTAGATTTCGTGAATACCGCCCAGGAAGTGGATGATGATCGCGCCAGGTGCCGAGCCACGGAGGATTTTGGGTCCGGCAAGCCAGAAGGCCACCAGAATTCCAAGACCCGGTCCGGGGTTGGTTTCCAACATGAACAGGATTGATTTGCCCGTTTCTTCAGCTTCCACGACACCCAAGGGGGCCAACACGCCGTGGTTGATGGCGTTGTTGAGGAAGAGAATCTTGGCGGGCTCGACAATGAGCGAGGCGATGGGTAGCAGAGAGTTGTCCACCATCCATTGCACACCATTACCGAGGACAGTGCTGATTGCGCTCACCGTGGGCCCAATAGCCAGGTAGCCGAGCATGGCGCCCAGCATTCCGGCAATACCCAAGGAGAAGTTCCCAATCAGCATCTCGAAGCCCGGAGGGGTGATCGGGTCGAGAACTTTGTCGATTTGCTTGAGGATCCATGCCAACAGCGGACCAATAATCATGGCGCCGAGGAACATGGGGATGTCGGTTCCGACGATGACACCGACGGTGGCGATTGAACCAATCACCGCACCGCGCTGGCCGTGGACAATACGACCACCGGTGTAACCGATCAAAATCGGCAACAGGTTGAGGATCATCGGCCCAACCATGCTGGCGAAACTTTCGTTAGGCAACCAGCCGGTGGGGATAAAGAGGGCGGTCAGGAGACCCCAGGCGATGAATGCTCCGATGTTCGGAATCACCATACCTGCAAGGTTTCCTCCAAGCTTCTGCAGTGAAGCTCGCCAGCCGGTGTGGCTGCCGCCCCCGCTGGGGATGAACTCAGACATAAACTGAACCTTCCGTTGGGGGATAAGGAGTTCCACCAAAAGTCCCGGAAGGGGCGCAGCGGGAGAACAAGCTCCACCCCTGCCGGGCTTCTAGTGTTTCCGTCGCCATCGGTGACGACGAAACTTGTGTGTGTGCTCTCATGCGAGCACTACTTCGGTGCCTTCGGCGTTGAGTCGTTCGACATAGTCGATGTCGGTGTCTAAATCGCACACCACGCGATCCATGTCGCCGGCTTGTCCGAAACTGGCGGGGTAGGTGGAGCCAAACTTGCTGTTGTCCACCAGGAGGATGCTTTCCTCCGCATTGGCAATCATCTTCTTCTTGACGATTGCTTCATCGGTGTCAAAAGCGGTCATCCGGAGACCCTGGGAGACACCGTTGGCGCCAATGAAAGCCACGACGGCGTTCAGGTCTTCGAGGTCTGCTGCGGTTCGCGATCCCACCGAGCTCAAACTGGTGGGGCGCACTGTCCCTGCCAACATGTGAACCCTCGTCTCGGAGTCACCGATGCGGTGCACGAGCCGGATGTTGTTGGTGACCACCAGAAGTTTGGGACGCCCGCGGAGGGCGGGTGCAAGAAATTCGGTCGTGGTGCCGCCATCGACGAAGACGCAGCCTTGCTCGGGAAGATAACGCGCGGCGGTCTCCGCGATGCGGCGCTTAGCATCCGGGTTGAGGTTTTCCCGCTCAGGAATCGTGTACTCGTGGGTAAAGCGTTCGAGGGCAATTGCTCCGCCGTGTACCCGTCGAAGCACGCCACGTCGCTCGAGGACATCAAGGTCGCGACGGACCGTTTCGGTCGCCACGTTCAACCGGGTGGCCGCATCGGATGCGTCTAGGCGCCCGTCAGTGCGTGTCCAATCGACAATCATCAGTCGACGCTCTTCAGCCAACATCTTTGTTGAGTCCTTACTGTGCGTTACCCGCGAATTCCATAGAAGCTAACACAAAACCACAGAAAACAACACTTGATTCCACAAAAAAACACCGCTGGCCTCATCGGCGCGACAGCGGTGTGCGCGAGTCAGTCCGAGGAAACGGGTTGGCTCATACGAATGTCTGGATTAATGAACACCCGGGGCACCTCGGTGAGACCGTGCAACTGGGACCCAGGTTGCATCACTTTGAGAGCACCCCACTGCGCCGCCTGAACTACAGCATCGGCGAGCTCGGCAGACCCAGACAACATCGAATGGAAAAACCCGGCCACGCTGGCATCGCCCGCACCAATGGTGTTCACCACCCGCACTGGTTCACTCTGAGCCCACACCACCTCATCTGCGCTGACACCCAAGAAACCCTGCTCGCCCAAACTGACCAGCACCGTTGACACCCCCCAGGCGAGGACCTCCTTGGCAGCGCCCACGACATCACCCAACGTCAGCAGGGGGCGACCCACACACCCCGAGAGCTCACTGACGTTGGGCTTTACCAAGTCGACCCGCCCCGACCGGGCGAAGAAATTCAAGGCTTCTCCGGAGGTGTCGACCGCAATCCGGGTGGTCGGACCCATAGTGTCGATGAGTTCCACCAACCGACTCTCCAATGCTTCACCGGAAGCAGGAATCGTTCCCGAGATCAACACCCACGACTCATCGGCTGTTGCCCCGAGCTCGGCCGTCTTTTTCGCCAAGGCAGACCACTCGACTGGGGACAACGCCGATGCGGCTTGATTGATTTTGGTCGTCGTTCCATCGGATTCCACCACTGTCACATTCGTGCGCAACGGTGCTTCGACCCCCACGGGCACCAGTCCTCCGTCCAGGCTGACGCTCGCTTGGTCGCTGTGGGACAGGGGAACAACGGCCGGAGCAGCAATACCGGCGAGCGCCAGGGCCTTCGACACGTTGACGCCTTTACCCGCGAACTCCCGAGTGGTGTTCTGAGCGCGGTGGACCACACCGGGTTCCAAGTGGTTCAGCGAATAGGTAATGTCCCACGACGGTGCGGGAGTGAGTGTGACCAGGTGAGGTGGGCTCGGCTTCATGGCGCCCAGCGTACTCATACGTGCAACCACTCCCCCACGACACAGCGTTTTCACACACCGTCACCTACTCTGGGGGTGTGCGAAACCGGGTTCTCGTCTTTGGCTACCTGATGGTGTTTTTTGTGGTGGTCCAAACCCGGGACGCTCTACCCGACAACGATTGGGTGATCGCACTTGTTGCGACCGCGCTGCTGACGTTGGGCCTCATTTTGTGGGTGTACGTGGCGAGGCATCCGCCACACCCCCCAACCGATGAGGAGACTCCGCACCGGGGTGATTAAGCACCACCCTTAGTGCGCCCGGTAATCTAAAGTGGTGACCCCATCCGATGTGTTGGAAGCCTTCGTGGGCCTTGACGGTGTGGTGATTGATACCTCCCCCGCAGCCGTCGAATCAGCCAGGGTGGACAAGTCTGGGCATCGAAGCAACTCGGCACCGCTTGCGGTTGCTTACGCCACCACTGTGGAGGGCGTGCAGGAGCTCATGCGTCTGGCCACCGCTCACCGGATTCCCGTGGTCACTCGTGGCGGTGGCAGCGGACTAGCGGGTGGTGCGATCGGGCACGCCGGTGAGATTGTGCTGTCGCTTGAGCGAATGAATCAGATCTTGGAGATTTCGGTGGAGGACCGCCTGGCCAGGGTCCAAGCAGGGGTGATTAACAGCGATCTTCTCGATGCTGCCGGCGAGCATGGCTTGTGGTTTGCCCCCGATCCGGCGAGTAGACAGTGGTCCACAGTCGGCGGAAATATTGCCACCAATGCGGGTGGCCTGTTGTGCGCAAAATACGGCGTCACCAGGGAATCGGTGTTGGAGCTGAGCGTGGTACTCGCTGATGGTCGACTGATTACGACCGGACATCGAAGCGTGAAAGGCGTCACCGGTTTTGACCTCACCGGTTTGTTTATCGGCTCAGAGGGTTTACTGGGGGTGATTGTGGAGGCGACGGTCAAACTCTTACCCATCTCCCCCCATCCGGTGTGGACCTTGGCCGCACGCTTTGGCGACATTGGGGGCGCCACCGCGGCCTGCCAATCGATCACCGGTGCCGGCCACACCCCGGCGATCATGGAACTCATTGATTCGATTTCCCTGCACCACATTCACCACTACTTGGACCTTCCCACTCCCCCAGACTCTGAAGTGTTACTGATCGCCCAAGCCGACGGATCTGATGCGAATGAACAGATCGCCATATTTGCAGGGCTGTGTGAAGCAGCTGGCGGTTCGGTAGTGACCAGCGCGGAAGGGCCTGATGCCGACGCACTGTTGCATTTGCGCCGCTCGATGCATCCCGCGATGGAACGGCTCGGTCAGGTGCTAATCGAAGATGTGTCCGTCCCCCGCTCACAGCTGGGGGCGATGTTTAACGAGATCCGGAAGATCGAGCGCGAACGGGGAGTGTTAATTCCCACCGTGGCGCACGCCGCGGATGGCAATTTGCACCCCAATTTCATTGTGGACGGCGACGAAGTCCCGGACCACATTTGGGATGCCGCCGATGAACTCTTCCGACGAGCGATCGCGCTCGGTGGCACATTGACCGGTGAACACGGTGTGGGTTTGTTGAAACGTCGCTGGCTGGTTGACGAATTAGGTGATGACCAGTGGCAGCTGCAACGAGACATTAAGTCACTGTTTGACCCGCAGGGCATCTTGAATCCCGGAAAAGTCTTCACCCACTAACCCCAACTCTTGGTTTTTCCTATGTAAAACCAAAGACATTCCCTGGAATTAGCTAAGGAAAAGCCTTTCTTCACCCTCAGGCGCCAACCATCCGGGTAACGTGCGAAATATGAGAACACAACGCGCACGTCAAGTCATCCTCCCCACCCTGGCCATCGTTGCCAGCATGACCCTCGGAGGATGCCAAGCCTTAGTACCCACCGCGGAACCCGGCGAACCAGCCGAGACCGACACCACCTCCGTCCCAACCGACACCGACACGGACACAGAAACGGAGACGGAGGCTGGCGCCTCGGATAACGCCGAAGGCGAGACCACTTCGTCACTACCCGATTGGACCATCGGGGCACCAGAAGCAAATACCGACGCCTACCTGGCGTGGGAAGCCCTGATGGGACCCGACGGGGAATATGCGGCCCTCGCCAGCTATCAGGCAGTCCTGGACGAGTTTGGTCAAGTCGAGCCCTACGCCACCATCAAGGAGGCAGAATCTCGCCACGCTGAAGCCCTCGTGCGCCAACTAGACCGCATGGGAGTCGACACCCCGACCGAAAACCCCTACCTCGGACTCATCGCTGCACCCGGCGATCTTGAATCGGCAGCACAAGCGTGGGCGATTGGTGAAATCGCGAACGTCGAGCTCTACGACCAACTGATCGAGCAGGCTTCAGACGAGCGCCTCATTGGGGTGTTTGAGAACCTGCGGAACGCCTCCGCCGATTCTCACCTGCCCGCCTTCGAACTGGCCGCCGAAAACGGCGGCACACTCGATCCCGAAGATATCCCCCAGAGAAACCAGTAACACCGAAATCCGCCCCGGCGCAGGCTCACCCGTCCACGCAACGAGGAGCTTCACCGGGGCGGATTTTCTCCTGTGAGCGCTGGGAGATCATTCGGGTGTTGACGGGTGGGCGAGGCTCACCTTGAGGCGAGTAAACCCCATCACATCAACCTGCCGTGACCAGGCTCCAGGGGCCCACTGGTCAAGGCGAGAACTTCCTAACCCTGGCGTCGCCGCTCCACCCGAAGTGCCGTTATTCACCACAGTGAGTACTGAGTGTTCGGCCCCAGGTTTAAAAGAAATTTCCACCCAGTCGGCACCCCCGTGGCGCACCGCATCGGCAACCGAATCCATCACGATTGCGTGGACGGTGGGCCGGATGGCTGCCGGAATCTTTGTGGTGTGAAGGTTGGAGTCGATTGTCACCAACGAGCGCCAATTCGCAAGAAAGGTCTGGATTTCTGAGCGATTGTCCTCTACCTCTGAACCATGGTGGTGGTCACGCAGAGCGGCCTGAATACTGCGAATTTCACCCAGGGCACGCTCAGTGTCGCCTTCGTCGAGGGCGCGTTGCAGGGTGAGGATGTGGGCAAGAAAATAACCTCTCGTTTCGGAATGAAGGCGACTGGCCACTTTTCTCGCAATCACCAGCAACTCACTTTCCACTCTCAAGCGTCGAATTGTCGCCTGATCGAGGTGCCGAGAGAGCGCGCGGGTGACTCTTTCGTGGTTTTTGGCCAAAGCGGGGCCAAATCCGACAAACAACGAGGTCAACACCACACTGACATGCAGTCCGTAGGCCCCGGCAATTTGGTCTGGTGACACATGAGGTATCCACGACAAACCCAATCCGAGAAGGGCCAAGGCGACAATCCCGAGACCCAACACGGCGGGCGCAAAAACATTCGCACGGGCCGAGACCTCATTAACCAACCAGACACCCGCGAGCAACACAGCAAGCCACACAAGGGTCGCGACAAGAGCGACCCCAATGGGCAGGGTTCGCCCCAGGCCCAGTGAGAACACGAACACTGCGCCAAACACAACGCTCAAATAGCTCAGCGGACGAGAGCCCGCCAAGGTGTCGAAAAATTCCCTGGCACTGCTGGGCGGAACATCGATTCGGGCGCCCTGCCACGTGCTGTGGCTGATGGATCGCCAACGCGCGTCGGCTCGTGTCAATAATTCCTGCAGTTCCGGTTTGGTGTTTTCGCCCTGCGCAATGCGGGTCGCAAGATCCTGCAGACCTTCAGCCGTTTCCTCGTTCACTGCGGAAATTTTCTGATCAATGGAACTCATAAAAGCATCGCGGAGCGACGCCACAGCGTCTTCTTGCCGATCAAGCTGTGATTCGGCGGCAACAATCGACTCGATGAGGGCTTTTCGTCCCTCCCGGTACCGCTCCAGTGATTCCAGGGAATAGGCGCTAAAGGTGAAGACCAGCGGCAACAACAGCCCAGATGTCAGAACCCTCGACCACAACGGGACATCATTGTCGAGGCCCACAAAATCCAGCCCCCACAGCAAGACCGCCACGCGTACTTGAGCAACGACAAAAAATAACACCACCAGCTTCCACAGCTCAATGGGTACTTCGCGTTGCGCCGGTCGCCACAGTAGGTGACCGAAAACAAAGCCCAGTGCGATGACTGCGTGCCCTGCGAGACCCACGAGTGCCACCGCGGGCCCCATAGTGAACCATGCCTCTGGTGGTAGTTCGGTACCCACGAGCCCGAGAACAAAAAAGGGCAAGGAGGAGATCACCATGTTCCACGACAGTGCGAATCGGCCACCCACTCGAGAGTGAACGGTGTGGAAATCAGCCCTCACGCTGGTAGCCCACCATGTCGTAGTAGCGCTGAGTGAGACCCACCCTGAGGTTTGTGCCCTCGGAGTGCACCACGCCGAGTCGTTTGGCGAGGCGATTCACCGATTTGGCAACGGAATCTTCCGTGAGGCTGAGCGTGCTTGCAATGGCATGGTTAGACAGCCCCTGCGCAACGAGGCGCAGCAGCCCCGCCTGGGCGGTAGTCAGAACGAAAGGTGCTGACGGCTGTGGTGCGGTGGCCCCCTGTGCACACTGCTTTGCCTCGGTGACGGCGTTCACAAGATCGTCAACACTGTCAATGCGCTGCTTCACCAGGTACACCATTCGTCGCGGCAGCTCCTGAAGCTCTGGAATGAACAATCGGGGATCTTCGTAGGCGGTGAGGACCACCAGCCCCATTTTCGGATGGCTGGACCTAAACGCCGCCGCGAGATCTAAACCACTCGGACCTGGGCCCAAGTCCAAATCCACAATCGCAACATCGGGCGAGTATTCGTTGACGCTCTGGACAGCCCCCGCAACAGAATGGGCAATGGCCACAACGATGATGCCCCGAGCCCGCAGCGAATCGGCAATACCCATGGCGGTGAGGCGGTGATCATCAACGACCAGCACCGACAGCGGGCGACCCTTCGTTCCTGTGTCCTCGGTCCCTGTGCCCACACCAATAAGTATGCAGGGGGCCCAGCCAAAGGACGGGATTGAACGGCGTCGTGGGTGGGCCGCACCCAGAACGCCCTTCCGCTCGGGAAACAACGTGGAGCACACCGGCACGGTGGAGCTTTACACTCAGAGTGCGCACATCACCCACACAGAGCAATCGAGGTACACCGTGAGCGATGCCCCCAACGGTCCTGGCGACGAAGACGATGCTCGAACCACACGTCGGAGGATGCTCAGCCGAATTCGCTGGGGCTGGACCTCGGGCAACATTGTGCTCGCCCTCGTGGCCATCTGGTCGTTCACCTCAGATGTCTGGGAAGCATTCATCACACTGTTCTTGGCTAGCGCGTTGCTCCAACTGTTGTGGATGAAACGTCACCTGTCTGAGTTGCAGTGACTCTGAGTTGTACTGACTCTGAGTTGTACTGACTCTGAGCTGCACTGATACCGCGCGGGGCGAGAGGAACCCACTGCAGCGAGCTATCTGGCTACACGTCGCGCTCCACTCCATCTCCAACACGTTGTCCTGGGGGGTGCAAATCTCGAGACGATGCCGGGCTCTGGGGGCCTACCCGCCTTGCGCAGGCGGCACTCCCAGACCCGCAACAGAAAGCCCCACCTGTGTGGCACTCGCTTGTAAGAGTTCACGCTCGGACACATCCATTTCCCACATCGCTACCGGGTGGGCTCCTTGGCGGTTCACCAGATGAGGCACACTCACCGCAACACCGGAAATATCGTGGTAACCGTTTAAGACGGTGGCCACGGGTAATACCTGATGTTCATCCGCAACGATCGCTTGGACGATTCTCGACACCGACTGGCCAATCCCCCAATTGGTGACGCCTTTTCCTTGAATCACCTCTTTACCCGCGTCACGCACGCTCCGGGAAATTTCGCCTTTTTCTTCATCACCAAGAGGACCGCCGGGACCTTGCCATAACGACACCGGCACGCCGGAAATGTTCGCCTCGGACCACAGCACAAATTGGCTCTCACCGTGCTCCCCCAACACCGACGCCGACACGGATTGGGCTGATACCCCCATTCGGGCGGCCAAGACGGAGCGCAGTCGCGCGGTGTCTAACACCGTCCCCGAGGAAATCACCCGTGATGGTGGCAACTCCAGCGCCGCCTGGGCAACCGTGGCGACAACATCGCAGGGGTTTGTCACCACGATGATTACCGCCTTAGGTGAGTGGGATAGTAAATCCCTGGCGATACTCACCACAAGGTCGGTATTTTTCTCGGCCAGTTCCAAACGGGTTTGCCCGGGTGATCGGTTTGCTCCAGCGGTGATTACCACCACATCGCTGCCTGCGGTCACATCGGGCTGATGTCCACCACTAGCCCGAACACTACTGTTCACCGACGCGGCATGGGCAAGATCGGCCACTTCGGCTCGCACCTTGTCGGTGTCGATGTCGTACAGACAGATTTCATCCACTGCCTGGGTGTGTAACAGTGCAAAAGCACTCGCTGTTCCGACAGAACCTGCTCCCACAATGGTGACTTTTGTCATGCCTTTAGTGTGCCAGCCGAGCCCGCCTACTACCGACCCCGGGTTCCAGGCGGAAGCGCTTAACCGGTGTGGCGGGGCCGGGGCCTGTCGGTCATGCAACCCACTGCCCTCCCCCAGCCCACCAAGCAATCTAGACTGTCGTCCATGACCGTCTTGCTCATAGCCCTTTGGCTCAACATCGTTGTGTTAGTTCCCGTGATTGCCTCACTGGCGGTGGGGGCAAAGTGGACGGTGCGAGCCTTTGGTCAGGCCACCCCGGCCCGAGGCATTGTGATGGCCCAATACTTGGCTATTCTTGCGGCCTCGATTTTGTTCCTCGTGTGGCCGCTGGAGCCCGGCATCATCACCCTGTTGGCCATCCAGATTGCCTACAAGGTGCTCTCAGCGTTTACCGTTCGAGTGCTCACCAACCCGGTCGTAATCAGCAACCTGCTGATTGCCGCCATTCAGACAGGCCTGTTGGTGCTCCACTCGATGCCGGCCTAATTCGGCGGCGCACGCGTCGCTCGAACTACTCTGGCGCTGGCCCGGTAGAGCCTCTCACTTTGAGGTCAACCGGGAGCGCCATCGCCAAATCGCTGTCATCTTCTGGAGCCAAGCCGCCCAACAGGGCGAGGGCTTGAGACACCGCCATGGCTCCCTGCCGAGAGACGTGTTGAACCATTGTGGTGAGGCCAAAGGCTTCGCCCATGGGATGGCCGTCTAGTCCGATGATGGAGAGATCATCGGGAATTCGAAGGCCCAATTTATAGGCTGCTGACATCACCCCGATAGCCACTTCGTCACTAACGGCGACAATCCCGGTGGGCCTGTTGTTCGGGTCCGAGAGGACCTGCATTGCGCGGGCGAACCCGCCCGATATCGACACTTCGCACGCGGCAAAATCTCCGTCGACGGCGATATCTGCCCGCTGCAAAGCATCCCGGAAGCCTTGAAGGCGGCGGGAATGCACTTCGAAATCCAACTGTTCTTCTTGGTCGCCACCAAAGTGCATCAATTGGGTGTGACCTAAGCCGATCAGATGTTCGGTCTGTTTGCGGGCGACCTCACGATCATCGATGAAGTAGGTCGATACCCCGGGAATCCGACCTCCGATTCCGACAATCGGTTTACCCAGCGCGTCCAACCGCGCCACTTCGTCATCGGTAATGAAAAGGGTCAGCGCAATGACGGCATCCACACCCTTTCGCACCAAGAAGTAGTCAAAGAGTTGTTGGCGTTGCCCACGGTCATCAGTGAGGCGATAAAGGGTGAGGTCGTAGCCGGCACCGATCAGTGCCGCCTCCACACCGTCGATGACTTCGCTGTAAAACCAGCGGTTCACAAACGGGGTCACCAGCGCGATATTGCGCGAACGGCCCGTTGCAAGTGACTCTGCCGCACTAGAGGCAACAAAACCGAGCTCTTTGGCAGCCTCTGACACCCTTTTTCTCGTCGTTGTCGACACGGAGCCCTGGCCGGAGAGTGCCCTCGACGCTGTGGACTTCGACACACCGGCACGCTCGGCAACGTCCGCGAGAGTAGACATGAAAGAAGTGTAGGCGCAGTGGGCTTAGGCCTGCAGGCGAGCGATCAACGTGGTGAGACCCGATGAATCATTGTGCAGGGTCCATTGACCTGACGTGTGGTGGTCTAACACCCGTGAACCCACTCCCGCGAACATTGTCTCAGCTGGAGGTTCACCGTCGTTGGCCACCGTTAACACCCAGTGCTCCTCCTCCGGTTCCACAGAAATTCGAATCCATCCCGCTTTTCCGTGCCGTACGGCATTGCTCACCGCGTCCATCACGAGGGTATTAATCGGATCGTGGAGTACTGCAGGAACCTCAAGTCCTGACAGATTGTGCTCAATGTCCACGAAGCCCCGCCAGTTGGCGATAAACGCTAAGAGATCCTCATCGCTTGATTCGGGAACAGGAGAACCCTGTTCGGCGAGGGAGGCCTGGAGAGCGCGGACCGCCTCCAGGGCTCCAGCCGAGTCGTTTCGATCGAGAGCGCTTTGCAGGTGCAACACTCGGGCGAGAAACTCCCCTCGGGCATTACCGTGTAGGCGACTGGCGACCTGTTGAGCGACAACGACCAGTTCACTTTCGGTGCGAATTCGGTCAATCGTTGATTGGTCGAGTCGTCTTTGCAAGGCGACCAACACCAGTTCCTGGTTGCGTAACAAGGAGGGTGCCGAACCGACGATGAGGGCAGTGAGCACGTTGGTGATGTGAATCGTGAAGGCTCCGCGTGCGGCCGCATCCCCCAGGTCGGGGTGGAGCAGAAACAGGGATCCCACGGCCAACAAAGTCAGCAACCCCAACAATGACGCGAGTAGTTCTCCCACCGAGACGCGTGAACCCAGCTCGTTGACCGCCCAACTCAACGGGATCACCACGGCCATCCAGACCACAGTCCAAAACACTGCGGGCCAAAAATCGAAGGCTCGAACAAGAACAAGGGCGAACAAGAAGATCCCGCTCAGCGCTAAAGCGACCAGCGAGACCGGTTTGCTCTTGGCCAGTACATCCAACAGTTCCCACAGTTTGGGCTGTGGCAGGGAAATCGCGGCCCGCTCCCAGGTGTCGTGGCTAATACGTCGCCAACGGCGATCCGATTGGTCCAGGAGGTCCTGCAGTTCAGGCCTCACATCAACACCCTGAGCGATTTGGTTTTCTAGGTGGACTAGTGCGTCCTGGGTGTCCTTGTTGACCTCGGTAATTTCCTTTTCAACCCCCGCCAGGACGCCCTGTCGCAAAGACTCCACGGCCACCTGCTGGCGATCCATGTCGACCGTTGCCGCCACCAGGTTGGTGATCAGTTTCTCCCGGGCTTCTCGGTATTGCCCCAGGGTCTCTAGGGCATAACTACCAAAGCCAAACGCAAGAGGAATAAGCAGACCCGAGGTGACGACTCGGGCGGCATAGTCCACCTCGTTACTCAGGCCATAGGCCTCCAGCCCCAGAACGAGAACGACGACACGCACTTGCCCCGCCAGGAGGTACACACCGATGACGAGCCACCACGGGTAGCGACCTGGGGTAGGTCGAAAAGACAGCCCAATCGCGGCGATGGCGAAAATGAGCGCTAGTGCCAGTTGACCCAAAAGCCCCACCACGGCGTAGGCCCACCAGCGATCTGTGGTCTCCTCTGAGACTTCTGTGGCGACGAAACCGAGGATGAGAAAAGGAGCAGAGCCCAGCAACAGGAGCGGCGAGAAGGCGTAGCGCCCACCTACTAACCGCAGGCCGGCAGCGAGCTTAGGACTCTCGCTGGAAACCGACATAGTCAAAGTATCGCTGACTTAATGCCGCTCGAACATTGCGGGATTCATCGCTTGATACACCCAGTTTTTTCGCCAGACGGTTAATCCCGACCGTGACAGAACCGGGCGTCAGTTGCAGCTCGTCGGCAATGGCCTGGTTAGACAGGCCCTGCGCCACCAGGCGCAAAAGGGACGCTTGGGTGGACGTCAGGTCGAAGCGAGTGGGTTTTCCAGGAGGCTTTGCCTCCCCGGTCGCAAACTGATGAGCGGTATGCACTGCGGTGAGCAGTTCACTCACCTCACTCACCCGATGCTTCACCAGGTACACCACATCTGAGGGAACCTCCGGCATGTGTGCAGCCATCAACTTGGGGTCTTCATACGCAGTGAGCACCACCACGCCAATTCGGGCCATAACCTTTTTCACCTTCAGTGCTAAATCAATGCCGCTTGGACCGGGACCCATGTCCAAATCGGTCACCAACACATGAGGGCGGTGCACACTCACGGCATCGAGTGCGTCAGCGGGTGAATGGACCACGGCCACAACATCGACCCCGTGACTGCGCAGCGAGTCCGACAGGGCGCTGGCGGTCAGCCGATGATCATCGGCGAGTACGACGCGGAGAACGGTCACACCCCCAGTATCCGACACAATGGCGCATTTGGCTGGTTGGCTGTGCCGAGTGGCACGGTCAATAGGCTGGTCGGATGAGACCACGGTTCGAAGAGCTCGACTGGCAACAGACCCCAATGGGCGAGTTAACGCTCCGACGCCGCTTTGACCCCACGTTGGATAAGGACGTGTGGGAGGCGATTTTGAACGACGAACACCTCATGTCGACCCATTTCACTGCTGCAGAAATCGAGCTCGGTCGCGTGGGCGTGGAGCGCGCCTCCGGCGACAACCTGGATGTCCTGGTCGGCGGCCTCGGCCTTGGCTACACGGCACAAGCAGTGTTAGCAAGCAATCGGGTGCACTCACTCACGGTGATCGAAGCCATTGACCAGGTCGCACAGTGGCACAAAAAACACCTGTTGCCTATCTCAGAAGAAATCATGTCCGATCCGCGCATGAGCGTGGAAGTCGCTGACTTCTTTGCGCTCATGCGCCATGACGATGTGGAGCGCATGTTTGACGCCATCCTGGTCGACATCGATCACACACCGTCACACCATTTACACCCCAGCCACGGACCCTTCTACAGCGAATCAGGCCTTCACGAGATGGCCCGACACCTCACGCCGGGCGGTGTCTTTGCACTCTGGTCAGACGACCCACCCGATGAGGCCTTCGTGGCCGTATTGGACACCGTCTTCACACAAGTCAGTGGTGAGGTGGTCGCCTTTGATAACCCCTTGACTGGTGGGCAAAGCTCCAACACCATCTACCTGGCGCACTGACGCCTCCTAGTACATCGAGCCGTCTCATGCCGGTGCGGTTCTTAAGGCCATTGCTGGCGGGCATGCGGGCATCAGGCTGCGCCCCCGAAGCCGCCGAGTTAAGCCCAAGAGCCGGTTTTACAGGCGTTCCTCTAACGCGAAAGCATGTGTCGGCTGGAAGGCACTAGCGGGAAACGGGAACCAGTACCTCGTTCCGGCGGAGAAAACCGGGGACGGCCGGCGGATCGTAGCGAGCAAAAAGCGGCCCACCGGTGATCTGGATTCCCTGAGTCTGCAGGACGCGACGCAGTTCCTCCTCTCTTTCCAACACCCTGGCTTCCTTCCACATCCCTCGAAATCGGATGGCGGCCATCGTGACCTCCGGTCTGTCCTCGATCCACACTCGATTGCTCGAGGGAACCGGGGCATCCTTCGTCCACCACTCTTCGGGCAGCACGAAGCTCACCACGTGGCGATCAACATTGCGGGGCTGGAGCAGCACTGGAGAGGTCATTGCGACGCGCTGACTGTGCTCATTCCGCCCCGAAATGTAGCCCACTAACGGGCCAAACCCGAGCGTGCCGGCTTCTTCTAACCCGGCCTGAACATCGACCGAAACGACACGGTGGGCGGGATAGGCCCGCAGCTCAACGTGGTCGCCGAGCAGTTCAATTACCCGATAGGGCTGTACGCTAACCACCGCTTCAGCCTAGCCTCGTGGTCGCCCCACTACCCCCGTCCGCGGAGGATTATCACCTCGCCATTCTCACGGACGATCTCTTGGGCATACAGCTCAATCAGCACGTCGTCATCCACATATCCACGGACCGTGACCGGTTCCCCCGGTTGCACAGGAACCATGTCCCCTCCCGTCCAGACTGGAATAGTGCCAGTCGCATCGCGCAGGACAAACTCGTCCTCATCGGTGATGCGGTCGACGGTCCCGGAGACTGCGGCAACGGTGTTGCGCTGAAGGGCTTCGATTGCGGTGGGTGCGAAGTCGGAAGTCCCACTGGTGACACCGCTGGTCGGAGTTGGCCCTGAGAGTCCCTCCGTCTCAGCGGAAATAGGCGCGGGAGCGGCGACCACAGATGTATCCGGGGGCACCGTCGAGCCGCCTGCTAATCCCGCACCGATTGCGACCCCGCCGGCAACGCTCAGCGCCCCCAGGGCAAACGATCCCCCCACAAGGGCAACCGTTTTCTTGTTCACGAACCTCTCCTCTCCCTGCCTCGTCAGCGCGCTGACAAGCACGCTACGGAGTGAAACCTCGATATTTTCGTGAATGCCCTTCGAAAAAGCTGTCACACAGCTCGGCAGAGTCTGGAAGCATGCGAAGAAAAGCCTGGGAAGGCTGTGGGGAGTGAACGCCCGAGCCTTTTCGGCGCGGTGGTCCTTCACGCGGTGTATCAGGCTTCAAACACCGTCTTTCGATAGTCTCGGCGCTGTGCTGCTTCTTGACATTGGACTGGTTCTACTCGGTCTGACGTTGCTCATCGCCGGCGGTGAGGCACTCGTGAGAGGTGCTTCCACACTTGCCGCGCGGGTAGGAATCTCGCCGCTGGTCATCGGCCTCATCGTGGTCTCCAGTGCGACCTCCGCACCAGAGTTTGCTGTCACGATCGGTGCTGTTGTTGAGGGTGAGCCTGGTCTTGCTGTCGGCAACGTCATCGGTAGCAACATTGCCAACGTCTTATTGATTCTCGGCTTTTCCGCCATGGTGAGCCCTCTTGCCATCAATCGCCAGGTGGTGCGTTTTGACATTCCCGTGATGCTCGGAGTGACAGCGCTCTTTCTCGGGTTAACCCTCGACGGCGAGATTGGCCTGCTTGATGGCATCGTGCTTCTGCTGGGGCTCATCCTCCACGCCGTCGTCAGCGTGGTGATTGGCCGGCGGGATGCGGCCACGTTGGACCAACCGGACGCAGAGGCAGCCCTCAACACCAAGCCGGTGCCATTGTGGTTGGCCGCCGTGCTCCTGGTTGGCGGTGTTGCACTGCTGGTGGGTGGCGCACAGTCACTCGTCACCGGCGCGGTGAATATTGCCATCGACCTGGGGGTGAGTTCTCTCGTAGTGGGCCTCACCGTTGTTGCGGTGGGCACGTCGCTGCCAGAGTTGGCCACATCCCTGGTCGCGATCCGTCGCGGCGAGCGGGATATGGCCGTGGGCAACATTGTCGGCAGCAATATCTTCAACATCGGCCTCGTGATGGGAGTTCCCGCGATCATTTTCCGTGAGGGAATTCCCGTGCCGGAGGCGGCGGTTGCACTGGATATTCCCTTGATGCTGGCCGCCGCAGTAGCCTTGCTGCCCATTGCGTTCACGGGATTTATTGTTGCCCGCTGGGAGGGTGCCCTCTTCGTTGCCCTCTACCTCAGCTACCTGGCCTACGTAGTACTGGCCGCCACCGAACACGACGCCGTCACCGGCTTTAGCATCGTCATGCTGTGGTTCGTCCTGCCACTGATCGCAATCACCGTCATTGCGTTAACGGCCTATGAGATACGAATACACCGAAAAAAGCCCCCGGCATCGTCCGGCATTTAACCCGTCTACTACCCGACAGGGATTGCAGCGCACTGCAAGTACCCGCAGCAGTTAGTGGGCTGTGACTCTGTCGGGATTGATTATCAGGTGTTCGAACACCAGCTCGGCCGCTCCTATGGCCACCGAGTTTCCCCCCAACTCATCGAGAAAAATGTTGAGGGAGCGCAGATTGGCCGGTATCGCGTGCTTTTTTAGACACTCAAGAAACAGGCTTTGGTCAAACCGGTAGAGCGATCGGAGGAACCCGGCCAACACCACCGTCTCGGGATTGAAGATATTGATGAGGTTCGCCGTGGCGACCGCGAGGGTTTCAATCTGTCTTCTCACCAGCTCTGTGGACTGGGTGGTGCGCTGACCGAGAAGGGTGTCCTCGAGAACCTCGTCAGAGACTTTCGACAACCCGAGAACCCGCTCGAGATCTTCGCGGCGAACCAGCGCTTCGAGAGTTCCGGGAAGCCCTGAGTAGTCGCGTGTGTTGTCGGAGCTCACACGGATATGGCCAAACTCGGCCACGATGCCGTTTCGACCATTCAGTTCGCGCCCTCGGGTGTAGGCGCCACCACCGATTCCGGAGCTTCCATGCAGGTAGACCACTTCGCTCGCGCCTTCTGCTGCACCAAAACGAATCTCCGCCTTGCAACCCAGGGCACCGTCGTTTCCGAAATACAACGGCAGGTCGAGGCGGGCTTCCAAAATGTCCCTCAGCGCAACGTCAAACCAACCCAGGTGGGGGGCGTGGATGACGGTGCCGGTGGCCGAATCGACTTGCCCGGGGATAACAACCCCTGCTCCCACTACGTCGTAGTGGGGCCCAAGTTTTTCGATTCGTCGGGTCAGCGCTTGGGTCTGGCGCACAATCGCGTCAACCATCTCCAGGATTGAGAGCGGCTCGTGCAGGGTGATGCGCTTGCTGGCCACAATTTCGCCGTTGAAACCCACGCCCTTAAGTTCGAGAAAGTCGACTTCAGGGTGCACGGCAATCGCGACGATGTATTGCGATGCCTCAACTTCGAGGCTCGGCCGTCCCACGCTCTCGGGAGCGCGGTGCTCGACGATGCGCGCAAGCCCAAGATCGCACGCTTTGTTCACGAGGTTTCCCACCGCGGAACGTGACAATCCGGTGATGACCCCAATCTCCGAACGAGAGATTCGGCGATGCTCGTGAATGAGTTGTAAGACCCGGGGCAGATTGGTGCCGAGCGCGCCGCCGTGAACGAGTCCGACCGGGTTGGCTTCCATAGCCCCCCTAGTTTCCATGGTTTGTGTGCCCCAGGGCAAGGCCGTGCCTCCCGGCCCCGCCACCCCAGTGCACTGGACGCCAGCGCCGATTGTTACCGAATCTTGATGAGGCATTGCTTCCCAGCTTTTGTTTTGTGTGTGAACATATTCCAACGGCGTAGCCCCCTTCGGGCCGCGTCGGGTGAGAAATCCAAAAATAAGGAGAAACATGACCAAGCGAAAGTTCGCACTGCTCTCGACCCTCGGGGCGAGCGCGCTGGTGCTCGCGGGTTGTGCGGGCGGCGCCGCCCCCACAGAAGACACCGCGGGCTCTGGAGAGACCACGACCGAGGAGACCACGACCGGCGAAGCGCAGCGCGTCTGCGTCATCCTGCCGGATGCCGACTCCGGCACCCGCTGGGAGCCAAACGACCGCCCCGCTCTTGAGGCGGGTATCACCGCTGCTGGCTACGAGGCAGACATCCAAAACGCTCTGGCCGACACCGCCAAGTTTGCGACCATTGCTGACGCCCAGCTCACTCAGGGTTGCGCCGTGATGTTGGTCGTGGACTACCAGGGTGCTGGCACCACGGTCGCCGAGAAGGCTCAGGCCGCTGGCGTCCCCGTGATTGCCTATGACCGCCCGATCGAGGGTGCCGACTACTACGTGTCGTTCGACAACTTCACCGTGGGTGCCCTCCAGGGCCAGATGATCATTGATGGTCTGACCGCTGCTGGAAAGGACCCCGCGACCGCGAGCATCGTCTACTCCTCGGGAGACCCCGCGGATGGAAACGCCGCGATGTTCTTGAACGGCGCGCTCAGTGTTCTGGACGAGGCGGGTGCCAGCGCGGCATTCACCATGGAAGGCACCTGGGATGGCGCGAAGGCCGGAACGCTCTTTGAGCAGGCCTTCACCGCTGTAGGTGGAAACGTGGACGCTGTCCTCGCCCCGAACGACAACAACGCATCCTCGATCATCGCGATCCTCGACAAGAACGGCCTGAGTGTGCCCATCTCTGGTCAGGACGCGTCGGTTGCTGGTCTGCAGAACGTTCTGCTGGGTAAGCAGTTCGGAACTGTCTACAAGCCGTTTGGTATTCAGGTGACTGCAGCCCTCGAGGTCATTGAGGCCCTGCTCTCCGGCGAGGAAGTCGCCTTCGACCAGACCCTCGAAGATGGCACTCCGTACATCGCAGTGGACCCGATTGTGGTGACCGCTGAGAATGTCGTCGACGTTGTCGCCAACGGTGACGCGACGGTAGAGGACCTGTGCACCGACGAGGTAGCCGAGGCCTGTGCCACCTACGGAGTCAACTAGTTAGTAGCGTGTAGCACTACACCCGATGTCCCGGGCGGCCCAGGTCGCCCGGGACATCACCCAAAGGCGGGAAAACATGGCAGAGTCGCTAGTTTCACTGAAGAACATTCAAAAGAGTTTCGGACCCGTGGACGTCCTCAAAGGCGTTGATTTGGATATCTACGAGGGGAAAGTTACCGCGCTGGTCGGTGACAACGGAGCAGGTAAATCAACGCTGATCAAAGGGCTTGCCGGAGTGCAACCCTACGATTCTGGAGAGGTGAGTTTCAGAGGCTCTGGTGTTGAGCTGAGCTCGCCCCGAGATGCCGCGGAACTTGGCATTGAAGTGGTCTACCAGGACCTCGCACTGTGCGAAAACCTTGACATTGTTCAAAACATGTTCCTGGGCCGAGAGGAAACCACTACCGGCACCCTCAATGAGGCCCAGATGGAATACGCAGCGGCACAGGCGCTCAGCTCCCTGTCGGTGAAGACGGTGCGCTCGGTACGCCAGACAGTGTCGTCACTGTCCGGTGGCCAGCGCCAAACAGTCGCCATCGCGCGGACAGTTCTGCGAGACGCCCGGTTGGTCATTTTGGACGAGCCCACCGCCGCATTGGGTGTTGCTCAGACCGAACAGGTACTGAACCTCGTCACTCGTCTTGCCGAGAACGGCATCGCGGTACTCATCATTAGCCACAACCTGCAAGACGTTTTCAAGGTTGCCGACGAGATCGCCGTGCTCTACCTCGGCAACATGGTCGCCCAACTGCAGGCATCCGAAACCACCACGAACGAAGTAATCAGCTACATCACCGGCATGGGTATCGAGACGAAGGAAGCGGTCTAATGGCGGAAAAAATCTTGATCAACACCGGCCACGAGGGCTCTGTGTCTGACCAGCTGCAGGCCTACTTTTCGCGGCTGAAAGCCGGTGACATGGGGGCCCTTCCGGCCGTCGCAGGAGTCATTGTCCTGATGGCTCTGTTTGCCAACCTCTCGCCGTTTTTCTTGACCGAAATCAATATCGCCAACCTCTTCGTTCAATCAGCGGTACTGATGGTGACCGCGATGGCTCTGGTCTTCGTGCTGCTACTGGCCGAAATTGACCTGAGCGCTGGTGTCACGGCGGCAACCGGAATGGCGCTGTTTGTGAAACTCACCAATTCTGGTCTCGCGTGGCCTTTGGCGCTCATACTTGGCTTCCTGGTGGGAATCGTCACGGGATGGGTGCTGGGCTTCTTTGTCGCCAAGATCGGTGTGCCATCCTTCGTAATCTCACTCGCGTTCTACTTGGGTTTCCCCGGAGTGATGCTCCTGATTTTGGGTAGTGGAGGCATCCTCCGACTGGAAGTCGACGTCATCAAGGCGATCATGAACTCCAACCTGCCCGTCTGGGCGGGATGGTTTTTCTTGGGCATTGTCGTGGCGGTGGTGCTTGCGTTGTCCATGTGGGATCGTTCACGGCGACTCAAAGAAGACCTTCCGGTACGACCCACGGTCTTCATCTTTGCCAAAGTGGTTGCCTACCTGCTCCTGGGAGGACTGGCAGTATTCCTGCTAAACCTCCCCCGAAGCCTGGTGGCAGAAAACCCCATCCAAGGCGTCCCGATTGTGGTGCCCATTGTGGTGCTGTTGTTGTTCCTAGGAACATTCCTGCTCAACAGGACAAAGTTTGGTCGCTACATCTACGCCGTTGGCGGCAATCCTGAAGCCGCCCGCCGTGCGGGAATCAACGTCGCTAGAATCCGCATCTACGCGTTCATGCTCTGCTCGTCGCTCGCGACGATTGGCGGCCTCATGCACATCAGTCGAATCGGCGCGGTGGAATCAGCCGCCGGTCGGATGATTGTGCTCCAGGCCGTGGGCGCCGCCGTGGTCGGTGGCGTGAGCCTCTTTGGAGGGCGCGGAAAGCTATTCAACGCCGCTATCGGCGCGATCGTGATTTCCATCATCGATAACGGACTGGGCCTGCTGGGCTTCCCCGCTGGTGTCAGCTTTATCGTCACCGCGCTGGTTCTCACCTTGGCCGCAACGGTTGACGCCCTTGCCAGAAAGCGGGCACCGGGCGGGCTTCGAATATAGCGGCGCCGACTGTCGGGCCTCACGGCCCAGCCAGACCGGCGCCCACTCTCGGCAGAGCGTTTCGACATTCTCTCCTGCCGAACTGGCCGAAGTAACTACAGGGAGGTGGACACAGCCGATGCAGTTCCCCCCAGCCACACCGTTGCCACCCTCGCCGCCGCTTCGATGGGGTATCGCTGGGCCCGGGGAGATTGCCGACACGTTCGCCTCTGCGGTTCTCAAATGGGGGACCCAACAAATCACAGCAGTGGGATCACGCTCGGCACAGCGAGCCGCAAACTTCGCCACACGCCACGGCATCGAACAGCACTGGGGGTCCTATCGCGAGCTGTGTGAATCGAGCGTTGTTGATGCGGTCTACATCTCGAACCACATTGACGGCCATCTCGAACTCGCCCAGGTGGCGCTGGATGCGGGCAAGCACGTCCTAGTGGAAAAGCCACTGCACTACTCCGCCCAGGCCGCACGGAGCGTCCTCGCCCACGCAAAGCAGCATCAGCTGCTGATGACCGAGGCGATGTGGACGCGCTACCTGCCACAGTCGAGTGTGTTGCGCACAATTATCCAGTCGGCCGACTTCGGGACACCAGAACACCTGGTGGCAACCTTCGCCGTCGATAACCGCCACATCGACAGGCTCTGGCGTCCCGGCACCGGAAGTATCACCTACGACATGGGGATCTATCCGATCGCACTGGCCTATGAGGTGTTCGGAGCGCCCTCCCGGATTGACGCCCTAGGCAGTGTGACGGAGGGAGGTATTGATGAAGCAGCAACGGTCAAACTGTCCTATCCCTCTGGAGCCACAGCGACCCTAGTGATTTCCGGAATCGCCACCCACCCCTGCACCGCGACCATTTCCGGACAGCACCAGACAATCACCCTCGAACACCCCTTCTTTGTTCCCACGACGATGCAACTGGCCACCAAGGGGCTCTACGCGGACACCATGTCCTGGGCAAATGACACCCCGATCAAAGGCCATGAGGGGCTGTACTACCAAGCAGAGTGGTTTGGGCACTACGTGGCACAGGGCATGACCGAATCCCCGGTTCATACCCACGAGGAAATCCTCAGCAACTTGGAAGCCGCGGAGGAGATTGTTCGACTCGTCGGAGGCAGCGTTCGACCTGGTCACCAAACAGCCGCCCGACCAACAAGCCTGTAGTCCAGCGGACGGCGCAAATATTGTCGGGTTGACAGGATTTGAACCTGCGACCCCTTGACCCCCAGTCAAGTGCGCTACCAAGCTGCGCCACAACCCGTAGTGACTACTCTACTGGCCTCTAGGCCCTTCCCGGTTCACACCGACACTGGCAACGACAGCGCGGGAAGGAGCTATTTCTTCCCTACCGCTACAGCCTCAGCCTCTTGGGGTGGTTCTTTGGCCAACAACGCGAGGATAATCACCGCAGCCGGAAGCAGGGCTCCCCACAGGCTGGGCGCTAAATAGGATCCCGACCATTCCAACCCGAGCGCGAAATACAGCGGCCCAAGAGAAGTCGACGCCAGCATCACCGCGGTCGAGAGACCGCGAATACTACCGATGTGTCCCCTGCCGAAGTAGCGGACAAAGGCCGCAGCTTCGACACCTCTGATACTCCCCTGCGCGGCACCTAGCAGCAGGCCAAAGACAATGCCCCATAAGCCGGGTTCGACAAACGGCAACAGCATCATGGCGCCCGCCATGGAGACCATTGACGCGATCAGGCCCCAACGCGGATCAATTTTGTCGACAATCGCACCAAAGCCCAGGGTGAGTAACAGGGCCGCGATGGTTTGGGGGATGAAGTTACTGGCTGCTTCCAGGGTGGTGAGCCCTTGGGCACCGAGGATGGAGATCAGGTGGAAGGCCAAACCAGTCACCATCATTCCTACGGTGAAACCGGCTGCCGTGAACGCCCAAAACATGAGAGTCCCTGCCGCCTGTTTTTGGGTGTAGCCCGCTTCGGGGACATGCACAATGAGTGAACCGGTTTCGGTGTGGGTCCGGGGCCGGTCTTTCGGCAGAAGCAGCGCCAATGGCAGGGCGATGACCAGCACAATGGCGGCTTCGATTCGCCACGCGGTGGCAATGTCGGTAAGGCTAATCAGTCGTTCAATACCGACCGGCGCGAGTGAAATTCCTGCGGCACCCATTGCCCCCGAAATGCCGAGAGCTAGGCCCGAGCGGTGGGTGACTAAACGGGCCACCAGAGTGGTCGATGCCAAGGTGAGTGCGCCTTGGCCGACCATGCGAAGCCCCACATACGCACCGGTGAGGCCCAAAATCTCGGTCACAAAGCTTGCCGCCACCAATACCGCGGCCAACGCCACACCAATCCAGACAATGGCCAGGCGAGCCCCAAATTTATCGAGCGCCCGTCCCACAAGGGGCATCGCGGTCGCACCTGCCAGTGTGGCAATGAGGTAGCTAAAGGAGATCTCTGTGCGGTCGACTCCGATTTCGGCGATGAGTGGGTCGGTAAACGGCGACAGGCCGGCCGTTTGACCGGGCGCTGTCAGAGCCGCAAAGATTCCACCGGCAAGAACGATGAACAACCACAACCGGCCACGCGGGCCGGGGTCTTTCCGGTCTTTTTTTTCCTGCTCGAGGCGATAAAGCTCTTCGTCGTCCGGCCGAATAATCGGCACCGTTCCGGTAACCGGAAAGGACGGATCGGGGTATTCCTCGCGATCGCTCATAGGGTGGCGGTGGTGATAGGCATTAGGCCAATCCTATCGCCCACCCCACCACGCCCCCTTCGGTCCTCCTCACGTCAGTGAGCACCCACCACATCGGGTGTCACCCCGGTGTGTCCCCCGAGGCACGCCCTGCCAATTACACCGAATCGGTATGCAGGTGAATCTGCGCGAGCAGCCCAGGCCACGATTTCCGGAATCCTGGGTGTAAATCGAGAGAAGAGACGGTATCCAGGGGAATCCACTGCACGTCCACACTCTCGTGGTCGGTCACTTGCGGCTCGAAGTACTCACTGGAGTAGAACAACACCGTCGTGTAGGACCAAAAACCCAAATCAAACACTTCAGTGTGCAGGGTTTCCAGGCCCTCGTCGGGTACACCTGCTTCTTCACCGGCCTCTCGCAGTGCGGCATGGTGGGCCGATTCACCCTTTTTTAAGGCACCACCGGGGATACCCCAGGTGCCGCCGTGGTGGCTCCATCCTGCCCGCAGCTGTAAGAGCACACCCTGGCTTGGGTGCCACACCAGTGCACCAGCCGCACCAAATCGGCCCCAATAGCGGGTGCCATCGGGGCCTTCCACCCAGGCATCGCCCGGGTCACGAAGGTGCTCCGGGGGTAGTGGTGGGGGCATCATTGACATGCCCTAGCGTCCTTTTCGCTCGCTTCGACGCTCTCGGACACGCATTTGAATCCGAATCGGTGTGCCTTCAAAACCGTAGGTCTCGCGCAGCCGGCGCTGAATGAAACGCCGATACTGCGGGTCAAGAAACCCGGTTGTAAACAGGACAAAGGTGGGTGGCCTGGTTGTGGCTTGAGTGGCGTAAAGAACACGGGGCTGTTTTCCACCACGCACCGGGTGCGGGTGAGCTTGGGCCAGTTCCGCCACGAAAGCGTTCAATTCACCAGTGCCGATGCGTCGATCCCACGACTCCAGCGCGGTGTGCAGCGCGTGGGGCAGCTTTTCGATGTGCCGACCGGTTTCCGCCGAGATATTTACCCTCGGCGCCCAGTCGACGTGATCGAGGTCGACTTCAATTTCCCGCTCCAAATAGCGCCTGCGCTCATCGTCCAGCAGGTCCCATTTGTTAAACGCAATCACCAGACCACGACCCGATTCGACGACGAGGTCGATAATGCGCATGTCTTGTTCACTGACGGGTTCGCTGACATCAATCACCACGACCGCGACTTCGGCTTTTTCCAGCGCCGCTTGGGTGCGAAGGCTGGCATAGAAGTCGGCACCCTGCTGGAGGTGCACTTTCCTTCTGATTCCTGCCGTGTCGACAAATTTCCAGGTTTCGCCACCAATGTCGACAAGCTCGTCGACGGGATCACGGGTTGTTCCGGCAGTATCAGCAACCACCACCCGCTCCGAGCGGGCCGCCTTATTCAGTAGGCTCGATTTACCCACATTGGGTTTTCCCACCAGTGCCACCCGCCGGGGTCCACCCGGTTGGATGGGCGCTTTGGCCTTGGTGGGCAAAAGAGTCAAGACGTGATCGAGTAAGTCCGCAACACCGCGACCGTGTAGTGCGGAGACGGGCCACGGCTCCCCCAAGCCCAAAGACCACAGGCTGGCAATTTCTGGTTCCTGTCGTTGGTCATCGACTTTGTTCGCAACCACAACAACGGGAACACCACTTTGTCGAAGGAGTGACACGACGCGCTCATCGGTCGCGGTCGGACCCACACGGGAGTCCACGACAAACAAAATCACGTCAGCCGTGTCGATGGCGACTTCGGCTTGCACAGCAACCGACTGGTCTAAGCCTTTAGCGTCTGGCTCCCACCCACCGGTATCCATCAGGCTAAAACGGCGTTCGTTCCACTCTGCCGGGTAAGACACCCTGTCCCTGGTCACACCGGGGGTGTCCTGCACAACGGCTTCACGACGACCAATAATCCGGTTCACTAACGCCGATTTGCCCACATTGGGGCGGCCCACGACGGCCACCACGGGCATTCCCCAGGTGGTGGCTTCTTCCAGTGCGTCGCCACCCGCCCCTTCGAGCAGGGCAATGTCTTCGTCATCCAGCTCGAAGGCTTCTAGGCCACCACGAAGGGCTTGGGCGCGTTTTTCCTGTGACACTTCGTCATCAGGAGACACTTCGTCGTTGACTAACGCTCCGTCATCGACCACCTGCTCGGAGGTGTCGCTGGGGAGGCCTTGTGGCTGGTCTTCTGGGTGGTGCAGGTTGTCGCTCATTGCCCTGTCTCTATGCTGATTTCGGTGTTCTGGGCAATCAGATCGATAACCGCCTCCACGCTTTGGTCAAAAGTTAAGTGTGTCGTATCCAGTGTCCACACCCCGTCGGCGGCGCTCATGAAGTCGACCACCTGGCTATCGGCCCGGTCCCTAGCAATGAGCGCACTGGCGTCCACACCGTCAATCTCGGCTTGGCGCCTGGCCACACGGGTTGCTTCGTCGGCGGTGAGCAAAATACGCACGGGAGCATCAGGCGCCACCACTGTCGTGATGTCACGCCCTTCGATGATGATTCCGGGTCTCTCATCATTCGCTGCGAGCGCCCGAAAACTGTCGTTGAGGCCGCTACGAACGAGTGGGTGTTTGGCGACCTGTGACACCGCGGCGGACACTTCTGGTCCCCTAATGGCGTCGGTGACGTCCTGGTCACCGACGGTGTGGCGTTGATCGCCGGCGTTGAGTGGCCGACTCTGTGCGATGGCGCCAAGCTGGGCCACGATGGCGTCTTGTTGCTCAAGATCCACCCCGGAGTCGAGACAGGCCCAGGCGAGGCAGCGGTAGGCGGCACCGGTATCGAGGTAGCCAAAGCCCAGTTTGTGGGCAACAGCTTTCGAGACACTGGATTTCCCACTGCCCGCTGGTCCATCGATGGCCACAATCACACTCATTGACTCTCTCCCGCTATCGGCCAACCGCGCGCACTGAGATCTGCAGCGAGCCTGTCGACGACTTCTGTACTGACCGAAAGCTCCACAAAGCCTACGGGTGCTCCCGGTGAATGCTCCAGACTCATGTCCTCGAGGTTTACTTCCAGGGCCCCCACATCACTCAACAGTGCCGCAAGCTGCCCTGGTCGGTCGTCAATGACGACCACAAGCGTCGCAAAGCGGGACTGGCCTCCGTGTTTACCCGGGATCCGACTGACACCTGCTGCCCCCGCGTGGAGTGCTTCTGCGAGGGGACGCTGTGTGCCGTCGGTTGAGGCGGCATGCAGCGCTTTTTCTAACGAGTCCACACTGGTCCTGAACTGATCTAGCAGGGGCAACACGCTCTGGGCGTTGTGCTGGAGAATTTGGGCCCACAGTTCGTGGTCACCGGCCGCAATCCTGGTCATGTCCCTCAAGCCTTGGCCAGCCAGTGACAGGGCGTCTTCTGACACACTCTGGAGCTGTGTTGCCAGGGCTGAGCTGACCAGTTGGGGCAGATGGGATACGACAGCCACCGCGTGGTCGTGCTCAGCAGGAGTCATAGTGTGCACGGTGGCTCCCAAGACCCGAATGAGTGCCGATACTGCTCCAACGAGTTCGACAGGCGTGTCAGATACCGGTGTGATCACCCAGGGTCGCCCGGTGAAAAGGTCAACTCGGGCGCTTGTGGGCCCCCCACGCTCACGTCCCGCCATCGGGTGTGTTCCTAAGAAACGTTTAGAGGCCCCACTGTCATAGGACGATGCAGAAGCCATCACCGCGTCAACAACACTGCTTTTCACGCTCGCCACATCGATCACCAGCGCCTGTGGATACTTCGCGAGTGCGTGGGAGACAACCGTGGCGGTCACATCGGGAGGCGTGGCCACCACGACAAGCTCGACAGTAGCCGCCAACTCGTCGTGTTCCCCAGAAACGCCAGTGTGAACACTACCGGCCCCATATTCTGCAGCCAGTGCTGCCCGACTGGGTGATTGGTCTTCCAGGGTGACCTGGGCTCCGGCTTCGACCAGGGCGAGGCCAATACTGGTTCCCAACAGTCCGGTGCCCACAATGTGCACGCGGGAAAATGGCAATGATTCACTCATTGGGGGCCTCCCGGTGGTGTGCGTTGGCTTTTTGCCAATTCCACCAGCGTAGCGAGCTGGTGGCGCTCATCGGCCGTAAAGTCACGCCATTGCCCAGGACGCAGGCCCCCTAGATGGAAGGGGCCAAATCTGCGCCGCTGCAGGGTGAGCACCTCGTGGCCCACCGCGGCGCACATTCGCCGCACAATCCTGTTCTTTCCAGAATGCAGGGTGATTTCCAACAACGACTTTCCTCCGCGAGGGTCCCCCACGCGCTGGGCACTATCGGCGAAGGTGACACCGTCGTCTAATTCCACCCCCCGGGTTAACTCAGTCAAAGTTTTATTCGACACGGCGCCTGTGACGCTCACGACGTAGGTTTTTTCCACCCCAAATGAGGGGTGGGCCAAAATGTTGGCCGCGTCACCGTCATTGGTCAAAATCAGCAAACCCGAACTGTCATAGTCCAGGCGCCCCACCGGGTACACCCGCTCCCCCACCTCATCGAGAATTCCTGACAGGTCCGTGCGGCCTTTATCGTCAGACAGTGAGGTCACCATTTTGGTGGGCTTGTGAAATAGCAGGTAACGCCGGTCCACATCGAGTTGCAGGGCTTTTCCGTTTAGCGTGACCACATCGCGTGAGACATCGACCCTGGTACCCAACTCGTCGACAATTTCCCCGTTTACGCGAATACGTCCCTGTTGGATAAACGATTCGACCCGCCTCCTGGACGCCACACCCGCTCGAGAGAGCACCTTTTGGAGACGCTCGCCTTCTTCGGCATTACCCTGCGCAGACCGGTCTGACTGTTCCTCTCCACCGCGAGCATGAGAGCTCGCCATCACGCTTCAACATCCCCAAAGCCTTCGCGGCCGTCACTTAAGAGTGGGGACAGCGGGGGAAGCTCTTCGAGTGATTCAATTCCCAGGTATTCCAGAAGCAGCGGTGTCGTCTGGTAGAAAATGGCTCCCGTTTCCGGATCATTGGAGTGTTCGTCAATTAGCCCCCTCGCAATCAGGGTGCGCATCACCGAATCGACGTTGACGGCTCGGACTGCTGACACCTGCGAGCGCGTCACGGGTTGCTTATAGGCCACCACAGAAAGCGTTTCGAGGGCTTGTTGGCTGAGACGCTGTGGTGAATCATCGTGCAGCATGGAGCGCACCACGCCATCCCACTGGGCTGCGGCGTAGATGCGCCATCCACCACCCACTTCGCGCAGTTCGAACCCACGCCGAGGACCATTGGCTTCTCCGGCGTAATCCGCTCGCAATTGGGACACGGCCGCCTCGACTTCGGGCTGGGGGTGACCGGTAATCTGCGCCAGCGCCAAAGGCGAAAGCGGTTGGTCGGCGACCATGAGTAGGGCCTCCAACGCTGCAGGCAACTCATCACTGCTGACGACAACGTTGGGCTCACGTTCGGCAGATTCTTCAGCCGTCGACGATCCAGCGACTTCCTCGCCGTGCTGGTCCATCACCGTCTCCACCGATTCACTCTCCACTGCCCTATTCTCCCGCGCCTGGCGATATGTTCTCACCAGTGGCACCACCGGCTTGCTGGCCCCTGGCTGGCATGTCGGAGACGTCGTCTTCACCGGCGCCCGAATAGTTGTCCTCGTCGATGCTTCGGGCATCATCGGCGGGGTTGGACCACTCTTGACCGAGACTGGCCAACTGGTCGTCGCTGAACGAGTCATCCACCAGGTTGATACTGAGCTCCCCTAGGGGCTCTAGTTGGTGAAAAGACAGTGCCCCTTGCCGGTAGAGCTCCAAAATGGCCAGAAACCGCGCGACGACGACACCTCGCTCGCTGACTCCGGCGATGAGTTCACGGAAACTTCGCTGCCCGCCCCGCAACACACCGAGCACGTGGATCGCCTGTTCGCGCACACTCACCAGCGGGGCGTGAAGGTGATCAGTGGCGACGCTGGGAAGCGTTTTAGGGGCAAAAGCCATTAAGGCGAGGGCGTGAAAATCTTCCACGCTGGTGGTCCAACGCAGGGTCCTGGTGTGGTCACGGTAGTGAGCCTCCAGGGGCACCACCCGAGGATTTCTGAGGGATTCTTCGGCGAGACGGGTGGCAAACCACTGGGACACGTCCTTAAACGCGCGGTACTCCAACAGTCTCGCAAACAGTAAATCTCTGGCTTCTAAGACTTTGACGTCTTCGGCGTCGACATAGTCACCTTGGGGTAGAAGCCCCACCACTTTCATATCCAGCAGCGTTGCGGCGACCACAAGGAACTGGCTGGCCTGATCCAGGCCTTCTTCACCCTCGAGGGTGCTCACATAGTCAATAAATTCCGATGTCACGGCCGCCAGTGCCACATCGGTGATGAGCATTTCGCGTTTCCCAATCAACCGCAGCAGCAGATCAAAGGGGCCATCAAAATTACCCAGAGAAACGTGAAAGTCACTGTCGCCACCTGGCGGTGAAGGCTCGGCAGAAACAGCAGATGACGAAGCCTCCGCTGGGCTCAACGCTGGATCGACTACAGCCGAATCAGTCATGCTTGCCTCGCCGGTCACCTGGTGTGACGCCACTACGCAATTGCGCCCCGGGAAATCAGCTCTCTCGCAAGCTCACGGTAGGTGTGAGCGCTGGCGTGTTGTGGGGCAAACTCGGTGATGGGTGTTCCCGCCACGGACGCGTCGGGGAACTTCACCGTCCGGCCAATCACCGTGTCCAACACGGTGTCGCCAAAGCCGTCCACTACGCGCTCGAGTACTTCCCTGGCGTGTAAAGTCCGGGCGTCGTACATGGTCGCGACAATGCCATCGACTTGCAGGGCTGGGTTTAACCGCTCTTTGACTTTGTTGATTGTGTCAATGAGCAGTGCGACACCCCGCAGGGCAAAAAACTCGCACTCCAAAGGAATCAGCACACCGTGGGCGGCAGTGAGGGCATTCACTGTCAACAAACCCAGGGAGGGTTGGCAGTCGATCAGGACAACGTCGTAATCGTCTAAGACGGGCCGTAACAGCCCCGCCAGGATGTTTTCTCTGGCTACCTCACTAACCAGGTGCACTTCTGCCGCCGAAAGGTCGATGTTGGCCGGAATGACGTGAATTCCGGCTATGGCGGAGGGTTGAATGGTCTGACGAATATCTTTTTCGCGACCGATCATTGCGTCGTAAATGGTGGGGACATCGTGGCTTTGGATGCCCATTCCTGCAGACAGCGCGCCCTGAGGGTCAAAGTCGACCAACAACACGGTCCGGCCATACTCGGCCAAAGCACCCGCCAGGGAAATGGTGGTGGTGGTTTTACCCACACCACCTTTTTGGTTGCACAGAGCAATGACCCGCGCGGGTCCGTGTGATTCCAGCGCTTCAGGGACCGGAAAATCCCGAACAGGGCGCCCTGTGGGGCCCGTTGTCGCCGATGTCTTACTCTCGCTCGCCATAGCCTCAGTCTACTCCCGGGCTACCCGGTCGCCCGGGGATGTGAGGAGTAGTACACATCGCGAAGCGAATCAATGGTGACCTTCGTATAAATCTGGGTGGTTTGCACCGACTGGTGGCCCAGAAGCTCTTGAACCACCCGAATATCGGCCCCGCCAGCAATCAGATGTGTCGCACAGGAGTGTCGAAGAGTGTGGGGCGAAAGTGGTTCCGTGATTCCGGCAGCTTCGGCTCGTGCCCGCAAAATCAACCACACGCTTTGTCGGGACAGGCCTGCGCCTCTGGCACCCAAGAACAACGCCGCGCTCGAGCGTCGGGCTTTTCTGGCGAGGAGTGGTCTTGAACGCACGAGATACGCCTCGAGCGCTTCGCGTGCTTTAGAACCCAGTGGAACGATGCGCTCTTTATCGCCTTTACCGATCACCCGAATCACTTCGGGTGTGACCCCATCTATTCCCGTGACATCGTCGACTGCGAGGTTCACGACTTCACTCACTCGGGCGCCAGTGCCGTAGAGCACTTCGAGGACAGCCCGGTCTCGAAGAGAGAGAGCGTCATCACCGCTCACACCTTCTAACAGTGTGGTGACCTGGTGAACACTGAGTGCTTTCGGAAGCCGCTCCGGCTGCTTGGGCCCTTTCACTTCTGCAGCCGGGTTGGATTGGGTGTGACCCACTTCCACCAGGTAGCGGTGGAAACTGCGTATCGAGGAGAGCCGGCGCTGCACGCTGCGGGGAGAACCCGTCAGGCCACGGGCAAATTCTGCGACGTGTTCCCGGGAGATCGACGACAACTCGGTAATCCCTTGGGCCTGCAAAAAGTCCCCGTAAGACTCAAGGTCCTTTCGGTAGGCAATCAGCGTGTTCGCCGAGCGCCCACGCTCCAGTGAGAGGTAGCGAAGGAAGCGCTCCCCCTCAATCCCGACGGGACCAGGGGGTGGGGAGGGTTGGTTAGGAGCGTTGGTGGACATGGGCTGCAAGCAGTCCCGTGACGGAGATTTGGTTTCGGATCTGCCCAGACATCGCTGCGTCGACAGCGTCAGACAGTGGCCAAAAGGCGACCTCGAGGTCGGCCTCTTCGCCGGTTGCCACAAAGTCGTGGTCGACCTGACGTAGACCGGTGGCGAGAAAGATGTGAATGACTTCATTTGAGCCACCCGGCGTCACATTCAGCGTCACCAGGTGCACCATGTCACTCGCGGCATACCCTGCCTCTTCGGCCAATTCTCGGTGGGCCGCCTCGGCGGGATCTTCGCCGGGGACGTCGAGTAGCCCGGCGGGTAGTTCCCAATTGCGTGAGCGCACGGGGTGTCGGTATTGGCGCAACAGCAACACGTTGTTGTCCGGATCGAGCGCGACTACCGCGCTGGCCCCTGGATGGTCGACGTAGTCACGTCGAAGCACATCGCCGTTGTAGTCGAAGCGCTCTCGCACGACGTCCCAGATGGCACCATCAAAAACCCGATCTGTGCTGATCACAGTGGGGTGCTCTGGCGTGTCTGAGAGGTCCCGCGTACTCACGCAGTGTCCTGTTTTGCCCCTACGGGAAACAGTGCCGACGCTTCTTGGCGTTCAATCGCTGCCGCAATCAGGCCGCTAAAGAGGGGGTGTGCACGATTGGGCCGACTGCGAAGCTCAGGGTGTGCTTGGGTCGACACATAAAACGGGTGAACGGAGGCCGGCAGCTCGACAAATTCCACCAAACCCCCATCGGGTGATTGGCCGGAGACGACCAGGCCAGCGTCGGTGAGTTGAGTGCGGTAGTTGTTGTTCACTTCAAAGCGATGACGGTGTCGCTCGTGGATCTCCGGAGCGCCATAAAGACCGGCGACGACAGACCCTTTGGTCAAACTGGCCGGATAGAGGCCTAAGCGCATGGTGCCACCTAGGTCGCCGTGACCGGAGACGATGTCTACCTGTTCGGCCATCGTGGCAACCACCGGGTGGGGGGTCTCTGGGTCAAATTCTGAACTCGATGCCTCAGCCAATCCGGCCACGTTCCTGGCGTATTCGATGACCATGCACTGGAGGCCTAGACACAGACCCAGCGTGGGAATCTTGTGTTCGCGTGCGTAACGCAGCGCGCCCACCTTGCCTTCGATTCCGCGGATGCCGAAACCTCCGGGAACGAGAACACCGTCGACATCGCCCAATCGTTTTGCGGCCTCTTCCTCGGTGGCACAGTCATCACTGGCGACCCACTTGAGGTGAACTTTGGTGTGGTGGGCAAAGCCGCCAGCACGAATGGCTTCGGCCACACTGAGGTACGCATCGGGCAGGTCGATGTATTTTCCGACCACCGCAATGGTGACTTCGCGAGCGGGGTTGTGCACGGCATCGAGTAGCGCCGACCACCCGTCCCACACCATTTCTCCCGCGTTTAGGCCCAAGTGGTCGACGATGTAATCGTCCAGATCTTGGCTGTGCAGCATGGACGGGATGTCGTAAATACTGGCCACATCGATGGCGTTGACCACTGCCGCCTCATCGACGTCACACATCAAAGCAATTTTTCGTCGATTGGCGGCTTCGACGGGTCGGTCACTGCGCAGCACCAACGCGTCGGGTTGGATACCAATGGAGCGCAATTGCGCGACCGAGTGTTGCGTGGGTTTGGTTTTTTGTTCACCGGAAGCACCCATGAACGGCACGAGGGAGACGTGGACGAAGAAGACGTTGTCACGTCCCAGTTCGTGTCGAATCTGTCTGGCCGCTTCAATGAACGGTTGACTTTCGATATCACCGACGGTGCCACCGATTTCACTGATGATGACGTCTGGTTTAGGTGTTGCGGAGGCCTGCTCACGCATCCGGCGTTTGATTTCGTCCGTGATGTGCGGAATGACTTGGACGGTTTCCCCCAGGTATTCACCCCGTCGCTCACGGCCAATCACTTCGGAGTAGACCTGACCGGTGGTGACGTTTGCCGAGCGGGACAGGTTGATGTCGAGGAAACGCTCGTAGTGACCAATATCGAGATCTGTTTCCGCACCGTCATCCGTCACAAACACTTCGCCGTGCTGGAAGGGGTTCATGGTGCCCGGGTCGACGTTGAGGTAAGGGTCAAGCTTCTGCATGACCACTTTGACGCCGCGACCGGAAAGAAGATTACCCAGCGATGCTGCGGTCAGACCTTTTCCTAGGGAGGAGACAACTCCACCGGTGACGAAAATGTGTTTCGTGACCGGGATTGAATCCGTCTGGATCTCATCCTCCACGGGTCAAAAGACTAACCGGTTTTTAGCGACCACTGCTGCGACTCACCGATTGACGTTGGAGCATTTCTCTCGCGTGGGCTTTCGCACTGTCGGAATCCTGATCGCCACCCAACATTCGAGCGAGCTCAGCAACCCGGTCTTCTGCTTCCAGAACCCGCACGCTCGACTCCGTCACTTCCCCCGATCGGTCTTTAAACACACTGAGGTGGGTATCGGCGTAAGAGGCCACTTGGGCAAGGTGTGTGACACAAATCACTTGAGCAGATTGGGCCAGTCGAGCCAAGCGTTTCCCAATTTCCAATGCTGTGGCTCCACCCACACCAGCGTCGACTTCGTCGAAAATAAAAGTCGGGACAGGGTCTGCTTCGGCGAGGACAACCTCCAGAGACAACATCACTCGGGAGAGTTCACCGCCAGAAGCCGATTTTGCCAGCGGGCGTGGCGGGGCGCCGGGGTGTGGCGCCAATAGAAAACTCACTTGGTCGGCTCCGGAAACGGTCGCCTCCCTGGGTGAGACATCAATCACGAGGTGTGCGTCTGGCATGGCGAGTGTCTGCAACTCAGCGCTGACCCGCTCCCCTAGGGTGTGCGCGGCGACCATTCGCCGCTCAGTAATTTCTGCGGCCAGGCGGGAGAGCGTTTCTTGATCGTGGCGGATCTGTTCCTCGAGCTGTCCTCGCCGATCGCCGGAAAGGTCAATTTCCAAGAGGGTGTCGCTAGCTGATTTTTCGAACGCCAACACGTCGTCCAATGTGGGACCGTAGTCACGCATCAAACCGCCAAGGTCTGCACGCCTGGACATCACTGATTCCAAATCGAGGCTCTCGCCCTCGGTAATCGCGCTCAAGTAAGACGACAGGGCTTGTGAGGCTTCGTCAATCTGGAAAAGACCATCGCGCAGGGTCTGAAGAGGCCCCGCCAGTTCGGCATCGTGTTCCACTACCCGCTCTAAGGAGCGAATGGCGTGATCGATAAGGCCACGAGCATCAGAAGATTCCGGACCGACGGCTTCACTGGAGAGCGCCTCTTTCGCCACAGCTGCGGCGTTTCGGAGGTCTTCAATGGACTCTAATTTGTCCGACAGTGCTTTCAATGAGACATCTTCACCCTGTTCGGGTCGGACGCCTTCGATACGCTCCAGAGCTTCGCGCAATCGATCCTGGTCGGCTTTTTGGGCCGCATAGCGTTCATCGAGTTGTTCGAGCTCCAGCAGTCGTTCCTGATGTGCCCTGAAAAGTTCTTGGTAGTCCTGAAGGACACTGGCAAGGCGTTCGCCGGCGTAACGATCGAGCGCGTCGCGCTGGGCCGATTCCGACTTCAGTCGAATTTGGTCGCTTTGACCGTGGACGACAACGAGATGTTCGGCAAGTTCTTGAAGGACCGAGACAGGGGCAGAGCGCCCGCCCACCACTGCTTTGGAGCGGCCCTCCGCCGAGACTTGGCGGGAGAGCACCAATTCGCCCTCGTCAATGACACCGCCTAATTCTTCGACGCGTTCCGCTACTGGTGTGATGGAGCCGGCAAGAAAATGCCCTTCAACCCAACTGTGTTCACTTCCCTGTCGAACGCGCGCTGTGTCGGCCCGCTCGCCTAGGAGCAATCCCAACGCGGTGACGACCATTGTTTTTCCGGCACCTGTCTCGCCGGTCAGCACGGTAAAGCCAGGGCCAAGTGGCAAACTCGCGTGGGAAATGACACCCAGGTCGTTGATTTGGATTTGCTCAATCATGCGCCGGCTTCCACAGGACCACGCCAACCCGTCACGGGAAGGGAAAACTTTCGCACTAGTCGGTCACTAAATGGGCCGGGGTGGAGTCTGGCGAGCCGGACCGGCTCGCTACTCTTGGTGGCGCTCACTCGAGATCCCGGTGGCACATCGACGCCGCGTCGACCGTCGCACCACAACACAGCGGCTTGCGTGTTTCGAGGAAGTATTTCCACAGCGAGGGTTGAACCCGGGTCGACAACGAGAGGCCTGGAAAACAGTGCGTGCGCGGAAAGCGGTGTCATGACCATCGCTTGAACCTGTGGCCAGACGATGGGTCCACCGGCAGAAAACGAATATGCGGTCGACCCGGTGGGCGTGGAGAGAACGACACCGTCACAGCCGAAGCTTGACACGGGTCGGCCATCAACTTCTAGGGCTAATTCGACCATTCGGGAGCGGTCTGCTTTCTCCACGGTCGCTTCGTTGAGCGCGAAGGTGCGAAACACCTCCTGGCTGTCGGTTTCGACGACAACCTCCAGAGTTAACCTCTCGTCGACCTGGTAATTCTTGGCAAGGGCTTGGTCGACGGTGAACTGCAAATCTTCTTTTTCACTTTCGGCAAGAAATCCGACGTGTCCGAGGTTGACCCCCAGGAGTGGAGCGCCGCTGCCTCGCAGGAGTTCCGCTGCCATCAAGATTGTGCCGTCACCACCGAGGACGATCCCCAGCTCGATGTCTGTTGCGGCCACGCCCTGTGTGAGAATTTCGGGTTGGATGTCGAGCCCTCGAGTCATCGGCTCAGCCTGATCGGGGGCTACTACCGGTGTCACTCCCGCTGCGAGCAGGGTCCGCAACACCGTATGAGCAGCCTCGAGTGCGTCGTCGCGGCCCACGTGGGAGACAACGAGCATCTTTCTGGTCACAGTATTCCCCTCATTGGGCTGGAATCGCCTTGTCCCATTCTGCTGGATACACACTGGATGTTGCACTGGCGTAGACCAGATATTCGACATTGCCCTTTTCGCCGGTCAGTGGCGAGACCATGATGTCGCGTGGTGTCACGCCATGTTCTTCCAGACACTCCATGACCGCATGGACCGCTTTATCCCGTCTGGCGACATCTTTCACTACGCCTTGGTCAATCCCGCTCTTACCCACCTCGAACTGTGGTTTTAGTAACAACACATAGTGGCTGTGGACACCAAAGGTCTCCACCAATGCGGGAATGATCTTTGTCAAGGAAATGAAACTCACGTCGGCGACCACCACACTGACCGGTGTCGGCAGAGACTGTTGGGCCCACCAAGACGAGGAAATCCGCGCAGCGTGCACACCCTCACGGTTAATTACCCGAGCATCAGCGACCAGGGAAGGATCAAGCTGACCGTGTCCCACGTCGAGGGCGACCACACTGCGCGCGCCTGATTCGAGTAACACCTGAGTAAACCCACCGGTCGACGCACCCACATCAACACACACCGCGCCACGAATAGGCGGTGACCATCGCGTGAGCGCAGCCCGAAGTTTTGTCGCACCCCTACCCACATCAGCCATTTCAGAAACGCCGAAGTGCGGATCGGCATTGGCGACAATGTCAATTACTGCGTCATCAGCCACCACCATCGACGGCTTCGTGGCGGGTGAATTGCCCACAGTGACTAGTCCCCCGGCGATCAGACGCTGAGCTTTGGTCCGTGTTGATGCGAGGCCTCGCTGAACGAGAGCGACATCAAGACGAGTGGCGTTCACTCGGACTGCGCAGTGTCCTCAGCGCCAAAGGGTTCGCGATCAGAGGGTGTTGGCGCCACGTTGGTGTTTGCCGAACCGAGACGCTCCCGCAGGGCTTCTTCCGCAGCGGCGAGGCCTTGCAAGCGCTCCTCGAGGGGCAAATCCATGAGCGCCTCGACCTGGGAAACAAATTCCTCATCGGAGGTGTCAGAAAATCCGTGCAATGGTTCGACCATGGTTCACCACATTACGCGAGGGCCGGATGGATGTGTGGACGGTTCGCTCGCGTGTGAAAAACACCCCAACGGAACTATCCCTTGTCGCTGTAGAGCCCAGGGTCAACATCGAGGCCAAAGATTTTCAAACCGGAATCATAAATACACGCTGCCCCGGCCCGAAGAAGATCAATCTTCTCCCCCGCACGCGCCACCCGAACCACGTGACCTTTTCTGCGCACGACCGCTTTCCCCACCTCGACAGTGTGCACATCGTCGCCGTCAACACTTCGAACAATTTCCGGATAGGGCAGATGAAGCTGACGTAAGTCCTGAAGGATGTAATCGGGTCGCTGATCTTCCCCTGCCGCAAGAATCTGTTTGGCCTGATCGATTCCCGTCAACACCACAGCGGACGACATTCCGGCCGCCCTCGCCCCTTTAATGTCGGTATCTAAGCGATCACCGACCATCAGAGGCGTCGATACGGCCATGCGGCGAGCGGCAACATCGAACATTGCCCTCTCGGGCTTACCCGCAAACGTCGCGAGTCGACCCACAGCCAAGTGCACCGCGGAAACCAACGCACCGTTTCCCGGTGCCACACCGCGCTGTACCGGAATGGTCCAGTCCGTATTGGTTGCCACCCACACCACAGATGGGTCGCGTTGGATCGCGAAAGACGCTTCGGCAAGGTGTTGCCAACCCAGCTCGGGCGAAAAACCCTGCACGACCGCAACAGGTTGGTCATCAGCGGACGCCGTGATGGAAAAACCTGCTTCCGCGATTTCTCGGAGAAGGCCTTCACCTCCGACGACGAGCACAGTGGACTCCGCGGGAATCATCGTTTTCAATAGTGCGACAGCAGCTTGCGGTGACGTCACCACGTGTTCCGGCACTAATTCCAGACCGTATCCGCGCAATTGGTCGGCTACCTGCTCGGGGGTCCTGGAAGCATTATTGGTCAAATAGGCCACTGGCAACGCGGTCTGGTTGATGGCATCCGCCGCATAGTCAATCGCGTCAGGACCCCGATAAATCACACCATCGAGGTCCAGAAAGAGTGCATCTTTACCCGCGAGCGGGGTGTCAGTTGTGCCAGAGCGACGCGTTAGCCCCATCATCGAAGCTCACCTGCCCCATCACCCCGCGGCTCTGGTGTTTCCGAGTCGGACACCATTGGCACGGAGTTATCTGAACCAGGCTCGCTACCGGCATCGCCAGGCTCGGGGATACTTTCTGCGCTCAGATCTACGCTCACACCCGGACTTGAGTCAGGACTTGAGTCGGGGCTGACATCATCATCATCGCCAATGTCGACCACCACGATGTCATCAGGGGCGCCCTCTGCTTCCGCTAGGGCTCGCGCTGCAACGTGGGCACGGTTGCCCCAGGTAGCCGCTTCATCACTGCGCCCCAGCTCGTCGAGGACCACCGCATAGGCGTCGAATAGTGCTGGGGAGTAGGAAAAGGCTAAGTTTGGGTTTAATTCAGGGATCTGCAGTTCCAGCAATGCTCGGTCGGGTTGCTCCAAATCCAACCGCGCGCCAGAGAGCGCTATCGCCAACTCGACCCTCACGCCGGTGTCAAGAGAATCAACCTTGGCACTTCTGGCCAACTCGATGCCTCGTTGTGGGCGGCCTAGGCCGCGCTCTCTGTCGACCATCATCGGCTCATTCACGTCCTTGCCGGTCAATCGGCGGTGCGTGCGAAGCTCCCTCAGTGCCAACGCGAAATCGCCCCTCAAATAGGCGGTAATTCCAAGGGTTTCTCGCACCACGGGAATACGCGAGCCTTTGTGGAGTGCCGCAAGCGCGTGTTGGTGAGCAAGCTCGACATCGTCATCAATAAGCCGTGCGGCCATCACCAGGTGGTTGGCCACAAACTCCGCCTCAGCCTTATCCAAAGTGGTCAAATCACGCCGGGCTATACGATCAAGCTGTTTGGGTTCCACATCCTCATCGACGTCAGGAAACACCGGAGGTGGCGTGAGGTCCTCTTCCCGACGTGGCCGATCGCGATCATCAGCTCGGGGTCCCGCAGAGCGTCTGTTGTCAGCTCCTGGGGGTCTTCCCCCACCAGTGCGCGAACCATCGCGTGCCCCCGAGCTACGCTCTGGACGGCCCGCGCGATCACCGCGTTCGGGGCGCCCCGAACCACCAGTGCGGTTCGAGCGATCAGGGCGTTCAGAGCGGTTCGAACGATCAGGACGATCAGGTCGCCCGCCGCGTTCTGCCCCCGCCCGGTCGCTGCCCCCACTGCCGCGGTAGCCACCCGAGTTGCGGGCACCATCACGTGGACCACCCTCACCAGAGGGTGCACCGCCAGAAGAGCGCGGACCACCCGGCTTCTTTGGACCACCCCGATACCCCGCGTTGCCGCCTGATGGCGGCCGACCGCGGGAGTTATTGCGGGAATTGTCAGAGGAACCGCCAGGGCGTCTAGGAGAATCTGCCATCAGTGGGTTCCTCTGTGTGATTAAAAGGTCTAGAAATGAAAAGTGGCCACCCTCTCGGGTGGCCACTTTTTAATAGTTGTCCGGCGGTGACCTACTCTCCCACAGGGTCCCCCCTGCAGTACCATCGGCGCTGAGAGTCTTAGCTTCCGGGTTCGGAATGTAACCGGGCGTTTCCCTCTCGCTATGGCCGCCGAAACTCTATGGATTTATCAGCCTGAGGGCACACCCGAGGGTGTGCCGTCGGTTCCCGGCCGTAAATCGGGAACCACATAGTGGACGCGAACAACAGTTCATGTGTATGTCAAGTTTTCGGCTTATTAGTACTGGTCAGCTTCACGAGTCGTTAGTCCTCGCTTCCACATCCAGCCTATCAACCCAGTCGTCTACTGGGAGCCTCTCACCTAAAAGGTATGGAAGTCTCATCTTAAGGCCGGCTTCCCGCTTAGATGCTTTCAGCGGTTATCCATCCCGAACGTAGCTAATCAGCGGTGCTCTTGGCAGAACAACTGACACACCAGAGGTTCGTCCAACCCGGTCCTCTCGTACTAGGGTCAGATCCTTTCAAACTTCCTACGCACGCAGCGGATAGGGACCGAACTGTCTCACGACGTTCTAAACCCAGCTCGCGTGCCGCTTTAATGGGCGAACAGCCCAACCCTTGGGACCTACTCCAGCCCCAGGATGCGACGAGCCGACATCGAGGTGCCAAACCATGCCGTCGATATGGACTCTTGGGCAAGATCAGCCTGTTATCCCCG
>CBFHPU010000004.1:0-73056 GCA_965657845.1 Pontimonas sp.
GTCATGCCCGGCGACACCACCGACATGAAGGTGGAGCTGATTCAGCCCATCGCCATGGAGGAAGGTCTCTCCTTCGCAATTCGTGAAGGTGGACGTACCGTGGGCGCTGGAACGGTGACCAAGGTCATCAAGTAGTCGGCGTACAAGCGCGTAAGAAGGCCCGGGGCAACGCCCCGGGCCTTCTTTTTTCACTGCTGCGTGTGTGGCTGTGTGCTTGGATTGAGCTATGCCGCAGCAGAGGGATATTGCCCCCGATGTCCTTCGAGGTTTTGCCCTGTGGGGAATCATCGTGGTCAATGTGGCCTACTTTTCCCACTCAGTAGATTCCGGGCCGAGCGCTTCCACCCTTTTCTCCACCGGGGACGCTATCGCGGCCTTTCTGGTCTTTGTGCTGGCCCAAGGCAAGTTCTATCTCATCTTCTCGTTCCTGTTTGGCTACAGCGCCCACTACGTGTTGCGAAACGTCGAGACGGGGCGGCGCCGTTGGTGGTGGCGAAGCGCAGGGTTAATAATCCTGGGGGTTGCCCACGCAAGCTTTCTCTTCATCGGTGACATCCTCTTTTTCTACGGCCTACTGGGAATTGTGTTGCTGGCTCTCTATGGCCGAAGCGAAAAGGTCATTAGGCGGTGGATGGCCTGGATTTATGGGGCTTTCGCTTTCTTCGCGATCTCGGTGGTCGCGCTGGTGTGGTTAGTGGAGGCACAGGGAATCAGCGCGGCGGGTGAGACGTCGCAAGCGGCCAGGGACTATGAATCTGCGGTGCTGACAGGCGACTACCTCGCGTCGATTCCCGCACGTTTTGACTTCTGGTTCTCGGAAGCGATTTTTCTTGTGGTCTTCCAGGGGGCGTTGACCTTTGTGGCATTTTTGGCGGGCGTACTCGCTGCCCGCTCGGGCGCCCTCACGTCTGATGGCCTGGCGGCAAACACCCTGCAGAAAATGATGGGTTGGGGGCTTGGTTTAGGCCTAGGTCTGCAGTTGTTCTTTGGCGGGCTGTGGTTGGCCAACACCCTTTCTGCGGCGCCGTCCACTGCGGTGGAATTGGGAACATTCTTTGGAAGCTTCCTCGCCGCGCCGCTACTCAGCGTCGGATATGTGGGGCTTGTGTTGACGCTGGTCAGGGCGAAACCCGCAGTATGGGGATGGCTTGGGCGCATGGGTCGAATGTCCCTCACGGTGTATTTGGGCCAGTCGGTGCTCTTGAGTGTGATCTTTGGCGGTTGGGGGCTTGGCCTCTACCAGGAGGTGCCCTACTGGTCCGCGGTCGTGATTGCGGTGGGGGTCACCCTCCTGCTTGCCCTGGGCGCCACGCTGTGGTTGCGCCTGGCCACGCAGGGCCCGATAGAGCGCCTGCTGAGTGCCTGGTCGCGCCTCGGGATGTCGAGGCCTTCGCGCTAACTGCGGGCCCCCCGCCACCGACGCAGGCTATTGTCGCCGTACGCACACATTTCTGATTGTGTTCGTACGGCGACAAATGCTATTGTCTTCGTACGGCGACAATGGGAGGCTCGATGTACTCCATGCGTGAACTCGCAGCCGTTGTGCGCGAGCTTCGAGACAGTGAAGGACTGACGCAGCAAGCCCTTGCGACGAAAGCGCGGGTGTCGCGGTCATTTATCGCTGATGTGGAAGCCGGGAAACCCACCGTGGAGGCCGACCGCCTTTTCCATGTCCTCCAGGCACTGGGTTTCGAGATCGCCCTGCGCGGTCAGGAATCAGGGGAGGTGAGGTGGTGAGGAAGCTCGAGGCGTCCGAAGACGGCTATCTTTTTTGGGTCGGGAACCCTCGATCCGCCACCGCCCGCCTGTTGTGAGGCCTGTCAGGGCAGATATTTCCTCCGGAGACAGCAGAGGGTAACAAATCCGACACGCCCGGGTTGCGGGAAATACCCGGGTGTGGCAGAGTTAGCGAGGTTCAACACGCGCTGCGTTTGTAGCGCTCACTGCCAGGCAGTGCATAGATACGCTCTAGGCCGCGGGTAGCAGAACTCTCATCGTCACTTCGGGCTCCCGTTTCGTGCGGGTGGCTGGGGAGTGGTTTGGACTGTGTTCCAAACCCGTTGAAATACACACAGTGATGTCAGTCGGACTGCCGCGTGCGGCAGGCCGGTGGGAACGTCAGGGGCCAAGTGCCTCTGGCGTGTGAAAAAGAAGGAAGAACACCATGGCGGGACAAAAAATCCGCATTCGACTCAAGTCGTATGACCACGCAGGTCTGGACGTTTCGGCGCGAAAAATCGTCGACACTGTGACGCGAGCCGGTGCCACCGTAGTGGGCCCAGTGCCCCTTCCCACGGAGAAAAACATCGTCACGGTGATTCGCTCTCCCCACAAATACAAAGACTCGAGAGAGCACTTTGAAAAGCGCACACACAAGCGCCTCATTGACATCATTGACCCCACCCCGAAGGCAGTCGACTCGCTGATGCGACTCGACCTGCCCGCGGACGTCAACATCGAAATCAAGCTGTAGGGAAACGACTATGTCTACTCTGACCGCAACCAAAGGCGTGCTGGGCAAGAAGCTCGGCATGACCCAGGTGTGGGACGACAATAACAATGTCGTTCCCGTCACCGTCATCGAGGTGAGCCCCAACGTGGTCACCCAGATTCGCACCGTCGACAACGATGGCTACGACGCCATTCAGATCGCTGCTGGCGCTATCGACCCCCGCAAGGTCACCAAGCCACTCAAAGGCCACTTTGAGAAAGCGGGAGTGACTCCTCGTCGTCACATCACCGAGATTCGCACCCCCGACGCCTCCAGCTACGAAGTGGGCCAAGAGCTCACCGCAGAAGCATTTGAGGCTGGTGCAGTTGTCGACGTGGTCGGCACCAGCAAAGGTAAAGGCACGGCCGGTGTGATGAAGCGTCACAACTTCAAGGGCGTTTCCGCCTCACACGGTGCTCACCGCAACCACCGCAAGCCCGGTTCGATCGGTGCCTCTGCCACCCCGTCACGCGTGTTCAAAGGAATGCGCATGGCCGGTCGTATGGGCAACGAACGCGTCACCGTGATGAACCTCTCCGTGGTGCGAGTGGACGCTGAGCGCAACCTGCTCCTGATCAAAGGTGCTGTCCCCGGCCCCAAGGGTCGCCTCGTTTTTGTTCGTAACGCCCGGAAGGGATCCTGAGCATGAGTGCCATCGACGTCCTCGACGCGACCGGTAAAAAGTCCGGCTCTGTTGACCTGCCCGCCGACATGTTCGACGTGCAAACCAACGTGCCACTGATTCACCAGGTCGTTGTTGCCCAGCTTGCTGCCGCACGCCAGGGAACTCACAAAGTGAAGCACCGTGGTGAAGTGGCCGGTTCCGGTCGCAAGCCGTTCAAGCAGAAGGGAACCGGTCGTTCCCGTCAGGGTTCGATCCGCGCCCCCGAACACCGCGGTGGTGGTGTCGTACACGGCCCCACACCCCGCAGCTACGCACAGCGCACACCCAAAAAGATGATCCGTCAGGCACTCTTTGGAGCACTCTCCGATCGGGCTCGCGCAGAACGCCTTCACGTGGTCAAGAACTTCGGCCTAGGCGACACCCCGTCGACTAAGACCGCCGCGTCACTGTTGAAGGCCACCGCCCCAGGACCCAAGGTCCTCGTCGTGGTCGGACGCGAAGATGAAGTCGGTCAGAAGAGTGTGCGCAACCTTCCCGGTGTGCACGCCCTACACCCCGACCAGTTGAACGCCTACGACGTGTTGGGCTCCGACGACATTGTCTTCACCCAAGCGGCGTTTGAACAGTTTGTGTCAGGCACCGCCGTGACCGCTGAGGAGGCCACCAAATGAGCGTCGACCAGATTGCCCGTAACAAGGACCCCCGGGACATCATTGTCCGCCCCATCGTGAGTGAAAAAAGCTACAACCTCATCGATCAGGGTAAGTACACCTTCGAGGTTCACCCCGAGGCAAACAAAACAGAAATCAAGGCCGCCATCGAGAAAATCTTCGATGTGAAGGTCGGGAGCGTCAACACCCTCAACCGCCAGGGCAAAACTCGCCGCACCCGTTTCGGGCAAGGCAAGCGCAAAGACACCAAGCGCGCGATTGTCACCCTCACCAGCGGTTCCATCGACATCTTCACCGCAGTCGGCTAAGGAGACACTGACTAATGGCTATTCGTAAACACCGTCCGACGACGCCTGGTCGTCGTGGCTCCTCGGTGTCCGACTTTCAAGAAATCACTCGGTCAACTCCCGAGAAGTCTCTGTTGCGCCCCCTGCCGAAAACCGGTGGCCGTAACAATCAGGGGCGCATCACTTCCCGCCACATCGGCGGAGGGCACAAGCGCCAGTACCGTGTGATCGACTTCCGTCGCAATGACAAAGATGGCGTTAACGCCAAGGTTGCTCACATCGAATACGACCCCAACCGCACCGCGCGCCTCGCGCTGTTGCATTTCGTGGACGGCACCAAGCGCTACATCCTGGCGCCCGAGAAACTCAAGCAGGGTGACATTGTGGAGTCGGGTCCCGGCGCCGACATTAAGCCCGGTAACAACCTGCCCCTTCGCAACATCCCCGTAGGAACGGTGATTCACGCAATCGAGCTTCGCCCCGGTGGCGGCGCCAAGATGGCCCGCTCGGCGGGAGCCTCCGTGCGACTCGTCGCCAAAGATGGCCCCTACGCTCAGCTGCGTTTGCCCTCGGGTGAAATTCGCAACGTCGATGCGCGCTGCCGCGCCAGCATCGGCGAAGTGGGTAACGCCGAACAGTCGAACATCAACTGGGGTAAGGCGGGACGTAACCGCTGGAAGGGTATCCGTCCCACTGTTCGTGGTGTCGCGATGAACCCGGTCGATCACCCACACGGTGGTGGTGAAGGTAAAACCTCTGGTGGACGTCACCCGGTGAGCCCCTGGGGCCAAGCAGAAGGTCGCACCCGCAAGCCCAACCGTCCCTCCGACAAACTCATTGTCCGTCGCCGGTCCACCGGTAAGAAGCGCTAGGAGCCAGACATGCCACGCAGTCTGAAAAAAGGTCCCTTCGTGGACGACCACCTGTTGAACAAGGTGAACGTCCAAAACGAAGCGAAAACGAAGAACGTCATTAAGACCTGGTCACGTCGGTCGATGATTGTGCCGGCCATGCTCGGTCACACCATCGCCGTCCACGACGGCCGTAAGCACATCCCGGTATTCATCACCGAAACCATGGTGGGTCACAAGCTGGGCGAGTTCGCGCCAACGAGGACGTTCCGCGGACACGAAAAAGACGACAGAAAGGGTCGCCGCCGCTAGGCGCGCGTCACAGAGGAGAGAAGACCATGGTGGAATCGATGGCCCGGGTGCGACAAATTCGCGTCACACCCCAAAAGGCCCGCCGAGTCGTCAACCTGATTCGTGGAATGCGCGCAGTGGAAGCTGTCGCCATTCTCAAGCACCAGCCACAAGCTGTCAGTGAGCCCCTCGGCAAAGTGGTTGCCTCGGCAATTGCTAACGCTCAGGTAATCGCTGATCGTGATGGAGTGTTCTTGGACGAAACCGACCTCTACATCGCCAAAGCGTTTGTGGACGAGGGAATCACGCTGAAGCGTTTTCGCCCACGCGCCCAGGGACGTGCGTTTCGTATCAACAAGCGCACCAGCCACATCACCGTGGTCCTGGCAACCCCCGATGAACCGTCGCTGGGCTCACGAGCCGGCGCGAAGCAGAAGGTGAGCAAGTAATGGGTCAGAAAGTTAACCCCTACGGTTTCCGTCTGGGAATCACCACCGACCACACGTCGCGTTGGTTCTCCGACAGCACCGCCAAAGGACAGCGTTACCGCGACTTCGTGACCGAGGACGTGAAAATCCGCGAGTTCCTCAAAAAAGAACTCGATCGTGCCGGTATTGCCCGAATCGAAATCGAGCGCACCCGTGACCGGGTACGCGTCGACATCCACTCGGCTCGTCCCGGAATTGTGATCGGTCGCCGTGGTGCCGAAGCAGAACGTATTCGCGCCGATCTGGAAAAGCTCACCAACAAGCAAATCCAGCTGAACATCCTCGAGGTGAAAAACCCCGAAGCGGAAGCACAACTGGTTGCCCAAGGTATCGCCGAACAGCTCAGCGCCCGCGTGGCGTTCCGCCGCGCGATGCGTAAAGGCCTCCAAGGTGCCCAGCGCGCCGGAGCCAAAGGCGTTCGCATCCAGGTCTCGGGTCGACTGGGTGGTGCAGAAATGTCCCGCTCCGAGTTCTACCGCGAAGGCCGTGTGCCCCTGCACACCCTCCGGGCGAACATCGACTACGGCTTCTACGAAGCTCGCACCACCTACGGTCGCATTGGTGTGAAGGTGTGGATTTATAAAGGTGATTTGACCAACAAAGAACTGGCTCGCGAACAAGCCCAGCAGCGCTCGCAGCGCCCGGAACGCCGTGACGGCGCCCGACGCGGCCCCGCGCGCGAAGCCCAGCCCGCAGCCCAGGCAAGCGGAAGTGAGGCCTAGTCATGCTGATTCCTCGGAAGCTGAAATACCGCAAGCAGCACCACCCCAAGCGGGGCGGTCACGCCACCGGTGGCACCAAGGTGTCCTTTGGTGAATACGGTATCCAGGCGATGACCTCGGCCTATGTGACAAACCGTCAGATTGAAGCCGCGCGTATTGCCATGACCCGTCACATTAAGCGTGGTGGAAAAGTGTGGATCAACATCTATCCTGACCGCCCATTGACGAAGAAACCCGCAGAAACCCGCATGGGTAGCGGTAAGGGTTCACCGGAATGGTGGATCGCCAACGTCAAGCCTGGCCGTGTGCTTTTTGAGGTCTCTGGTGTGAATGAGCAGCTTGCACGCGAAGCGCTCACCCGCGCCATCCACAAACTGCCGCTAAAGGCTCGGATTATTTCCCGGGAGGAGGGCGCCTGATGGCTGTTGGATCGAAAGAACTGCGTTCAGAAGAGCTGGACACCTTTGAGGACCAGCGCCTCTTGGATGAGCTGAAGCGCCAGAAGGAAGAGCTGTTTAACCTGCGCTTCCAGGACGCGACCGGCCAGTTGGATAACCACGGACGTTTGCGTGCGGTTCGCCGCGACATCGCCCGGATCTACACCGTGATTCGTGAGCGCGAGTTGGGCATTCGTGCCACCCCCGCTCCGATTGAGGTGCCGTCCAAAAAGAAGGCGTCCAAAAAGGACGAGAAGGAAACCGCTGAGGCGGCAGCAAGCGAGGAGACCGCGTAATGGCGACCGAAGCACAAAAGGCGTCCGCCACTGAGGCGGAAGAAATGTCGCGTGGCTACCGCAAGGTGCGCCGCGGATACGTCGTAAGCGACAAGATGGACAAGACCATCACCGTTGAGGTGGAGGACCGGGTTAAGCACCCCCTCTACGGCAAGGTGGTGCGTCGTAGCTCCAAAGTGAAAGCTCACGACGAAACTAACCAAGCTGGTGTAGGTGACCTGGTGGTCATCTCCGAGACCAGGCCACTGTCGGCAACCAAGCGTTGGCGTCTAGTGGAAATTGCGGAGAAGGCCAAGTAGGCCCCAACAACTAAAAGGACCCCGTAGTCATGTTGCAGCAGGAATCCCGAGTTAAAGTCGCCGATAACACCGGCGCAAAAGAGCTACTCACCATCCGTGTGGTCGGTGGCTCCGGTCGCCGCTATGCGGGACTGGGCGACGTGATTGTCGCGACCGTGAAAGATGCGATCCCTGGCGGAAACGTCAAAAAGGGTGAGGTCGTCAAGGCCGTCATCGTGCGCACGGTCAAGCAGACCCGTCGTCACGATGGTTCGTACATCAAGTTTGACGAGAACGCCGCAGTGCTGATCAAGAACAAAGAAGGCGAGCCTCGCGGCACGCGCATCTTTGGACCGGTCGGACGTGAGCTTCGCGACAAGCGATTCATGAAAATCATCTCGCTCGCTCCGGAGGTGCTCTAACAATGGCCAAGATTAAAAAGGGTGACCTGGTTCAGGTCATTTCGGGCAAAACCCAAGCGCGCGGTGGCGACCGCGGCAAGACGGGCAAAGTCATTGAGGTACTCGCCGATCAGGACCGTGTCCTGGTCGAAGGCGTCAACTTTGTGACCAAGCACATCAAAGTGGGCCAAAGCTACCGTGGTGCCAAAACCGGCGGGATCGAAACCCACGAAGCCCCCATCCACATTTCCAATGTGGCCCTGGTCGACCCAAAGACGAAGAAACCCACCCGTGTGGGCTTCCGCGAAGAGGTCGGCGAGAAGGGTGGCATTAAAAAGACCATCCGTGTTCGTTATGCGAAGAAGTCAGGTGAGACCCTCTGATGTCGACCACAACTGCTACTGCACTGCCGAGCCTCAAAGCTCGCTACCGCAATGAAATCATTGCGGCCCTCACCGAGGAGTTTGGTTACACCAACCCTCACCAGGTGCCGACCCTCGTCAAGGTGGTTGTGAACACTGGTGTGGGCGAGGCAGCCAAGGACAGCAAAGTCATTGACGGTGCGGTCGCAGACCTCACCGCAATCACCGGCCAGAAGCCTGTTGTCACGAAGGCTCGCAAATCCATCGCCCAGTTCAAACTGCGCGAAGGAATGCCGATTGGTGCGCACGTGACCCTTCGTAACAACCGGGCGTGGGAGTTTCTTGACCGTCTGGTGAACCTCGCGCTGCCGCGCATTAGGGACTTCCGTGGGCTTTCACCCAAACAGTTCGACGGCTCCGGTAACTACACCTTCGGACTCACCGAACAGTCAATGTTCCACGAAATCAACCCGGACAAGATCGACCGGGTCCGCGGTTTCGACATCACTGTCGTGACCACAGCAAAAACTGACGACGAAGGTCGGGCGCTGTTGAAAGCGCTGGGCTTCCCGTTTGTGACCAAAACAGTAGAAGAGGCCTAAGGGCCCATAAATCGGATGGGTCGGCCCCGGTGTCCCGGGAGTCGAAACCGGCCGAAGACAGGAATACAGCATTATGACGATGACAGATCCGGTCGCGGATATGTTGACCCGGTTGCGAAACGCCAACCAGGCTCATCACGACTCTGTGAGCATGCCCGGCAGCAAACTGAAATCCCACATCGCCGAGATTCTCGAGCGTGAGGGCTACATTTCTGGTTTTGCCGTCGAGGACCAACGGGTGGGTAAAACCCTCACGCTGACCCTCAAATACGGTCAGAACCGGGAGCGCAGCATTGTGGGCATCACTCGTGTGTCCAAGCCCGGCCTCCGGGTATACGCCAAGTCGACCGAGCTTCCTCAAGTTCACGGTGGCTTGGGTATCGCCATTTTGTCCACCTCCTCCGGTTTGTTGACCAACCGTGAGGCCAACCAGAAGGGCGTGGGTGGGGAAGTTCTCGCCTACGTATGGTGATCTGACATGTCACGTATTGGAAGACTTCCTATTCCCGTTCCCGCCGGAGTCACGGTGGCCATCAACGGCGCCCACGTTGCCGTGAAGGGCCCCAAGGGCGAGCTCGAGCTCACCATGGCGTCCCCGATTGAGGCGACCTTGCAAGATGACCGAGTTTTGGTGACCAGGCCCGACGATGAGCGCGAATCCCGCGCACTCCACGGTCTGACACGCAGCCTCATTGCCAACCAGATCATTGGTGTCACCGACGGTTACACCAAGACTCTCGAAGTGGTCGGTACCGGTTACCGTGTGGCCGCCAAGGGACAGTCACTGGAGTTTGCTTTGGGCTACTCGCACTCGATCACCGTTGACCCCCCCGCTGGAGTGACTTTCAGCGTCGAAGGCAACAACAAGGTGACCGTCAGTGGAATTGACAAGCAGGCTGTTGGCGAAGCGGCAGCGAACATTCGCAAGCTTCGCAAGCCGGAGCCCTATAAGGGCAAGGGTGTGCGCTACGAAGGTGAGCGCGTCCGACGCAAGGCTGGAAAGGCTGGTAAGTAATCATGGCTTTGGGAACTAGAGGTTCGAGCAAGCAGGCTCAGCGCGCCCGTCGCCATAACCGCCTGCGTAAGAAGATTGTCGGCACCCCCGAGCGTCCCCGTTTGGTGGTCACCCGTTCAGCACGTCACGTGTTTGTTCAGGTCGTGAACGACCAAGAGAGTCGCACGATTGCTTCGGCATCAACCATGGAAGCCGACATGCGTTCCTTCGACGGTGATAAAACCGCCAAGGCCCGCAAGATCGGTGAATTGGTCGCTGAGCGTGCCAAGAAAGAGGGCATCACCGCGGTGGTGTTTGACCGTGGAGGCAACCGCTATGCCGGCCGTGTGGCCGCCATCGCTGAAGGTGCCCGAGAGAGTGGATTAGAGCTGTGAGCGACGAGAAGAAGGAAGAAACCGTGACCGACGCCACTGAGGCCAAAGCTCCCGAGGCCGAAGCTCCCGAGGCTCAGGCTGCTGAGGCCCAAGCTCCCGAGGTTCAAGCTCCTGAAGCTGAAGCCACCGAGGCTGCTGTTGTCACCGACGCCCCTGTTGCAGGATCGTCGGTTGCCGAAGAGCCTCGTGAGCAGCGTCGTGGAAGTCGTGAGCGTCGTCCGGACGCCCAGCGCGGTGCCCGCGATTCTGGCGATAAGAGCCAGTTCTTGGAGCGGGTAGTCACCATTAACCGTGTGTCCAAGGTGGTTAAGGGTGGTCGTCGTTTTGCGTTTACCGCCCTGGTTGTTGTCGGTGACGGCAACGGCATGGTCGGTGTCGGTTACGGCAAGGCCCGTGAAGTTCCCCTCGCGATCTCAAAGGGCGTCGAGGAGGCGAAGAAGAATTTCTTCCGCGTCCCTCGGGTCGCTCAGACCATTCCTCACCCGGTTCAGGGCGAGGCAGCAGCCGGAGTCGTTCTCCTGCGTCCCGCGGCAGCAGGTACCGGTGTTATCGCCGGTGGTCCGGTTCGTGCGGTGCTGGAGTGTGCGGGAATCCACGACGTGCTGAGCAAGTCGCTGGGTTCGTCGAACACCCTCAACATTGTTCACGCGACAGTGGAGGCTTTGAAGCAGCTCGAGGAGCCTCGCGCTGTGGCAGCTCGCCGCGGTGTGGAATTCGAATCGATGGCTCCTGGCCGCCTGGTGCGCGCTGAGGCCGAAGCTCTGGCGGCAAAGAAGGGGAGCGAATAATGGCGAAGAATCTCAAAGTGACTCAGAAGAAGTCGCGGATTGGCGAGAAGCCTAAGGCGCGCGAAACTCTTCGCAGCCTCGGTCTGAAGAAAATTGGCCAATCAGTAATCCGACCCGATAACCCGCAAAACCGCGGATACGTTCAGACTGTCCGTCACCTCGTGACGGTGGAGGAGATTGACTAATGGCTGAAGAGAAGAAGCCGGCAGCGAAAAAGCCGGCTGCCAAGAAGCCTGCGGCTGACAAGCCAGCTGCTGCAAAGAAAACAGCAGCTAGCGCTGAGAAGAAGCCTGCGGCGAAGACCACTGCAGCAAAGTCCACTGCGGCGAAGAGCACTGCAGCGAAAACCACGGCAGCGAAAACGACGGCCTCAAAGGCTGCTCCTGCGAAGGCAAGCGCCTCTAAGCCAGCAGCGGCGAAAGCAACTGCAGCCAAGAAGACTGAGGACAAGCCAGCCGCTAAGGCAGCAACCACGAAGGCTCCCGCGGCAAAGAAGGCGTCAGATTCTGAAGCTTCTGCTTCGGCGGCGACCAAGAGCACATCGGGTGCGTCCAAGCCTGCGGCAAAGCCTGCTGCGAAGAAGAAGCCTGCTTCTTCCGATGTGGCACGTCCAGCGGTGTTGAAACTGCACCACTTGCGTCCTGCAGCGGGTTCCAAGAAAGCGAAAACCCGTGTGGGTCGTGGTGAAGGATCCAAGGGTAAGACTGCGGGTCGCGGAACCAAGGGTACGAAGGCTCGTTACCAGGTTCGTCCCGGCTTTGAAGGTGGACAGCTCACTTCGGTGATGCGTGCCCCCAAACTTCGTGGATTCACCAACCCGTTCCGGGTGGAATACCAGGTGGTTAACGTGGGCCGACTTGCGGAGCTTTACCCCAAGGGCGGCGACGTCACTGTGGCCGATCTGGTTGCTAAGGGCGCTGTGCGCAAGAACGAGAAGGTCAAGGTTCTCGCCGATGGTGACGTGGCAGTCAAACTCACTGTGAGCGTGGACAAGGTCTCGGGATCCGCTAGGGAAAAGATTGAGAAGGCTGGTGGCGAGGTCCGCTAATGACCTCAGGTTCCCGCCAGCCGGCGGGAACCAAAAACCACTAGGCTCGTGGGCATTGTGAGCGGCCAAGCCGCATCGGGAGGCAAATGTGTTTCAGGTCATAGGAAGAATCTTCCGAACCCCTGACTTGCGGCGCAAAATCGCGTTCACGATCGCCATCATTGCGGTCTTCCGGCTTGGTTCGTTCATCCCGGCACCGTTCGTGGATTACCGCAACGTGCAGCAGTGTCTTGCGGGTGCTGGGGGAACTCAGGGCCTCTACGAGCTAGTCAACCTCTTTAGTGGTGGCGCCCTCCTGCAGCTGTCTATTTTTGCGTTGGGGATTATGCCGTACATCACGGCGGCGATCATCACGCAGCTGTTGAGGGTTGTGATTCCTCACTTTGAGACTCTGCATAAGGAAGGCCAGACGGGCCAGGCGAAACTCACGCAGTACACCCGTTACATGACGATTGGTTTGGCTCTTCTCCAGTCGACGACGTTGATTACGGTCGCACGAAGTGGCGCTCTTTTTGGGGCGAACTCCGGTGTTGCGGCATGTAACCAGCTGCTGGCTAACGACTCGTGGTACGCCATCATGCTGATGGTCATCACCATGACCGCTGGTACCGGACTCATCATGTGGATGGGTGAAATGATTACCGAGCGCGGTGTCGGAAACGGCATGTCGTTGCTGATTTTTGTGTCGATTGCCGCGACATTCCCCGGTTCGCTGTGGGCCATTGGCCAGTCGGAAGGTTTCGAAATCTTCGCCGGCGTGCTCATCATCGGGCTGGTCATCATGGCCCTCGTGGTGTTTGTTGAGCAGTCTCAACGTCGGGTGCCCGTCCAGTACGCAAAGCGTATGGTCGGTCGCCGAACCTTTGGTGGAACCAACACCTATATCCCCATCAAGGTGAACATGGCCGGGGTTGTCCCGGTGATTTTCGCCTCCTCACTGCTGTACCTTCCAGCTCTGTTGACCCAGTTCAACCAGCCCGGTGCGGGCGGCGAGCAGGCACCGGAATGGGTGGTGTGGATTCAAAACAACTTCACATCCGGTGATAACCCGCTCTACATGCTCGTCTACTTCTTGCTCATTGTGGGCTTCACCTTCTTCTACGTGGCCATTACGTTTAACCCTGAAGAAGTTGCCGACAATATGAAGAAGTACGGTGGCTTCATTCCCGGTATTCGTGCCGGACGGCCGACTGCGGAATACCTGGACTATGTCCTCACTCGTATTACTTTCCCTGGCTCGTTGTACTTGGGCCTGGTGGCACTCATCCCGTTGATTGCTCTAGCGACAGTCAACGCCAACCAAAACTTCCCCTTCGGTGGCGCCAGCATTTTGATCATCGTGGGAGTTGGTCTTGACACGGTGAAACAGATCGACTCGCAGTTGCAGCAGCGCCACTACGAAGGACTCCTGAAGTGAGCCACGGAACACGGCTACTCCTCATTGGTCCTCCGGGCGCCGGCAAGGGCACCCAAGCGGAACGCCTCGGTGCACATTTCGGTATTCCCGCGATCTCCACTGGCGATATTTTTCGCGAGAACGTCAAGAACGAAACCGAGTTGGGCAAAAAAGCCAAGTCCTACATGGACGCTGGCGAAAACGTCCCCGACTCACTGACCAACGACCTGGTTCAGGATCGCCTCAACCAGGATGACTGTGCCGACGGTTTCCTCCTCGATGGTTACCCCCGCACGGCTGCACAGGTTGATGCTCTGGAGGACATGCTCGCCGCACAGTCCACCAAGCTCGACGCGGCAGTGGAGCTGGTTGCCGATGTAGAGGTTGTGGTGAACCGCCTGCGCCAGAGGGCCATTGACCAGGGCAGAAGCGACGACAGTGAAGATGTTGTCCGCCACCGCCTCAGTGTGTATGCCGAGCAGACGGCGCCGCTCATTGAAGTTTTCCAACAGCGTGGACTTTTGGTCACCGTTGATGGGATCGGTCCGATTGATGAGATTACTGACCGGATTGTGGCTCGCCTCACGGCAGCCGGTGTGAACTAGTTCAGCAAGATTTGTGCCGGAGGCTACTTCGGCATAAACTAACCCTTTGGTGTGTCATTGGCTTTCGAGCCAGCCACTCCAGCATGACCAGTACGAGTAGACGAAGAGGCTATGGCCAACAAAGACGGTGTCATCGAAATCGAAGGTTCGGTTGTCGAGTCCCTGCCCAACGCGATGTTTCGCGTTGAGTTGACCAACGGTCACAAGGTTCTTGCCCACATTTCGGGCAAGATGCGGCAACACTACATTCGTATCCTCCCCGAGGATCGTGTGATTGTGGAGCTGAGTCCTTACGACCTGACCCGTGGCCGAATCGTTTATCGCTACAAATAGCGGGTACTGAGAAGGAACGGCCCACGCGAGTGGGTACGAGGCCAGCAGGAGAAAAAATGAAGGTTAGCTCGAGTGTTAAAAAGATTTGCGACCGCTGTCGCGTTATTCGCCGTAACGGAAACGTCATGGTGATTTGCTCCAACCCCCGGCACAAACAGCGCCAGGGATAGTAGTACCACAACTCAATAGACCAGCCAGATTCACGAATCCCTCACGGGAGGACACCTCGGGGAGAGGCCCGGGCACCGAATCTGACACATACCTCTCAGCCACATTTGGAGAAAACACATGGCACGTATTGCCGGGATTGACATTCCCCGCGAAAAGCGGGTCGAAGTCGCCCTCACTTACGTTTATGGCGTAGGGCCGACCAAGGCGCGCGAGACTCTCGCCGCGACCGGGATCAACCCGAACACCCGCGTGAAGGACCTGAGCGACGACGAGTTGCTTGCGTTGCGCTCACACATTGAAACCCACTTCAAGGTGGAAGGTGACCTCCGCCGTGAGGTAGCCGCAGATATCCGCCGCAAGGTCGAAATCGGCAGCTACCAAGGCATCCGACACCGTCGGGGCCTGCCCGTGCACGGCCAGCGCACGAAAACTAACGCGCGTACCCGCAAGGGCCCCAAGCGCACCGTCGCCGGTAAGAAGAAAGCCGCATAGCGGCTCCCTGGATCGCAAACGAGTTTCGGAGTTAATTAATGGCAACCACGAAAGCGTCCCCCGCGCGTAAACCGCGTCGTAAGGGCAAGAAAAATATTGCTGTGGGTCAAGCCCACATCAAATCAACCTTTAACAACACCATCGTGTCAATTACTGACCCGCAAGGTGGCGTAGTGAGCTGGGCCTCTTCTGGCGCAGTCGGATTTAAAGGTTCGAGAAAGTCCACCCCGTTCGCCGCTCAGCTGGCTGCCGAATCGGCTGCTAAGCAGGCGCAGGAACACGGGATGAAAAAAGTTGACGTCTTCGTCAAGGGTCCAGGCTCTGGTCGGGAAACGGCCATCCGGTCGCTCCAGGCTGCTGGTCTCGAGGTGGGTTCGATCACCGATGTGACGCCCCAGGCTCACAACGGTTGCCGTCCCCCCAAGCGTCGTCGCGTCTGAGGCCTGACCGGTTGTCACCCTGACATCCGGATGTACTGCCTCACAACACAACTCAATATGTTCCGCGGTGTGAAACCGCATTGCGTAATAGGTGTCAAATAGCGGACACTTTGCCGAAAGGAAACAAATAGTGCTCATTGCACAGCGCCCCACCCTCGCAGAAGAATCCCTCTCCGAAAACCGTTCGACCTTTGTGATCGAGCCCCTGGAGCCAGGTTTTGGCTACACGCTCGGTAACTCCTTGCGTCGGACGCTGCTGTCGTCTATCCCCGGTGCTGCCGTGACCGGCATTCGCATCGACGGTGTCCTCCACGAGTTCTCCACGGTGGAGGGTGTGAAGGAAGACGTCACCGAAATCATTTTGAACATCAAAAACCTCGTTGTCGCCAGTGAGCACGACGAGCCCATCACCGCTTACCTGCGCAAGCAGGGTGCGGGTAACGTCACTGCGGCAGACATTTCTGCCCCTGCCGGTGTCGAAATCCACAACCCTGAGCTGCACATCGCCACTTTGAACGACAAAGCCAGCTTCGAGCTGGAGCTCACCATTGAGCGCGGTCGTGGATACGTGTCGGCCACCCAGAACCGTAACGAGTACGCCGAAGCCGGTCAGATTCCTGTCGACTCGATCTATTCGCCCGTGTTGAAGGTCACCTACCGTGTCGAGGCCACTCGTGCCGGTGAGCGCACCGACTTCGACCGTCTTGTCGTGGATGTCGAAACCAAGCCATCGATGGCCCCACGGGACGCGGTTGCCTCAGCCGGTCGTACCCTGGTGGAACTCTTCGGTCTCGCCCGCGACTTGAACGCAGAGGCTGAAGGTATCGAAATTGGGCCAGCTCCCGTTGAGGCAGTGATGTCCAACGAAATGGCTACGCCCATTGAGAGCATGGACCTTTCGGTTCGCAGCTACAACTGCCTCAAGCGTGAAGGCATCAATACAGTGAGCGAATTGGTGGCGTTGTCAGAACACCAGCTCATGAACATCCGCAACTTCGGTCAGAAGTCGGTAGACGAGGTGCGCGACAAGCTCATCGAAATGGGCCTGTCTCTCAAAGACACCATGCCCGGTTTTGATGGCAGCGCCTACTACACCGGCCTCGACGAAGAATAATCAGCTCACCAGTACAAGGAAGACACCATGCCTAAGCCCACGAAGGGACCCCGCCTCGGCGGCGGACCCGCCCACGAAAAGCTGATGCTCGCGAATCTTGCGACTGCGCTATTCACTCACGGTCGTATTCAGACCACTGAGACGAAGGCGAAGCGCCTTCGTCCCCTGGCTGAGCGGATGGTGACTTTCGCGAAGCGGGGTGACCTCCACGCACGCCGTCGGGTGATGACAGTGATTCGCGACAAGTCGGCTGTGCACAAGCTGTTCACCGAAATCGCACCGCTGGTCGAGCACCGCGAAGGTGGTTACACCCGCGTGGTGAAGACTGGTTTCCGTAAGGGCGACAACGCGCCGATGGCGATCATTGAACTGATTCTTGACCCGGTGGAAAAGAAACCGTCGGCGAAGAAGGCCAAGGCCGCAAGCGAAGCAGCAGCCCCTGTGGCTCCTGTCGCTGATGTAGAGGCCACCGAGGTGGACGCTACTGAGGTTGAGGGCGCGGCGGAAACTACCGAATCGGTAGCGGTGGACATGGACCAGGCTGTGGAAGCAGCCTCCGACGACACCGAGGGCACTGACGCCGAGGGCACTGACGCGGCGGCTGACGCCACCGAAGAGGCCCCAGCTGAGACCGATACTGCCGAGACAGAAGCTGCCGATGAGGCTGTTTCTGATGACGCCGAGGCCGACGTTGCTGCGACTGACGAAGCCCCTGAGGACAAAAAGGCCTAACTAGGTGGCTTTGGCCTCTGGCTTACACTGCTCGTTGTGAGCATCAGGTTACGCATCGACCTTTCCTACGATGGGTCGGACTTTTCCGGTTGGGCAATCCAACCCCACCGGCGTACCGTCCAGGGTGATATCGAGCTTGCTCTTTCTCGGGTGTTTCACGCTGAGCTTCAGCATGTGCGCACCGTGGTCGCCGGCCGCACGGATGCCGGCGTTCATGCCACCGGGCAGGTGTGCCACGCCGACTTGCCGGATGAAGCACAGGCTGTTCTGAACCGCGCTGGTGGCGACGAGCAGATCCTCCGTCGACTGCGAGGGGCGCTGGGTAAAACCTCGCCCATTTGGATCCAGTCGATTCGTGTTGCGCCGGAGGGCTTCGACGCCCGGTTTTCGGCCCTCTCGCGCCGCTACGAGTACCGGATTGCAGATGCCGACTCCACGAAAGACCCCCGTCGGGTTGACCACACCCTGTGGGTTGAGGATCTTTTGGATATCGGGGCAATGAATAGCCTCGGCGACACACTTCGTGGTGTTGCCGATTGGGCAAGTTTTTGTCGGGCCCGGCCTGGGGCAACCACCATTCGGGAACTTCAGGAGTTCTCCTGGAAGCGTGATTCCGACAATGTCTTAGTGGCCACTGTCATTGCCGATGCTTTTTGCCACTCAATGGTTCGATCGCTGGTGGGGGCTGCAGTCGCGGTGGGCCGTGCCGATTTGAGCGTTGAACAGATCGTGGCGCTGCGGGATGCCACGACGAGGACCAGCAGTTGGAAGACAATGGCTGCGAAGGGTCTGACCCTGTGTGAGGTGAAATACCCACCGGACAAGGAGCTTTTCACTAGGGCCGAGGCGACCAGATCAAAGCGCGAACAGCCCACAGATTGAGATTGCCTGCCACAGCGTGTAACGTTGAGCGCTGGTGTCAGAATAGCTGGCGCCTCGGTTGAGCCCTCCACCGGGATGTTTGTCGCAAACTCCCCCCGGAGCGGGATTCACGAACACCTCGACACGATGGGATGACGCATGACGCGCACCTTTAGCCCCACCCCCGCGGATATCCGCCGCTCCTGGGTGGTAATCGACGCCGCTGACGTGGTCCTGGGTCGCCTCGCGACTCACGCCGCCACTGTTCTTCGCGGTAAGCACAAACCCACTTTCTCCCCGCACATGGACATGGGTGACTACGTCATCATTGTCAACGCGGAAAAAGTGGTCCTGACGGGCAATAAAGCCGCCCAGAAGATGGAATACCGCCACTCGGGTTACCCCGGTGGTTTGACCGCCACCTCCTACACCGAGGTGTTGGAGAAGAACCCCGTTCGCGCCGTTGAGCGCGCCATTCGAGGAATGTTGCCCAAAAACACTTTGGGCCGCGAGCAGCTGAAAAAGCTCAAAGTCTATGCCGGTCCGGAACACCCGCACGAGGCACAGCAGCCCACACCCTTCGAAATCACCCAAATCGCCCAGTAACGGCGCCCACACAAAGGATTAGACCATGGCTACCATCGCCGACCAGGCTGAGATCCCCGAGACCTACAGCACCGAAACACCAGAAACTGCGGAAACCGCAGCCCCTCGTCCCGCCCTCACCATTGGTGGGCAGGCTGTGGGTCGACGCAAGCAGGCTATTGCCCGCGTGCGTCTCACCCCCGGAAGCGGTGTGATCACCGTCAACGGTCGCACCCTCGAGGACTACTTCCCCAACAAGTTGCACCAGCAGCTGATCAACGACCCGTTCACCCTGTTAAAGCTGCAGGGTAGCTACGACGTTCAGGCACGCATCAGCGGTGGTGGCCCCTCCGGTCAGGCTGGTGCGTTGCGTTTGGGAATCGCGAGAGCTCTGAATGAGATTGACCGCGACAACAACCGTGCCGACCTGAAAAAGGCTGGCTTCTTGTCCCGTGACGCTCGCGTCAAGGAAAGCAAGAAGGCTGGTCTGAAGAAGGCTCGTAAGGCTCCTCAGTACTCCAAGAGGTAGTCCGAGCCTTCGGACCAGACGATGGGTCGCCTTTTTGGAACTGACGGCGTCCGCGGTCTCGCTAACGCAGACCTGACGGCGAAGCTGGCGCTTGAGCTTGCCCAAGCGGCAGCGTCTGTTCTCACTAAAGGGCGACACGCTGATGACCTGCGCAGTAAGGGTCTGCGGCCTCAAGCGGTCATCGCCAGGGACCCCCGCGTGTCGGGGCAGTTTCTTTCTCACGCGGTAGCGGCAGGGTTAGCGAGCTCAGGAATCGATGTGTTGGATGCGGGGGTGCTACCCACGCCCGCAGTGGCCTTATTGGTGCGAGACGCAGGTCTCGATTTCGGTGTCATGATTTCCGCTTCGCATAACGCGGCACCCGATAATGGCATCAAGTTTTTCTCCTTTGGGGGCACCAAACTGCCCGATGAGGTCGAAGACCGGATCGAAGGGTTTTTGGGCACTCAGCCACTGAGCCCTACCGGGGCGGGTGTGGGGCGGATTAGTCGGTTTGCTGATGCGGAAGACCGTTACGCGCTGGCACTGCTTAAGACGCTTCCTGTCCGTCTCGACGGCCTGCACATTGTGTTGGATTGTGCTCACGGGGCAGCCGCGGGGGTGTCACCCCGAGTATTTCGGGATGCCGGTGCCGAGGTGACGGTCATTGGTGCCGAACCCGATGGCTTGAACATTAACCAGGGTTACGGCTCCACCTATCCCGGCAACCTGCAAGAGGCCGTGGTGGAGTTGGGGGCCGATTTGGGTATTGCCCACGACGGCGATGCCGATCGAACACTCGCGGTGGACCACACGGGGGCACTGGTCGATGGCGACCATATGATCGCCATCCTGGCCCTGGCGATGAAACGTCGAGGCGAGTTATCCGGCGACGCTGTAGCGGTCACGGTGATGAGCAATTTGGGGCTTCGACGACTGCTCGAGCAACACGGCATCACGATTCATGACACCAAAGTGGGCGACCGCTACGTGTTGGAAGAAATCCACAAGAGCGGTTTGTCGCTGGGTGGCGAACAATCCGGCCACATCATTTTGGCCAACCACCAGACCACCGGTGACGGCATCCTCACCGGACTTCACCTTGCTGCCGAAGTCATCCACAGTGGTCGACGCTTACACGACTTGGCGAGTGACATGGAGGTCTACCCGCAGGTTCTGGTCAACGTGCCAGGGGTGAACCACAACGGCCTAACCGGTAATGCGGTCATCAGCGACCGGGTTGCTGACATAGAGCGCGCCTTGGGTGACTCGGGTCGAGTGTTGCTTCGGCCTTCTGGCACAGAGCCTTTGGTGCGCGTCATGGTGGAGGCCGCCACCAAAGAACTCGCCCAGCAGTATGCGGCTGACATTGCTGATGTAGTGCGCCAAGAGTTAGCGCACTAAACTTTTCGAAGCAATACCGTATTGATTCGGTGGTCGGCTTCTTTCCGCAAAATCAGTGACGCTCGCGGTTTTGTGGGCGAAATGTTGTCTTGCAGGTTGGGTTTGTTCACTTCAGCCCAAATACGTCGCGCCTCCGCTCTTGCTTCTGGCTCACTCAAGCTCGAATAGCGGTGAAAGTAACTGCGGGGGTCAGCAAAGGCTCCCTGTTGGAGTGCGAGAAAACGCTCTTCGTACCATGTCGCAATATCCCGGGTTCGAGCGTCGACGTAGATGCTGAAATCGAACAGGTCGCTCACTGCTAACGCCGACGAACCACTCGGTGGTTGGAGGACGTTCAGCCCCTCCAGAATGAGCACGTCGGGAGAGTCGACGACTTGGGCTTGCCCGTCCAGCCGGTCATACAACAGGTGGGAGTAGACGGGCGCTTCCACCGGCGCGACGCCGCTTTTGACTTGCGAGATAAAACGCAGGAGAGAGCGTCGGTCGTAGCTTTCGGGAAAACCTTTGCGGTGCAAGATGCCACGGCGCTCTAACTCTTTGGTGGGCCACAAGAAACCATCCGTTGCCACAAGGTCCACTTTGGGTGTTTGGGCTTGGGCGCTGAGTAGCTCCCGCAACAGCCTGGAAGTGGTGGATTTTCCTACCGCCACACTGCCGGCAACCCCAATAACAAAAGGTGTGAGGGTGGTGTCTGCACCCAGGTAGGTCCTGGTGTGGTGGTGGAGGTCCCTGGTTGCTTGGATGTAGAGGCCCAACAGTTCCGCCAAGGGTTGATACACCTGGGTGACTTCATCCACGTCAAGGCGATCACCGGTCGAGCGGATGCGCGCAAGATCCTCATCCGTGAGGGTGAAGGGTTTTCTGGCGGAGAGGCTGGCCCAACTGGCTCGGTCGTAGGCGACAAACGGGGTAGCGTTTTCCGCGCTCTCTCGGGCGGGCATGACCTCAACAGTAGTACCACCGGGTTGGCTGGGGAGCCATCGCCTAGACTCGAGCACATGTGTGGAATTGTCGGATATGTCGGCCATCAAGCGAGCCTTCCAGTGTTAATGGCCGGTCTGAAGCGTTTGGAATATCGCGGTTACGACTCCGCCGGTGTCGCCATTGTTGACGAGGTGGGTGGTATCCACACCGCAAAAAAAGCCGGCAAACTTCAGGTACTCGCCGATCAGCTCACCATCGAAGCACTGGGTGAAGGTCATACAGGAATTGCCCACACACGGTGGGCCACACACGGTGGCCCCACCGATTTAAACGCCCACCCCCATTTGGCCGATGGCGGCAAGCTTGCCCTGATTCACAACGGCATCATCGAAAATTACCAAGCTCTCGCCGAATCGCTGCGAGCTGACGGGATTGACTGCATCAGCGAAACCGATTCGGAAGTGGCTGCCCACCTGGTGGCCAAGGCATACCGGGACACCGGTGACCTCACTGAGGCGCTACGCCAGAGTGCCAACCAGCTCCACGGTGCCTTCACACTGTTGGTCACCCACCAGGACCAACCGGGTCTTGTGGTCGGGGCACGGCGAAACTCACCGTTAGTGGTCGGCTTGGGTGAGGGCGAAAACTTCCTGGCATCCGATGTGTCAGCCTTTGTTGAACACACTCAGCGGGCGGTAGCGCTCGGTCAAGACCAGGTAGTGACGATTACTCCTGAAGGGATTAGCGTCACCGACTTCGACGGCAATGTCGTCCACCCTGAAGAGTTCACCGTGGATTGGGATGCCAGCGCCGCCGAAAAAGGCGGTTGGTCGAGTTTCATGGCGAAGGAAATTTCTGAACAGCCTGAAGCTGTGGCCAATACTCTGCGAGGTCGAATCACCCCTGAAGGCCATATCGATATTCCCGAACTGGCCAAGGTGGTCGCCGACACACAGATCACTCGCGTGGTGTTTATTGCCTGCGGTACTGCGGCTTACTCCGCCATGTTGGGGGCGTATGCGATGGAGAAGTGGGCACATATCCCCGCCTCCGTGGAACTCTCCCACGAGTTTCGATACCGAGACGCGGTAATCGACGCGCACACACTGGTGGTGTCGGTGAGCCAATCGGGAGAAACGATGGACACGCTGATGGCGGTGCGCCACGCGGCCGAAGCGGGTGCCACCACGGTGTCGATTTGTAACACCCAGGGGGCCACTATTCCCCGCGAATCCACCGCCACGCTCTACACCCATGCGGGTCCGGAAGTTGCTGTCGCCTCCACCAAAGCGTTTTCCGCACAAGTGGTGGCCACCTACCTGTTGGCTCTTGCCTTTGGTGAAGCCAGAGGTGCGCTGAGCGCAGCTGAGCGAGCCGAATTAGCGGAAGCCCTACTGGCTGCGCCAGACCAGATGGCAGAGATGGTCCAAACGGGTGAGCGTATTCATGAATTGGCTCACTGGATGGCGGATACCCATTCGGTGCTGTATTTGGGTCGACACGTCGGTTACCCCATCGCATTGGAGGGGGCACTGAAACTTAAAGAGCTTGCCTATATCCATGCGGAAGGTTTTGCTGCCGGAGAGCTCAAACACGGGCCCATTGCCCTGATTGAGCCCGGCCAAATCGTATTCGTGGTGGTGCCAAGCCCGCGAGACCCCCGCTCCCTGCACTCCAAAGTGGTCTCGAACATTCAAGAGATTCGTGCTCGCGGTGCACGGGTGATTGCGCTGGCAGAGCGCGGCGATGCGGCCGTGTTGCCATTCGCGGATGAGGTCATTGCGCTGCCGCCCGCCCACACGTTTGTGGAACCCCTCCTGGCGGTCATTCCGCTGCACCTGTTTGGGATGGAATTGGCGATGGCGAAAGGCCTAGACGTCGATCAGCCTCGCAACCTGGCCAAATCGGTGACGGTGGAGTAGACCACAGATGGTGATTGCCGTTGGCGTGGATGTCGTCGACATTGATCGAATGGCCAGAGCGCTGGAGCGAACTCCAGCGCTTGGCCCTCGCGTCTTTGGCGACCTCGATACGGAAGGACTCGCCCCGGAGGGTAATGCGGCTTCCCTGGCCGCTAGGTTCGCCGCCAAGGAGGCCGCGCTGAAAGCCCTAGGCGGTCATATTGCCGGTTTTAGTTGGCACGACATACAAGTGCAGCGGCTCCCGCAGGCACCCCCGACTCTCGTTCTCACCGGTGGTGCACAGCGTGCCAGTCAGCACAAAGGAATTAATCGGTGGCACCTGTCGCTGAGCCACGATGGTGGTGTGGCCATCGCGTTTGTGGTGGCTGAATCACTGGAAGAGGCACGGGTATGAGAGAAGCACTCATTCGGCCGAGCCTCATTAGTGCCAACGTGGAGGCACTACACGCCAGGGCAGCAACGCCTCAGAGCATGCTGGTGGTCAAAGCCGATGGCTACGGCCACGGCGCACTCACTGCTGCTCGTGCGGGGTTGGAAGCGGGGGCAACGTGGCTCGGAACAGCGGACATCGACGAAGCTCTTGCTCTTCGTGCTGGAGGGATTGACGCACCGATCCTCGCCTGGCTGATCGGGCCAGACAGTGCTGTGGCGGAAGCGATCCAGGTGGGCATCGACTTGGGGATCTCCAGCCCCTGGCAGCTAGATGCCGTAGCGACGCACGCAACAAAAGACGCACCCGCCACGGTGCAGCTGAAAATTGATTCCGGCATGGGCCGTGGCGGCCTTACGGAGCCCGACTGGGCAGCTGTGGCCAGTCAGGCGAAAGAATATGAGCGCCAAGGTCTCGTTCGGGTGCGCGGAGTATTCACGCACCTGTCCTTAGAGTCGACCACTTCAGACAACACCCAGTTGGAGCGCTTCGAGCGTGCGCTCGCGGTGCTGCACGATGCAGGCCTGAGGCCAGAACTCACCCATGCGGGAGCCAGTGTCGGCTCAATTCGAACACCCGGACGCGGGTACGACTTGGCCCGGTTCGGTATCGCCGCCTACGGGTTCGCGCTCACATCCGAACACGAAGCGTTGGGTCTGCGCCCGGCGATGCGACTATCGGGGCAAGTCATCGTGACGAAGCGGCTTCCAGCCGGACACGGTGTCGGATACGACCTCACCTACACCACAGCGTCGGATACGACGATGGCGATTATCCCGCTCGGCTACGCCGACGGTGTGCCACGCCACGGCTCATCAGCGGGACCTGTGGTGATTGATGATCAGCGTTTTCAGGTCGCCGGTCGTGTCTCAATGGATCAGATTTCGATTGATGTGGGTGACCACCCAGTCCAGGTGGGCCAATGGGCGGTGCTGTGGGGCGATCCCACAGAGGGTCACCCATCGGCAGCGGAATGGGCTGCCGTGTCGGGCACAATCCCCTATGAAGTCGTGTCACTGTTGGGCTCCAGGGTTCCCCGGGTCGTGCAATGACCACGGTGTCGGTAACCAGCGCGGAGGCGATGGAAGCACTCGGTGGGCGCGTCGGAGCACAGCTTGTTGCGGGTGACGTGGTGGTTCTCCACGGCCCGTTAGGTGCGGGGAAGACCACCTTTACCCGCGGTGTGGGGCAGGCTTTGGGGGTTCAGGGCGTAATCGCCTCACCCACGTTCGTGGTCGCCCGGACTCATCCGCGCAGTGTGGCCGAACATCCACCCCTCGTGCACATCGATGCCTACCGCCTGGCTCATGTGGAAGAACTGGTCGATTTGGATATCGATTACGACCATTCCATCGTGTTGATTGAGTGGGGTAGGAGCTATGTGGAAAAGGTCGCCTACCAGTGGCTCGATATCGATATTGAGACCAGTGCGTCGCTGAGGGAGGATGATGAGCCCACAGCGGATGACTCCATGGAAGATAACCGGGAACGCCTCGTCACGTTGAGCGCTCATTCCCGCAGTGGCCACTCACCACAGCGCTTCACATCGTTGATGGAGGACCTTAATGATTTTGGCCATTGATTCATCGGCGGGTACCGCGGTAGCTGTGACCACCTCTGCTGGGGTGGAGGTGAGCGTGGCAGAAACCCTCGATCGCCGGAGCCACGCCGAAGCTATTGGTCCCCTCATTGCAGAAGCGCTGGACTCTGCAGGAGTTGGGCCCAAAGACATCACCGCGGTCGTGATGGGGGTCGGCCCTGGCCCTTTCACCGGACTTCGAGTCGGAATGGCTGCGGCGCAAAGCTTCGCCTGGGCACGTTCCGTGCCGCTGTGGCCGGTACACAGCCACGATGCTGCTGCGGTGTCGATCGTTCAGGACAGCGTCGTGATTTCGGATGCGCGCCGAGGCGAGTGGGCACTGTCGGTGTACACCCCCCATCCCGAGGGCGGTTTGGGTGTCCGGGAAGGGTTGAGTCGTTTAATCCCCCGAGAAGACATTGACGAGAGTCAAACCCATTGGCACGATTCGTTGCTCATGAAGGCAGAAAAGGTGAACCCCGCCCATTTAGCGCTCGCCGCGGTAACGCTCCAGGCCCGCGGGGGGAATCTGGAAGAGGCCCGCCCGGTGTATTTGCGCGAACCCGATGTGACGATGCCCCAATGAGCCTGGTAGTTCGCCCCTACGAGCCGGGCGATCGGGATTCACTGATCGCCCTCGAAGCCGAGCTTTTTGAGTCCGATGCGTGGTCGCCCGAGGTGTTCACCCTTGAGCTCCAGCACCCCTTTTCTCACTATCTCGTCCTCGAAGACGGCCCAGCGGTGGTTGGTTACGGGGGAGTGCGAGTGCCTGTCCCGGCCGCTCCGGGAGACATTCAAACTCTCGCGATTCACCCCGACTACCGCCGCGGGGGTTGGGCCCGGCGAATCCTGAACGAGCTCGTCGGGTATGCCACCGTGAAGGGGGTGCCGGAATTGTTGTTGGAGGTCCGTGCTGATAACCCCGCCGCCCAGGCCCTCTACGAGAGTGTCGGCTTTCGGGAGATTGCCCGGCGGCCAAACTACTATCAGCCAGACGGAGTTGACGCCATAGTGATGCGCCTCACACTGAGCACACCTGAAGGGGACGGGCAATGAACCGCGACGCACCCCTTGTGTTGGGAATTGAAACCAGCTGTGATGAAACCTCGGTGGGAATTGTCCGGGGTGACCAACTTCTTGCCAACGTGGTGTCATCTTCGATGGAACAACACCGCCGATTTGGTGGTGTTGTCCCCGAAGTGGCTGCCCGGGCACACGTGGAGGCGATGCCTCAGGTGTTGCAAGAAGCCATCGACCGGGCTGGTGTTGCGGTGGAAGACGTTGACGCTATTGCGGTCACCGCGGGTCCGGGTCTCGCCGGCGCCTTAATGGTGGGTGTGGGTGCAGCAAAAGGTTTGGCCCAAGCTCTCGATAAGCCGCTTTATGCGGTCAATCACCTAGTCGGTCACGTGGCGGTGGAACTACTGCGCTCGGAAGGGCGCGAACTAGATTTGCCCTGTGTCGCGCTGTTGGTCTCTGGAGGACACACATCACTTCTGCTGATCCGTGACCTTGTTGACGGTGTAGAAGTCTTGGGCGAAACCATTGATGACGCCGCCGGTGAAGCCTTTGACAAAGTCGCCAGAGTGTTGGGGTTGCCCTACCCGGGTGGTCCAGAAATCGATCGGGTCGCCCGAACAGGGGATTCGGGAAAGTATGCCTTTCCCCGAGGCTTGACCCAACACAAAGACCAAGCCACACACCGCTATAACTTTTCTTTTTCCGGTCTGAAAACCGCTGTGGCGAGATGGTGGGAAGCACACGGCGATCCCACCGATGAGGCGCTCATTGCTGACGTGGCCGCATCATTCCAAGAAGCTGTCGCCGATGTGTTGATCGCTAAAGCCATCGATGCCTGCACCGAACACGGTGTTCCCCGGTTGGTGCTGGGTGGGGGTGTGGCGGCAAACTCGAGAGTGCGGGCCTTAGCTGAAGAACGTGCAGGCGTGGCGGGTGTGGACCTGCGCATTCCACCACTGTCGCTGTGTACCGATAACGGCGCAATGATTGCCGTGTTGGGGGCGGAGTTGATCAAGAGGGGTCAAGCGCCCTCACGCATGGATACTTCTGCCCAGTCCACCGTGTCCGCCGAGCACGCTCAGTTGGGCCGCGACGTTGATGATTCGTCGAATGGCAGTGATGTGCCCGTGGATGATCCTGAGGTCACTGAATCGTTGACACGCTGGGCCCCCACCGACGGGCCCACCGTCTCAGAAGCAGAAGCAGAAGCAGAAGCAGAAGCAGAAGCAGAAGCAGAAGCAGAAGCAGAAGAGGGCGTTGTTTCTGCGTCCACTGGTAGCGAAGGCGAAGACGAAGAACGTATTGACGAGGCCATCACCGGCCTGCAGCCCACAGTGTCGGCTTCGACAACCAGGGCGCCCACACCGAAGCGACCTTGGCTGCCCACGGTGAGCCTCTCGCTGGGGGTGTTAGGACTCGCGCTGTCTCCTGCCCTTGGTGTGGGAGTGATTCCGGCCATCCTTGCGGTGGTGACTGGACACATTTCCAAGCTCCACCCTCTGGCAAGGAAGGGGACCGTGATGGTGGGCTTGGTGCTTGGCTATCTGGGTATTGCCCTGTCCATCGTCGTGGGTGTGGTGGCGGCAACACCACTTGTTCGGGCACTGTTAGTCAGCGCAGGGTTGTTACTCCCGGAGAGTTAGGCCTGTTCGTCGGTGCCGTCAGCCCGCGGGTGGCACCAGTCGTGTAGCGACGATGGCGACTTTTTTGCCCTGGTAGCGGGTGATGATCAGCGTGCCGGCTTTGGAGCCTCGCGGCGAGAGTTGTTCGCGCAGTCTCGCCGGGTCAATATCGACGCCCCGTTTTTTAATTTCCAGGGTGCCAATGTTGGCGTCTCGGACCCACGCGGCCAGGTCTTTCGTTTTCAGGGGCAGGACTCGCTGAACGGCGAAACCGGCGGCAAACACGCTGTGGTGTTCCTCGTCAGAGGTGATGTAGGCGATGCCGGGTGACACCATTGTGCCGCCCAGCATTCCGGCGAGCTTTCCGATGAGTCGGGCACGAATGACCGCACCGTCAGGTTCATAAAGGTAGTCACCAAGCGGTCCGATATCTGCATCTGGCGCATCGTCCTCGGCGGTGAGTTCAGCCGAATGTTCGGCGCCGAGCACCAGCGCCGAGCGGCGAATACCCGGGCGGGCAAGCGCGCCCCACCAGAGGACCACTTCGACGACGTCACCGCTGTGGCTGACCCACTGTGCTTCAGCATCTGCGGGTATCAGCTCGCGGTCCATCCCGGGCGCAAGCTTGATCCCACTGGGGCGTGTTCGGGCGAGTGTGAATGCGTCGGTGAGTGAGGGTGACCACTGTTCGGGGTCGACAAGGCGGGTTCCGCCCTCTCGCCTTGCAGGATCTAGCCAAATACCTTCGACGCCACTCAGATCAACCTGAAGGGCATCGGCGTGTGTGACTGTGACGGAGTCGAACATGGCCAGGTTGTAACTGGCCAGTGCTGCGGTATTTCGGTCCGAGTCGACAGCGAGGACGGATAGCCCCAGTGCGGCAAAGGCCATCGAGTCTCCTCCAATGCCACAACCGAGGTCGGCAACACTGCTAATGCCTGCGGCCTGGAAGCGCCCTGCGTGGTGGGCGGCCACGGCAAGACGACTGGCCTGCTCTAATCCTGTGTCACTAAAGAGCATCTGCCTGGCGTAGGGGCCAAATTTTGCTTCGGCCTTTCGACGCAGTCGAAGCTGTTCGAGTGCTTGGTGGATGCGTTCGGTCGGGTGTCCGGCGCGTCGGAGTGTCGAGACGGTCTGGACGATGTCTGCACTCGAATCTGATTCGGCGAGAGTGTCGATCAGTGTCAGAGTTTCGGGCTGGAGCAATACGTCCGCATCGATAGCCACCTCGCTATTGTGACAGGCTCGTGAGCGCACTATTTTTGGCACTCGGATTGCATGAGTGCTAATTCGTTCGGTACAGTAAGACTTAGCACTCAAGTGGTGAGTGTGCTAACCCATTAGTTTCAGAAAGAGGTCAACCGTGTCGGTGTCTATCAAGCCGCTCGAAGATCGCGTAGTCATTCAGCAGGTCGATGCAGAGCAGACCACCTCGTCCGGTCTGGTCATTCCAGACACAGCTCAAGAAAAGCCCCAAGAGGGTGAAGTTGTGGCTGTTGGACCAGGTCGCATGGCAGGAGACAAGCGAGTTCCCATGGACATTTCCGTGGGCGACCGCGTGCTCTACTCCAAGTACGGCGGAACCGAAGTGAAGTTCGGAACTGACGAGTACTTGGTGCTCTCGGCCAAAGACATTTTGGCGATCGTCGAGCGCTAACACACGCTTTCCTAAGAACACCCCGGCCGTAAAGGCCGGGGTGTTCTTGTATGCGGGGCGGGGTGTTCGTCGGCGCTAACCTTGGGCAGTGACATCATCTGAGACCAAGAGTGTTCGTGCTGGCTATGGCTACGCACTGGGTGCTTATTCCCTGTGGGGCTTCATGCCCCTGTATTTTGTGGCGCTGGCTCCCGCAAGCTCATTAGAGATTCTTGCCTGGCGAATTGTGTTGTCGTTGGTGTTTTGCCTGCTGATTCTGCTGGCCACGGGCCACCTGCAGCGGGCGTTCGCGGTACTTCGAGACCGCCGCAGCGCGCTGCTCACCGCGGCGGCTGGGGTGTTGATTTTGGCCAATTGGGGCATTTTCGTTTTTGCCACCCAGACCGGTCACGTGATGGACGCCGCCTTGGGGTATTTCATTAACCCCCTGGTGACGGCACTGCTGGGAGTGTTTATCCTGCGGGAGCGGCTGCGCACCGCCCAGTGGGTGGCCCTGGGGCTCGGTGTTGTCGCGGTCACGGTACTCGTTGTGGGTTATGGCGAGTTTCCGTGGATCTCCGTAGGCCTCGCGTTTTCTTTCGGCTTTTACGGTCTGGTGAAGAAAGGGTTGGGCCAGATGCCAGCCCTCACCGGGTTGACCTTGGAAACGCTGTGGGTGACACCGTTGGCAGTGGTCTTGCTGATCTGGATTGCGCTGACCGACGGCTTGGCTGTCACCAGCGAAGGCACTGGGCTCATTGTGTTGATGTCGTTAGCGGGTGTCGTGACGTCGATACCGCTGTTGCTTTTTGCATCAGCAGCAAGGCGCCTGCCTCTCGCAACCGTCGGGTTACTGCAGTATTTAAACCCGATCTTGCAAGCACTAGTGGGAATCTTCATCCTGATGGAACCGATGCCCATTGAGCGCTGGTGGGGCTTTGCCATCATCGTCGTGGCACTCGGGGTGTTTATTGGCGATGCTCTCAAGACCCGGGGCTTAACCGGGAAGTAAGCCAATTTTCCCCAGGAATTTCGCGCCACGATGTTACAGGGCTGTAACCATCCTGTAGTGCCTTGGGCACCCCTCAACGCTTACGATGGAAACCGGTTGTGTATCGCACGACCCTTTTTCCCTTGAGGATCAAGAAGAGTATGTAAGGAGCATCATGAGCGTAATTTCGAAGGCTGGGAGTGGTTTCGCCATTCTCGCCGCCTCGGCGCTAGTGCTCAGTGGTTGTGCAGCGGCTGAAGAGCCCGTTGCCGAAGAAACCACTGAGGAGGAGACGACTGAAGAGTCGACTTCGGCCGAGGAATTGAGTCTGAAGATTGGTACCGCCCTTCCGGTCACGGGAACCCTCGCGTTCCTCGGACCCCCCGAAGAAGCCGGTGTCGCACTCGCCCAGAAGGACATCAACGACGCCGCAGCGGGTATCTCGCTCGAGGTCGTCTTCGGTGACTCGGGTGACCTGGACAACAAGGCCTACGAGACTGAAATTCCCCGTCTTCTGAACGAAGACGTGGCAGCTATCGTTGGTGCCGCATCATCCGGTGTGTCCTTGCAGTTCATCGACCAGGTGACCAAGGAAGCTGGCGTGCTCATGGTGTCGCCCGCGAACACCTCGACCGCATTCTCTGACTACGACGATGCCGGTCTTTACTGGCGTACTGCGCCTGCAGACTTCCTCCAGGGTGAAGCCCTCGGAACTCTGTTGGCTCAGGATGGTCACGAGACCGCATCGATGATCGTTCTGAACGACTCGTATGGAACCACCCTGCGTGACGAGGCCACCAAGGCCTTCGAAGCTGCTGGTGGAGAAATCCTCGCGACTCCTTCAGTCAACCAGGGTGACACCAACCTGACTTCGCAGATCAGCGAAGCTCTCGCCGGTGACCCCGACGCACTCGTTGTGATCCTCTTCGACGAGACCAAGACTGCTGTGCCCGAGATTGTGGCAGCAGGCTTCCCCGGTGCAAACATTTACTTCACCGATGGAAACCTCTCCAACTACTCGGCTGACTTCGAAGAAGGCCTCATCACCGGCGCCAAGGGAACACTCCCCGGCCCGACAGATGCTGCCCAGGAGTTCAAAGACGCCGCTGACGCTGTGTGGGTTGAAATGGGTAACCCCTCACTGTTCGAAGCAGACGTCTGGGCATACAGCACCGAGTCTTACGACGCGACCGTGTTGATTGCTCTCGCCGCTTTGGCTGCAGGTTCGACCGATTCGGCCGACATCGCAGGCAAGCTGCAGGAAGTCTCCGGTGGATCCGGTGATGGTGAAAAGTGCACCTCGTTCGCCGAGTGTGCTGACATCATCAACGGTGGTGGAGTTGCTGACTACGACGGCTTCTCGGGCCCCGTCACCTTCGGTGACAACGGTGACCCGACTCAAGCCCAGGTTGGTATCTACCAGTACGGTGACGACAACACGTACTCACCGATCGATGTGGTGGCGAACTTCTAAGCTGACTTCTTAGTCAGTGACGAAGGTCACTACCCTGCGGCCCCGGTCTTTGACCGGGGCCGCAGTCGTTTCTCCTCCGCCCGCAGGGTGTTGTGAAGCCTGATTTCCAACACAAGTGGTGCCCTCCGACTGGCGCGAGCGTGACATGGTGGCGAGCCAAGGGCGTGCACCTGCCCGCATCGCCCGCGCAGGGCGAGATGAGACTCATCGGCTGCTCAGTGGTGGAATCTGCCCACAGCAGACCATGCGAAGCCCGTAGGAAGCCCCTACAGGCTTCTTAACCGCGTGCAGCGAACGGGTGGGGGGTTAGGCGCCCAGTGAGCCGAGGTAGAGCTCGATTACGCGAGGGTCGTTCAGAAGCTCGCGGCCTGTTCCTGTGTAGGCGTCTTTACCCTGGTCGAGTACGTAGGCGCGGTCACAAATTTGCAGGCAGCGCCTGGCGTTCTGCTCCACCATGATCGTGGTCACTCCGGCTTTGTTGATTTCCGAGACTCGGATAAACGCTTCATCCTGACGGACCGGGGAAAGACCGGCGGAGGGCTCATCGAGGAGCAACACTGACGGGTTCATCATCAGTGCACGCCCCATGGCGACCATCTGTCGCTCTCCACCGGAGAGCGACCCTGCGCGCTGCTTGAGGCGTGGCTTTAGCTCAGCAAAGAGCTCTGTGACCGTCGTCATTCCCTCTTCGAGCTTGCTGGGGTCTTGGTAGACACCCATTTCGAGGTTTTCCTCGATGGTAAGGCTAGGGAACACGTTGTTGTTTTGCGGCACCATACCCACACCACGGGCGACAAGCTTGTTCGCTTTCAATCCGGTGATGTCTTCGCCGAGGAGGCTAATGGATCCACCCCGCACGTTCACTTGGCCAAACATGGCCTTCAGCAGAGTGGACTTACCGGCACCGTTCGGGCCGATAATTCCAATCAATTCACCTTTACCCGCCGTGAGGTTACATCCCTCAAGGATGTTTACTCCGGGAAGGTAGCCGGCAACGAGGTCTTTGATTTCGACGACGGGCGCTTCGTGCTGTGCCATTAGGCCTCTCCCTCAGGTAGCTGGATTCGACCGGTGACAACACCCAGGTCGGTGTCCTGGTGGCTGCCCAGATAGGCATCGACTACGGCTTCGTTGGCCATCACTTCGTCCGGGGCACCTTCAGCAATGATCTTGCCCTCGGCCATGACAACCACCCAGTCGGCGATGTGGCGAACCATGTGCATGTCGTGCTCCACGAAGAGTACAGTCATGCCTTCTTTTTTGAGGTTCAGAATGTGCTCCAGCAGTGATTCTGTCAGCGCCGGGTTCACCCCAGCCATCGGCTCATCGAGCATCACGAGGGTGGGTTCACTCATCAGGGCGCGGGCCATTTCAAGCAGTTTCCGCTGACCGCCAGAGAGGCTTGCGGCGAAGTCGTCTTTGAGTTTGAGAAGTTTGAAGCGCTCGAGTAGTTCAAGCGCTTTGGCTTCAATTTCTTCTTCCTTCTTTTTCCACAGAAAGGGAAAAATGGATTGGAAGAGGTTTTCGCCACTTTGGTCTTTGGCACCAAGCTTCATGTTTTCCAACACAGTGAGCAAGCTGAGTGCTTTGGTGAGCTGAAAGGTCCGCACCTGACCACGCTGTGCAACCTTATGCGCGGGGATTCCGGCAAGGCTTTGACCGTTAAATTCCCAGGTACCAGTATCTGGGGTATCAAAGCCGGTCAGCAGGTTGAAGAACGTGGTTTTTCCCGCACCGTTAGGACCAATCAGTGCGGTGATGGCTCCGCGAGGGATTTCGAGATGTTCGACGTCAACCGCAGTCAAACCACCGAAAGTTCTGGAGACGTGATCAGCAACGATGATGGGGTCCACTTTTTTCACCCCGGGGGCAACCTCACCGATGTGAAGTCCGGTGGACTTGACCGGGCTGGATTGTGGTGTCGCGTTATCGGACAAAGGTCAACTCCCTCTTGTCGCCAACAATTCCCTGTGGCCTAAACACCACAATCAGGATGAGCAAGATACCGATGATCACGAACCGCAGCGCCCCAGCCTGGGCTGAGGAGAAGGCGCCAAGCAGCCCAACATCGGCCAGTGCGGGAAGGAGAGCCCCGAGGAAGGCCTGGAGTACCCAGAAGATCAGTGCTCCAAGGAGAGGGCCGAATACTGTTGCGGCGCCACCCAGCAAAAGCGCTGTCCACACGAAGAAGGTGAGCGAGGTGATGAAGGTCATCGGGTTTGCCGAGGAAGGCAATACGTAGATGACACCACCCAGTCCGGCGATGACACCACCGACCATGAGGGCTTGGAGTTTGTAACCAAACACGTTCTTACCCAGCGCCCGCACGGCGTCTTCATCTTCCCGGATGCCTTTAATGACTCGACCCCAGGGACTGTTCACCAAGCGCCACACCACCAGAAGGCTGATGATGAGGATGATCAAACCGACAATCAAAATCCAGAACTGGTTGGCCGTATACGACCACGGCCCAAAGCCGTAGGTGCCATCGGGGAACGGGTTGATGGAACGGAAGTCGTCAGCGAAACCGGTGAGCCCATCTGCGGACCCTGTCACGGAGTTAAACGCCTGGGAAACCAATAGCAGACGAATGATTTCTGCTGCAGCAATCGTCACAATGGCCAGATAGTCACCCCGTAGCTGCAGGGTAGGAAGACCCAGTACGAGGGCGAAAAGAATGGATGCCGCAATGGCGGTGAGCATCGACGCCCACCAGGGGAAGCCAAAGCTCAGCGCCGAGATTGCATAGCCGTAGCCGCCTACGGCCATGAATCCGGCGATACCGAAGTTCAGCAGGCCGACAAAGCCGAAGTGAACGGCGAGACCCAGCGCTGCCAGAGCAAACGCAATGGTGACAGGGTTAAACAGCGCTTGCGCGGTGTTGATATAGATCGAATTCCAGTCCATGACGCCCCGCTAACCTATTCGCTCTCTCTTGCCGAGAATTCCTTGTGGCCTAAACAGAAGGATCACGATCATGATGACCAGTGCTCCCACGTATTTGAGGTCCGAGGGAATAAACAGCGCAGAGGTCTCAATGAAGACACCCACAATGAGTGCGCCGACTAGCGCACCGAATGCTGTTCCCAACCCGCCAAGAACACCGGCGGCGAAAATGAAGAGAAGAATTTTCTCTCCCATGTCCCACTTCAGGCCTGGACGGAAGTACGCCCACAGGATGCCCGCGAGTCCGGACAGGGCACCAGAGAGCACCCAGACAGTTCTAATTACCCGCTCGACATCAATACCGGACGCGGCAGCCAAGGACGCGTTGTCTGAGACCGCACGCGTCGCTTTCCCCATTTTGGTGTTCAGTAACCACCAGCCCACGGCAATAATCACGACGAGGCTGACCGCCATGCTGATCAGGTCATTGACACTCAGCGCCACAGTTCTAAACAACGGAACTTCGGTAGAGCCTGTTCCGCCAGGAAGCTGAGCAGTGCCACCTCCGGCGAAGAACTGGTACACGTAGCGAACGCTCAGTGAGAGGCCAATACTCACAATCATCATCTGGACGATGCCCACACCGCGGCGCCGGAGTTGGCCAAAAACTCCCGCATCTATGGCCCAGCCAAATCCACCGGAGAGAGCAATGGCGGCGGGGAATGCCAACCAGACCGGAACCCCGAGGACAACAAACATCAGGGCTGCCAGCGCTCCGAAAGTGACCATTTCACCCTGTGCGAAGTTCGGCAGAGCGGTGGTTCCAAAAATGAGCGAGAGACCAATGGCGGCGAGCCCCAACAGCAGGCCGAAGTTCAGCCCGTCGAAGACTCGCATGAGGAATTGGTCAATAGTGCTAATCGGTGTGCGCTGGCCTTCACCGATGAAGAAGTTGTAGGCCACGTTGTTGGTGAAGCCCCAATCAAAACTTTGGACTGGGCCACCTTCCAACACGGCGACGCCTTCAGGAAGAGTCGACTCGACCAGGGTGATTTGGTAGGTGCCCCTCTCGGGCACCCCGATATTCCACTGGCCGTTTTCGTCGGTAAGGACTGAGGCTTCGTAGCCGTTGCCCTCAATGATGATTTCCACACCCTCTAGCGGGGTGCCCTCATTCTTGACGTTACCGAAGACTTGGAAGTCGTATTCTTCGCCCACAGTGTCGGCGTAGGCCGGGGCAGACAGCACCATTCCGGTCACTGCTAACGCAAACGTCATGAGAATCATGACAAGACGTCGGAACACAGGTTTGCGCTCGGTGGCTACGAAATCCACACGGCCTCCACTCAGTTTTGATTTCCCTGCGCCGTCTTGACGCCTCACTGACTCCGTCACCGTTGACAGTGCCATGCTTATTTCGTCCCTTTGAAGGTTAACAATGGGAAACATTATGCCTGGTTATTCCTCAAGGGTCGAACCGGTACCATAACAATTGCGCAGACTTTTCGTTGTTAACCTTCTGCGGCCAACAGTGTGGAGGTCCCCCAGGGTGGAGTCAAGTCCTTTCGAATTAGTGGGTTTGACCTACGACGACGTCATGTTGCTCCCCGCCCATACTGACGTCATTCCCTCTCAAGCGGACACCACCTCTCGGCTGACAAAACGCATTTCAGTGTTTGCACCACTGCTGTCTGCGGCGATGGACACGGTGACAGAATCGCGCATGGCGATCTCGATGGCCCGCCAGGGCGGTATCGGTGTCCTCCACCGCAATATGTCCATCGAGGACCAGGCGGCAGCCGTTGACAAGGTGAAGCGCAGTGAGTCGGGGATGATCACCAACCCGGTCACGATTACTCCCGATGCGACGGTGGCCGACGTTGATGAGCTGTGTGGACGCTTCCGTGTCTCCGGGGTTCCAGTCGTGGAAGGCGAAGGCAAGCTTGTCGGGATCATTACCAACCGCGATATGCGGTTTGTGCCCGATGATGAAATGGCCACCACAGTTGTTCGCGATGTGATGACCAGCAGCGCTCTGATTACGGCGCCAGAGGGAATCAGTAGAGAAGACGCGCTCGCCCTTTTCGCGAAGCACAAAATTGAAAAGCTTCCCCTGGTCAATGGTGACGGTCTCCTCAGGGGGCTCATCACGGTCAAAGATTTTGACAAGTCGGAAAAATATCCTCACGCCACCAAAGACTCCCAAGGCCGACTTCGCGTTGCCGCCGCCATGGGGTTCTTCGGTGATGCTTGGGATCGTGCCTGTGCGCTGAGGGATGCGGGTGTCGATGTCCTCGTCGTGGATACCGCTAACGGTGACAGCTCCGGTGTGTTGGACATCATTACCCGGCTGAAAGCCGACAGTTCTTTCAATGACATTGATGTCATCGGGGGCAATGTGGCGACCCGTGAGGGTGCCGAGGCACTGATTTCGGCGGGCGCCGACGCCATCAAAGTGGGTGTGGGACCGGGGTCCATTTGCACGACCCGTGTGGTGGCCGGAGTGGGTGTCCCCCAAGTCACCGCCGTGTATGAGGCCTCTCGGGCCGCAATCCCTGCCGGTGTTCCGGTCATTGCTGACGGAGGCCTGCAGTATTCGGGCGATATCGCCAAAGCGATTGTCGCGGGTGCGGACACTGTCATGTTGGGTTCGCTTCTTGCCGGTACGGATGAATCTCCCGGGGATCTGGTGTTCGTCGATGGCAAACAGTTCAAGCACTACCGCGGGATGGGTTCACTGGGTGCGCTGCAGCGTCGCGGTGAAAAAACTTCCTACTCTCGCGATCGTTACTTCCAGGCGGATGTGCCAAGCGATGAACAACTCATCGCTGAAGGCATCGAAGGTCAAGTGCCCTACCGGGGACCCTTGGGTTCTGTGGTCTACCAACTACTCGGTGGTCTGAGGCAGTCCATGTTTTACACCGGTGCGGCCACCATTGATGAGTTGAAAGTCCGTGGCAAGTTTGTGCGGATCACTCCCGCAGGCCTCAAAGAGTCTCACCCGCACGACATCCACCGTGTGGTGGAAGCCCCCAACTACAACCGATAAATCGCCCGATCGGTGGCCCGGACTAAGCTGTGGGCGTGAACGAGCTGGAAATTGGTGGCGCGAAGCGCGCCCGTGAAGCCTATGGTCTTGACGACATTGCCGTGATTCCCTCACGGCGCACGAGGGACCCAGAAGATGTCTCCCTCGAGTGGTCGATTGATGCGTTTACTTTTTCCATGCCGGTTGTTGCCGCCCCGATGGATTCGGTGATGTCCCCGGAAAGCGCCATCGCGTTAGGGAAGCTCGGTGGCTTGGGGGTGTTGAACCTCGAAGGGCTGTGGACCCGATACGCCGACGCCGAAAAAGTGTTGGCTGAGATTTCCCAGGTAGACCCTCAGGTGGCGACCCCCCTGCTGCAGAAGCTTTACCAGGAACCCATTAAGCCGGAACTGATTCGACAGCGTCTGGACGAAATTCGTGAAGCGGGCGTTCCCGTTGCTGGAGCATTGAGCCCGCAGCGCACGAGAGAGTTTTCCGATGTGGTGATTTCTGCCGGGGTTGACCTGTTTGTGATTAGAGGGACCACTGTCAGCGCGGAACACGTCAGTTCCAACCGTGAACCCCTCAACCTCAAAGAGTTCATCTACCAACTCGACGTCCCCGTGATTGTGGGCGGTGCTGCCAGCTACACGGCGGCCTTGCACCTGATGCGCACCGGCGCTGCCGGTGTCCTTGTCGGTTTCGGTGGTGGTGCGTCATCCAGCACCAGGCTCACCCTCGGGATTCACGCTCCCATGGTGACCGCCATTTCCGATGTGGCAGCAGCCAGACGTGACTATCTCGATGAATCCGGCGGCCGTTACGTGCACGTCTTAGCCGACGGTGGCTTGGGTGTGAGCGGCAACATTGTGGCGGCGTTAGCCTCTGGTGCCGATGCGGTCATGCTGGGTTCACCCCTGGCCCGAGCGAAAGAAGCACCTGGTGCCGGTTGGCATTGGGGGCCTGAAGCACACCACCCACACCTTCCCCGGGGAAACCGGGTTGAGGTGGGAAGTGCGGGTTCGCTCGAGGAAGTCCTCTTAGGCCCTGCCCATTTAGCCGATGGCAAGACCAACCTGATGGGTGCGCTTCGCCACTCCATGGCGACCTGTGGCTACACCGAGCTCAAAGACTTCCAGAAAGTCGACGTCGTTCTTACCAAACATTAGGTAGGCGACCCGCGGGGAGCTGCGGCCCACCATCCCAAGGCATCCCCCAGTTGGCCCAACTACCCTGGAAGGGCCGGACTTCGGCGGAGCAAGGGGCTTTCATGTGGGCTGTGGCCAAAAGGCCAAAGTGGATTGGTGCGCTGGTGTTGGCGTTGACCATCGCTGCGGTGTTTGCCGGTCTGGGTCAGTGGCAGTGGGAGCGAAGCTTCGCCAATGTTGATGTGCCCACCAGGGAAACCGAAACCCCCGTGGAGTTGGGGTCTGTGGCTTCTCCGCAGTCGGTGATTTCGACTGACGCCAGTGGTCGGATGGTGAGCGTGCAGTGTGATGTTGTGGGCGGTGACGACCTGTGGATCACCGATCGGCTCCACCCCGATGGTCGTGGAGATTGGTTGATTCGACACTGTCAGACACCAGAAGGGCACTCGTTAGCTGTCGCGGCGGGGTGGCTTCCGGCCTCGGAGGCAACCCAGCGAGTGGAAGGATTCAGTGCTCCCACCGGTCAGGTTCTGGTGGGTCGTTACGTTCCGACAGAGTCACCCCAGTCGTCGGATTTTGACGCGGGGGAGCGAAGCGCCATTTCGGTGGCCGAATTGATTAACCTCTGGGAGCAACCGGGCCCGGTCTATGGCGGCTACCTAGTGTCGTCTGTTGCCCCGGAAGGGTTGCGTGCCATTTCTACGGCACCGCCCCCACCGGATGGGGAGCTGAACTGGTTGAACCTGTTCTATGCCGCAGAGTGGGCAATTTTTGCCCTTTTCGCTATTTATCTTTGGTACCGACTCGTGAGAGACGAGTGGGAGTCGGAACAGGCACCACAGCCCGAAGGGGCCAAAGCTTAGGATGGAGAAGATGTCACCTGACGCCAGTGCTTCTGCACAACCCGATGATTCTGTTCAACACGATTTCGTTCAACAAAGTAACCCTGCCGCTCACCCGTCACTTCCTGGTGCCCTGAAGTTTTATCGCGTCGCGGCCTACATCACCGGGGTGTTGTTGTTGCTGCTGACCGTCGAAATTATCGCCAAATATGGCTACGGCTATGAGGTGGAAATGTTTGGCGATGAGGGCTTGGTGGCGCTCACTCCAGACGGTGAAGTCGAAGCGTTCAACTTTTCTCAAGCGATCCTCATCGCCCACGGCTGGTTCTACGTCGTCTACCTGTTCGCGTCGTTTCGAATTTGGTCGATTCTGCGGTGGCCCTTTTGGCGATTCTTGTGGCTTGCTTCCGGTGGGCTCTTCCCGTTCCTGTCTTTCGTCATAGAGTCTGGTGCGACCAAAATCATTCGTCAGGCCATTAAGGAAGCTCACACCCCGTGACTACAGCAACTGTTCACACCCCGAGACCCGTTCTCGTGGTTGACTTCGGTGCCCAATACGCGCAGCTCATTGCCCGGCGAGTGCGAGAAGCCGGTGTCTACTCAGAAATTGTCCCCCACACCGCCACAGCCGCTGACATTATGGCCAAAGACCCCCTTGCCCTGGTCTTAAGCGGTGGACCGGCGAGTGTGTATGAACCGGGTTCGCCGGAGTTAGACCCGGCGGTGTTTGATTTGGATGTACCCATTTTTGGCATCTGCTACGGCTTCCAAGTGATGGCGCAAGCCCTCGGTGGTGAAGTCGCCCAAACAGGCAGCCGCGAATACGGTCGCACGGAAGCCCGAGTGGTCAACAGCACTGACCCACTATTGGCGGGACAACCCGACACCCAGGTGACGTGGATGAGCCACGGCGATCAGGTGGTCGCTGCCCCTCCCGGTTTTTCTGTGCTCGCCACCACCGAGGCGACACCGGTGGCGGCTTTTGGTGACCCGGCCAGTAAGCGCTACGGAGTCCAATGGCACCCCGAGGTGCGCCACACCGACTGGGGCCAAAACGTGTTGGAGCATTTCTTGCACGACATTGCGGGGCTTGCCCGGGAATGGAATGCCGACAATGTGATTGCCGACCAGGTCGAGGCGATTCGTGACACAGTCGGCGATGCGCGCGTGATTTGTGGTCTCTCCGGCGGGGTCGATTCGTCGGTGGCGGCCGCCCTCGTGCACCGCGCCATTGGTGACCAGTTGGTGTGTGTTTTTGTCGACCACGGGCTACTTCGTGCGGGTGAGCGCGAACAGGTCGAGCGTGATTTCGTGCAATCCACCGGTGTGCGCCTGGTGACTGTCGATGCCACTGAGCGCTTCCTGGGTGAACTCTCCGGTGTGGTGGACCCGGAGTCAAAGCGCAAAATCATTGGCCGGGAATTTATTCGCACCTTCGAACAGGCGGCAGCTGACCTGGTCCGAGAAGCGGCCGAAGATGACGCTGAGGTGCGGTTTTTAGTTCAAGGCACCCTGTATCCGGATGTGGTCGAAAGCGGTGGCGGTGCCGGCACAGCGGTCATCAAAAGCCACCACAACGTGGGCGGTCTGCCAGACGATTTAGAGTTTGACCTGATCGAGCCCCTGCGCACCCTCTTTAAAGATGAGGTGCGTGAGATTGGTCGGCAACTGGGTGTCCCAGAAGACATTGTCGCCAGGCACCCTTTCCCCGGACCTGGTTTGGGTATCCGCATTGTGGGTGAGGTCACCGCGGAGCGGCTTGAGCTGCTGCGTGCAGCAGACCTGATTGTCCGTGAAGAGCTCACCGCCGCAGGTGTTGATGGCGAGATTTGGCAGTGCCCGGTGGTGTTGCTGGCGGATGTGCGCTCAGTGGGTGTTCAAGGTGATGGGCGGACCTACGGCCACCCCATCGTGTTACGCCCGGTCTCCAGTGATGATGCGATGACGGCTGACTGGACGCGGCTTGAGCACGAGCTGTTGGCCAACATTTCTAACCGCATCACCAATGAAGTGGCCGGTGTGAACCGAGTGGTCTTGGATATTACGTCAAAGCCGCCCGGCACCATCGAATGGGAGTAGCCGGGCGGCTTTGACCGTAAGGGTTATTCGCCTCGCAGGATGGCGAGGATGCGCAAGATTTCGACGTAGAGCCACACGACGGTGACCACAATGCCGAAGGCTGCCTGCCAGCCGTAAATCTCTGGCGCGCCACCTTCGACGCCGGACTTGATCGACTCAAAGTCGAGCACGAGCGAGTAGACGGCGAGGAGCACAATGACGACACCGAGGATGAGGCCCAGGGGGATGCCAAAGATTTCGTAGCTTCGAAGCCCGAACATTGAATCGGTTGCCCCGAACATGACCAGTCCGAAGTTCACCAGCGAGAACGCCAAGTAACCAAACATTCCCACAATGGCGATCCGGGTGAGACGCGGAGTGGCGCGCAGTTTTCCACTGAGGAACAAAAACAGGGTCACTCCGACAACACCGAGGGTTCCAAAGACCGCCTGGGTGACAATGCCGTCCCACTGTGTGTTGAAAATGGCGGAAATCCCGCCCACAAATACACCCTGAACGGCAGCGAAAGTGAGGATTAGGCCTCTTGAGGGCACCTTTTTGAAGATGTTGACCAGGGCCAACACGAAACCGGCGATGGCGGCGGGGATGGCGAGGAATGGAACAACCCATCCGACGAGTGCGCCGATGACGAGAACCCCAAAGCTGATGAGGGTTTTCATGATGGTGTCGTTGTAGCTCATCCGTCCGGTTTCCGACGGGGTTGCCGATGGGCGGCCGTACAGCTCATCGAGCTCGGCCACACTCGCGGTCGGTCGAACGGGCTGGTTGAACACCGCTGAGCGACTAAACGCAGGGTTTGAATTGGCCATGAGGGGACCTCAACTCCTTAATCAATAACTGGGGGTGCACAGCTCACTAGGGCGCACAGCTGCACTGCCTACCAGTGTAGGCACCGTGCTGGGGAAAATCTCGGTGTACGCCGAAGGCTTACTGAATGCGGTTACGGCCAGAGAGGGTTTTCCAACCAAATGGTGGCGAGTGCACCCAAGACCACCGCGAATAGGGCCACCCACAACCAACCCAGGCCGATCGCCACCCACGCCAAAGGTGCACCGCGCTGATCGGCGCGACGAATTTGCCCAATCGACAGGTAACCAAAAACGACGGCAAGGGGGCTTGCGACCAGCGACAGCAGAAAGGCCAAAGGAGCAAGCACGTTGAGGCGTTTTCGTGCACGCCGACGCCTGGTGGGCGCAGGCAACTCCTCGGTCTCGAATTCCATGGCTTCAGAATATGGCCTGGGGCTTAACGCCCGCAGTCGTATCGTCTGTGGCCCGCCGTAGACTGAGACTCTCATGCTTCCCGCCGATTCACCCCTGCTCGAGGGATTAAACGACCGCCAAGCCCAAGCCGTCACCTCCCAAGCGGGCGCACTGCTGATTGTGGCCGGAGCGGGATCAGGAAAAACGAGTGTGCTGACGCGCAGGATTGCCGGCTTGATTGCCTCCAAAACAGCCTGGCCCAGCCAAATTCTCGCCATCACCTTTACCAATAAAGCGGCCGGGGAAATGCGCGAGCGAGTGTCCGCCCTGGTCGGTGAGGCCAGCCAAGGCATGTGGATTTCGACTTTTCACTCCGCGTGTGTGCGCATCCTGCGCACCGAAGCGGAACGCTTTGGGTACACCAAAGCGTTCACGATTTACGATTCGGGTGACCAACGCGCACTCATTAAACGCCTTATTCGTGACCACGGTGCTGACCGGTTAGGGCTGACTCCTGCTTCGGTGTCCGGCAAAATGTCGCGGTTGAAAAATGAACTGGTTGATGTCGATAGTTACCGCGGCCAGGTGCGCGAATCTGACCCCAACGATGTGGCGTTCTATCAACTGTGGTCGGACTACCAGGCCGAACTTGCGCGTTCGCAAGCGTTCGATTTTGACGACCTGATTGTGCAGACTGTTCAACTGTTTCGGGCGTTCCCGGAGGTGGCGGCGGTGTATCGGCGACGATTCCGTCACATTTTGGTGGACGAATACCAAGACACTAACCACGCCCAGTACGCCCTGATTCGTGAGTTGACTCAAGCCGTTTTGCCCGAACAGGTGCCCGAATCGGCTCCACCGCACGAGCGTGAAAATGGTCTTGAGGCGCCCGCCCTCACTGTGGTGGGTGACTCGGATCAGTCCATTTATGCCTTTAGAGGCGCGGACATTCGCAACATTGTCGAGTTTGAGCGCGACTTCCCCGGTGCGGAAGTGATCCTGCTGGAGCAGAACTATCGCTCCAAGCAGACCATTTTGGATGCGGCCAATGCGGTGATCTCACAAAACTTTGATCGCAAAGCCAAAAACCTTTTCTCCGAGTTAGGTACCGGCGACAAAATCCAGGGCTTCACCGGCTACAGCCAACACGACGAAGCACAGTTTGTCGCCGATGAGATCGGAAAACTCATCGACGAGGGCTACCGCTACCAAGACATTGCTGTCTTTTACCGGACCAATGCTCAAACCCGAGCAATGGAAGATGTGTTCATTCGCCAGGCCCTGCCCTATCGAATTATTGGTGGCACCAAGTTCTACGAACGCGCCGAAATTAAAGACCTTCTCGCCTACCTCCACGCGATCGCAAACCCCGCTGACGCCCTCGCTGTGCGCCGAATTCTGAACACCCCGAAAAGGGGGATTGGTCCCGCCACGGAAGCCACGTTGGTCGCCCACGCCGAACAGGCCGGCATCACACTCAGCCAAGCACTGACCGAAGTGGATCAGATGGGCTTGGGCCCGAAAGTCACGGGCGCCATTAGTGAGTTGAGCCAACTCCTCATTGAGCTGCGCTCCACTCTCGATTCGGCTACCGCAGCAGAAACGTTGAAGGCGGTGATCGATCGCACCGGCTATCGCACGCTGTTAGAGCGCTCTAACGATCCGCAAGATCTCGCCCGCGTGGAAAACGTCGACGAATTACTCGGTGTGGCCAGTGAATTCTCCCGAGGCAACCAAGACGGTGGTTTGGTCGAATTCCTCACCGAAGTGTCTCTTGTCGCAGCAGCGGACGAATTAGATGACTCTGGTGGCACCGTCTCCCTCATGACCCTGCACACCGCGAAAGGCCTCGAGTTTGATGCGGTGTTTGTCACCGGCGTCGAAGAAGAGTTGTTGCCCCACCGGATGAGTGCCAACGAACCCGGTGGACTCGCAGAAGAACGTCGATTGTTCTATGTGGGAATGACTCGTGCAAAAAACAAACTGCACCTGTCGTTGGCGATGAGTCGTCAAACCTTCGGTGAAGCGATGGTGTGTGCACCCAGTCGCTTCCTACGGGAAATTCCGGAAGAGCTGATGGAGTGGCGTGACTCTGGCCTTGGCGACCGAGCGCTCTCTGCGCCGCGCACGTCCCTCGAGCGCGAACCACGCTCACTGCCTCGGCCACCGCGTGAGAAAAACACCCAGTGGGCTAACCGGATTGACACGGTGGTGCGCGATAACTCGGAAATGGAACTCGCCGTGGGGGATCGAATCACTCACGACGATTTCGGCCCAGGGACCATTAGCGCCCTCACGGGCGCTGGGCCCAAAAGGGTTGCCGAGGTGCGTTTCGACCAGGTCGGCAAAAAGCGCCTCCTTGTCAAAATTGCCCCCATTTCACTCACCCCAGGCGTGTAAACCGCCTGGGGCCGTCACGCCAAGACACTAGGCTTGGAGGCACTTGTGAACTCGATGCGCCCCCCAATGGGGTTGTGCGTGTACTGCTGAGAGGTAATTCTGCGTGGATCTTTTTGAGTATCAAGCCCGAGACATGTTCGAGGCACACGGGGTTCCCGTGTTGGCCGGCCGAATCGCGGACACCGCTGATGAGGTTGAGGCTGCAGCGAAGGAATTAGGGGGCGTCACGGTCGTCAAAGCCCAAGTAAAAGTGGGCGGACGTGGCAAGGCGGGTGGTGTGAAGGTCGCCAAGAACCCCGAAGAGGCGCGGAGCGCCGCAGAGTCCATCTTGGGCCTCGACATTAAAGGCCACGTTGTCCACCGAGTGATGGTTGCGGCCGGCGCCGCCATTGACCGCGAGTTTTACTTTTCGGTACTGCTCGATCGAGCGAATCGTTCCTACCTCGTGCTGTGTAGCTACGAGGGCGGCATGGAAATCGAGCAGCTGGCTGAAGAGCGCCCCGACGCCTTGGCACGAGTTCAGGTATCTCCGCTGGAGGGCATCACCCTCGAGGTGGCCAAAGACATTGCCCAAAAAGCGCAGTTCCCTGCAGAACTGGTGGACCAGGTCGCGCCGGTGTTAGTGAGCCTCTACGACGTGTTCATCGCAGAAGATGCCACGCTGGTGGAAGTAAACCCTCTGGTTCTCACCGAGGGCGGCGACATCATTGCTCTCGATGGCAAGGTCACCCTCGATGAGAATGCGGCGTTTAGAAACCCGCATCACGACGCACTGGCCGATAAAGCCTCAGCTGACCCGCTCGAAGAAAAAGCGAAAGCCCACGATTTGAACTACGTGAAGCTGGACGGCGAAGTCGGTGTCATCGGAAACGGTGCAGGTTTGGTGATGTCAACACTCGACGTTGTTGCCTACGCCGGTGAGAACTTCGGTGGAGTAAAACCCGCCAACTTCCTCGACATTGGTGGTGGCGCCTCTGCTGAAGTGATGGCCGCCGGTTTGGATGTCATTTTGGGTGACCCCCAGGTCAAGAGCGTTTTCGTGAACGTGTTCGGCGGGATTACCGCCTGCGACCAGGTGGCTCGCGGAATTGTCCAAGCCTTAGAGATCATCGGCGATCAGGCAACAAAGCCGCTTGTGGTGCGCCTCGATGGCAACAGCGTGGAAGAGGGCCGGGCCATTCTTGCTGAAGCGGCCCACCCACTGGTTCACCTTGCCGACACGATGGACGAAGGGGCGAGCCGCGCAGCCGAGCTTGCCTGGAAGTAGGGATAGAAGACATGTCAATTTTTCTCAATAAAGACTCCAAGGTCATCGTTCAGGGCATCACCGGTGGTGAAGGCTCCAAGCACACCGCGTTGATGTTGGCTGCCGGAACCCAGGTGGTCGGTGGGGTGAACGCCAGAAAGGCGGGCACCACAGTTACCCACGGTGATGTCACACTGCCCGTGTTTGGAACGGTCCAGGAAGCGATGGAACAGACCGGTGCTGACGTGTCGGTGGTGTTTGTTCCCCCCGCTTTTGCGAAAGATGCCGTCAACGAAGCAATCGATGCCCAGATGCCGCTTGTTGTGGTGATCACTGAAGGTATTCCCGTGCACGACACGGCAGAGTTCTTTGCCCGGGCAGAACGCTCGGGTAAGACCCGGCTCATTGGTCCGAACTGCCCAGGAATTATCACCCCCGGCGAGGCGCTAGCCGGCATTACCCCGGCGTCGATTACGGGACCTGGCCCCATTGGTTTGGTGTCCAAATCGGGCACATTGACCTACCAAATGATGTTTGAGCTGCGCGATATTGGCTTCTCCACGGCGATTGGCATCGGCGGAGACCCCATTGTGGGAACCACTCACATCGATGCACTCGAGGCTTTTGAGGCAGACCCTGCGACGAAGGCGATCGTGATGATCGGCGAAATTGGTGGCGACGCGGAAGAGCGCGCCGCCGACTACATCCGCTCGCACGTGACCAAGCCCGTTGTCGGTTACGTGGCCGGGTTTACTGCACCCGAGGGGAAAACCATGGGCCACGCAGGAGCCATCGTGTCGGGTTCGGCCGGTACTGCACAGGCCAAGCAGGATGCCCTAGAGGCAGCTGGTGTCAAGGTGGGCAAAACCCCGAGCGAGACGGCGCGGCTGATGCGCGACATCGTCGACCAGCTGAAGTAACTGCCCCTCTACCGGGCTGCGGTAGTGCTGGAGGGTAGGCTCAACACTCGATGAAAGCCCGTTTTGCGGTACTCGTGACCGCCCTGGAAACCCTCGTGGTGGTCGGTATCGGTGTGGGCATTTTCTTTGCCCCCTTAAGTGTGGTGTGGGCTCTTGATGACCAGTTCGCCACCGATTTGCTGGTGTATTGGCGGGCGTCGGCAGATATTTGGCTCTTGGGTCACGGTGTCCCCTTAACGATTACTCTGCCTGCTGACACTGCTCAAGGGTTGGGGCTTTTAGCCAGCCAGTCGAACTTTGCATTGAGTGTTGCTCCGCTTGGTCCCGCACTGTTAACCCTGTGGTTTGGTTTTCGCATGGGCCGGCGGGACATGGTGCTGGATTTCCCGGTGGTGGTGTGGGTCACGTCACTGCTCACGTTGGTGGGTTTGTCGTATGCCATCGCGTGGAGTGCGCGCCACGACGTGGCGTCATTTCCCCTCGTGGAGGCCACCGTTGCGCCGTCGCTGTTCATGGCCTCGGGGCTGATCATCGCGTCGTGGACTACGAAATGGTCGCCTGGTCGTTTATGGCTTCAGCAGGTGATGCCGGCAGGGGGGTGGCAGGTGCTCTCCAGTGGTGTCCGTGCGGGTATTGGATCCTTCGCCATCTTGATCGGTGTTGTGAGCGTTTTTCTTGCCGTCTCGCTGGTGATTTCCTACACCACAGTCATTGGGCTTTTTGAATCGTTGGGGCCAAGTGTTGTGGGTTTGGTGGCTCTATTTGTCGCGCAGTTGGTGTTTGTGCCGACGTTGGTGGTGTGGTTGGCTGCGTGGCTGATTGGCCCTGGTTTTCAACTGGGGCAGGCGGCGCAATTTTCGCCACTGGGAACAGATATTCAGGCTTTGCCTGCCCTGCCCATTTTGGGCGCGCTACCTCAAGAGGTGGGGGCGACAGGTTTTGGTGTGGTCGTCATTGCGTTGATTGCTGCGGTGATTGCGGCCGCTCTCTCGGAGCGCGGTTTGGGATATTCGGTGGGAGATACATTCTGGACTCCTGGTGGAGCACTGTTTTCCCAACCACCCATCCGCGGGGTGCTGACCGCCGTGACCGCCACGGCGACAGCGGTGCTGATGTTGTGGATTCCGGCGGTGTTGGTGACAGGCTCACTGGGCCCTGGGCGTTTTGCCACTGTGGGGCTTGACCTTCCGGCAGTGATGGCCTGGTGGGCGATCGAGGTGGCCCTTGGCACTCTCCTGGGGTTAGCGGCCGGTCGAGGTTTCCGGTGGATCAGATCCCACGAGCAATCCGGCCAACACGCCCCGCAGAATGTGGCTCGGTAGGCTATCTCGAGTGGTGACGCGTCTTGTCGTGTTGATCTCGGGGTCGGGGTCGAATCTTTTGGACCTCCTCGAGCGCTGCGAAGAACATCCTGAAGCCGGCTTGACTGTGGTCGCGGTGGGAGCTGATTGCGAGGCGGCAGGGCTGGACCACGCTCGAACACGCAACATCCCGACCTTTGTGGTGCCGTTGAGCAATTTTTCGTCCCGTGAGGAATGGGGGCAGAACCTGGGCGAGCAGATCCAGGCACACTCGCCCGATGTGGTGGTCTTGAGTGGATTCATGAAATTGTTGCCCCCGGGTGTGGTGGGTCGTTTCGCACCGGGGATGATCAACACTCATCCGGCCTATTTGCCCGAGTTTCCTGGTGCTCACGCCGTGGCTGATCAGATTCGGGCCGGAGTGAGCCAGGCGGGTGCGTCGGTGATTTCGGTGGATGATGGTGTCGACACCGGGCCTATTTTGGCCAGGCAGCGGGTACCCGTGGAGGCATCGGACACTGTCGAGTCGTTGCACGATCGAATCAAAAGTGTTGAGCGGCAGTTGCTGTGGCAGGTCTTGACCCAAGGTGACAAGTTGGCCACTGTGCCACAAGGAGAGGACAGCAGGACATGACTGAGGCGCGCACGATTCGTCGGGCCCTGATATCTGTCAGCGATAAGACGGGACTTGTGGAGTTGGCTCGCGCCCTGGGGGCGGCAGATGTCGAAATTGTCTCGACGGGTTCTACTGCGTCGGCCATTCGGGAGGCGGGTGTGAAGGTGACCGATGTGGCGGCGGTGACCGGGTTTGCCGAAGCCCTCGATGGTCGGGTGAAGACTTTGCACCCTGCCATTCACGGAGGGATTTTGGCTGATCGTCGCCTCGAATCACACAACCAACAACTCTCCGATTTAGGCATTGAACCCTTCGACCTCGTGGTGGTGAACCTGTATCCCTTTGCTGCCACGGTGGCCAGTGGAAAAGGGCCCGAAGAGGTGATTGAAAACATTGACATTGGTGGTCCGGCACTGATCCGTGCGGCGGCAAAAAACCATCACAGCGTGAGTGTGGTGGTGGACCCGGCGGACTATTCCACCGTGGTGCGGTTCTTGAGCGAAGGTGACGTCTCGTTAGCTGCGCGCGTCGCGTGGGCAGGGAAGGCCTACCAACACACGGCGTCCTACGACCAGATGATTGCTCAGTGGTTCGCTTCCACACAAGAGCAGTCGACCACGCAAGATTCAGCCCCACCCGAAGCGGTGTCGATCACCGGTGTCGGAGGACAGCCTCTTCGCTACGGTGAGAACTCTCACCAGTCCGCCAGTGTCTATCAGCGTGTGGGTGCGACACCGGGTCTTGCCCAGGCCACCCTGTTGCAGGGCAAAGAGATGTCGTACAACAACTTTTTGGACGCCGAGGCGGCATTGATTGCTGCGGGGGACCATGAGGGCCCCGCGGTGGCCATCATCAAACATCAAAACCCGTGTGGCATTGCGACGGCAGGCACCATCCTTGAGGCCTACCGCGCGGCCCACGCCTGCGATCCGGTGTCGGCTTTTGGTGGTGTGATTGCCCTTAACCGGCCGCTTGACGCCGAGACGGCAGCCGCCATTGCGGACGTGTTCACCGAAGTGATTGTGGCTCCCGGTGTCAGTGAGGCCGCAAGGGAGGTTCTCGCTGCGAAGAAAAACCTCCGAGTGTTGGTACTCCCCGAGGGTTACCGGCCTGATGACACGGATTATCGAGTGATTTCTGGTGGCCTGTTGGTTCAGCAGAGGGATCGGTATTTCGTGCCCGCCGATCAGTGGGAACAGGTCGCCGGTGATCCAGTCGACGCGGCCACGATGGCGAGTCTGGAGTTTGCGTGGCGGGCGGTGAAATCGGTGAAATCAAACGCCATTTTGCTCGCCGCCGATGGCGCAAGTGTCGGAATCGGCATGGGTCAGGTCAACCGTGTGGATTCGTGCCAGCTGGCGGTGACCAGGGCGGGAGGACGTGCACCGGGCTCTGTTGCCGCCTCGGATGCCTTTTTCCCCTTTGCCGATGGGCTCGAGATTCTCATTGCGGCAGGTGTGGCGGCGGTTGTTCAACCGGGTGGTTCGGTGCGTGACGAGGAAGTGGTTACACGGGCGAGGGCGGCCAACATTGCGCTGTTTCACACCGGGCAGCGCCACTTCTTGCACTAAGTGAGGCGCAGTGTTCCGATGGTGTCGCCGTAGCTGGTCTGCCCGGAGTCGATGAACCCGAGGCGGTGAAAGAAGTCGCCTGGCCCCGCTTCTCCCGGTGTCCACATCACGTGGAGGGTGTCGAACCCGCGCTTGGTGGCCTCATCGATGACGGCCTGGGCGGCGAAGCGCCCCACGCCGGTGCCCTGTGCACTGCCCGCGACGGTGATCCGCCAAATGCAGCTGCGAAGCTCGGGCATGGGGTGTTCGGGGTCAAAATACGCACGAATGAAGCCGACCACTTCTTGGTCTTTTCGCACGACCCTCGACCACGCTTTGGAGGGGTCAATGCCGGGTTCTTCTTCGGTGTAGGTGACCGGGGCGGCGAACTGTTCTTGCTCTGGCCGAATTTCTAAGTTGTTTGCCGCGCTCGCGGTTTCGGCGGAAAGTTCCTCTAGTCGCAGCTCGCTCATGCGACAAGGTTATGGCTTTCGCCCGCGCCGTGGGCAGGTATCTTCACGTGAAGATAAAAAAGAAAATCGGGTTAGACTGACTATCAGTCCAACACAGACAAAGTGATGCAAGGGGTCAGACGTGGAAAAGATCAAGGTTGATGGTGTTGTTGTCGAATTAGACGGCGATGAAATGACGCGAATTATTTGGCAGTTCATTAAAGATCGCCTCATCCACCCTTACCTCGATGTGACTCTCGAGTACTACGACCTGGGTATGGAAAACCGCGACAACACAGACGACCAGGTCACCGTTGATTCCGCCCACGCAATCATCAAGCACGGTGTGGGGGTGAAATGCGCGACGATCACTCCGGATGAAGCCCGCGTGGAAGAGTTCGGGTTGAAAAAAATGTGGCGAAGCCCCAACGGGACCATCCGAAACATCATCGGTGGGGTAATTTTCCGTGAGCCCATCATCATTTCCAACATCCCCCGACTGGTGCCCGGCTGGAACAAGCCCATCATTGTGGGTCGCCACGCCTTTGGTGACCAGTACCGTGCGACAGATTTCCTCTTCGATGGCCCCGGAACGCTGAGCATTAGCTTTCAGCCACAAGACGGTTCAGAAGCACAAAGCTTTGAAGTGTTCCAAGCCCCCGGTGCCGGTGTCGCCATGGCGATGTACAACCTGGACGAATCGATTCGCGACTTTGCCCGGGCGTCCATGAACTACGGCCTCTCCCGCGGCTACCCGGTGTATCTCTCCACCAAGAACACCATTTTGAAAGCCTATGACGGTCGATTCAAAGACCTCTTCCAAGAAATTTTCGACGCCGAATTTGCGGAGAAATTTGCCGAAGCGGGCATCACCTACGAACACCGACTGATCGACGACATGGTGGCGAGTGCCATGAAGTGGGAGGGCGGCTACGTCTGGGCGACAAAGAACTACGATGGCGACGTTCAATCAGACACCGTCGCCCAAGGCTTCGGCTCGCTGGGTCTCATGACCAGTGTGTTGACCTCGCCCGACGGCAAGATTGTCGAAGCGGAAGCCGCTCACGGCACGGTGACCCGTCACTACCGGGAACACCAAAAAGGCAACCCCACGTCGACCAACCCGATTGCGTCCATCTTTGCCTGGACGCGGGGTCTGGCCCACCGCGGAAAACTGGACAACAACCAGGCACTCATTGACTTTGCCGACACTCTCGAGCAGGTCGTCATTGAGACCGTCGAGGCGGGCGCAATGACGAAGGATTTGGCGCTCTTAGTGGGTCCCGACCAGAAGTGGTTAACGACGGAGGGGTTCCTCGAAGCACTGGATGAGAACCTGCAGGCCAAGCTCGCCTGAGGCCGTTACCGGCGCGCACGCCAGCTTGCACATTAATACCCCCTGGGGTATATACTGAGGGCAGTCGTTTACTGACCTGAGTAAAAAGGAGAAAACCCATGTGCAGTCCCGTGCGTTGTAACCGCTGCAGCAAAGTCACTTGGAGCGGATGTGGCGAGCACATCGAAGAAGCGCTCGCACCGTTCTCTCACGACGAGCTCTGCACCTGCGGCTAATCTCCCCGGCTGACACCGTGGGTGACCAGCACTGGTGATAAGCGTGCCCGCTGAGGGTTACAAGCCCCCACTGGATGCCCCGTCACCCTCTGATGCGATCCCGGCATCGGGGGGCGACCTCGATGTGATGCTGGGTCAGGCGCTGGCCTCCCTGCAACACGTCGCTGCCGAGGATTCCTTGTGCACCCTTACGGGGGAGCGGGTTCAGGCCGCAAAGTATTTCGAAGGCCAGGTTGTTGCCTTGAAAGAACTGCGTCGGATTCGTCGCACTGGCCTATCGCCAGAGGCCGACAATGAGGCCCGGCTGGCTCTGGTTGATCAGTGGTCGACCCGGTTGCGCTCGCACGACCGCTCCGATCTGAAGTGGCAGTCCTACCTCACCGGTGGGGTTGATGCGTTGACAGCAGTGTCCTAGTACCCGATGAAGCGATCCGTCTGCACTCGCTTCACACCGGCGCCCTCGAGGTTCTTTCTCGCTTTGGCCACAAACTCCGGTGATCCGGAAACCCCCGCCCAACTGATGTCATCCAAGGACTCGGGTAGCGCTGTGGAAATCTGGTCCACACTTCCCACCATCACTCGTCTGACTCCGCGGACATGAGACAACTCGGGATAGATTTCTTCCTCATCGGCTGAGGCCACCACAATCAAGGTGCCCTCAACACCCAATTCCCGATCTCGGGCGTTAAACAGCTGTGCAGAAAATGGAGTGATCCCCACACCCCGGGCGACCATCACAAAGTGGCCCACAATCGCATGCGGCGGTAAGAAATCACCCCCCACCTGACTAACTCTGGCCTTCGTGCCCGGTGTTGCCATCGCCACGGCACGCTTCCACGAACTGCCCGGGTCACTGTGGCGGGTCGTGATGGCGAAAGTCCACTGGTCAGACTCCGAAGGGGGTGCTAACCGCGACACACTCATCACTCGCCTGGAACCCCTCGAATCGACGCGGTGGTGTGGCAACTGAAGCTCAACCCATTGGCCTGGCTCGATTCGCAGAGGATGATCACTGATAAACCGGTATTCGCGCACCGTGTCGTTGATCTCCACCACCTGCTGGAGGGTGACCGCTGTGGAGCGCCTCACCGCTCGAAGGGCGGTGAGTGCCCACGCCACTGCATTGCCCAGAAGCAGTGCGAGCTCAGGCGATGAGCTGAGTGTGGTGAAGCCAAGAGGAAGGCTGAAGGGAAGCGCAGCGGGAAGGGCGATTGTGGCTGCCACCAGAAACTGGTCAAAGCGCCTGGTCGCTTGGGTCAGTGGTTCGCTGACCATGAAAAAGCCCAAGAACAACAACGGGTAGCTGGTGACCACCAACCACAGGGTGTCCCCCAGTGGTTCCCCGGAGACCAGAAGCCTGGCCGTCAGCAGAGCGAGGGAGAGTGCGAGAAACCACCCGACAGCAAAGAAATGACCTGAGCGAAAGGCGACCAAGGCGCCACCGGCAATGATCAGCGGGGTGAGCCACGGTGTGGCGACCCACCAAAAGCCCACAGTGAGGCCAAAGACTGACGCAAAGAACACGCCCGTCGCGGCGGGGTTCAACAGGTGTCGTCCACCAGGGGCGATTAACCATTTTGAGGCCCCCGCGATTGCGCCCGCAGCGCTCACCCCGATGAGGTCTCGTGGCTCCAGTGTGGGCGGCACAATCAGCGCAATCAACAGTCCCGTGATGACGCTCGATTCGACGTGTACTAGCGCACCCCTCCACAGGGCACCCAACACACTGGTCAACAGCGTTGCAGCAATCCCGAGACCGGCCGTCACCAGGATCCCAATTGGACTAAAGCCGACGAGGCCCAGCGCGGAGAGTCCTGCAGCGGCAAGCACGATCACGGTCAACACCGAACTGATCAGGCGGTACATTCCAGGCCACGTCACCGTCATCGGTACACCTCTCCAGGAAAATCTGTTGAGTGAGTCAACACCCCGTGGCCATCGATCATGGCCCACTGGAAAGAAAAATACTCCTCCAGCACTTCAGGTTTTGCCACAAACAATGCTGTGGCTAAACCGTCCGCCACCGCACACTCTGTGGCGACCACCCAACTGGCTCGAAGTGTCGATGTGGGAAGACCCGTGAGGGCGTCCACAATGTGGTGGACCCCCGGTGCCCAACTGCGCCGATTGGGTGAGGAAGAAGCCAGCGATTGTCCGCTCAGTTCAACGACCCCCACCACACGTTCTGGGTCACCGGGGTGTTCCATCCCCACTCGCTCTGGTGTGGCAGTGCGCGCACGAATATCACCGCTGGCATCGACGACGATGTCCTCGATTCCCGCCTCGGAAAGAATCCGAAACACTTCGTCTACGAGGTATCCCTTTCCCGCCGCGCCAATATCCATGGACACCGGACGGGGTGCAAGGAGGGTGGTGCCCTCCAGGCTCAACACATCAGAAAACCGGGGAATTGATGGGGGCCTAGCTGGCGCGGGTTCGAGTCGATACTGGGCGTCATAGCCCCAATGTTCCAGAGCGTTACCCACCACAGGGCTTAGTGCCCCGCCGGTTGCCGTGTACAACGATTCGTAGAGCGAAAACAGGTCGATGATGTCCGGAGGAAACAGGTATTCACCGGCCTTGGCTGACACCTGTGACACCAGAGAGTCCCCACGAAAGCGCGAGTAGGTTCGATCGAATTCGTCGATTCGAGTGCTGATTGCCTGCGTGAGGCTCTCGGGAAGTGGGATTGAGGTGTCGATTACCCAGGGGACGCCAATGGCGTCAAAGCGCCACGAGGTCACCCGCTAGCTCGCTTTAGCGTCCTGGCGGATTCTTTCCAAAGCGTCCGAGAAACCACCGCTGGTGAGTGACGAACCCGCCACACGGGACACGTCGGCTTCATCGAGGGACTTACCGACCACTTCTTCGCCGATGCCTCCGGCAAACATTCCCTGATAGCGATCGGTGGTGGAATTTGTGGGCTGAGGGGTGACCTCCACAGCACTGATCACACCATCGGTCAAGGTCACGCTCACCACAACGGTTTCTGGCCCATTGGGCGACTGGTATCCACCGGTCGCCTCGTAGGAACCATCAACATACGCTCCGGCCATCATGCCGCCGTCGGCTTCGGCGCCATCCATCGAAGCCTCATCCGAAGAGGCCTCTTGTGTCGCCTCCTCGGTCTCTGATGACTCAGCTGGGGCCGTATCGTCCACATCGGTTGGCGTCGAATCCACCATGGCCGCCGATTGGCACCCGGCGAGGGCGACCAGTGAACTAAGCGACACCGTCATTTTCATCGGAAGAGAAACCCGCATCGGAAGCCTTTCGTCATCAAGCGCGCGAGCTTTTAGTGTGCGCTAGCAGGGTGGAATTTCCCTGAATGGGCGACCAAGGCCTTCTGGAGAACTGGCGTGGTCTAGTTAGCGGAAAATAATCGTGCGAATGCCATCCAGCAAAATGCGGTGTTCGGCAAACCAGCCAACGGCCTGAGCCAGAGTCCGGGATTCTTCATCCTGACCCACCCGCACCAGTTCGGCTGGCGACTGAGAGTGATCGACACGCACCACGTTTTGTTCGATGATGGGGCCTTCATCGAGATCCTCGGTCACGAAATGCGCGGTGGCACCGATGAGTTTCACACCGCGTTGGTGTGCTTGACGGTACGGGTTCGCTCCCTTGAAACCTGGCAAGAACGAATGGTGGATGTTGATTATCCGCCCCGCTAAACGCTCGCACAATTCGGGTGACACGACCTGCATGTAGCGGGCGAGGACAACTAACTCAATATCGTGTGATTGGACCACTTCCCACACTCGGGCTTCAAAATCAGCTTTTTCGGCTGCCGTCGTGACCGGTTTCCACTCAAAATCCACACCGTAAAACTGGGCGCTTGAGCCCAAGTCTGGGTGGTTGGCCAGAATCATTGGCACATCGATGGCTAAGTGGCCATCTCGTTGGCGAGAGAGCAAATCCGTCACACAATGAGCGGCCGTTGAGCCAAGAACGAGTGTCCTCGTTTTTTGACCCACCGTGCTCACCGAATGTTCCATGTTGTAGCGCTCCACCACAGGGCGCAGGATGCCCGAAAACTCTTCTGAAGTGAGCCGCGTTTCGACCTGAAGGCGCATAAAAAACCGGCCGGTGTCGTGACTGGAGAACTGTTGCGACTCGGTAATGTTGCCCCGGGCTTCCACCACGGCGCCACTCACGGCGTGGACAATTCCGGGCTGGTCGTCACACACGAGGGTCACAATGAGGTGTTGGTCCGAGGAAGTCACCCCCTTAGCTTAGGCTTTGTGGCCGGGCCTGCCGATGCGGCCTGTGGGGGAAATTGATGACAGATCACGTGGGAACCAGCAGCGAACCGTCGGTGTTTCCCCTGCGCGCGTTGATGCTGTTGGCCACCGCAGTTTTTGTCTCCGTCACGGCTGAATTTATGCCCACGGGCTTGCTTCCCCAAATTGCTGAAGGCCTGGCAGTGAGCGAAGCTCAAGTGGGGCTTCTGGTCACCATTTTTGCTGCCACCGTAGTGCTTACCGCAATGGGTCTATCCATTCTCACTAGGCGCTATTCGCGCAAATCTCTGGTCATTACTGCCCTGGTTGTGATGGCACTATCCAACGTGGTGGCCGCATTAGCCCCCAGCTTCGCGGTGATGGTGGGAGCCCGCATACTGGGGGGTCTCTCGCACGGACTGTTTTTTGCCCTCGCGAATGCTTACGCCGCCTATTTGGTGCCAAGGGAGCGGCTAGGTCGGGCGGTGGCCATTCTCACGGCCGGCGGCACGATGGCGTTTGTGTTGGGTGTTCCCTTAGGTACTGCTCTGGGAAACGCTTTTGGGTGGCGCTTAGCGTTTGTGGCATTGGCGGTCATCATTTTGGCGCTCGCCTTTGCTCTCATGGTGACCCTGCCGGGAGTCAGCAGAGAGGTCGCACTATCAACCGGTGAAATCGCTCTGCCGATGCGCCGCGACCCCACCATGCCGTTGGTGTTAGTCGCGGCAGTGATTGTCATCTTGGTACTTGCCGGTCAAAACACTTTCTATGTGTACATTGCGCCCTACCTGATTGATGTGGCGGGTTTTAGCGGCCAAGGGGTGGCGGGTGTGCTGTTTCTTTACGGCGGTGCCGGTGCGATCGGGGTCGTCTTGGCCGGTGTCTTGGGTGATCGTTTTCCGAGGGGTTCACTCATCGGCATGCTCCTGGTCGCGACCGTCTCGATGGCGATGTTGGGTTTCAGGGGCTACGGAGAAATCTGGGTGGTCACCATGGTGATGCTGTGGGCGGCGGCCTTTGGGGGTATTCCGGCGTTGCTTCAGCTGCGCCTGCTCCGCGCCGCATCAGTGCGCCTGCGTGACTTTGGATCCGCGGTATTAGTCACCGCGTTCAATCTGGGTATCGGCGGGGGCGCGCTCATCGGCGCCCTGCTGTATGACCCACTGGGTGTTCAAGCCCTGGGTTATGCCGGGGCAAGCGGGTTTGCCATTGCGGTAGTTGTCGCTGTGGTGGCTGATCGCGTTGAGTTATCCCGAGCGCCCTCGCCCAATGCCCAACGAGGGTGAGTAGAATCGGGCCATCGCAACTGGCGTAAAGATGGGTCACCATCGGGGAGCGACATATCGTCATCGGCCGTGCGCCTGGGCTGGTGGAGAAACAGTGGGGAACCCTAGGGTTCCTCGAACCACAGCCAGAAGGAGACACCGTGAACCCGGCCACTCGAATCGATACCCGCTCCCCCTCGTTTACTGCCTCACTCCAAGAGGTTGACCCAGAAATTGCTGCCGTCTTAGCCAACGAGCGAAACCGTCAAGAAACGACGCTCGAGATGATCGCCAGTGAAAACTTTGTTCCGTTTTCCATCCTGGAAACCCAAGGCAGTGTGCTGACCAACAAATACGCCGAGGGTTACCCGGGGAAGCGCTACTACGGTGGCTGCGAATTTGTCGACATCGCCGAAGAGCTCGCCATTGAGCGCGCCAAAACACTCTTCGGTGCGGCGTATGCCAACGTGCAGCCCCACGCAGGAGCCCAAGCCAGCGCGGCAGCACTGCACGCCCTGGCAAGCCCCGGCGATACCATTCTCGGGCTTGAGCTTGCCCATGGCGGGCACCTCACCCACGGCATGAAACTGAACTTTTCGGGCAAGGTCTACAACGCCACCTCCTACGGGGTTGACCCCGAAACGTTCCTCATCGACATGAACCAGGTGCGTGACGCCGCACTCGAGCACAAACCCAAAGTCCTGATCGCCGGCTGGTCGGCCTACCCCCGACACATCGACTTCAAAGCATTCCGCGAAATTGCCGATGAGGTCGGTGCGACCCTGTGGGTGGACATGGCCCACTTCGCCGGACTGGTCGCCGCGGGAGTCCACCCCTCACCCGTTCCCTACGCCGACGTCGTCACCTCCACCGTGCACAAAACACTGGGGGGACCTCGCTCGGGTGTGATCTTGAGCCGCGATGAGGGCCTCGCCAAGAAACTGAACTCGGCAGTCTTCCCCGGACAACAGGGTGGCCCGCTGATGCACGTCATTGCGGCCAAAGCAGTGGCGTTCAAGATCGCGATGGAACCGGAGTTCCGGGAGCGCCAAGAGCGCACCATCGCCGGAGCTCAGGCTCTCGCTTCGCGTCTAACCACCGCAGACTCAACCGCCGCCGGTGTCGATGTCCTCACCGGGGGTACCGATGTGCACCTCACTCTGGTGGACCTTCGACACTCTGAATTCAACGGTCTCGAGGCCGAAGATCGGCTACACGAAGTGGGCATTACGGTAAACCGCAACGCGGTTCCCTTCGACCCACGCCCGCCGATGGTGACCAGCGGTGTGCGCATTGGCACACCCGCGCTTGCCACAAGGGGTTTTGGTCCCACCGAGTTTGACGAAGTCGCCGACATCATCGCCGAAACCTTGAAACCCGGAGGAGATTTGGCGGCACTTCGAGCGCGGGTGACCGCCCTTACCGCCGACTTCCCCCTGTACCGGGAATTGGGGTAGTGGGCACTCTGGTTCGAGAGGAAGCCCACCGATGAGCGCTTCCGTGTTGGATGGCCTCGCCACAGCAGCGACCATCAAAGACGAACTGCGCGATCGGGTGCGCTCCCTTACTGCCTCAGGACGCACGCCTGGTTTAGCGACCCTGCTGGTCGGTGATGACCCGGGTTCGAAATGGTACGTCGCCGGTAAGCATCGGGATTGCGCGGAAGTGGGAATTGCCTCGATTTCCAGGGAGCTTCCCGCGACTGCCAGCCAGGCCGAGCTGGAAGCGGTCATTGACGAATTAAATGCCAACCCTGAAGTCACCGGCTATATCGTCCAACTGCCGCTTCCCGATCACATCGATTCGGAAGCGTTGATTGAGCGCATTGATCCGGCAAAAGACGCTGACGGGTTGCACCCGATGAACCTGGGCCGACTAGTCGCTCGAGTCTCCGGCGAGATTGACTCGCCCCTGCCGTGTACACCGCGGGCCGTGATTGAACTGGTCGAGCGTCACGGACAGAGCTTGTCGGGAGCCCACGTCGTTGTGGTGGGTCGAGGAATCACGGTGGGCCGCTCGATTGGCCTACTCCTCACACGCCGCGGTGTGGATGCCACGGTAACTCTCACGCACTCCAGGACCGACAACCTCTCTCACTACCTGCAACAGGCCGACGTGATTGTCGCGGCAGCCGGTTCGCCCCACATTGTGGGCACAGAAGATGTGAAATCGGGGGCCATCGTGTTGGACGTCGGAGTTTCCCGTGAGGAGGATCCAGAGACCGGGAAACCGCGCATTGTGGGTGACGTTGATCCCGCTGTGGCCGAAGTGGCTGGCTGGTTGTCGCCAAACCCGGGTGGGGTGGGACCGATGACGAGAGCGTTACTGCTCCAGAATGTTGTCGAAATGGCTGAGCGTCAGGCGGGTGGTCACCGTGGCTAAGCTCTACTTCCGCTACGGGGCGATGAACTCCGGGAAGTCCACCGCACTCCTTCAGGCCGCGCACAACTATGAAGAGCGTGGTCAACGTGTTGTCCTTCTCAAGCCCCGCATCGACACGAAAGGCCAAGGCACGATTGTCTCCCGGTTGGGAGTCTCCAGACCTGTTGATGTGATGCTCGAGCCTGAGGACAACCTCGTTCAGGTGGTGGCTGCGCAGATTGACCAGCTCCAGGCAGAAACCGCAGAGCGCCTCTCGTGTGTGCTGGTCGACGAAGCACAATTTCTCACCCCCGCCCAAGTGGAAGACCTTTTCGTGGTGGCTGTTCAAGTGGGTGTGCCGGTGTTGGCCTATGGCATTCGCACCGACTTCCAAACCGTCGCCTTCCCAGGCAGCAGGCGACTGCTCGAAATTGCCCACTCCGTTGAAGAGCTGAAAACCATCTGTCGTTGCGGCAAAAAAGCGATATTCAACGCCCGCACAGCCGACGGGGAGTTCATTTTCGATGGCGACCAAGTCGCCATCGACGGGGTCGATGTCGGCTACGAGTCACTGTGTGGGCAGTGTTATCTCCAAGAAAGTGGCGGCCGTCTAGCCAGTGCCCATCAGCGGCCGTTCGATCCGCAGTTGCCCGGACCCGACCCTGACTTCAGCTGAGCCGACCCATTCGTTGATCCTAGGAATTGGTCGGGGTGACAGGATTTGAACCTGCGGCCTCGTCGTCCCGAACGACGCGCGCTACCAAGCTGCGCCACACCCCGCCTGGGGGTTAAGCGTACCCGATATCGTCGCCGACCAGAGTGACGAGGACGGCCTCCGGAGGGCACGCAAAACGCACGGGGGCGAAAATACTGGTGCCAATTCCGGCCGACACGTTCAAGTAGGAGGCCCTGTTTCCGTGGGGCCACATTGTGAGGCCTCGGGCTTGGGAGAGGGGAAGGTCACAGTTGGTGGTGAGTGCCCCAATACCCGGGACACACACTTGGCCCCCGTGGGTATGGCCGGCAAAAATTAGTTCCGAACCGTGTGTGACTAACGCATCCAACACTCGGCGGTAGGGCGCATGGGTGACCCCGATGGTGGTGGTGGAGCGAGCCCCGGGGGTGTCGTCGCTTCGCTGCTCCCTGGCGGCTTCTAGCCACGTGGGGAGTGAATCGGTGTGGTCGGCGCCAGCGTGGGCATCACCCAATCCGACGAATTCCAGTTCGGATCCTCGGATAGTGAGCGAGACCACACCATTGTCAATGTCGTGCCAGCCCAACTCGTCATACAGATTTCTCAAGCCATCGAAGTCGAGGGGTATTCCATGATCGACCCGTGCTGATGGACCTGCGAGGTAGCCAAAAGGGTTCACCACTCGGGGTCCAAAACGGTCATTTGACCCGTGGACCACCACTCCGGGGATGCCTTGTAGTGGCAGCAGTGCTTCCTTGAGCTGGGGCAAGGCACTGGGGTGACCAAAGAAGTCACCTGTGCCGACGATTAGGTCGGGTGGGTTGTCAGCCAGTGCCCTAATCCAAGAGACGGCGTTTTTCTGCCAGGGTGCCAGGTGGAGGTCACTGAGGTGGAGAATTCGGATGGGTTCGCTGCCCGCATCCAAAATGGGGACCTGTTCGACACGCAGCTGGTAGCGCCCCCGCTCCACCACAACACCGTAGGCAAAAGCCAGTGCCGAGAGTGCACCCATTCCCCACAGTGCTCGAGACAGGGTGTTTCGGGGTGCTCTCACAGCGGTCTATTCCAGAACTTCGTCGGGGTTCGGGGCAGCTCCGGCGAAACAATTCATCGCCACTTCGACCTGAACATCGATGCGAACGAACGACCCCGCATCGGGTAGCTGGCCGATCGCTTCAGCATTGGCAGTGTCAGAGCCGGCCGAACCCTCGAAACAGTAGGCCTGAAGGGGCCCATAAATTCCTGCTTCTTGGAGTAGGCCTCTAATTTCGACTTCGGAGCGTGCCGGGGAGATCAGGTTCGGCATGACGGTACTGGGAACGAATCGGTCTCGGTCATCGCCACCCTCACCCAGGGTCACATACACCGTTTGCCCTCTGGCGAGCAGGGTGCCGGGTGCGGGCTCGTAGGCGACAACTACTCCCGCAGCGCCGGCTTGAACTTCCAGTTTTAAGCCGACGCCTTCGAGCAGCTGGATTGCTTCATCGATGTACAGCCCAGTGATATCGGGTAGCTGCACACCGGCACCATTTTGCAACCGTGCAGGCGGGGTGGGGAATGCTTCTCCGCCATACATTTCATTCGCGCGGTCCATGATGGGTCGGAAAATATCGTGCCGCATGACGGTTCCACCGGAGATCCTCCGGAGGCTGGTGTCGCCGACAATGTTTCCCACCCACACTGCGGTCGCAACTTCTGTACTTGAGCCGACCATCCAGGTGTGAACCTGGCTATCCGTAGTTCCGGTTTTTCCGATGACGGGAACGTCGCCGCCGGGGTTCGCCCGGGCTCCGGTTCCTCCAGTGACCACTCCGCGCATGGGGGACGCGGCAGCTGCGGCCACATCGGGTGTGAGCGATTGGCGGCAGCTGCTTTCTTGCCCCGCCAGGCGCACTCCATCAGTTGTTTCGAAGTAGTCCACCATCACCGGTTCGCAGGTTTCTCCGCCGTTGGCGATACCGCCGAAAGCAGAAGCCATGGTCAGCGGGGCGATTTCGTTGGTGCCCAACACGGCAGCGGGGTTGGTTTGAAGGGGGTTGTTGTCGGCGCGGTGAACACCGAGTGCTTCTGCGACTCGTCGAATTTCGCACTGGTCCAGTTCTTTCGCAATCGATGCGTAGGCGGAGTTAATCGAACGGGTTGTCGCTTCAAAAACGCTTACGGACGGGATTTCTAAGTTGGCGGAGTTTTTAAACTCCCAAATTCCGCCCCAGGGTCCACCACCGTCAGCGCAGGTATCCAAGAATTCGGTTTGGTCTTGTTCAAACTGGGAGGCATCGACTACTTCGTTGAGCCCGAAACCGCGTTGCAGCCAGGCGAGCAGGGCAAAAATCTTGTAGGTCGACCCCACCTGGAAACCGCTCGATCCACCGTAGGGGCGGTCGGTGTTGAAATTCACCGCGGTTGCGGTAATTCCGCCGCCGTCTTCCGTGTCGTTGAAGACCTTGTTTTGCGCCATGGTGAGGATTCGCCCGGTGTCGATTTCAACACTGACCGTTGCACTACCCAATTCCATGCTTTCTAAATCGTTGGGTACGAGTTCCCACACGCGGTCTTGCGCGGTGCGTTGCAAGTCCATGTTCATGGTGGTGTAGACGTCGAGTCCACCTTGGCGCCAGCGGTCGAGGCGCTCTTCCGGGGTGGCGCCTAAACTTTCGAAATTTTCCACATTTCGCACCACGTAGTCGCAGAAGAATTTGGCGTACTCATTGGCGGCTAAACAGCCGTTGGTGGGTTCAGCAATCTGCACAAAGTTTGAATCGACGGTGATGGCAACTGCTTCGTCGTATTGGGCTTCAGTGAGGTAGCCCTCTTGCCACATGGACCACAGGATGACGTTTCGTCGCTCCTCATTGGCTGCGTAGTTGTTCTCGGTGGACAGGTTCCTGGTCGTTGGGTATTGCACGATGGCAATCAAACTGGCCGCTTCAGCGGGGGAGAGGGTTTGGGCAATTTTTCCGAAGTAGCGCTGCGAGGCAGCTTGAATGCCGTAAGTGTTTCCCCCAAACGGGGCGATGTTGAGGTAGGCCTCGAGAATTTCTTCTTTCGTGAAGCGTTTTTCTAAACCAATGGCCAGCTTCATTTCGTTGAGCTTGCGGTCAAAGTCTGACGCGGTGGCTTGACGGTAGGCCTCGTCCCGCTCTTCTTCTGTGGGCAGGTAGAGCGAGCGTTGCACGAAAATGTTTTTCACCAACTGCATGGTCAGTGTCGAGGCACCCGATTCGATATCACCGGCGAGGACGTTGCCCAGTGCCGCGCGAAAGACGGACGTGGCATCAACGCCGGCGTGATCGTAAAACCGGCGATCTTCGCCGGCGACCGCGGCGTTGATGACGTGTTCACTCATCCGCTCGAGAGGAATCTCTTCACGGTCTTGCCAATACACTTCGGCAATTTTGATGTGACCGTCGGCGGGGTTATCGCTTCGCCACGCCCACAGCGTGTTCTTTTCAGCCTGTTCGCCCAGGTCAATGTATTCCGGCAGGGCGTCAAAAACCCCAATCGCACTGTTGGCGGCAACACCGGTCACCGCAATGGCGGGGGCGACCATGGCGGTCACAATCACACCGGCCAGGGCGGACATCCCGGTAATACCGAGTATCGCTGCGAACCAGCCCTTTGACTTCTGCGGGTTATTTGCCATACCAGTAGGCTACGCGATGGATATAAGAGTCAACTCGAAGGAGGACGGCGCGCATGACCACGTGGGAATATGCAACAACACCGCTGATCATCCACAACACCACCGCCATTTTGAACCAGTGGGGCGAAGGCGGCTGGGAGCTTGTCAATGTGATTACCGGACCAGAGGGCGGACTCGTCGCCTACTTTAAACGCCCGAAGGGTGACAACTAATGGGTCACATCGATGCACGCCTTCGCGAATTAGGTATCGATATTCCTGAGGTGGCCACCCCTGTAGCCAACTATGTGCCCGCCCGCACTACCGGTTCTTTGCTCTACACCGCCGGCCAGTTGCCTTTTGTCGATGGGGCATTGGTCGCGACCGGAAAGGTGGGCCAAGACGTGTCCACCAGTGAAGCGGTCGAACTGGCCCGCATTTGCACACTGAACGCGCTCGCTGCGGCCCAAAGCGTGCTGGGTTCTCTCGATCGCATTACCCAGGTGGTGAAGGTCAACGGGTTTGTGGCCTCCAGCCCCGACTTCATCCAACAACCCACCGTCTTAAACGGAGCATCAGAACTGCTTGGTGAGATTTTTGGTGACATCGGTATTCACGCACGCGCCGCGGTAGGTGTCGCTGTCTTGCCCCTCGACGCCCCGGTGGAACTCGAACTGATTGTGGAGTTTTCCACCCCGTAGTGAGGTGGTTACTCGTCGTCTAGGGACGTCGTGATGGTCCGAATCACGCTGGTGTCAGTCAGCGTCGTCGTGTCCCCAATTTCTCGGCCCTCGGCAATGTCTTGAAGTAGCCGGCGCATGATTTTGCCGGAGCGGGTTTTGGGCAGCTCGTCGACCAAGTGAATTTCGCGCGGTTTGGCAATCGCACCAATTTGTTGACCCACCCAGTTGCGCAGTTCCGCCACAAGTTCATCAGCAGGTTTTTGGTCCACAAAACGCGATTTCAAAATCACAAACGCCACCACGGCTTGACCCGTGGTGTCATCGTGTGCTCCGACAACCGCTGCTTCCGCCGTCATTTCGTGGGCCACAATCGCCGACTCAATTTCCATGGTGGATAGGCGGTGTCCGGAGACATTCATGACGTCGTCTACTCGCCCGAGTAACCAAATGTCGTGATCGGCGTCTAAGTGGGCGCCATCACCGGCGAAGTATTTGTCACCGAAGCGAGACCAGTAGGTGTCGACGTAACGATCGGGGTCACCCCAAATGCCGCGCAGCATGGACGGCCACGGTTGTGTCACTACTAATAGCCCACCGGCTTCCGGGCCCACATGGGTGCCCTCTTCGCTCAACACATCAATGCTGATACCGGGTAGGGGCACTTGGGCGGCACCCGGTTTGGTGCTGGTCACACCGGGTAGGGCAGAGATCATGATGGCACCTGTTTCGGTTTGCCACCAGGTATCCACAATGGGAGCGACCCCGCCACCGATGACTTCCCGGTACCACATCCACGCTTCTGGGTTGATCGGTTCACCGACGGACCCCAGCAGGCGCAGGGAGCTCAGATCGCGAGCGCCAGGGATCTGTCGGCCGGCTTTCATAAACGCCCTAATCGCGGTGGGGGCGGTGTAGAAAATGCTGACCTTGTATTTCTCCACGATGTCCCACCAGCGCCCAGGTGCAGGTGAATCGGGGGTGCCCTCATAAATGACTTGGGTGGCACCATTAGCCAGGGGCCCGTAAACGACGTAGCTGTGGCCGGTAATCCACCCAATGTCCGCAGTGCACCAATAGACGTCGGTTTCGGGGTGCAAGTCGAACACGTTCTTGTGGGTAAACGCCGCCTGGGTGAGGTACCCACCAGAAGTGTGCAAAATGCCTTTGGGTTTCCCGGTCGTCCCCGAGGTGTAAAGGATAAACAGGGGGTTTTCGGCCTCAAACCCTTCGGCGTGGTGCTGATCCGACATGGGGGCAATCTCTTCATGCCACCACAGGTCGCGACCGTCCACCATGGTGACTTCGTTGCCACCACGCTTCACCACCAACACGTTGTCCACCGGGGTGGCAATCATGTCCAGGGCGTCATCAACGGCCGGCTTGAGAGCAAACACGGAACCTTTTCGGTAACCACCATCGGCGGTAATCACCAGCTTGGCTTCCGCGTCATCGATTCGGGCCCGCAAGCTTTCGGCACTGAAACCACCAAACACGACCGAGTGGATCGCGCCAATCCGTGCGACGGCCAACATCGCAATGACGGCTTCTGGAATGAGTGGCATATAGATGACCACACGGTCACCCTGGGTGACCCCTAACGACAGCAGCAGGTTGGCCGCCCGGCGCACCTCGGCGGTCAGTTCGGCGTAGCTGATGTCGCGCTGGTCACCCGGTTCGCCCTCAAAGTGCAGTGCAATGCGCTCGCCGTGTCCGGCCTCCACGTGTCGATCCAGACAGTTGTAGGCGACGTTGATGTGGCCATCGGCAAACCATTTCGCAAAGGGAGGGTTGGACCAGTCCAGTACCTCAGTAAAGGGTTTATGCCAGTGCAGTAATTCGCGCGACTGGTCGGCCCAAAACTCCGGCCCGTTGTCTTTTGCGGCCTCATAGAGTTCTGGGCCGGCAATTCGCTGCGCCACAAACTCTGCAGGAGGCTCGAAACGCCGCTCTTCGTGCAGGAGGTTATCAATTGTCGATTCGGACACAGTGTGTGACCCCTTTTCGCATCATTGCGGCTTGCCAACAGGTGCACACCAGTGTAAATGCCGGACGCGAATTTTCCACAGTTGTTCTGCGGACGCCCCATCAAGAAGCCATTCCTGTCACCCTGCCAGTGTGCCCACCCCCACACGTTGGTCTTTTCCTGCCCCGGAGCAGGCAGTCCTGGACGACAGTGTGATTCGCGCCTTGGGGCCCCTGGCCATCCTCGGTTCGGATCCCAGTGTCACCGACCTGTTCGTGGTCGGTGACGGCCGAGTCTTTGCCGACCGTGGTGATGGTGCCCTGATGGTCACTGATCTTCGACTGAGCGCAGAAGCCAGTGTTGATTTGGCCCGGTCACTGATCGAAGCCGGTGGCCGACACCTGGATGAGGCCTCACCCATTGTGGATGTGCGCTTGGCTGAGGGTATTCGTGTTCATGCCGCCCTCCCGCCGGTGGCACTCGGGGGAGCGGTGCTCTCCATTCGCTTTGGCCGGGGACCCAAACCCGATATTGGTGCGCTGGCCCTGGGGTGGTCTTCTGCGGTGCGTGACCGGGTACTCGCTGCCGTCGATCAGCGACACACCCTATTGGTGACGGGAGCGACGGGTAGTGGGAAAACGACCCTCCTGGCCGCACTGTTAGCGTTCGCGTCACCCCGGGATCGCATCGTGGTGATTGAAGATGTCAGCGAGTTGCGCATCGACCATCCACACGTCGTCCAACTCGAATGCCGCCAGGCGAACTTAGAGGGTGCGGGCGAGGTCACCCTGCAGCGGCTCGTGCGGGAATCGCTTCGCATGCGACCGGGCCGACTCGTCGTGGGGGAGTGTCGAGGGGCAGAGCTTCGCGACTTACTCTCCGCACTCACCACCGGCCACCGTGGCGGTGCCGCCACCTTGCACGCGCACTCTTTGGAAGAAGTACCGGCACGCCTGGATAGTTTGGCCGCGCTTGCGGGGCTCACATCAGAACAAATGGCCCGCCAGGCGCGCAGTGCCTTTGATCTCATCATCCACGTCGACCACACCCCCGGGAAGCCCCGCGAGGTCACACTGGGCCATTTTGTCGGCACTGCGGGAGGTGACCTTGTGGTGGCCAGGCTCTAGTCGACCGCGGGGTGTGGGGGTTGCCCAGATGGCGACCCTGGCGGCCCGGTTGGCCGTGTTTTTTCACGCAGGCCTCTCTCCGGCGAAAGCGTGGGAGGAGTTAGCCCGCGATGGCCAAATCGGTGACGCCGGCCGAGCCCTCGCGGGACGCATCCAGTCCCACCTTCAAGGCGGCGGTCGACATGCTGAGAGTGTGCGACGGGCGTGTGAGGCCGAGGGCGAACCGGAGCGAGTGTTTTCCGCTGTCGTCGTTGTTGCTGACGAGTCGGGCACTGCGCTCTATCAAGCGCTGTGGGCGTTGGCCGAGGCGCTTCGCGATCGGGTGTCCGTGGAGGCAGAAATCCGCTCCATCGTTCAAGCCCCCCGACAGACCACCCTGTTGCTACTGGCATTGCCGCCACTCAGTCTCGTGGTGGCGGGGCTACTCGGGGTGAACGCTCTCGGGTTTTTGACCGGTTCAGCATTGGGCTGGTTGTTGCTCATCCTGGCGGTGTTGCTCTACGTGGCAGCCATTGTGTGGATGGGGCGTTTAGTGGCCCAACTGATGCCCGATTCCGGTTACCTTTCACCGGCGAGGGACCTCCTTGCCGTCGCCAGCCAGGGTGGAGCACTACCGGAGGTGGCAGAGGCCAGGGTCAATAGGGTTTTACTCGCACACGGACTCGCCGAGTCGGACAATGCCGACATTGCCCACCTCACTGCACTATCGCGCCGAGTGGGAATCCCCATCTCTCGCCTGTCCGTGGCGGAAGCCACCTGGCAACGACACCACGCTCGTGCCGAAGCAGCCGAGGCTGCGCAAAGTTTGACGGTGCGCATTCTCATTCCCCTTGGGCTGTTTATCCTGCCGGCGTTCGTTGCCGTGGGAGTTGTCCCGGTGATTTTTACCCTGCTGGAGGGGGCCCTTCGACCAGACCAGCAGGGACTGTGGTGACCAGGACACCACGCGCTATACGAACAAAGGGTGCTCTCTTATCCCAACAAGCGCATGACTTTCCCTTGCCAATTTTTAGCTCTCGTTTATCGCACGACTGGGGGGCGCTGCGAGGGCATCGCCCCGGATCAAGTCTGAAAGCATTGCCCGCTCTGGCCGACCGCAGCTGGCTCGTCGTGCTTGTCTTCTTCGGTTGTCATGACCTTGTCTCCCATCACCAACACCTGCAACGCATTACCCAACATCCACGGTCTGGAGAACGGGTGGGGGCGGGCAAACCAGTCAGCGAGCCCGGTGTTGTAGGTCCTGCAATCTCATAACCGCGCCCTGGTTCCGGCGCGGCGTCCTCTACATGGGGCCGGCTACGACAAACGGAACAGCGAACGAGGCGCCGCTGACGCTAAACCGTAGAGTGTGGGAGAGGTCCCAAAATTCAGTCGACCCGCTAATGCTTAGCCCAGAGATGTCGTCGGCGCTACGGAAGTGTTTATCGCTTCCTGGGACGCCGGTAGCTTCTCTAAAGGTGACAGCGACATCCTGCCCACCGGCGAGGGTGACCGTGCCAGTAGTACCGTCAGGAACAGTTGGAGTCATTTCGAGGGTGAAATTATTGATCGTGTCACCCGTGTTTGAGTAGGGAACGTTGTTGATGGTGTAGGGCCCGGGGCCTTCTTCAGCCGATGAAGCGGCCGCAACACTTGGTAACGAGAGAGTGGCAATGCCCGCCCCGAGGCCAACAAGACCAGCCCGGACAACACTTCGGCGACTGATATCCGATGGGGAGTGAATAATGCCCAGTGAGACGAGGTGTGAGAGGGTTTCAGAATTGTAGTTCCCGGGGGCAGCGAAAATAATCTGACGAAGCGTTTCTGCAGCGTCACCACTGAGGGTGACGACGTCGGTGGTCTCCGGAATCCAAACCACACATTCACTGCCCACGTGTTCGACCAGGACCCCAGGGGCTAGTTCATATTCTGATTTTTTTCTCATGATTTCCCAGCCTAATAGCGGTGCGCCAAAGGAGGTCAAGAGTTTTTTTGGTTAGTCATGGTGAAGCAATGTGTTTCACGACTCCCCAGTTGTTCCGATGGGCAGGCACAGACTGCCTCACGGCTGCGGGAGGCCTATCGCATAGAGGCCAGGGGATTAGCCTCCCAGGGTGGTGGAGCATTTTCCTAGCCTGTGGATAAGCAGGTGAGGAAGGGAAAACCTATGAACATAATCGTGAATCGGCACGGATAAAGGAGGTGACGTCCCAGGGTGACCCGGAAAGTCTGCTCCCACAGGGGTGACAGCTGTCCACAGCCCCGCCCTCACAATTCCTTTTCGCCTCAATTCCGTGGTGGGCCTTCCTTTCCTCCCTGGCCTGACAGTGTGCGCGAGTTACCAAGCGGTGACATCGGCCGGAGAGGAAAGGAATGACACCGTGACAGACCAACACAGTGCGCAAGATAGTGAACAAAGCAGTGAGTACAACGCTCAGCATGTCGAGGATTTAGGGCGAGGGCCCCGAGCAGAGGAGGGGGCAGCAACCGCGGAATACGCCATCGCAACGATGGCGGCAGTGGGGTTTGCGGGCCTGCTGGTGGTCATCATGCAAAGCGATGAGGTTCGGGAAATTCTCACCGACCTGGTGCGCAGTGCACTTAGTTTCACCGCGTGATCGAGGCAGTGTCACCGCCGAGTGGGCTTTAGTCCTCCCGGCGGTGGTGCTGGTTCTGGCTGCCGTGTTGAGCTCGGTGGGGGTGATGGTTCAACAGTCCCGACTGGATGGTGTTGCTGCCGATGCAGCAAGGCTTGCCAGCCTCGGTCACTCCGCGGCATTAATCGCCGGCCATGTCGGGAATCAGCTGGGCGAGCAGGCCACTGTGTCATTGCAGTCGGCATCGGAGGGCATCAGCGTGTGCGCGGTGGTGGAGGCGATGTCGTCAGGGCCACTATCGATAGTGACGGGCCTCACGATGCAGGGCATGGCCTGTGCGCTGCGAGAGAGTGAGCCGGTGGCCGAGGCAACGACACCCCGTGAGTCATTGTGAGGGTTCTGCCCGAAGCCCCGAGTGTCGACTCATTCACGAGGGGCTCCGGGGTGGTGTTTGCTCTCGGTGTCATCGCAGCCTTGGTCATCGCCGGTAGTGCTGCGCTGATGGTGGTCGACCTGTTGCGCTTTGGTGAGAAAGTTCAACACGCGGCTAACCTTTCGGCGCTGGCGGCATCGGATGTGGCGATGGGGGTCATCCCCGGGCGACCCTGCGTGGCGGCCAGGGAGATTGGTCGCAGCCAGGGGATTCGGGTGAGCTCGTGCGAGGTCACTGGAAGCCTCGTCAGGGTGTACGCCACGACTACCCGGCATGGTCTGTCGATTACTAAACGCGCTGCTGCGGGGCCCATTTCTGGAGGGGTCTGGCCGGATGGTGATGTTCGCTGACCCCGAGGCGGAAACGTGCCATCAAGAAATAGTTGTGTATCGTGAGCCCTCGGATAGGACCAAGAGCAGCCGGCTCAAGGTGAAGTCACAGTGTCCGATGTAAGGAGCATGGTGCCTGAGGGCAAGAAACTAGTCATTGTCGAGTCGCCCGCCAAAGCAAAAACTATTGGTAAGTATTTGGGTGACGACTATGAAGTGATGGCTTCGGTGGGTCACGTTCGCGATTTGGCCCAACCCAAAGAGTTGCCGGCT
>CBFHPU010000004.1:73151-92604 GCA_965657845.1 Pontimonas sp.
TACGACGTCCACCTTGCAGCAAGAGGCCGGACGAAAACTTCGCTTTTCGGCCCAGCAGACCATGAGTGTTGCCCAGGGGCTCTACGAAAACGGCTACATCACTTATATGCGAACCGATTCGGTGAGTTTGTCCCAGCAGGCTATTTCGGCGGCAAGGGCCCAAGCCAAGCAAATGTTTGGTGCCTCCAGCGTTCCCGATTCACCCAGGCTCTATAAAGGCAAGTCCCAAAACGCCCAGGAAGCACACGAAGCGGTGCGTCCCGCCGGTGAAGCCTTCAAATCCCCCGACGATCTCTCCGGAGTCTTGCGCCCCGACGAGTTGAAACTCTACGAACTCATCTGGCGGCGCACAGTGGCCAGCCAAATGGTGGACGCCAAAGGCCAAACCGTCACCGTCACGCTGGGTGCTGCAGATGTGGAAGTGGGCGGCAGCCCGGTTACCGTCGAGCTCACGGCGTCTGGAACCGTGTTGTTCGAGCGCGGCTTCCTGCAGGCTTACGAAGAGAGCAACGACGAGGATAAAGACGACGACGGTAAATCGGCTGTCTTGCCGAAAATGGAGCAGGGTGAACGCCTGGGTGTGACCGAGGTGTCGGCCAAAGCCCACGAAACGCAACCCCCTGCGCGGTTTACTGAAGCAAGCCTCGTCAAAGCTCTCGAAGAGCGCGGGATCGGTCGACCCTCCACCTACGCGTCCATCATCTCCACGATTATTGACCGCGGTTATGTGTCCCGTCGTGGAAGCGCCATGATCCCCCAGTGGATTGCGTTTCCCGTCACGAGGCTGCTCTCGGAGCGCTTTAGTGAACTGGTCGACTACCAGTTCACTGCCGAGTTGGAAGAAGACTTGGACCGGATTGCCCGCGGCGAATATTCACGCCAAGAATGGCTGCAGCGGTTCTATTTTGGTGACGATGACCACCGTGGGCTAAAAGATGTTGCTCTGCTCGCCACGGAAGAAATTGATACCCGTGAGCTGAACACCATCGCGATCACCGACGACATTTCTCTGCGAGTGGGTAAATACAGTCCCTTCTTGGAAACCCTCGATGAAGAAACCGGTGAAGTCCGGCGGGTGAATTTGCCGCCCGAGCTAGCCCCCGATGAGTTAACCCCCCAAAAAGCTCAAGAGCTTATTGATGCGCCCCCGGTCGAAGACCGGGTGCTGGGTATTGATCCGGAAAGCCTGCGCGAAATTGTCGCCAAAAAGGGCCGCTTTGGCCCCTACGTCACCGAAGTCATTCCGGACGATGAGGCAGAGGCAGCCCAAGGGAAGAAAAAGACTGCGGTGAAGCCCAAAACGGCGTCACTGTTCCAAGCAATGGATATCGAAACCATTGATTTGGACACGGCGTTGAAGCTTCTTTCCCTGCCACGAGAAGTGGGACCTGACCCCGAATCGGGTGAAATGATTACCGCCCAAAACGGACGCTACGGACCGTATTTGAAAAAGGGCACCGACACGCGTTCGTTGGATAGCGAAGACCTCATTTTTGAGATTGATGTGCCTGGTGCGGTGGCACGTTTTGCGGAGCCTAAATACGGCGGCCGCAGGCAAACACCACCGCTGAAAACCCTTGAGGTCGATTCGAACACCGGTAAAGCCATCACGGTCAAAAATGGTCGTTTTGGCCCCTATGTGACCGACGGTGAAACCAACGTGACCGTGCCCAGGGGGATTGACCCTGCGGGAATCGACCAAGAAACCGCTGAGCGGATGTTGGCCGAAAAACGGGCGAAAGGTCCGGCGCCCAAGCGCACCGCGAAAAAACCTGCCGCGAAGAAAACGCCAGTAAAGAAGCCTGCCGCGAAAAAAACTCCGGTCAAGAAACCAGCGGCCAAAAAGACCACGTCGTCCACAACAACAGTGAAGAACGCAGGCGCCAAGAAGGCGGCCGCGAAGACCGGCACGAAGACAGGCAATCCTTCATCAAAGGATGAGGGATGACCAGCGCATTCATCACCTTTGAAGGGGGTGATGGTTCGGGAAAATCGACCCAACTGGAATTACTGTCTGGTTGGTTAGAACAGCGCGACCACTCAGTAGTCCTCACCCGTGAACCCGGTGGCACAGATGTTGGCGTGGAGTTGCGCGAAATCATTTTGCACCGCAAAGGGTTTTTAGCCCCCCGCGCTGAAGCGCTACTGTATGCCGCCGATCGCGCCCACCACATCCACACTGTGGTTCGACCTGCACTGGCTGAGGGCAAAGTGGTCATCCAAGACCGTTACTTTGACTCCTCAGTGGCCTACCAGGGTGCGGGCCGGGTCCTCTCGGAAGAGGAAGTGCGTGATCTGTCCCTCTGGGCAACGGAAGGGCTCATCCCAGACCTCACCGTTGTGCTCGATGTTCCCGCCGATGTTCTTCGCGCCAGGCGTGAGAGCACCCGCACGGTGTACGACCGGTTGGAGGCAGAAGCCGATGATTTCCACGAAAGAGTTCGTGACGCCTACAGACGCTTTGCCGAAAAAGAGCCCGAGCGTTTTGTGCTCATTGACGGCCAACGACCCGCCGAAGACATTCACCGGGACATTGTCGAGCGTGTCACGACGTTGCTTGGGTAGCCTGGGGCTGTGAGCCTCTGGGATCAGCTCGTCGGACAAGAAACCGCTATTGCCGCGGTACGTGAGGCTGCACAGCCCGGCTCACAGGCCATGACCCACGCGTGGATGGTGGTGGGGCCGGCAGGCTCCGGCCGCTCCACCCTCGCCCACGCCTTTGCCGCCACGCTGGTGTCCAACGGAAACGACGATGAGGCACTCGCCCACGTGATGGCCGGGACCCACCCGGATGTGACCCTGGTGGCAACCGACCGGGTCACTATCTCCATTGATGAAGTGCGTGAGCTTGTCACCCAGAGCTACTACTCGCCATCGCAGTCGAAGTGGCGGGTCATCGTGATGGAAGACGCCGACCGGATGACTGAGCGCACCTCCAACGTCCTACTCAAAGCCTTGGAAGAGCCCCCGCCCCACACGGTGTGGATTTTGTGTGCCCCGAGTGTTCAAGACGTGTTGCCCACCATTTACTCTCGGGTGCGCACCATCACCCTTCGCACCCCCACGGTTGATCAGGTGGCCACACTGATTCACCAGCGCCACGGTGTGGACTTGGATGTGGCCACAATGGCTGCCCGCGAAGCACAAAGCCACATCGGCATGGCCACCAGGCTTGCCACTGATGCGGAAGCCAGGGCGCGCCGGGACGAAACGGTCAAAGCCGTGTTGTCACTGCATTCCGTCTCCGGAGCGGTGAACCAAGCCGCCCACCTCATTGCGCTCGCCGGAGCTGACCAAAAAGCACTGCTGGAAAAACTCGATCAGCAAGAACGAGAAGACACCCTGCGATCGCTGGGTGTTGCCCCGGGCGGGAGCGTCCCCGCGGCACTTCGAGGCAGCGTGAAAGCGCTGGAGGATAACCAAAAGCGAAGGGCCACCAGGAGCTTGCGAGACGGCGTTGATCGCATTGCCACGGACATCACTTCCGTGCTGCGGGATGTCTTGATGCTTCAGGTGGGGAGTGCGGAACCGCTGGTGAACGAACGCCATCGCCCGGCACTGGAGGAGCGCGCAGGGGTAACGACCGCCCACCACACCCTTGCCGCCATGGAGCACGTGCAGATTGCTCGTGATCGGATCGCCGGCAACACCCCACCGCAACTGGCCCTGGAAGCCATGTTGATTGCGGTCAGTGGTCGAGTGCCACTGTCTGACGCGGCAGCGTAGAGCGCTCGTTACGGTCGGCTTCGGTCGAATAGACCGCCACGGGTTATTACTGTGCGTCCCAAACGGTCTCTAGTGTCCATGTCGCCGTCACACCAGCACCGCATCGTGTTGTGGAGGCGCTGCGGATTGCGGCCAGCGGGCAAGTTCCGCTTGCCCCCTCGCACCTACCAGGGAGTGTGCAAATATTCTGAATTTCAGAATTTCGGTTGGTAGGCTGTTGTCATGACCGACTTCGTTTCGATTCAGACCCGAGGAACCATCTCGATTCCCCCGGCGCTTCGTCGGCGCTATGGGCTCGACGAGCCGGGAGCGCAGATGGAGATTATCGACGCTGGCGACCACATCGTGTTGCGGCCGAAGCTTGCTGTTGATTCCTCCCAGGCGTGGTTCTGGAACCCGGACTGGCAGGCAGGTGAAATCGAAGCTGAAGCCCAGCGCCGTGGTGGAGAAGGAACTGTGTATGAATCTGGCGAGGAACTTCTCGGTGCGCTGGAATCTAAAGGGTGAAGTACCGGACTCTGCCACGTTTCGAGGCAGATTATCGGCGGTTGTCACCAGCTGAGCGGGGAAAATTTCGCGACGCACTGCGTGAGTTTATTGTGGCTGCTACTGCTTACGAATCCAGCCCCGAGCACTTTGTCTGGCCACGGTCTCTGCGCGTGGAGAAGCTGACTGGCTCGGGAGTCATGGCGATGACCTGGTCGTTTTCCGGTCCTGATGGTCGGGCAACATTTCAATTCGAGACGGTCGATGGCCAGATGCGTGTTGTCTGGCGCCGCGTGGGTCGGCACAGGATTTATCAGCAACCGTGATGAAGCCGTTGAGACTGAGCTCTTTATCAACGGCTTCGGATCCCCCACATCATTTGCCTCACCCTGAACAAAACAGCGAGGGCTGACGGTCTCCATATCTTTTGGGGACTTGCCGCCCTAGCTCAGTGGGTAGAGCGTCTCACTCGTAGGGAGTGGGTTTCCTCGGCGTACGCTCTGCCGCATCTATTCCGAGAAGGAATCAATGGTGTACGCCCAGCGCTCTAAAAAGGCGCCACCACAACGTGCACCGGTCCTATTTGAACTCCCTTAACAGTCGTCTATTCAGGGCGGGGAAGCCGAATTCTTTTTATCCATAAAAACATGGACAGTAGCTTCCATATTTATATGGAATATGCGAGCATGGGGCCATGAAAAACGTGGAAATCGTCTGGCGCACCTTGGCAGACGCCGCGCTAGAGGGGCAGCGCGATTGGAACAGCATCGGCGATATTGCTGATGCTGCGTCGGTGGCCCCCTCAACGACTCATCAGGCGCTCGGGCGACTGGTTGACATTGGTGCCGTCCGTCCGAATTCGCGCCGTGGATACACCGTGGTCTCACCGGAGAAACTGCTCGAAGCTTTTGCTGCTCACCGTAACCTACGCGCCGACACCATGGTCTCCACAACCTTGTCCGCGGCCCAAGAGCTCCTCGACGACGATGGGGTCGACTACGCGCTTAGCGGCAGCAGTGCGGCGGCCCACTACCTGGGTGGTCGCAACACGATTTCTGATCTTGGCCGTCGGATCGTCTACACAACCCGACCCCTCTCGCAGGCTGACTTCCCTGAGGGAGACGAGGTCATCATCCTCGCCGAAGATCCCCTCGCGGCGCGCACCTGGAAGTCCGGTTACGCCAGCCTCGCGCAAACTTACGCCGACCTGTGGGCAAGCCCAGGGTGGCAGGCCGCCGAATTCACCCGTGCACTCAAAGCGAAGCTGTTTGGCGACGCCGACTGGGAGCAGCGCACCAGTGCCTAATCTCTACGAAGATGCCAACGGAGCCATCCGCGCCGTCGTCGATCTGCTCGGTGCCGACCTCGAGCCATCAATCCTCATCGGCGGGTGGGCGACCTTCGTTCGCGTGGGCGGCGAGATCAGTCTCGACATTGATCTCATCACCTCGCAGCAGAGCCGCCACAAGCTCGAGCAGATGATGACCGATCTGTCCACCAGCAACAACCACCAAGGGCGGAAGCTGCGTGCAACGTTCGACGACGTGCACCTCGACATCTACCTGCCCTTCGAGTCCCAACTCGGCAGCACGCTGCGATTGAAAGTTGAGGTACTCGCGGAATATCCAGACGAGCTCTCGTTCGAGAAGTGGACGCTGTTGCGACCTGAAGCACACATCGCTACCAAGATGGCGGCTCTGCTCGACCGGCACTCCTCCGAGAAGGGCCAAAAGGATGCGCGCGAGATCCTCGCACTACTGAAGCTCGAGGGCGTTGACCCCGTGATCGCCGCGGAGGTCCTCGACCGGGCTTCCACCCTCGACATCCTGACTCTACCGACCATGATCGGCGAGGCCTTCGACCTGATCGGCGCCATCCTGCCTCTATCGAAGCCTGACCAGAAACTTGTCGCTCGGGCAAAGAAGTCCTGGGTTGCCGAACTTCAGCTTCGCGGCGTTGGGCCTCAACAATCGCGGCCGCGCCTCTGAGTCCATCACTCGGTCCGACGGTGCTGGGTTGTGGCGGTTTCTGCGAGGAGCCGCCGACCTCCTTGTCGCGCTTTCTACTTCATTGAGGACGCAGTAGATGGCGGCCTCGAATGAGTCACCACAATCACCCAGGTTCACACGGTGAGCGCAAAACTTTAGCCCTCCTGGCACTGACTCAAATCACACACCGCGGCTGACACGGCATGAGTGAACGAGGCCCCAGGTTTGTCCACCTACCAACGTGGTGGTGTTGTGAGGAGAACCTATACTAAGGGGACTTGCCGCCTTATCTCAGTTGGTAGAGCGTCTCACTCGTAATGAGAAGGTCGAGAGTTCGATTCTCTCAGGTGGCTCCGAAGAAAACAGCTTCTTCCTTCTGGCCGCTTCTTAGGACGATTTGGTTGAGACCACCCGGGACTTCTGCTTTGACTGGGTCCCTCTGCTGACCGCTTTGATCGACAACTTGCCTTTTCGCGAACTGATCACGTCGGCAACGGCCTAAACTGGGGCAACCTGAGGTCATCGCTTGAGAACAGGGCGCCGTAGTAGAGATCCACCAGTGAGGAAAAACTATGAAGTCCATGACCTGCAATCAACTGGGCGGGGCCTGCGAACAAGTCTTCTCGGGTGAAACCTTTGAAGATGTTGCCGCTCAAAGTCAACAACATGGCAAAGAAATGTACGGGGCCAAGGATGAGCGTCATAGTGAAGCAATGGCCAAAATGATGGAGATTGCCAAGTCGGGTGAAATGGATTCATGGATTGCCGCACGCCAGCAAGAATTTGATCAAATGTGAGGAAAATTTTGAGGTAGTTTCGACAAATGTCGATAGTTGGAATTGGCTCGTCTGGTGGGGGCAGGTCATCCCGAAACACTCGATTCCAGTAAAAAACTGGTAATTCCCTATACTGATAGGCGTTTGCCGCCTTAGCTCAGTTGGCAGAGCGTCTCACTCGTAATGAGAAGGTCGCGGGTTCGATTCCCGCAGGCGGCCCCAACTGAAAACTTGGGAAGATAAGAACTTCTCAGGCCCTGATCGAGGCTTCTAGCTCCTTGTCCTTCCGCCTCACCGTTTGTTTCCTTTCCTTTTTCGCACTGCCATCCCTGAGGTGATGCCGAAGGGGCGACGGGTAGGATGAGACATGGAGTGCCGGGAAGCCTGGTCGGCGTGTGGGGCGTGAATGTTCATGCCGCATCGGTTTTGCCTTTGTGGTGGGACCGAGACCAACCCGACTATGAGGAGAACATGACGCGCTCGAGCTTGATGCCCCGCCCGTGTTTTCCGCAGGTGGCATCGTGACGCTAACCGCCATTCTCTTTTCCACGTTGGCACTCGTCGCGGTCACCATGCTGGCGACCAGGGTCATTGGTCGAAACGCTGGCTGGTTGGCAGCCGCGGTCCTCGCGGCTCTCGCCTTTGCGGTGGGAGTTCGGGTTCCAGAAATACTGGGTGGCGCGCGCACTGAGGCGGGCCTCGGTGTGGTGCGAGAGAGTGTGCCGTGGATTCCGAGCCTGGATATCTCGTTGGGGCTGCGCCTGGACGGGTTATCGGCGCTGTTTTTGATTATTGTCTTGGGTATTGGCGCCCTCGTAATGGCCTACTCGGCGCGGTACATGTCTGAGCGAAACGTGCACCCCCACACGGGCTATTTCGCGTGGATGCTGTTGTTTGCTTTCGCGATGACGGGCTTGGTCCTCTCCGACGACCTCATCTTGCTTTTTGTCTTCTGGGAACTCACCACCCTGTGTTCCTTTTTCCTCATTAACCGTTCGGGTGAGCGCGCTGGGGCACCAGCGGTGCGCACCCTGTTGGTGACCGCAATGGGTGGGCTGTCCCTACTGTTTGCCGTGGTCTTAATTGTGGTGCGCACCGGCACCACGGTCATTAGTGAGGCCCTTGGCAGTGCAGTGTGGTCAGAAGACCCGGGCTTTAGTGCGGGGATTGCCGTGTTGGTGGCTCTGGCAGCGATGACCAAATCGGCCCAGTTTCCCTTCCACATGTGGTTGCCAGACGCCATGGTCGCTCCGACCCCCGTGAGCGCTTATCTGCATGCGGCAGCCATGGTCAAAGCCGGTATTTATCTGCTGATGCTGTTTTCTCCCGCCTTGGGTAGCAACCTGGTGTGGCAGTCCATCCTGATCTCCACCGGCCTCACCACTGCGGTGATGGGTGCCTTATTCGCCATGAGATCTTTCGATTTGAAAGAAGTCATGGCGAATTCGACCATCAGTCAGTTGGGGTTGATTGTCGCCCTCATCGGTATTGGCACGCCGTCGGCATTGGCTACTGCCGCGCTCTACACGCTGGCCCACGCACTATTTAAGGCCTCGCTGTTCATGGTGGTGGGAATTGTTGACCGACAGGCGGGCACCAGAGATATCCGACTGTTGCGCGGCCTATGGCGGCGCATGCCCGTGACGTTCACCACCACGGTGCTGGCGGGGTTATCGATGGCGGGCGTTTTCCCCATGCTGGGCTTTATTTCTAAGGAATACCTGCTGGGGCAGATGTTAGATGCGGGTGGGGCACCGTGGGTGGGGGCAGCATTGGCGGCCATCGCTGTGTTTGCTTCGGCGACAACTTTTGCCTACACCGGTCGCATTCTCTTTGGCGCTTTTTCCGACTATCGGGGCACAACCCGCCCCCTTGAGGTGGAAGAGGGCCACGGGCCACACGAGGACATCCGTGAAGCCAAACCCTTGTTTGTTGTCTCGGCACTGATTCCCGCATTAATCGGTCTCGCCTTAGGGCCCGCTATTGCTGTGCTCTACCCACTCGTCGGGGCAGCCGGCAGCGCGGCCGCCGGTGAGTCCTACAGCGCAAGCTTTGCCCTCTTTGGCGGATTCACCACCGAGCTCGCCCTGTCGCTGACCATCATTGGGGTTGGCACTCTGGCGATTACTCAGCGGCGCCGACTCGATACCCTCCTCGAGCGTCGGATCCTCAGCTTTAAGGCCATCGACGTGGTGGAAGCCATTCGAACCGGGATAATCGCTCTGGGGGTCAGGGTGGGAAATACCACCCGCACCGATGCTCCGACACAGCATCTGGCCGCACCATTAATCATTGTGGGCCTCATCACCGTTGGCGCTGTGGTGACGATACCCCCGATCGGAAACCTCGTGCCCTCAGAGGAGCCATGGAGCGATGCGCTGTGGTTAGGGCTTCTCCTGGCCACCGTGATTCCCGCAGTGCTCACCCGGTCTCGCCTGATCGCGCTTGTCCTCGTGGGTGGGGCAGGGTTCGTGGTGGCTCTATGGTTCTTTGCCTTAGGCGCTGTGGATGTTGGTGTCACCCAGCTGCTGGTCGAGCTACTCACCGTGGTGGCCCTCGTACTGATCTTGCGCCGGCTTCCTGCGACGTTCCACGCGGTGTCCCGCACACGCCAGTTGGTCACTGCAGCCATTGCCCTCGGGGTGGGCGTAGTGACCACCGTGGTGACTGTGGCGTTTACTGGCCGACGCGACATGTCGCCGGTGGGACAGTACTTTCTGGATGAGGCTTACGAAGACACCGGTGGCACCAACGTGGTCAACACCATCTTGGTGGACTACCGCGCTCTCGATACATTCGGTGAGCTCACCGTCATCGCGGTCGCAGGAATTGTGCTGATCGGGATTCTTCGCTCCCGGCCGATGATCGCTGAGCGCACCTCAGAGGTGGCGGCGTGGGCGAACACCGCACTTGCGCGCACCACGGACAACACCCTCCCGGTTCGCATGGTGGCCCGTTGGGCCGCCCCGTTCATCATTTTGCTGTCGTTCCACCTCTTCTGGCGAGGCCACTATGAAGCAGGCGGTGGCTTTATTGCCGCCCTGGTGGGTGCGACCGGCTTCGGCCTGGCTTATTTGGGGGCGGCGGCTGACCGCGGCGCCCCGGTGGCCTGGCCCTACAGGGGGTTGTTATCTGCCGGTGTGATTGTGGCCGTGTTAAGTGGGGTGTGGGGATACGCCGTCGGTTCGTTCCTGAAGCCGGTGCGATTCGACATTCCCCTGCCGTGGGGCGGTGAGTATGGCTTCACCAGTGCGATGGTCTTTGACCTGGGGGTGTATTTGGCCGTGCTGGCCATCATCATCGCGGTGATTAATGAACTCGGTGGGGTGCGTGAGAGTACGGGGCAACCCGCTAGCCAGGCCGGCCCGGTAGCGGTCGCAGGTCGTGCCACACCGCTCAGTGCGGACGCGCTTGCTGCCGGTGCGAACACGGGTGGCACCACTCCTGAAAAGGAGGACCGGTCATGAGTGTGGCGCTCAGTATTGGGCTCCTGGCCGCGGCCGGAGTTTTTCTGGTGTTACAGCGCGGAATGATTCGCATCATTTTGGGTTTTGTTCTGCTCACCCACGCAGTCAACCTGCTGCTGATTGCGACGGGCGGAGTTGCCCGTCGCGACGCACCCTTTATTGGCGGCGACACCTCAATGGCCGCAGACCCCCTTCCGCAGGCTTTTGTGTTGACGGCCATTGTGATTGCTTTTGCCATCACCGTGGTGTTAGCAACCCTGGCCGTGGTGGGCCGGGGCGACGACGACACCGAGGCCGACCCCACCGAAGCGGCACCTGACGAGGAAGGCAGTGCCCGCCAGGGTGCAGAGCGCAGTGGACCCAAGAGTGCCAAAAGCTCCGCTAAGGGGACCTCAAAAGGCTCTTCACAAGACACCGCGAAGAATGAGGGCGGTGATGTGACGTGATCGAGATAGTGGAACTGCTGTTGCCACTTTTTGTGGGCGCACCTCTGCTGCTGGGTGGTGTGTTGTTTGTGGTGCCGCGCAACCACCCGTTACAACCCATTGTGGGGATGGGTTCACTGTTGGCGGTGTTGGCTGGCGCTATCACCGTGTTGATGGTGGCCTCTGGGGGCACGGTGGTGGCCCATCAGATCGCGCTCTGGCCGGAAGGAATCGCCATTGCTTTTGTGGCGGATACTTTTGCCGCACTCATTTTGACGGCCGCTGCACTCGTTGCGGTGATCAGCTTCTGGTACATGATGGCTAGTGGGGAAAGCCGTAGTCCCTCTATTCCTGCGCTGGTGCTGATTTTGATCGGTGGCGTTGCCGGCGCACTGTTGACCGCGGACCTATTTAACCTTTTTGTGTTCATCGAAGTGATGTTGCTTCCCTCGTACGGTCTGCTCATTTTCCTCAGCCGTCGCGGGAACATGGCGGCCTCCAGGCTGTATGTCGTGGTGAACCTTCTCGCCTCCACACTGTTTCTGGCCGGTGTGGGGCTGATTTACGCCCTCCAGGGCACAGTGAATCTGGCCGCTTTAGCGGGAGCGGGGGAGGACCCGGCGACGGCAATTGCCACCGCAGTGATTGTGGCGGCCCTTGGGGTGAAAGCGGCAGTGTTCCCCGTGCACGGTTGGTTGACCAGGGCCTATGCGGCAGCGTCTCCCGCAGTGGCGGCATTGTTTTCTGGCCTACACACCAAAGTGGCCGTCTATGTGGTGTACCGCATTAGTGCGGTCATCTTTGAAGGTGAGAGCGCCTGGATGGCAGCGATTTTGGTGCTCGCCTCAGTGACTCTCGTGGTCGGCGCTTTGGGAGCTTTGGGCGAATTGGATATCCGCCCACTCTTGTTGTTTCAAATGGTGAGCGGCATTGGTTTCATTCTCGTCGGGGTGGCCCTGTTTACCCCCTTGGGGTTGACCGCAGGTATTGCCTACATGGTTCACCACATGGTGGTGATGGGTTCGCTGTTACTCGCTGCTAGCGCTATCGAACACACCTATGGTTCTGGCCGGCTCGATAAAGTCCAGGGGCTTCGCATCCGCGAACATCTCGTGACGGGCGTATTTGTGATCGGTGCTCTGTCGTTGGCGGGGTTGCCACCCTTTTCGGGGTTTGTGGCGAAATACGTGTTGGTGTTGGCCAGCGCTGATGCCGGTGAAGTGGTGGTCGCCGGCCTACTCGTTGTCGTGAGCCTGCTGGTGCTGATGGCAATGATGAAGGTGTGGGCCGAAATGTTTAACGGTAAACGCCACTCCGACGTGGAAACCCTCGCCGCCCGGGAGCGGATTCGCACCAGAAAAGGCCTCTACGATTCTGACCCGGTCGATGAAGACGAAGTCGCTGAAGAAGCAGCCCACGCGGTGGAACACACTGACCCACCGCGGGGCATCCTTGGTGAAGATGATGATCCACACGACCACCGGGGAACCCGGGTGCGCACTTCGCTGATTGTCCCGGCGCTGATTTTGGCGGGAATCTCCGTCGCACTGGGCCTCGGTGGAGAATTTCTGCTCCAGTGGGCCGAACAGGCCAGTAATGGTCTGCTCGACACCAGCGACTATGTGAGGGCGGTGTTGGGATCATGACCGATTCACCACAGACCTCACCCGAGGCCTCGGCACAGGCGTCACCGTGGAGCGTGCCCTTGCGGCTACTGGGTTTCATCGGCTGGTTTATTGGCCAGTTTGTGCTCACCAGTCTTCAAGTGGTGGCACTGATTGTGACTCCGGGGAAACAGGCCGAGCCTGCCATTGTGAAGCTGTCAATGGATGAGCTAAGCGATACGGAAGTGACCATTTTGTTGGCGTTGATCACGATTACCCCTGACACCTTGGTTATCGCCGTTGACCGGGATGAGGGCAGCATGTTTGTCCACGGAATGTTTGTCGCCGGAGACCCTGAGGCCTTTCGTGCATCACTTCGTGTCACACACGACCGGTTGCTCTTTGGTATCCGAGTACGTCCCCGTCGTAGCCTGAAACGCGGAGGTGTCGAATGATTCCCGACGTCGTTGTCGCAGTCACACTGGGACTCTTGGCACTGTCCATCGTGTTTGCGGTGGTGCGAGCCTGGAGGGGACCTACGGCAGGTAATTCGGCTGTTGCCGGTGACCTCATTTTCTTCGCCTTCATCGGAGCCGTTGCGGTGATTGGTCTGTGGTTATCGATGAACGCGGTCATGGACGTCATCCTCATTTCGGCGCTGCTGGGCTTCCTATCGGTGTTGTCGTTGGCCCGTTTGATCCAGGGGAGTAAACGGTGAGCGCGGACATGGTGGTCACCGTGGTGGGCAGTGCGCTACTGATTCTGGGGGCCGTAATTATTGCCAGTGCCGCTATTGGCCTGCTGAAGCTACCCGATGTCTACACGCGCACCAGTGCCATTGGCACAGCTGCTGGCCTAGGGGTGTCGCTGATGATTGTCGCCGTTGTGGTGCTGGACTTCAGCACACTGAACCTCATCAAGGGCATTTTTGCGATTATCGCCCAACTACTCACCAGCGCAATTGGCAGTTTTGTGCTTGCCCGCGCCAGCTACCTGAGCGGTAATACACCGGTGGACACGACGGTGCCCGACGAGCTTGCCGAGCAAGCCCAGCAGGACAGCCCGAAGCGGTAAGCGCCTATTCCACTGTGGGAACACTGGTTCACCTCCGGCAGAAGAAGGGGTGAGCAACTCAGGGTCGTGTGTGGGCGTGCGCCAAGTCGTTCTTATCCTCGACCAACGGCTCGGGACGGAGATCCAGTCGGCGCAATAACTGAGCATTGGCGGCAACAATGATGGTGGAAGCACTCATGGCGACCGCGGCCACTGCGGGAGGCAGGCTGATTCCTGCGAAGGCAAATACTCCGGCAGCCAGCGGAATGGACACGACGTTATATGCCGTTGCCCACACCAAGTTTTGAATCATTTTGAGATAGCTCGCTCGGGAGAGGTCAATCACCCCGGTCACTCCTCGTGGGTCGCTCGAGGCGAGTACTACGCCTGCCGATTCGATGGCGACGTCGGTGCCGGCACCAATCGCAATTCCCACATCGGCCCGGGCAAGAGCGGGTGCATCGTTCACACCATCTCCCACCATGGCGACCCGAAGGCCCCGATGTTGTAATTCGGCGACTTTGGCGTCCTTATCCTCGGGGAGCACTTCGGCAAAGACCTCGTCGATACCCAGGGATTTCGCGACACCATCCGCGACCTGCTGGGCGTCACCAGTAATGAGGATGACCTGTTTGCCGCGGTCGTGAAGTTGTTCAACGGCGATGCGTGATTCCAGCCGAATTTCATCAGCCAAGGTCATCGCACCGACGACTTGACCGTCGCGGAATACGTAGAGGACTGAACCACCGGACTCGCGCCATCCTGTGGTGGTTTTTGCGAGCTCGGCAGGCTCTTCGCTGCCCAATTCTGCACGTAACGCCGGGCCACCGACGCTGATCTTCGCCCCATCGACGGTGCCCTGAACACCCTGTCCGGTCATGGCAGTGATGTGTGTGGCTCGCGGCAACAAATCCTGTGAACCCTCAGCGGAGGCGTCTGAGGTGGCGGCTTCGACAATGGCGCGTGCGATGGGGTGTTCGCTTTCTGCTTCCACGGCCGCGGCCAGTAACAGCACCTCCTGGCGATCCACACCGCCCACCGCGGCGTAGTCGACGACCGCGTGGTTTCCCTTAGTGAGGGTTCCTGTCTTATCGAATAGGACTGCGTCGACGTTGCGCATCCGCTCCAGGGCAAGACGGTCCGTGATGAGGATTCCTGCTTTGGCGGAGGTGGCAGTCGAGAGGGAGATCACCAGAGGGATGGCAAGACCTAAGGCGTGCGGGCAGGCGATGACCAACACCGTCACCATGCGGATGACCCCTTCGGCGGCATCGCCGGCGAGCCACCACGCAATGAAACTGAGCACTGCGGCTGCGGTAGCGAGGTAAAAAAGCCAGGCGGCCGCCCGGTCGGCTAACGACTGGGCGCGAGACTGTGATGATTGGGCGTCAGATACGAGGCGCTGAATTCCGGAAAGGGCAGTGTCCTCGCCGATAGCGTCGATCTTCACCCGAACCGAGGAATCCGTTGACACGGTTCCCGCAACAACCCGGTCACCCTCACTTCGACTGATGGGCCTGGACTCCCCAGTGATCATTGATTCGTCGAAGGCTGCCCGGCCGTCGACTATTTCACCATCGGCGGGTACGCGTCCGCCGGGGCGGACCAACACCACGTCACCCCGGACAAGCTGATCAATGGCGACTTCTTCAACGTGTTCGCCATTCACCCGCTCAGCAGTGTCGGGGACCAGCTCGGCCAGGGCCGCCAATGCCCCGCGGGCTTGACCAATAGCTTCCATTTCTTTCCAGTGGCCGAGCAGCATCACGACGATGAGTGCCGCAACTTCCCACCAGAAATCGAGGCTCCCAAAGCCCAGCGAAGTGGCCAGTGATGAAGCGAAAGCAACGGTGATGGCCAGCGAAATGAGCAGCATCATCCCGGGTTGACGGTGGCGGATTTCCGCGAGCCCGCCTGTAAGAAAGGGCTTTCCACCCCACAGGAAAATTACGGTTCCGAGCACCGGCGCGACCCAAAGCGACCATGCCCCAGCAATCGAATAGTTGAACCATTCCTGTATTTGGGCGGAAAAGACCAGGACGGGGATGGCGATCAGGAGGTTCCACCAAAAAAGCTTTCGGAAGATTTCGGGATCATGGCCGGCGTGCTTGTCGTGGCCAGTCTGGTGGCCACCGTCACCGTGAGGTGTGGCAGAGTGTTCAGCCGTCTGGGTGGGTAAATGGCCGTGGCGCGCGCCTCCGGCGTGTGTGGGTTCTTCGGCTTTGGACATTGGATGTCCTCCCTACCTTCAGCGCGACGTCGTGAGGCCACTAGTCAATGAGGAGTCTTTACGGCAGACAGTTTCTCCCTGACCGTACCGAAATTCCGTGGCGGGGAGGCCATAGTTGTTTGTGACTTTTTCACGATTCCACGTAGCGGATTGTCAGAGGGTGGACAAAGGGGACTTTTTTGTGAGGGGCCCCACGCGAAAACCTGTAGCGCCGAATGGATTGTGTCCTTCGCTACCGGCGAATTCGAGGTTGGTCTGACTCGGGGCTCAACGAGACAATCAGACTCGTCGGGTTCACCTGAATGATGTTCCCCAGCACGAGGTGGGCCCCCGACCGATCGAGACTGGAAAAGACAATCGTGTGTGATCCGGGTCCCAGCGCCGGTAGCTGGATTTCTCGGTCTAGGTGACCCGAGGGAGTGAGCTGGCCACTGGCCACAACAGTTGTCTCTGCGCCCTCTGTTTTTGCGCCCTCTTGCCGAATGGTGACTGAATAGGGTGCTGAGGGCGCCGCTAAATACGCTCCGACACGAACCCGCATTCCTGTTGCTGAGTCACGCGGTCCCGCAAAGACGGAAAGAAAAAGCCCGGGTTGGCTTTCGGCTGTGTCACTGGTCTCTGCGTCGGACACCGTCACCGCGGTGGACAGGTCAATGACGGAGAGGCTGTTCGAGCTGTTGTTCACGACATAAGCCCTGGTTCCACCCGCATTGATTGCCACATCCCGAGGGCCGTTTTCAACGGTAATCGTCGAGGACACTGTGTTGTCTGATGTGGCGACTAGTGCAAGGGTGTTTGACCCGTTGTTTGCGATGTAGGCGGTGGATCCCGACGGTGCGACGGCGATTCCTTGAGGTGAGGAAAGGCCCGTAATTGTTCCAGACACCGAGTTGTTCCCGGTGTCGATTACGGACACCGTGTTGGAATCGACGTTTGACACGTAAAGAAGAGTGTTATCGGGGTGTAAAGCGACACCCTGGGGGTTAGACCCCACGGATGGACTGGCCACAACGGTGTGGGTGGATGTGTCAATCACCGACACTGTTCCCGCTCCGGAATTTGCCACATAAGCTCTCGTGCCAGTCGAATTCACGGTGACCCATTGTGGCCCAGTGCCCACGGACACGGTGGACTGAACGGTGTTATTCGAGGTGTCGATGACGCTGATGGAGTTCGAGCCATAGTTGGTGACGTACGCCAGACTGCCGGCAGGGTTCACCGCGACGCGCACAGGATTATTACCCACTGTCACCGTGGCTGAGACCGAGTGCGTCGCCAGGTCAATCACGGAAACAGAATTGGACCCATTGTTGGTCACATAGGCTGTGGTGCCGGCAGGGTTGACGGCCACTCCCACCGGGTTGGTGCCGACAGTGATGGTCTCCGTCACCGCGTGAGAGGTCGTGTCAATTACCGAGACAGTGCCGGGCGTGAAATTGGTGACGTAAACGCGCGTTCCGGACGGATTGACCGCCACACCCTGCGGGCTGGCCCCCACGGTTACCGTTGCCAACACTTCGTTTTCTGCGGCGACTGCCTGTGTCGAAAACATCGAGGTAGTCAAGACAAGGAGACTAGCCAACGCGAGGCTCGAGCCGAAATGTGCTCGTGAAGTGTCGACCGAGAATGACCCTCTAAACATCGTTGCCCCCGCCAATGTGGCGCGTGGAACAACTACGTGCGCCCGTTCAAAACATTCACATCATATAGCGGTGCCCGCTATATAGACAGCTCTCAAGTGAGGCTGCCGGCGACGAGGATGATGAGGGGTGTGGCAACCCAGGCGATCACTTTGTATTGGTGATAGCCCACCAGAGCTCGACCAAACTTGTCCGAATAATTCCCGGTGAGGACCAGGAGTAGGTCAACCAATACCCAAATCCCGGCGCCGCCAAGGGTGATGAGTTTTAAGAACCCGGTGCCCCCTTTGCCGGTGTAGAAACGGTCGACTCCGAAAAAACCCAAGAACAACGCGAAGAGCCAGGTCAGCAGAAAAGATTTTTCGGGCTGGTGAAGCGTCATGCTGTTTCCTGCCCCGTCGGTGTAGGTGCCATCAGCCATGAGTGTCCCCTTCCACGCGGGCCCATTGGCCCACTACCTCCACGCTATGGCCTCACCACTGACGCCACCACCGCCTTCATCTGCCCGCGGCCTTTACGGAGTGGGAGTGTGGGTCGGATACGGTAATCGGGTGTCCACTGCCCCCAGTAAGAGCGCTTACGCCATCGCAGTAGCTGCCAGTGTGGTGGCGGGTGTGTTGGTCGCTGGCCAATCGAGGGTCAATGGCGAGTTGGGGGTGGCCATGGGTGATGGTGCCCTGGCGGCACTGATTTCTTTTAGTTCAGGCCTGCTGATTTTGAGCCTTGCGATGGTGGTGTCCGCGAGGGGCCGGGCAGGGTTTGCCACGATTGTCGCTGAACTTCGGGCTGGAGATTTGCCCTGGTGGAGTGTCCTTGGGGGCCTGGGCGGCGGCTTTTTGGTGCTCACCCAGGGACTGACGGCCGGAATCCTGGGGGTGGCGCTCTTCAGTGTCGCCGTGGTGGCGGGCCAAACCTTGGGCGCGATGTGGATTGATCGTCAAGGGTTTGTGGGGGTACCCAAGGTGCGCCTCAGCCTGCCGAGAGTGTTGGGTGCGGTCCTGGTCGTCGTCGGAGTGATCGCGAGTGTTGAGGTGTGGGCCGGTTCGGCCAGTGCCTTAGGTTGGGCCTTTTTATTACCCCTCGTCGCCGGGGCGGGTACCGGTATTCAGCAGGCACTAAACGGTCGGCTACGCAATCGTGCCTCGTCGGCATTGGCGGCGACGTTTATTAACTTCACCGTGGGAACCAGCGCCCTTGTGGTGGTGTGGTTGGTGTTACTTCCGGTGACGGGTGGTCCAGATGCACTGCCTACCCAGTGGTGGTTGTATGCCGGTGGGCTGTTGGGAACACTGTTTATCCCCATCCAAACCATTACCGTTCACCGCATTGGGGTGTTGGGTTTGGGGGTCAGCCTGGTGACAGGCCAAATTCTTGGCTCCCTGGCTCTGGACTATTTCTTACCTGTAGGGGAATTTCGGTTGGGGCTCTGGACGGTGGTGGGTGCACTGCTCACCATTGTGGGCTCCGCGTTGGTGACGGTCGCGAGAAAACCTGCGTGAGCGGGATTAGTGAGAACGTCGATTAACGAGCGACCAGGAATACTTCGGTCAGAGGGTCAGTGATGACTAAGCGTCTTCGGGGGAAAACTCCAACGCAAGCGAGTTCATGCAGTAGCGCTGCCCGGTGGGGGTGCCGTAGGCGTCGTCAAAAAGGTGGCCGAGGTGTGAGCCACACTGTGCACAGAGCACTTCGGTGCGCACCATTCCGAGCCCTCGATCTTCTTTCAGTTCCACCGCATCGGGGTTGACAGCGTCCCAAAATGACGGCCAGCCGGAACCGGATTCAAATTTGGTGTCGCTAGAGAAAAGGTCGGCACCACAGGCACCGCAGTGGAACACTCCGGGGCGTTTTTCTTCCAAGAGTTCACCGCTCCAGGGTCGCTCGGTGCCGGCTTGGCGAAGGACGTGGAATTTTTCGGCGGGCAGTTCGGCCTTCCAAGTGTCGTTGTCTTTATTGATGGGATACGACATGGGCCACTCCTTGGGGTGATGGGTTCTGGCGTGTGCTCAGACTGGCAGATTAGGGTTCAGGGGTGAATCTTCGCTGGGAAAACAAGGC
>CBFHPU010000005.1:0-76275 GCA_965657845.1 Pontimonas sp.
GAGCGACGAGGGGTGCCTTTGAACAGGAGGTGTTCGAGAAAGTGGGTGGAGCCGTATGCCACAGCGTCTTCATCACGGCTGCCCACTGGCACCCAGAAGCCCACCGAGGTGCTCGCAGCACCCGGTACCCATTCGGTGAGGATGCGCAGCCCTGAAGGGTGCACGGTGCGACGAAAGTGTGCCCCCTGAGAAATGGTGGCGGCGATTTCCGGAACGTCAAGGGGAAGATCAATAGCTTCAGACACAATCGCCGAGCCTACTGGCAGAAAGTCAGCAGCGCCTGCACGGTTGCGAAGTCTCTAGAAAAGCCAAATGGGCCGGAGCTTTCGCTCCGGCCCACAGGCTATTACGGGTGCTTAGGCCTTCTTGGCAGCGGCAACCGCGACCATTCCGAAGCCCACCTTGTTCAACACGTCAGCAATGACGAAGATGATTGCGGCGAGGCTGACGGCGAGGCCGACATCCGCTCCACCAAGGGTGAGGAATTCCTCAACAGCAACACCGACGGGGTAGATCGTCCAACCGAAGAGCACGAAACGACGCATGATGCGTACGGCGCGTGCTGCGTAGTCGGGCATTCCGTCGAGCTTCACCTGGTACACCGCGTACACGATGTAGAACCACGCGAGGCTGGAAATGATGAAGAAGATCCAGTTGTTCGCTGAACCTGCTTCTCCCAGTTCACCGAGGTAACCGGTGACGATCATGATGATGTCCGCCACGATGATCTTGGTCATGAAGCTCTTGGTCGCGCCACCAGCGATGGCAACAATGAGACCAAATTCCACCAGCAGAAGCGGGGTGGTGAGCAGCCAGTCAATGTAACGGTAGGGCATCGTTGCACCAACATCAGCGGTTGTGGCCTGGTCAAAGAAGCCGACGAAGTCGGTCATGATCCAGTACATAATCGCGGCGATGAAGGTGATGATGCCGGCATAGGTTGCAGTCATGCGGTGTTCGGGCTTGATGTCATTGCGCTCGAGAACGAAGTACAGCGTTCCCGCGGCCATGGCCACAAATCCGAGCATGAAGAATGCCTGCGTAATAGCGAGCAGATCCATTGTTCTCCCTCGAAAGGTTTTGGGTTTTTACTTGTCCGCCCGCCGCCACGACGGAATGTCGGCGGGTGGTGGGGGTTTTCCCCCACACTAATCGACGGAGAGAAACTGCCCTCCACGACTAGCGCCCCACAGGCTACCGCGATGGCGTGAACCAATGTCTAGGTGAAACCCCAAATTCAGCTGAAAAGAAACTGGGAACCTTTTGTAGGTAATCGACAAAAGCGATGTGGATACAAGTCAAGAAACAGCAAAGGGGCGGAAATTTCCGCCCCTTTGAACTGATTGGTTTTCTTAACCGTCTTCGCCGTCATCTCCTGATGGAGCACCCTGATCCAACACGGGGCTCAGCGAAAGCTTGCCGCGGTCATCAATCTTGGTGATTTCCACCTGGACTTTCTGGCCCACGGAGAGAACTTCTTCGATGTCCTCCACACGCTTACCGCCGGCGAGCTTGCGCACCTCAGAGATGTGCAAGAGGCCATCTTTACCGGGCATCAGCGACACGAATGCTCCGAAGGTGGCCAGCTTGACGACAGTACCGAGGTACTGTTCGCCGATTTCTGGTGTCACCGGGTTGGCAATGGCGTTCACCCGTGAACGGGCTTCCTCAGCAATCGCCTGATCGGTTGCACCGATGTATACCGTGCCGTCGTCCTCGATCGAGATCTGGGCACCAGTCTCGTCTTGGATGGCGTTGATGGTTTTACCCTTTGGTCCGATCAGTTCACCGATCTTGTCCTCAGGGATTTGCACACTGATCACGCGAGGCGCGGTAGGTGCCATCTCATCGGGCTCACTAATGGCCTGGTTCATCACGTCAAGAATGCTGAGTCGAGCCTCTTTCGCTTGACCCAACGCGCCCGACAGGACACTCGCGGGAAGACCATCGAGTTTGGTGTCCAACTGGATTGCGGTGATGAAGTCCTTCGTGCCGGCGACCTTGAAGTCCATGTCGCCCAGGGCGTCTTCGGCACCGAGGATGTCGGTCAATGCGCTGTAGTGCATCTTTCCGTCAACCTCTTCGCTGATCAGACCCATCGCAATACCCGCAACCGGGGCACGCAGTGGCACACCGGCGTCCAGCATCGACAGGGTCGATGCGCACACCGAACCCATTGAAGTGGAACCGTTGGAGCCAAGGGCCTCGGATACCTGACGAATGGCGTAGGGGAACTCTTCACGGGTCGGAAGAACCGGAACAAGTGCCCGCTCGGCCAAGAAACCGTGACCGATTTCTCGACGCTTCGGCGAACCCACACGACCGGTTTCACCGGTGGAGTAGGGCGGGAAGTTGTAGTGGTGCATGTAGCGCTTGCTCGTGACGGGGCTCAACGAATCAAGCTGCTGCTCCAATTTCAACATGTTCAGTGTGGTCACACCCAGGATCTGAGTGTCACCGCGTTGGAACAGTGCCGAACCGTGTACCCGAGGAATGACTTCCACTTCGGCGTCTAGCCCACGAATCTGCTCCGGGGTGCGACCGTCCATACGGATACCTTCGGTGAGCACGCGTCGGCGCATCACCGATTTGGTGACGGACTTGTAGGCAGCACCCACCATGGCGTTAGCTTCTTCGGGAAGCTCGCCGGCCTCCACCTTTTGGGCGATCGTGGCTTTGACCTGAGTTTTCAGCTCGTCGTCTTTGGCCTGACGCTCCTGCTTGTCGGCGATTTGGTAGACCGCAGCCAAATCGGTTGCCGCCAAGTCCTGAACGGCCTTGTAGACCTCATCGGTGTAGTCGGCGAAGCGGGGGTAGTCCTGAACCTCTTTGGCCGAGTCTTTCGCCATGGCCGCTTGGGCCTCAATGAGTTGACGCAGGAAGGGCTTTGCCGCTTCCAAACCACCGGCAACAACGTCCTCGTCGGGCTTGGTTGCACCAGCCTGGATGAGGTTCCAGCTGCCTTCAGTGGCTTCCGCTTCGACCATCATGATCGCGACGTCGTCGGTGCCATCGTCTTGTTTCACCACACGACCGGCGACCATCATGTCGAAGACCGCTTCGTCGAGCTGGGCGTGAGTGGGGAATGCGACCCACTGCGAACCAATTAGCGCGATACGCACCGCACCAATGGGACCGCTAAAGGGCAAACCGGAAATCTGGGTCGAGGCACTTGCCGCGTTAATGGCGAGAGCGTCGTAGAACTCACCGGGTGCAATCGAGAGCACCGTGATGACAATCTGCACTTCGTTTCGAAGGCCCGTAGCAAACGAGGGACGCAGTGGCCGGTCGATCAAACGGCAGACCAAAATGGCTTCCGTGGAGGGGCGACCCTCACGGCGGAAGAACGATCCGGGGATCTTGCCGGCAGCGTACTGACGCTCTTCGACATCAACGGTCAGTGGGAAAAAGTCGAACCCTTCACGAGGGTGCTTTCCCGCGCTAGTTGCCGAGAGCAACATGGTTTCTTCATCCAGGTATGCCGCGACGGCTCCCTGGGCTTGCTGGGCGAGGCGCCCAGTCTCAAAGCGAATCGTGCGCTTACCAAACGAACCGTTATCTAGTACGGCCTCGGCAAACGTAATGTCGTCACCTTCCATAGGTGTATCTCCTTTATGTCATCGCACACCGTCTGCGCGACGAAGCCGCGCAGAGTGAGCGCCTCGATGACTCGGGGAGACTGGCCAACAGTAGAAGTGCACTGTGAGGTTGACCTGACAGTAGACCACCACCGGTGACCAGCTTCATGCCGGAGCATTCCAGACGCGAAGGTATGCAGTTTTTTCCGCGCGCAACAGCGCGCTCCCCCAGGCTAGCAGGCGGCGGCGGAAAAAGCGGGATAGTGCCTAGCGGCGAAGGCCCAGGCGCTCAATCAGTGCGCGGTAACGACCGATGTCGACACGCTGGAGGTAACCCAGCAGGCGGCGACGCTGACCCACCAGAAGCAGCAGTCCACGACGTGAGTGGTGGTCGTGCTTGTGGGTCTTAAGGTGCTCAGTAAGTTCAGTGATGCGGTGCGTCATGAGAGCAATTTGGACCTCGGGTGAACCTGTGTCACCGGGGTGGGTCTGGTACTGCTCGACGATGGACTTTTTGGTCTCGGGACTAATGCTCATAGTGAACCCACCTTTGCTCTCTCGCTGCGCGGCGCCCCAACCCGATGTTGAAGCTCTCTTTATCCGCGGCCGTTACACGGCGCAAAATCCAACCCTAGCACCGCGAAGACCCTCGCTGCCCCCACAGGGATGTCGGTGGATCAGGCCCCCCTGACCACACATCTTTCCTCGGCAGCACGCCCCGCACTAACCTGGTCTTAAGCCACTCGCCAAAATAAGGGATTAGGTCATGGACACGTCATCGGTTAGCCCCGTCACCGAACTCACCATAGAAGAGTGCTGGCAGTTACTGGCCTCACACGAAGTGGGCCGGTTAGCGACCACGGCGGGTGGTGTGTTGGACATCTTCCCCATTACCTACGTCGTGGACAACGAATCGTTGGTCTTCCGCACCGGGCCAGGAACAAAACTGGTGGAACTGACCATCAATGAAAACGTGGCCTTTGAAATTGATCACTACGACGACCAAGAGGGTTACAGTGTCGTGCTCCACGGTCATGCCCAACAGTTAGACACCATGTCGGAAGTCGACCAAGCAAAAACGTTAGGAATTCCAGATCTTTTTCCGACCGAGCGTCCTCGGGTTGTGCGAATAAACCCCACCCACATCACAGGTCGGCGCTTCCGCAGGAGCTAAGGCACCCCAGCCAATCGGCTGGTTTTTGTGACCGTTTTGTGACCACAAAAACTCTTGACCAGAAGGGGTCAACGGGTTCACACTGAAAAGAAGTTACTCGCCGCCCAGGAGAGTCGGAGGCATCGCCCCACCACTGGGCGGCGAGTTTCTTTTCCGGGGTTGTGAACAGGTTCTTTTTTACGGCTCCCGCTGAAGCCTCAGCATCGGATGCGATCGCTGCTACTGGCCGAAGTGCAACCGATCACGTGCGTCAATGAGCTCGCCCACCAATGCGGTTTCCCAGTCTTCCCGGCCAGGAGGCATCCCGCGTTCATCCCGGTGTCGAGTGAGCGCTAAGCGAACCGCGACGGCAATAAACCGATCGAGCTGTTTGGTGAGCCCCCGCTTTTTGGCCCACCGAAGGGCGACCACGCGACCGGATGCGGTGGTGAGGAAACCCATCTCTTGGTCAGCAATCACACCCGCTCTGGCGTAGTAGCCAAGATTTTCCCGCAAAATGGCGGCCTTCTGGTTGCGAAGCCACCACACCAAAAGCACAGCGCCGATAAATAACGGGACCTGGACGATGAAGAAATACACGTAGAAGGAACTGACCACAAACAGCGCGCCGTTCCACAGCGCATGCAACAACACGGCCGGAATAAACCCTCTGAGAAACGCCCCAAGAGCTAACCCCCGCACGCCTTTTTCTGCTGCACGCCCCAACGAGTACCCAATGAGGGCGGTGAACATCACGTGGGCAAAGGGCGACATCAATCCCCGCACGATGAACGTTTCGACAAACACGTCACCGCCCTGGGCAATGGCGGCACCGAAGTAGAGAATGTTTTCACTAAACGCAAAACCTGCTGCCGACCAGGCGGCGTACACCACACCATCGATCGGGCCATCGAGGCGGTTGCGTCCCACCCAAAACAACACCCACACCGCAAGGCCTTTACCAAACTCCTCCACTAATGGTGCTTGCACGGTGGGCCCCAGCACAGCCGAGAGGGCTTCTGGGCTTCCCGCCAGTGCCGAACTGCCCCACACCCAGGCGTCAACACCTAAGGCAATGACCACGGCAACCCCTGCGCCAAAAAGGAAGGCGAACCAGGTCGCTGCCGGGGGTTCTGGTTCGAATCGGTCAATCCATCGAATCCCCCACGCGACAATCGCGAGAGGAACCAGCGCCACGACGGCAGAAATCACCAGCAGTGGGCGCCCCAAATTACCTGCCAGTGTGTCCAACGCGACCAAGGTGGCGACCCCCACCAGCACAAAACCCACAATCACAAGGGCACTGATAGCGAGCGTTCTTCCAAACGACGAGCCCACACCCGGAGGCTTCTTGGCGGCACTCATTCGCTAGAGACTAGTCCTCTGGGTCAACATCGGGCAGAACAATCTGACTGGTCGCGTCACTGAGACCGCTCAGTCGATCCGGGTGCAAAGCCTTATCCAACTCGCTTTCTTCCATCAGGCCCTCTTCGAGGACCAATTCACGAATTGACCGATGGCCCTCTAGTGCTTGATAGGCCAACTCGGCAGCTTTGCGGTAGCCAATTGCTGGTGTCAGCGCCGTAACCACACCCACGCTGGAGGCGACCTGGGCGGCCAGTCGATCTTCGTTGGCGGTAATTCCCACCACGCAGTTCTCGCGCAGTGTGCGACAGGCTTTCGTCATCCACATCAACGACTGAAGGATGGACGCCGCCATCACCGGTTCGAAGGCGTTGAGTTGCAACTGTCCCGCTTCAGCTGCCGCACACACGGTCGCATCGGAACCTATTACCGAAAAGGCCACCTGGTTCACCACTTCCGGAATCACCGGATTGACCTTGCCGGGCATGATCGACGAACCCGCTTGGACGGCAGGAAGATTAATTTCACCCAACCCTGCTTGGGGTCCACTGGAGAGCAGGCGCAGGTCGTTGCAAATCTTCGAGATTTTCACGGCCGAGCGCTTCAGAACACCACTGAGGGTCATAAACACACCCACATCGCTGGTGGCTTCAATCAAATCCGGTGCCGTGCGGATGTCGAGCCCTGTCACCTCTGCCAAATGGGACCGGACGGCTTCCGCGTAGCGGGAATCTGCGGTAATCCCCGTACCGATCGCGGTCGCACCCATGTTGACTTCACACAGAAACGCAATCACTTCACCGAGTCGATCAAAATCTTCCGAGATGGTGGTCTTAAAACCACCAAATTCTTGACCGAGAGTCATCGGCACCGCGTCTTGAAGCTGGGTGCGGCCCACTTTGAGGACGTCCCGAAATTCGACGGCTTTGTCCCCAAAGGCTTCCGCCAGAGCACGGTGTTCTGGCAGGAGCGCCTGGATGCCGCGCACCATGGCCAGTTTGATTGCGGTGGGATAGACATCGTTGGTGCTCTGTGACCGGTTGACGTCATCGATGGGGTGGAGGTACTGATAGTTGCCCCTCTGGTGACCCAACAGTTCCAGGGCACGGTTGGCGATGATTTCATTCGCACACATGTTGGTCGATGTCCCCGCACCACCTTGAATGGCGCCGAGCACAAACTGGTCGTGCAAATACCCGTCGACAATCTCCTGGCAGGCCGCATCAATCGCATCCGCTTTGTCTTTTTCCAACACACCCAGGTCACGGTTAGCTCTGGCGGCAGCCTGTTTTACTCGCGCCAAGGCGACTAGTAGGTCAGGGTAGTTAGAGATTGCCCGGCGACTAATGGGGAAGTTATGCAAAGCCCTTGCCGTGTGAACCCCCCAGTAGGCATCGGCGGGAACCTCCATCTCACCCAGAGAGTCGCGCTCCACGCGGATGGCCACGTCGGTCTCTTCGTTACCAAGGCCCGGGTGAAAGACAGCGCGTCCTGCGCCGTCTTGGTCGATTGTGGGTCCTGGTCCCGTGGTGTCCACCATGCTGGCCTCCGCCTCACGCTTCACTGGTCCTGCTCGAGCCCAGCATAGGAGCTTGGGTCTTAACCGGGACCGAACACTAAGGCGTTATCGAGCAACAGCTAGGTGACCAATTCGCATCTAGTGGATAAGCAGGGTTCGCTCCTATGCTCGGGGTATCAACACAGCGAAGGAGATCACCCATGTCTGAGCCCACAATCGAATTTTATGGAGCCCAATGGTGTGGCGACTGTCGCCGGGCTCAGGCCTTGATGGAGCACTTCGGGGTGGATTTCAATTACCACGACATCGATGCCAGCGAAGCCGACAAAGCACGTGCCATCGAAATCAGCGGGTTGCAGAAAATTCCCGTCCTTCTCTTCCCCGACGGCAGTCACCTGAGTGAACCGTCAAGCCCGCTTCTCCAGGAAAAGTTGACAGAGCTGAATCTGATTTAGCCCTGAACCCCACTCTGTTCTCGTTGTGCACCACTGAGCTGCCGGGGCCATCGGCGTGAAAACCCGCGCAGATGGCACGGTGCTGTGGACGCTTCGAGACATTAGTGAAAGCGACCGTTGCCCCTACGCGGCGCTGAAAAACTATGCCTGCCTGGTGGAGGGCACCACACCAGTGCCCCCCATCACTCAGCCCATTGCGCAACTCATGGGCCGCGCCCTTCGAGACCACAGGCTGCGGGTGGAACAGTTTTGGCGCCACAACAACCCGGCCATCGCGAACTGGAGGGACACAGACGGGGCCCGATCCCTGCCGGAGCTTCTAGACGGTGAGACGTCCGTTCTTGCCCCCACCATCCAATGGGTTGACCCTGATCACGGGTTACTCATTGAAGGTGAGGTCGATGCGTTGATCCCCCTCCCTGATGGGACCTACGAAATGGAGCAGGCCCGTTTGGGCAAGTCCACGATGCGTCGGCAACTGATCGAGCTCGCCGGACTACACAGCGGGTTCACACAGTTAGGGGTTGCCGTGTCATCCACCGCGGTGATGAATTTTGCCCACAAGGGTCGCCAACGCTTTGGACTGCAGGATTCATGGGATGCGTGGAGGGCTGCCTGTGATGGCTTAGCCCAGGCCGTGGGGGCTTATCACCAGGGCGAGTTGTCACTGGAGTGGTCCACGACGCCACTGGATCAATGTGGGCGACAAAGCTGCGCTTGGTGTCAAGCAGAACTGTCCCGGCACGACGATCTGTTTCTCATTGCGCGGCTTCGAAGAACCCACCGGCGGATCCTGCGCGCTCGGGGGATCACCACGATGACCGCCTTCGCGGAAGCATCTTCCGACGAAATCGATGACGTCCTGGCCGGCGCTGACCCGGTCGAGGTTCGAAGCTCCCACCGTCAAGCCACCCTCCAAGTCCTCACCCAGCGCTCAGGAGGGGGCCGACCCGCAACCAGCGTGGTCAATTCCACCAGATTGGCCACCCTGCATGCACCCCAGCCGGGTGATATCTATTTGGACTTCGAGGGCGATCCCGCTTACCACGAGTGGTCCGATGGCAGTGCGTGGGACCCTGGGGCTGAGGGGGCCCAGTCGTGGCTGGGTATCGACTATCTCATTGGCGTCATGGAGGGCGACAGCGGGGAGTACCACTCGTGGTGGTCCAGCGACTTCGCCTCTGAAGCCACAGCGTTTCGGGATTTTCTGGAATGGATTGCCAACCGCCTCAGTCGCTACCCCACCCTGTCGATTTACCACTACGCAGACTATGAAGCCACCGCCCTGCGACGCTTGGCCGAACGTCACGCAGACCCCCGGAATGTAATAGCCCAGATCGAATCAGGGGGAACACTTGTCGACCTCTACCGCTTGGTGATGGCGAGCGTGGCGGTGGGGACATCGGGGTATGCGCTAAAAGATTTAGAGGCACTGTATTTTGCGCCAGACACACGCTCAGGTATTAGTGGCGGAGGCGAATCGGTTCTTGCCTTTAGCCACTACCTGAAGGCCACGCAATCTGGGGACCACTCTGAGGCGAAGCGGATTAGTCACACCATTCTTGACTACAACCGCCTCGACACACTCTCCACCAGGGCCTTGCATCACTGGCTGCTGGAGCGAAGAGCCCTAGAAGAAACGCCCCACTAAACACACAATGGGCACCTCGGGGCTACCGTGAACACTGGGGCTACTGGGAACAGTGGGGCTACTGGCCGAGGTCAAACTCTTCTGCTGCGCGACGGTCGTATTCGCTTCGCACGCGGTGGTAGTCATTCCAGTCATCTAAAGGGTCTTCCCCATCGGGAAACACTTTGAGACGAAGTTCTTCTAGGCCATCGTGGTCACCTTCAAGGGCTCGGGTCCACTCGTCGAGCTCACGCATTCGCGCCTCGAGTTCCACTAAACCGGCATTGTCCATACGGCTTGGCATGGCGAGTTCTCCCCTCTCTGTCTCGACACTATGGATCCACGGCGTGGGCAGTCTACGAGCAGACCCTTTTACACTGGCGCTAAGGCCACGGCGTGTGGTTCCAGAAAGGCCCGCTAAGAGACGATGCATCCGATTCGACGAGGCCTCCTGTGGGGTGCGGCGGGGCTGATCGCGCTCTTCGCGATCAACGCACTTTCTACGGTCATCACCGGAGCCGATGACCCCATTCCACCGGCACCAGTCACGCAGCCTCACACAGATACTCAGTCCTTGGATAACTCCAGCCCTGATACTCCGTCGGAGAGTGAACAAGGTGCCAACTCAGAGCAGCCGCACAGCGCCAGTGGGGAACCCGACGATTTGAGCGCCCGTGAGATGCTCCAAAGCATTCCCGTTAAAGGTCGCGCCCCGAAGACCGGCTACGACAGGGAAGGTCAGTTTGGACGCGCGTGGTTCGACGTGGACGCCAATGGGTGCGACACAAGAAACGACATTTTGCAGCGAGACCTCGACAACCTGGTCCTCGAACGCGAGTGCACAGTACTTTTTGGCACTCTCGATGACCCGTTTAGTGCCGAAGTGATCGACTTTGAACGCGGAGAAACCACCTCAATCCTTGTGCAAATCGACCATGTCGTGGCACTATCCAACGCCTGGCAGACCGGTGCGGCTCAACTGGACGCCGAAACCCGTCTCAGTTTTGCCAACGATCCGCTCAATCTGATTGCCGTGTCTGGTCGGCTGAACGCTCAAAAGGGCGACGGTGACGCCGCGACCTGGTTACCGCCCAACCGTGACTTCTGGTGCGAATACGTCGCGAGGCAAGTGGCCGTGAAAGCCCACTACGACCTGTGGGTAACGGCGGCGGAATTTGAACGAATCGACACCATCCTCAGCGACTGTGGGAATCCACCCGCGCTCACCCCAGATCAACACCGAATGTTTCGACCGGGGTCACTTCCTGGGTTTTAGGACGCCCATTCGACACCGAGGACACCGTCATCATCGCCAATAGTGACCGTTGCTCGAATAAACCCTCCCGCGAGCGCGGAGGGCAACCACAATTTGGCATCGGGCCACATTCGGGAAAAAGGAATCTGGGTTTTAGGCCACCACTGTGGAATGAGCTCATCGCTGGCGGTGGGCTCACCCTCAAACTCTCGGACCAAAAAGGCGTGGGAGCGCTGGGACAGATGTGGCCTGGTGGGAAAGGGATAGTGGAGGGTGGCGATGGGAATGAGTGATGTTTCTTCGGCCACCAGCGTGGTTTCTTCAAAAAGTTCGCGCACGGCCGCCTGTCTCAGGCTTTCGCCGGATTCGACCTTCCCGCCAGGGCCAACGACCCGGCCCTGTCCAAGCCCGGTCTTTTTTTCACCTAACAGGATGTGTTCGGTGCCCTCAGACTGGAGAAGGGGGTAGACCACTACGACGTCGTACATTCGCAACAGGCTATCGTCAGGCCTTGGCTGGGGCTAGCCCACCTGTTAACGTGTGGAAACCCCTACACGAAATGGTGAACGTCGTGGAGCCTCGTCCTGGACTGTTGCGTCAGAGTCTCGGTGTGCTCGCACTGGTGGCCGCTGCCACCCTCGCTGTCGCCCTTTTCACCCAAATCTCGGACCAAATCCACCATCAGGCTTTTGTTCCCGAAGAGTATTTCTCTTATTTTTCGATCCAAACCTCAATCGCCAACATGGTGGTACTCACCATTACTGGGCTTCACCAGCTTCAGTCCCACGTGGATTCTCGTGCGCTTGTGGGGGTGCGCCATTCGCTGGTCGCCTACGCGATCGTGACCGGCTCGGTCTACAACCTGTTGCTGCGGGATTTACCCCCAGAGCCCGGTGGGTTTGTCTCAGATATTGCTTTTCCCAATGAAGTCATCCACGTCGTCATCCCGGCATACCTGGTGCTGGACTGGATTCTCAGTCCACACGGTGCCGCACTTCCGTGGCGTTCGATGGCGTGGGGGCTTGTCTACCCGCTTGGATGGTTGGGCGGGACACTGATGCGGGGCGAGCTCGGCGGCTGGTACCCCTACGCCTTTCTCAATCCCGGCAACCCCGCAGGGTGGTCGGGCGTGGGCACACACGTCTTAGGTATCGCGGTGTTCATTACTGCCCTGTTGGCAGCAGGCCTCATGCTAAACCGGCTGTATTGTCGACTGCGCTCCGCTCGGGCGATGACACAGTCTGCGGGACTACCCGCGGATTTCTCCTCGAGCCTCTAAGGCTTGGATGAGGAGGTTTCCGAGCGCTGCTTCCTGCATCGTGCCTTCCACAGTGCTGGCCTCTTCATCCCCATCGAGGGCTCGGAGAGCTAAACCAGATTTTTGGTCGATGAGTTCAGCGATGCGCTGATCGACTGTCTGTGCGGCCACAATCCGCCAGGCCGTCACGGGCACATTTTGGCCAATTCGGTGGACCCGGTCGATGGCTTGGGTTTGTTCCGCGCTGGTCCAACTGAGCTCCGCGAGGACCACGTTGGAGGCTGCTTGAAGGTTAACGCCGACACCTGCGGCGGTGAGGGAACAGACAATGACACCCACCGTTTCGTCGGTAGTGAACCGGTCAATGGCGTCTTGGCGCACCTGACTGGTCTGGTCACCACGAATTTGGGTGGGGTTGAAACCTTTGTCGACAAAGTGTTGGTAGGCCACATCGAGCACGTCGATGTGTTTGGCGAAGAAGACAACCTTGCCGACGTTTCTCGCCAGTTGAGCGGTGTAATCAGCAGCCATCAACGCTTTGGCTTTACCAATTGTGCGCACCAAGGCGAACACGTTTTGTGAACTGTCGTCTTGCTTAGACTCTTCGATCTCTGAGTGACAGACCAAGCGAACCAAATCGGTATCGATTGTGGGTGTCGGTGTTCCCCGGGCGGCCACCACCCGGTCGTAACGGGCCATCAGGCGCTCCACCAGTGCACGCTCCGCGTCCCGAATAGAGCGACCCGCCTCGTCGTCCAACTCGACCGGAATATCGGCAATACGACGGGCAGGAATATCGCCCGCAACGTCTTCTTTTCGACGACGAACAATGCCCATCGAAATCACTGCCCGCCTGGCTTCGGCAAAGAACCCAGGATCGACCGGTGTGAGGCCCGTGTTTTCCAATTTGGCCATCAACTCGGTCAGCGGTTTCTTATCGTCAATCCACCCCAAAAACTGCCAAATCATTCGAAAGTCTTCGATTTGGTTGATCAGCGGTGTTCCCGTGAGGGCCACCAAGAGGGGGTGTCCGAGCCTCGCCCGAATAGTGCCCGCCACGGCTTGAACCATTTTGGAACGCTGTGATTCGCGATTTTTGATGAAGTGGGCTTCGTCAACGACCATGCCTCGGAAATCAAACTTTGACAGCCAGCCAACGTGTCGATCGAGAATGTCGTAGTTCACAATGAACACTTCACTAAAAGCATCCAATTCGCCGCCATCACCGTGAACAACGGTGGCACGACGGCCGGGAATCCATTTCTCGACCTCCCGAGCCCAGTTCGTTTTCACCACGTTGGGCACCACGACAAGGAGTGGGAAGGCCTCGGCGACTTCGGCAGCCATCAACGCTTGAGCGGTCTTACCCAGACCAGGCTCATCGGCGAGGAGGAATGTGCGGTGACCCGCTTTCGCGGCCTCCACAAAGCTCGATTGGTGGGGCATCAATTCGATGCCCCCGGGTGTGGAAAGGCCAGCCGGTTCAGGCAACTCCATACTCGCCGCGCCACCACCGGAGCCCTGTTCGAACGCTCTAAAGAGTGGTTCGATCAGCTCCCAGTTGACCAGTCGTCCTTCGGCGCGCCCAGTGGACTGGGCGTAGGCCGCGAAATCGGGGGCCATAAAAGGGTTGGCCAACTGTGCTTGACGCACCGACTGGGGCACCACCTGTTTTGCCGCCTCGGGGCTGGGTGTTTCCACCCGATCCACAATGATGAGCTCTTCGGGGGCGAGCTGGGCGCCACTGGCGAGAAGGAAATCGCGTCGAAGCCGCTTCGCGGCTTCCGACACTTTTGCTTCAGGCGCCAACAGGGCAATCAGGCTGGTGTCTTTGGCCGCGGTTTTTGCCATGATGGCCGCCAAACCATCCAGGCGTTTGAGTACCTCGGCGCGTTCTTGGGGTGATACTTCAGCGTCATCTTTGACACGGTTTCGCTCTTCACGCACGAGAAGTGCGGCGACCTGGAACTTTGTGCGGTTTTGGGCGTTGACTTTGCCTCTCGCCGCTTGCGATTCGACCTCACGCACAGCCCGCGCGAGCACGGGGATAATGCCCTCGTCATCTAAGGGGCGCCTGCGCGATTTCGACTTTGAGCCGTTGCGCGACGCCGTTTTCGCGGCACCTGTGTGGGCCATGCATCTCCTTGTGTTGCACCGTGACACCACCAACGAACCGAGAAACGCTCTCTCTGGGTGTCCTCACGCCCACCAGACCCGGCAACAACCGGTGATGAGCTCTCCCCTACTCTAGCGGGTTGCCAGCAGATGCCGCCACTTGGGGTTCATCCTGATAGGCCTCAGCTTTTCGGGCAAGACCTCTGGCCATTCCTTCAAACACAATCCCGTGGAAAGGCATCACGGCCAACCAGTAAAGCCGACCGCCTAATCCGTGGGGGAAAAAGGTGGCGCGTTGGGTGAGGATACTTCCCCCCGACTCGGCCTCGTCAACCTGGAACTCTAACCACGCCAAGCCAGGAAGTTTCATTTCGGCGCGCAGTCGGACCAGGTGTCCGGCTTCTACGCGCTCAACCCGCCAGAAGTCGAGAGCGTCTCCGGTGACAAGATGATCGGCGTCGCGACGGCCCCGCCGAAGCCCCACACCCCCCACTAGTTTGTCGATGAAACCCCGTAGCGCCCACGCCCCCGGCAGGGAATACCAGCCATTGTCGCCGCCGATTGATTCCACTGCCCGAAACAAGTCGGTAGTGCTGGCCTCAGACTCGACCGTGCGCACATCGGTGTACACGGTGTGGCCCGACCATTCGGGGTCGGTGGGAAGGGGGTCTTGTGGTGCACCAGCAATCTGAGCGTCACGCCACGAGGTTTCGACTTCGCCCGCACGCATTTTGCCCAAAGCCAGTCGAACGGCTTTGCGGTAGCCGATAAGGCCTTCTGGGGGCGGAGCGATGATGTCGTCAATGTCGTGGTTTTTCATCACCGCGTCGTGTAGCAGGGATTCGATGATGGGAACCGCAAGCGACCGGGGAATGGGGGTGACGAGGTTGACCCACTGCGAGGCCAACCAGGGGGTGAGTACCGGCAGGGCGGCAATCGGGCGCTGGCTGAGCCCCGCCTCCAGCGCGTAGCCGTTCATTAGTTGGCCGTAGCGAAACACATCCGGTCCCCCAATATCGAAACCACGGTTGATTGAGGGATCGATCGATGCGGCCTTGATCAGGTAGTGCAGCACGTCTCGGATGGCAATGGGTTGGATAAAGTTCCGCACCCATTTGGGTGCGGGCATATAGGGGAGTACTTCGGTGAGGTGTCGAATCATTTCAAAACTGGCCGAACCGGAACCAATAATCACTCCGGCTCTCAACACAATGGTGGGGACCCCGGAGGCTAAGAGCACTTCGCCCACTTCTTTTCTGGAGGCTAAGTGCGTCGATAGCGGGCCTGCGGGGTGTAGCCCACCCAAATAGACGATGCGGGATACCTGGTGTTTTGCGGCTTGCCTGGCCACTATGTGCGCGATTTCTCGCTCCACACTGGCGAAATCGTCAGCGTGGCTCATCGAGTGGACCAAGTAGTAGACGATGTCTTGGCCTGTCACCGCATTGGCTACCGCATCTTCATCACGCAGATCGCCCACGAACACTGTCACCTGGGAGCGCCATGGCACGTCGTCTAAACGATGGGCGTCTCGCACAATCACACTGACCTCGAAGCCCTGCTCGAGCAGGCGCGGGACGAGTCGCCCACCGACGTAACCTGATGCACCAGTGACTAACGCTTTCACCCTCCACAGCGTATGCCCCTCACGTCCACACTGGCCGAGAGTCTTTCCGCTGTGGAGTGACTACCATCGGGGCGTGGACACAGCGTTAGTTCGACAGTGGTATTCGACCCATCAGCGTGACCTGCCGTGGCGGGCTGAAGGCATTTCGGCGTGGCAGATTCTGATCAGTGAAGTGATGTTGCAACAAACTCCGGTGGCCAGAGTGATTCCCGCCTGGCAGGCGTGGTGTGAGAGATGGCCAGACGCTCACTCTTTGAGCGAGGCTTCCCTCGGTGAGGTGCTCTCCCAGTGGAACCGCCTGGGGTACCCCAGGCGGGCAAAAAATATGCACCAGACCGCACAGATTGTGGCCAAAGACTATGGGGGTGAACTCCCCCGGGATGTGGAGTCGTTAGAAACACTGCCCGGCATTGGCACCTACACGGCCAGAGCGATTGCCTGTTTTGCCTACGGCGTTCCCGTCCCAGTAGTCGACACCAACGTGAAACGGGTCGTTGCCCGGGTGGAGGACGGCGATCAGGCGGCCGGTCACTGGAGTGTGGGTTTTGGTTTAGACCGGGTCGATCAGGTGAGTGCCACGGCTAGTGCGACAGATTATTGCCAGACCCAGCGCGGGTTAATGGAACTTGGAGCATTGGTCTGCACAGCCAGAAGCCCGAAGTGTGACCAATGCCCCCTCCAACACAGCTGTCGGTGGAAAGCAGAGGGTTACCCGGAGGACCCTTCGGTGAAACCGCGCGTGCAAGCACGCTATGAAGGCAGTGACCGCCAAGTTCGGGGCATCATCCTCGGTTGGCTACGAGACAATCCGGAGTCGCTCGAGCATGACACCCTGGAGAGCCTTTGGCCGCAGGCCACACAGCGCATGCGGGCAGTGGAGTCGCTGGTTCGAGACGGTTTAATCCAGCGCGACAGCCGCGCAGACGGCGAAGAGAGTTTTAGCCTTTCGTGGCAGCAGCCCGGTCGCGGCGAATAATCTCCCGCATACCTTCAATCGCTACCGGTAAGGCGTGTTCCACTTTGGACGCTTCCCACTCTTCTGGGGTCATTGGTGACTGGTCAGGGTGACCCATGATCATCATGATGCCGGTCGCACGAACCCCCAACACTTGGGCGGTGATGTATAAACCGGCGGCTTCCATTTCCGAACAAATGGCGCCACCCGCCATCCAGGCGTCCCAGCGCTCTTGAAGCCTTTTGGCGACGGGCATGCGCTCTGGCGAATGCTGACCGTAGAAAGAGTCCTTGGACTGGCTGACGCCTAAGTGCACCCTCAGACCACTGTCGTGGGCGGCCTGCCACAGAGCCTGAGTGATGGGAAAATCCGCCACAGCCGGAAATTCGATGGGTAAGTAGTGGCTGGTTGTGCCCTCGTCGCGAATCGCGGCGGTAATCACCCCTAAATCACCGGGGGCGATGTGAGGTTGCATAGAACCGGAAGTGCCCACCCGCATAAACGTGTCGGCGCCTACGTTGACGAGTTCTTCCATCGCAATCACCGCTGAAGGACAACCGATACCGGTGGAGGTCACAGAAACCTTTTCGCCATCCAAATACCCGGTCCACGTTTCGTATTCGCGGTGTCTGGAGACAAAAGCGGGAGAGTCAAAATACTGAGCAATCATTTCGCAGCGGCCAGGATCGCCGGGGAGAAAAACGTATCGACCGACGTCGCCTTTGCCCACCTCAATGTGATACTCGCGGGCATCATCGCGTTCCATAGACATTTGGGCCTCTCCTCTTTCTAGCGAGCCGAGTCGTCAGCATCTTCAGACCGATATGGATCAGCATCCCCGGCTGGTTGTGCTCCAGCGGCGACATCGCGCAACTGCTCATCGCGTTGCTTCGCCTCATCCAACAGCCGGTCAATGTCTTCAACCGTGCCGGGCAAAGCATCCAAAACAAACTCAAGAGTGGGCACCAACCGCACCCTCATGTGCCGACCAACCTCAGTGCGCAACATTCCTGTGGCGCGGGCGAGTGCTTTGCCGCTGGCTTCGCGCTCGTCGTCGGTTCCCAACACCGTGTAAAACACGGTGGCGTGTTGGAGATCACCCGTGACTTTCACGTCAGTGATTGTCACGTACCCCATGTCGGGGTCGCGAAGCCCCTTTTGGAGCCTTTCGGCGAGGACTCGGTGGATCTGGTCCGCCATTTTCCTCACCCGGGGTGAATTACTCACGGACCTTCTCTTTCATCTCGATGGTTTCGACCTCATCGCCCACCTCGATGTCTTTAATTTTGCCCAAGCCGATACCGCATTCGTAGTCGGTCTTCACTTCGGTGACGTCATCCTTGAATCGACGCAGCGACTCGATGGCTAAACCGTCGGCAATCACCACACCGTCGCGAATGATGCGAGCCTTGGCGTTGCGGGTGATGGTGCCCGAGCGGACAATACACCCCGCAATTGTTCCGGCTTTGGAGGAGCGGAATATCTCGCGCACCTCGGCCACACCGGATTGCACCTCTTCGAATTCGGGTTTGAGCATGCCCTTGAGTGAGCTTTCGATTTCGTCCAAGGCGTTGTAAATGACCGAGTAGAACCGAATATCGACACCTTCGCGGGTCGCACGCTCCCTCGCTTTGGTGTCGGGGCGCACATTGAACCCGAGGATGATGGCGTTGTCGATGGTCGCCAAGTTCACATCGGATTCGGTAATGGCACCAACTCCGCGGTGAATGATGCGCAGTTGAACCGTGTCGTCGACTTCGATCTTCAAAAGCGATTCCTCCAGAGCCTCAACAGCACCCGAGACATCACCCTTGATGATGAGGTTCAGCGATTCAATCTTGCCGTCCTCGAGAGCCTTGGTGAAGTCTTCAAGGCTGATGCGCTTACGAGCCTTCGCCAGCTGAGCGTTACGCTCAGCGGCTTCACGCTTTTCGGCAATCTGGCGAGCAGTGCGGTCATCGTCGGTGACGATGAACGAATCGCCAGCCCGAGGCACGCTGGAGAGACCCTGGACTTGAACGGGCCTTGAGGGCATTGCCTCTTCGATGTGTTCACCGTGTTCGTCAACCATCGCCCGGACGCGTCCGTAGGCGGTTCCGGTGACAATCGCGTCACCCACGCGCAGTGTTCCCGACTGAATGAGCACGGTCGCTACAGAACCGCGGCCCTTATCGAGCTTAGCTTCGATGGCCACACCACGGGCTTGACGATTGGGGTTTGCCCTCAAGTCCAACCCAGCGTCAGCGGTGAGCAACACGGCGTCCAACAGTTCGTTGATGCCCTCACCCTTCAACGCTGAGACGCGGCGGAACATGGTGTCCCCGCCGTATTCTTCGGCAACCAAGCCATATTCGGTGAGCTGTTGCAGCACCTTGTCGGGGTTGGCCCCCTCGGCGTCGATCTTGTTGACCGCCACCACGATGGGCACACCCGCTGCTTGAGCGTGGTTCAGCGCTTCGATGGTCTGAGGCATGATGCCGTCATCGGCTGCGACCACCAGGATGGCAATGTCGGTGACGTCTGCACCACGCGCCCGCATTGCCGTGAAGGCTTCGTGGCCGGGGGTGTCGATGAAGGTGATGGCCCGTTCAATATCGTCATGCTCGGTCCACACCTGGTAGGCACCAATGTGCTGGGTGATTCCGCCGGCTTCGCCGGCTGTCACGTCCGCTTTACGGATCGCATCCAACAGTTTCGTTTTACCGTGATCGACGTGACCCATGACGGTCACCACAGGTGGGCGAATTTGGAGGTCTTCTTCGTCTTCTTCCACCTCGAAGGCAATATCGAAGCTTTCGAGAAGCTCTTTGTCTTCATCTTCGAGCGAGACAATTTCGATCTTGTAACCGAGCTCCGCACCTAAGACTTCAAAGGTCGACCCATCCAACGACTCGGTCGCGGTCGCCATTTCACCCAGCTGGAACAAGACAGTCACCAGGTTGCCGGGAGGGACGTTCATCCCGGTGAGGGTCTCGAGCTTTTCCGCAAAGTCACTGATTGAGGCACCCTGACGAAGTCGCACCGGAGTGTCACCATTACCGCGTGGAACACTCACACCACCCAACGAGGGGGCTTCGCGCATTTCAAACTCTTGGCGCTTTGTCCGCTTCGACTTACGCGACTTGCTCTTCGAGCCTCCGCGACCAAACGCTCCTGCGGTGCCACCACCGGGGCCACGGCCGCGACCGCGCGGACCGCCACCACCGCCACCAGGACGTGCAGGGCCACCCGCAGCGGGAGGGCCACCAGCACCGGGTCGACCGGGACCACCGGGACGCTGTTGGAAGGGGGGTTTGCTCCCCGGGGCACCGCCACGGCTCGGAGCGGCACGGTTTGCCGCTTCGGTCCGCTCCGCGCCCGCGCGAGCGTTCGCCGGAGTGGGGCGACCCATTCCTTGACTGGAGGCGTAGGGGTTGTTACCGGGCCTGGGCATTCCGGGGCGACCCATCCCTTGGCTGGAGGCAAAGGGGTTGTTACCGGGACGAGGAATTCCCGGTGTGGGAATGGAGGAAGGTGTTGCGCCACCGGCGTCAGGAGCACCAGGTGCGCCCGGGCTTTCCGGGGCGTCAGCCTTTTCGGGCTCTGGCTCTGGGGCTACTTCGGCCTCTGGAGCGGGCGCGGGAGCTGCGGGCTTGGGTGCAGGCTTTTTGGGCTCTGCTTTTTTCTGCTCGTCTTTGGGGACAGGGACGACGCCTTCTTCAGCGAAAGCGGCTTTGAGTTTCCGGGCAACGGGAGGCTCAACCGTCGACGACGGTCCTTTGACGAACTCGCCGATTTCTTTCAGCTTTTCAAGCGTCCGCTTGCTGTCAATTCCTAGTTCAGCCGCGATTTCGTGAACGCGTGGTTTTGCCGCCACAACTCTCCTGTCTGGGTGAACCCCAGGCAGGGCACACCACTATGTCCGAACGGGACTCATTTCGAGCCACTCATGAAAGGTCCATTAGCCGTTCAGCCTGTTCTTCTTCGTGTGCTCCTCGTTGTGTACGAGGAGGGTTAGTTCTTCGAGGTCGAGTCGGGGTTCCTTCAGAGCCCTCGGCCACGCCTTTGTTCGAAGCGATGTCTCGACACACTCTGCGTTGCGGTGAACATAAGCTCCGCGACCCGGAAGTGTTGCCGAATCATCGAGCACTGCCCGGTTGTTTTCCGCCACGACTCGAAGGAGCAGGTCCTTAGATTCGCGTTGTCGACAGCCCAAACAGCGCCTTACTGGCACCATACTACTCCTCGGACGGGTGGGACCCTCCCGCCCTACTCGCCTTCCATCACCGAATCGGGCTGAATGTCGATTTTCGCCCCGGTGAGTTTTGCGGCCAGGCGGGCGTTTTGCCCCTCTTTTCCGATTGCCAGCGACAGCTGATAGTCGGGAACCAACGCGCGTACTTGCTTGAGTTCTTCGTTGATCACAAAGGCGCTGCTGACTTTTGCCGGCGAGAGCGCGCTGGCGACAAACGTGGCGAGATCTTCGGAAAAGTCGACAATGTCAATCTTTTCTTCACCCAATTCGGATTGCACCGCGCGAACCCGTTGGCCTAACTCGCCAATGCACGCCCCTTTGGCATTCACCCCGGGTACGAGAGCTCGCACAGCGATTTTCGTGCGGTGTCCCGCTTCGCGGGCAATGGAGGTGATTTCCACCGACCCTTCGCTGATTTCGGGTACTTCCATTTCGAACAAACGCCTCACCAAACCGGGGTGCGTGCGACTGACGGTAATGGAAGGCCCTTTAAGGCCTTTGTCTACTTTGGTGACAAAAGTGCGAAGCCGTGTGCCGTGTTCGTAGGCTTCGCCCGGAACTTGCTCCTCCGGCGGCAACAGTGCTTCGACGTCACCCAAATCAATGTGGATCATCCGGGGGTTTGGGCCCTGTTGGATGATTCCCGAGACAATGTCGCCGTCTTTGCCCCGGTATTCACCCAAAATACGGTCATCGCCGATGTCGCGGATGCGCTGGTTGATGACCTGTTTGGCAGCTTGGGCGGCAATACGACCAAAGCCTTCAGGGCTGTCGACACCTTCACCAATGAGGGTGCCTTCGTCGTCGAGTTCGGGCACAAACACGGTGACGTGACCGGTTTTACGGTCGAGTTCCACGCGGGCTCGAGGCGCATCGGGGTCGATGCGTTGCCCCCGATGGTCGGCAAGGCCGGTGTGTTTTTCGTATGCGGTGAGAATGGCCTGTTCGATGATGATGACAAGCTCATCGAAAGGGATGTCCCGTTCGGATTCCATCAGTTTCAACACACTGAGGTCGATGTCCACGGCACACACCTCCTATTTGATTGTTTTTGTGGGCGGTGATACACATCTCACCGGTCGACACAGCTTAGCCCCAGCGTCTGTGCACGCGCCAGGACTGTGGGGTCAGTCCCCGTCTACCAGGGCTCCCACGACGTCAGCAATATTGACTTCGCGGCGTTCATTACTGGCTCGATCCCAGAGCTCTACCTTGCCTTCAGCCACTCCCCGACCGGCAATCACGATGTGAGGAATGCCAATCACTTCCGCATCGGCGAATTTCACACCGGGGGAAAGCTTTGCGCGGTCATCGAGCAACACATCTTTTCCGGTTGCCACAAGAGCCTCAGCCAATTCCTCCGCCACAGTAGCGACCTGTTCGTCTTTGCCGGCCTGGATGACGTGGATGTCGTAGGGGGTAACCGCTTCAGGCCAGATCAGGCCTTTGTCGTCGTGGTGACCCTCCGCAATGATCGCCAAAATTCTGGTGACACCGATGCCGTAAGAGCCCATGGTCACGGTGACGAGGGAGCCGTTTTCGTCAAGGACTTGTAAGCCGAGGGCTTCAGCGTATTTGCGGCCCAACTGGAAGACGTGACCGATTTCCATCCCACGGGCAGTGTTGACTGGTCCGGAACCGTCCGGGGCCGGATCGCCGTCTCGCACATTGGCGACATCGGCAATGCCATCGGAGTGAAAATCCCGTCCGGCAACCAAGTGGAAGACGTGTTTTTCGTGGATGTTTGCGCCAGTCACCCACTGGGTGCCCTCCACTACCCGGGGGTCTAAGTAGTAGGCGATCCCACTGGCACTCTCTAGGCCAAGAACGGGACCTTCCGGGGACCAGGGGCCGATGTAGCCCTTCACCAGTGCCGGGTGTTGAGCAAAGTCCGCTTCGGTGGCGGGCTCCACATCGCGGGGACCAAACCATGCCTCCGCACGCTTCATGTCGACCTCGCGGTCACCGGGAATGCCCACCACAACCAGTTCGCGGGTTTTGTCAGCATCCACCAGAGCCAGCACCACATTTTTTAGAGTGTCCGCTGCTACCCACGGCCTATCGCTTCGTGGAACATCACGATTGGCCAGTGCCACCAGGGTGTCGATGGTGGGGGTATCTGGGGAGTCGTGAACTTCTGCCTCAGGCAAGCCCTCTAGCGGCAGGGGCTCTGTGGCAGCGACCCGAAACGCTTCAACGTTTGCGGCGTAGCCGGCATCGTTTCGCACAAACGTGTCTTCGCCAACGGCGATGGGGTGGAGGAACTCTTCTGATTTGGAGCCACCCATCGCGCCGGCATCGGCGCGAACAATGACATATTCGAGTCCTAAGCGCTGAAAAATACGCTCGTAGGCGTCCCTTTGGGCCTGGTAGCTAACATCTAGGCCCTCGTCGGTGTAGTCAAACGAGTAGGCGTCTTTCATCGAGAATTCTCGACCGCGCAGGAGTCCCGCCCGTGGCCGCGCTTCATCGCGATATTTGTCTTGAATTTGATAGATCGTCAGCGGGAGGTCTTTATAACTGGAGTAGAGGTCTTTCACCGTGAGGGTGAACACTTCTTCGTGGGTGGGCGCTAATAGGTAGTCGGCCTCTCGGCGGTCCTTCAGTCGAAAAATGTTGGGGCCGTATTCTTCCCACCGCCCGGTGGTTTCGTACGGCTCGCGGGGTAAGAGGGCAGGAAAGTGGACCTGCTGAGCTCCCGCCAGCCGCATCTCTTCGTGAATGATCGCTTCGATTTTCTGTCGAACACGCAGGCCCAAAGGTAACCAGGCGAAAATCCCTGGTGCTTGACGCCGGATATATCCGGCGCGAACCAGCCATTTGTGGCTGGCTACTTCGGCGTCAGCGGGGTCTTCCCGGAGGGTTCGAACGAAGAGATGACTGAGTCTTTCAAGCACCGACCCAGACTAGCGCCACTAGCCGGTGATGACTTCTGGTTCTCCAGAGGGCACATCGGGCATTTCAGCGGCCAGGCGGTTGGCCTCTTCGATCAGGGTTTGGACAATTTCGGCTTCGGGAACAGTCTTAATGACTTCGCCCTTCACAAAAATCTGGCCTTTACCGTTTCCACTGGCTACACCGAGGTCAGCTTCACGGGCTTCTCCGGGGCCATTCACCACACACCCCATCACCGCGACTCGAAGGGGCACGGTCATGCCCTCAAGGCCTTTCGTGACAGAGTCAGCCAGCGTGTAGACGTCGACTTGGGCTCGACCGCAACTGGGGCAGGAGACAATTTCGAGCTTTCGTTCGCGGAGGTTCAAACTCTCCAAAATCTTCAAACCCACTTTGACTTCTTCTGCGGGCGGGGCGGAAAGCGACACACGAATGGTGTCACCGATGCCTTCGGCCAACAGCGTTCCAAACGCGACCGAGGATTTGATGGTGCCTTGGAAGGCGGGGCCCGCTTCGGTGACACCCAAGTGCAGGGGCCAGTCCCCTCGCTCCGAGAGCATCCGGTAGGCCTTGACCATCACGACAGGGTCGTTGTGTTTGACAGAGATCTTAAAGTCGTGGAAGTCGTGCTCCTCGAAGAGGCTTGCCTCCCAGACGGCACTTTCGACGAGCGCTTCAGCAGTCGGTTTGCCATATTTCTGCAACAGCCGTGGATCCAGCGAACCGGCGTTCACCCCAATGCGAAGGCTGACCCCAGCGTCTTTGGCGGCTTTCGCAATTTCGCCCACCCGGTCATCAAATTTCTTAATGTTTCCCGGGTTCACCCGCACAGCACCACAACCAGCGTCGATGGCCGAAAAGACATATTTGGGTTGGAAGTGGATGTCGGCAATCACCGGAATTTGGCTTTTCTTGGCGATGACGTGCAACACGTTGGCGTCGTCTTGGGTGGGAACTGCCACCCGGACAACATCACAGCCTGTGGCCGTGAGTTCCGCGATTTGTTGAAGGGTGCCGTTGATGTCTGTGGTCTGAGTGGTCGTCATCGACTGGACGCTGACGGGAGCGTCACCACCGACAAGGAGGTTACCCACTTTGATTTGTCGGGTTTTTCGCCGAGGCGCCAATGTTTCGGCAACTTTGGGCATTCCCAGATTCACAGCGGGCACAGCGTCTCCTCTTCACGTTCCTACCGGTACGGCCGGCCTGCCCATGTTAGCGAAGCGCAGTGAAGGACCGCTGGGTAATTTGGGGTTCGAGGGTGTCGGATTGCGAAACGTTTACTGAATCAGGCTGATCGGGTTGACGATATCGGCATACATCAGCAACACGCTCATACTGATCAACGCCGCAACAACCACCAGAGTGAGGGGCATGAGTTTTTGCGGGTTGGTCGGATTGGGTGGCGGCGAGCCTCGAAGGGAGGCAATTTTGCGACGGATGCCATCAATGAGAGCCACAGCGACGTGTCCGCCATCTAAGGGCAAGAGCGGTATCAGGTTGAACACGAACAAGGCGATATTCAGCGAAGCCAGTAGGGCGATGAAACTGGCAATGCGGTCATGGTTTTCGATGTCGTCGATTGACGCGATTTCACCGGCGATACGTCCTACGCCCACCACACTGATGGGGCCGTTCGGGTCTCGTTCATCGTCCCCGAAGGCCGCCTGGGACACTTGCACCATGCGTTGGGGCAGAGTCAGGATCACCCTGGTGACACCTTCCACGTTGTCCCAAATCGCGACCGGTACTTGGCTGATGGGTTGGCGCGCGGTTTCCAGTGCCGCACCAATTCCCACAAACCCCACCGGTTCCACAATGGGTTGCCCGTCCGAGTCCACTGCAACTTGACCTCTGGAGTCCATCGCGAAGCGCTCCGTCAACAGAGGCGTGATGCGAATCTCGCGAGTGGTGCCCTCACGGTCAATCGTCAGAGCAAGAGTCTCACCGGGGTGATCGCGAATGATTTCGGTCAACACCAACCAGCTGTCGACTTCTTGGCCATCCACGGCAAGAATCACATCGCCTGGCTCCATACCGGCCTGGTTTCCTGGAGCAGCAGGGTCCCCGGGGCGACAGTCGGTGCGCGTTTCTGTCGCCGGCAGCACGCACTGGGACACAGAACCCACGGTGAGGCTCGGCTGGACGACGCCAAAACCCATCAGCAACACCGCATACAACACGGTCGCAATAATGAGATTCATTGCCGGGCCACCCAGCATGATGACGATGCGACGAAAGACACTCAAGCGGTAAAAACTTCTCGAATCATCAAACTCGTCGGAGTCTGGCTGATCATCTAAACCGGCAAAATCAGTACCGGCACCACCGCGCCTAGGCGATTTCTCACTGGCGCCTTCTTCAGTAGCTCCTTTATTGCTGGGCGCAAACATCCCGTGCATGGCGACATAACCGCCCAGTGGAATGGCTTTAATGCCAAATTCGGTTTCACCGGGCTTGGTCGACCACAGTGTGGGCCCAAAGCCCACCATGAATTTGGTGATGCCCACGCCAAAGCGTTTCGCGGGGTAAAAGTGACCCCACTCGTGTAACCCAATCGAGATCCCCAAGCCCACAATGAGGGCAAGAACTCCGACGATGAACCAGATGGTTGACTCCACGCCGTAACCATAATCCCCACCACTGAGAATGCTCAGAAGCGGCGTGTGGCAATCACCTCATCGGCACGCGCACGCGCCCACGCTTCGGCCGCGTACACGCCCTCAAGGGTCATCGGCTCCGGTTGGTGCTCGCCCAGTACCTCCGCGATCACTTGGGTAATACCGGGGAAGCTCAGTGCCCCATCATGGAAGGCATCGACAGCCTGCTCGTTGGCGGCATTGAACACGGCGGGAAAAGTTGCCCCTTTGATTCCTGCCGCCTTCGCCATCGACACCGCTGGAAATACGTCATCATCCAGCGGCTCGAAAGTCCACGTGTGTGCGGCAGTCCAATCCAGTCCGGCAACAGCGCCAGGAACCCTCTTGGGCCACTCCAACGCCAGAGAGATGGGCAGTCGCATATCGGGCGGTGAGCACTGAGCGATGGTGGACCCGTCAATAAATTCCACCAAAGAGTGCACGATTGATTGGGGGTGGACAGTGACCTCGATGTGGTCGTAGTCAATGCCAAACAAAAGGTGGGCCTCAATGACTTCCAGACCTTTATTGACCAGGGTGGCCGAATTGGTCGTAATCACCCGCCCCATGTTCCACGTGGGGTGAGCCAGTGCATCACCCGGTGAGACCGCTTCTAGCTCCTTGGCACTGCGACCGCGAAAAGGGCCCCCACTGGCGGTGACAATGAGGCGCTTCACTTCGGAGGACTTCCCAGCCATCAATGCCTGGGCTAAGGCAGAGTGTTCGGAATCGACGGGAACGATTTGGCCCTCTTGGGCCCGGGACGTGACCAACTGCCCGCCCACAATCAGGCTTTCCTTGTTGGCCAGTGCCAAGACGGCACCCGAGTCCAAAGCGTCCAAGGTGGGACCCAAACCGACCGACCCAGTGATGGCGTTTAAGACAACATCTGGCTCGAGTCGCTTAATCAGATCCGATGCTCCCTCGGCTCCAAGCGCGGTGGCAGATTCTGGCAGACCAAGCTCTCGGGCTTGGTGTGCCAGCATTTCCGCGTTTGAGCCAGCGGAGAGACCCACGATGGAAAACCGTTCAGGGTGGGCTGTCGCGATATCAATCGCTTGGGTCCCAATTGACCCTGTTGAGCCCAGAATGAGGACTCTACGCACGGCTTAGGGACCCCTGATCGGCCGACACCGTGTGATCGATGGTGACCTGTCCTAACACGCGGGTCCCCACATACAACACGGCCGATTGGCCGGGGGCCACACCCGAAATGGGGTCTTCAACACGCACCCGAAGGTGGCCGGACTCAATCCACGCCTTCGCCGGGTAGGTATCGCCGTGGGCGCGCACCTGAACCTCGCAGGCGAAGGGTTCACAGGAGCTCAACACGCCAGCGTCGTAGCTCCCGGTCGATAGACCGGTCGCTACCGGGTCAATGCCCGCAAAGCTGATTCGAGTACCGGAGAGTTCGATGGTGTCGAGTGCCTCTTTAGGGCCCACCACTACTTCTTTGGTCACCGGGCGAATATTGAGCACGTAGCGGGGTTTGCCATCTTCAGCGGGGTAGCCAATCTGCAACCCTTTTCGCTGACCCACCGTGTAACGGTGGGTGCCCTCGTGTGAGCCCACCACTGCACCATCACGGTCAACAATGTCTCCCGGGTCGGTGCCCAGTTTGTCGTCCAAAAACCCTTGGGTATCGCCGTCGGGGATGAAACAAATGTCGTGGCTGTCGGGTTTGCTGGCCACACTAAAACCGCGCTGTGTGGCCTCCGCCCGGACGTCATCTTTTGAGGGGGTCTCGCCGAGCGGGAAGTAGCAGTGTCGCACTTGCTCTGTGGTCAACACACCCAAGACGTAAGACTGGTCTTTGGCCCACTCTGCGGAGCGGTGTAGCTCAGGATTACCCTCGGAATCTTCCCGCACTATCGCGTAATGCCCGGTGACCACGCGGTCGAAACCTAACGCCATCGCCCGATCCAAGACCGCTTCAAACTTGATTTTTTCATTACAGCGCAAACACGGGTTGGGGGTGCGCCCTTCGCGGTATTCCTCAATGAAATTATCGACAACGTCGGCTTTAAACCGATCTGAAAAGTCCCACACATAAAAAGGAATACCCAGCTGACCGGCCACCCGCCTCGCATCCATTGAATCTTCAATGGTGCAGCAGCCCCTGGAGCCCGTCCGCAGGGTGCCCGGCATACGAGAAAGTGCCAGGTGAACCCCGACCACTTCGTGGCCTTCATCGACGGCCCTGGCCGCCGCCACCGCACTATCGACACCGCCACTCATGGCTGCAAGAACTTTCATGACCACCAGTGTAGGCAGTGGACTACTGGGCGAATACTCCATCGGGATTAGGAACATCAGCCATACCGGCCTCCCGGGCGGCCGCCACAACGCCCGGAAACACCTCAAGCACCCGATCAATGTCGGCGTCAGTGGTCTGGGCCCCCACACTGAACCGGAGGGCACCACGGGCGGACTGTTCGGACAACCCCATCGCCACCAGAACATGGGATGGCTCGGGGACACCCGCCTGACAGGCGGAGCCAGTGGAGACCCGAATACCCTTGGCATCCAGCAAATACAACAGGACGTCTCCTTCCACACCATCCACGGTGATGTGAACGATGTGGTTTACGCGGTGGGTGGGGTGACCACTGGGAGTCACACCCTGGCTGGCACCCACTAACCCTTCCCTCAAGCGACCAGAGAGCCGCTGGAGGTGTGCTTCTCGTTCGAGTCGTGTCGATTCTGCTAACCGCGCGGCGTGGGCAAAGGCCACTGCACCGGCCGCATCGAGAGTCCCGGAGCGGTGCAACTGTTGACCACCCCCGTGGTGAAGACCTTCAATCGCGGGGGCGTCTCTGGTCACCACAAGCCCGCCAATACCCACCGGTCCACCAATTTTGTGGGCCGAAATGCTCACCGCATGAACACCCCACTGGCGAATGGGAAGCTCCAGGTGACCAAAGGCTTGAATCGCATCAAGGTGGACAGATACCCCGCGGGTGGCCGCAAGCGCGGCGATCGCCTCCACCGGTTGGATACTGCCCACTTCGTTGTTGGCCACCAGTGTCGTCACCCCGGCAATGTCGGCAGCCGGGTAGGCATCCAACGCGCTCTCCAACGACTCCAGATCACACACACCCCAGCGGTCAACGTCCACAAAGTGGGTGCGGGCCAGGCCGTGGGCTTCCAACCAGTTCAGGGCATCGAGGGTGGCGTGATGTTCGGCTGCCGTGGAAATCCACACCGGGGTGTGGATTCCCTCCTTGCGCAGGGAAAAAGTGCGTCCCTTAATCCAGGTGTTGGTTGATTCGGTTCCCCCGGAGGTGAACACCAGCTCCATGGGGTCGAGGCCGAGAAGGCCCGCAATTTCTCCCCGGGCCACTTCGAGGTGTGCTCTGGCGTCTTGACCGGCTTGATGAATCGATGACGGATTTCCGACACCGGCTAATGCCTGCGTGTAGGTGTCCCGGATGTTTTCGGGCATCGGCGTGGTCGCCGCGTGGTCTAGGTAGACACTCACGGGTGGCCTCAGTAGAGCAGCGAGGTTAAACGCTGGCGTGCGGCAATCACGGAGGGATGTGTCGGCCCGGCGATGGCGAAGTAGTCGAGCATGCGTGTGCGAAGGGTTTCTCGCCCGTCAGTATCGAGGGTGGCGAAAATACCCAACAGCCTGGTGAACGCATCGTCGAGGTGACCACCGGAGACATCGAGGTCTGCCACCAGTAACTGGGCGTCAAGGTTTCCTGGATCCTTAGCCGCCTCGGCGCGAATTGTGTCAGCCGATTGATTGCCAAGGCGTTTGAGTAGGCCCACTTGGGCGAGGCCTGCTTGTGCGTCAGTATCGGCGGGGGCTTTGGCGAGCGCGTCCCGGTAGGCAGCTTCTGCACCGTCCCAGTCGTTTGCACTCAGTGCATCAAAAGCCCTCTGGTGTTCGGGTGAAAGCGGCGGCTCTGTCGGCGCCTCCGGGGTGTTGTGGTCAGAATCCTCAGACGCCGGCAAGACACCGGTCACTCCCGCTTGAGCGGCCACTTTCAACACTTCGTCCAGCACGGGAGTGATTTCTGCTTCCTGGGCTTGGCCTTGAAACAGGGGTGCCGGTCGGCCTTGAATCACGGCAAACACGGTGGGGATCCCCTGAATTTGTAGTGCCTGAACTAACTGTGGGGCGTGATCGGCGTTCAGTGTGGCCAGCAGCAGCTTGCCCTGGTATTTCTCGATCAGACCACCCAGTTGGGGGGTGACACCTTGACCGTAAATTTCCAGGATGACGGGGACCGTGTTGGAGAGTTCAACGATCTGGCCCATTTCCGATTCGTTGATGTCGCGCACATACGAAGAAGCCCCTGCGGGGGGTGTGGGGGCTGCGGGCGAGGTGGGCGCCTGCGCCGCTTTGGCGCGGTTCACCAACGCAGAGAGGTCCATCGCTCCCGCGAAATTACCTGGCAGTGGCGGATTACTCATGGGCTGTCCTCCGGTTAGTCCTCAATGGGTTCGAGCTCACTGGCATCCACCAACAGGTACCCGTAGCCGACAACTCGTGCCCGCTCGGTAGAGCCAATTGGTGGCACGTACCAGACTATTTGCATCTCGTAGCGCGCGACAAAGCCTTCGGTTGATGATGGCAGGTCTGTCAGTGCCCGAACGGACGGAGTCGCATTGATAGCGGCCCCGTCTTCGAGGGGGCGAACCACTTCGGTTTCTTCCAGCGTGCCAAACACCAGCGCTCCGTTATCGGCCGTCGAGAGGGCAACAATCGGATTCTCGGTGGGCAAAATGTCGGCGGTCAGCTCCAGTTCAGACCCTAGGGACTCTCGTCTGAGGTCACGTCCATCGGGTCCCACCAGGGCATAAAGGTCGTCGGTGAGGGTGTCGAAATCTAACCAACCCCTGGAATCGGGTCCACGGCGAAGCACATCACCGTAAATCGATACGGTTTCTTCTGGACTGAGCGAGACCAGTTTCGAATCCCTGGCTAACCGCGGGCTTCCCACATCAGCCGGTGGCATCGGAGGCAAAATCACGTCGGGTGCCAACAGCGTTGAGTAGGACAGTTGGTAGTTATCCCGCGGGGTTTCTTGGCGCAACACCACGGCGATGGTCGGCGCATTTAGTTCGGGGCCTTCTTGAATGACGGCCATCACGGTGCGCGGCCAGCTACTCGTTTGTTGGGGCACGAGTAACCGTATGGGCTCTGCCGGAATTCCCACCAGCTGCCCTAACTCGTCGTCCCACGATCGAAGTCGATACTGACTACTGCGATGGCTCAGGCTGGGTTCGCTAAAGCGTTCAGTCAATAACTGCGCATCCAAACTCTGATCAGCCAGCGACACCTGGTTGGCCACGCGGCCCATAATGCGCTCAAACTGTGCCGGGGTCACCGCGGGGTAAGCCCGCGTACCAGTGTCGGTCTCGCCCGATGCGCCCTCTGAGGCACCATCGGATGAGTCAGAGCTTTGGCCTGTGGAAGCACCCCCCGCAGTCCCTTCAGCGTTTTGTCCCGCCTCTGGAGCGACACAACCGCCAGCCAACAACACCCCCAGGAGGGGAATGGTGACAACGCTCCTGGTCATCCGTCTGCTGCGCGCTGAGCCGGTTGAGCCCCGCCTGGAGCCGTAAGGGCCGCGCCTCGGTGCACGACGTTTGGGGGCGAGGGTAATTTTTCGCCTCGGACCGCGACGCCTGCGCACATCGGTGAGGGCAAGACCGAGAAGGACAAAACCGATTCCCATCGCCACAATCCCCAACGCCACCAACACTCCAGAAAGGGGGGAAATGTTATCTAGCGGCCAGGAAATCTGGATCGATTTCGGGGCAGCGCGCTCCCCATCGGCAAATACCGCCACCGTGATGCCCGAATCGGCAGTCAACGACGTGCGCACCGCATCGGTTTCGCGGTACTGCTCAAGCCACAGATCAGAACCCAACGGGTTGGGCACAGTGGACTCTGCGCCCAACCGGGGCACTGCATAGAGTTCGCCTGTTTCTTGGTTGTGCCGTACAGCGGTAAAACGCGCGGGGGTGACCCACGCAATCACGTCAGTAGACCGGCCGTAAACAAGAACGACGCCCGCTTCAGGGTCACCTTGATCATCGATCGCGGTGATCGTTTGGCGTCCCGGGTAGGCCGTGAGGGTCTTTCCGTCGATCAACACCGCAGGGGCAGTGTGGTCGATTTCCACCGACTTCACGATGCTGTCGGGGCCCGCCCAGACGGTGCGAAGAGCGATGCCCGAACCCAACGACATGATCGAGGCAAGAAGAATGAGAATGGCCGACACCAGTCGCACGGCACACTCCTCTCCCGGACGCCCACCAGAGGGGCTGGGTCAACCATCCAGGGTAACCGACCATCTGGGAACATCCTGCGACCAGTCCAACTAGACTCAGCTTCGCCCTTCACACCCTGAGGAGATTTCGGTGAGTATCGACCAAGGCGAGTTCCCTACGGAGTTGCGCGGCTATCGCCGCGCAGACGTGGAAGCTGCCCTGGCAGAGCTTCGCAATGAATTGATGCAGGCTGCGAAAGATCGTGCTCAAGCACTCGAAGACCTCACCGCAGCCCGAAGCGAATTAGAGCAGCTGCGCAGCGTCCAGCACGAAAGCCAAACTCCCAGCTACGCGGGTCTCGGTGGCCGGCTCGAAGCCGTCTTGCGTATCGCTGAAGAACAGTCCACACGCATCATCGCCCAAGCCGATATCGATGCCGATCGCGTCACCCAAGAGGCGAAAGCCCAGGCAGAAGTGACCATTGAGGCCGCCCAAAAAGAAGCCGAACGGATCGTCTCCGAAACAGAAGCGTCAACAACAGCGCGTAGGGAATCAGCCGAAGAGCAGGCCGAAAAACTTATCGCTGACGCGAAAGCGGAAGCCGAACGCCTCAGAAACGAGGCCATCGAAGAGGCAGCGTCCATTCGGGGCGCGGTGGCAACAGAAACAGCACAGCTTCGCGCCTCAGCAAAACGCGAATCAGAATCGCTGCGTGCCGAAGCCGAACGGGCCATTGCGGAGCAGCGCAGCGTGGCCGAACGCGAACTGGGGCAAGCCCGAAGCGAAGCGGCGGCGCTTCACAAAGAGATTGAGGTCGAACGGGCCACCCACGAACTGACTTTGAAAAAAATCCAAGAAGAAGCCGCGTTGGCAAAAACCCAAATGGAGCAAGAGATTGCTGCCACTCACGCGAGACTTCAACACGACAACGAAAAACAAGGTGAGGCCTTGGCCCGTGAGGCCTCGCAGGCTCGCTCGGATTTGGACCTGGAACTCAAAGCCCGTCGAGCGGAAAATGAGCGCGAACTGCTGGAAGCCCACCAGAAAGCGGTTGAACTCAACGACCGGTTTATCGCTGAAGCCACCACACAACGTGAAGAACTCACCGCCCAGTTGGACGCTCTACGACAAGCCCAGCATGAACTGGAAGAGTCAATCGCCGAGTTGAACAACACAGGGCGCGATGATGCTCTCGCTCAGGCCAGGGAAACCCTCGAGGAAGCACAAACACAAGCCAAAGCAATCGTCGACGCCGCCACCCAAGAGGCGAACCAAAAGGTCGCCGACGCAGAAAAACGACTTGCCGCACTTCGGGTGGAAAAAGAAACAATCGCCGGATACATCGAATCACTTCGTAGTGTTGTGCAAGTGGTGGACGAGACGGCACAAAAGGCCGAGGCTCCCTCAAAACGGCCCAAAGCCTAGCCTTCTGCCTGGCCCTCCGGCCATTCTGTGGGAAGCGGCAACGCGGCCGGTGCCACCTTCGCCACAATTTCGCTCAAAGCCCGGTGAGTGTATTTTTCTCCCACAAACAGATGTTTTGCGCCCTCGGCGGGGATGACTTCTGCGTGGGGAATGGCGGAAAAACGCCTGGTGGCCTCAGCCGGTTGAAGGAAATCGTCGTGTTCGGGCACAAGCGCCACTACCGGTTCTGGCCGGCCCACCCAGCGGGCAAGGTCTGACTCAGTGGTTCGATGAAGTGGCGGTGAGAGCAAAAAGGCCCCGCTGAAGGGGTAGGCGCTATCTGGAGCGTGTTTCAGGATCACTTCAGTACCAAAGGACCAACCCACCAGCCACGGCGAGTGGAGGCCCGACTCGGCGAGGAAGCGCAATGCGCCCTCAAGGTCGAGGCCTTCTTGTTCACCTTCACCGAAACTACCCTCGGAGGTTCCGCGTGGGGAAGACACCCCTCGGAAGTTGAACCTCAACACCGCAATGCCCGCCATGGCAGGCAGGCGATTTGACGCCTTTCGAATCACGTGAGAGTCCATGTAACCCCCAGCAGTCGGCAGTGGGTGACACCACAGGAGAGTCGCCACCGGGGTGCCGGTCACGGGAAGGGCGAGCTCCCCGACCAGGGTGAGACCATCGGAGGTCTGGAAGGAGATGTCTGCCCGTTTCGCGGGCAGCACCGTGGAGCTTCGAATCAGCGTCATCGTCATGTCCTCGTTAGGCAATTCGCCAACAGTGATTGTGCCAGTGCCGTCTTTCTTCTACCGCGCGATGCGAACCGAGCAGAGATTCTTCTTCCCAAGCCACTACGTGGGCCTGTCCAGGAGGAATGATCTGGGCGCAGCCCGGGCAGCGGTAGTCCTTCAACGCATTTTTTTCACTGATCGGTTGCACCACGTAGCGGCTGCCTCGTTTTGTCTCTACGCGGCGAACACCGGTGCGAAGTCGCTCAATATCGAGCGCATCAGCATCCTGATCGCGGTCGCGACGGTGACGGCGAGGCATTGAGCTCAGTACCAGTTCTTTGCTTCAGAGTGCTCCCACGCGGCACAGGGGGTGCCGTAGCGGGCGTCAATGTAGCCCAAACCCCAACGGATTTGGGTTTCCGGATTAGTCGCCCAATCCTCACCCGCGCTGGCCATTTTGGTTGCCGGTAGAGCTTGAGGGATTCCGTAGGCCCCACTGCTGGGGTTTTGCGCAAAATGGTTCCACCCTGACTCTCTTGACCAGAGTGCGTGCAGGCAGCGATATTCGCTGTCGTCCAGGCCTCTCGCAACCACCAGTTCGCGTGCGATGGCTTGCGCACTTCCGGGGTCAGGAGTGCCGACTGCGGGAGCTGTCGCACTCGCGGCACGAGTCACGCTCCATGAACCGTCGCGAATAATTTGGCCAGCATCACCGGTCACCGTGAACTCTTGGGTCTCACTCACCTCTTCGCCGTGTGCGAAGTATGCGTTAGCAGGGTCCAGATGGGGGTTCACCAGTGGCCAGGCGAGAAAAGCTGCCACGCTACCCAGCGCAAGAAACGACAGCAGACTGTCACGCACACCAAAGTGGCGTTGCAGACTGCGACTGGCTGGGTGGGCCAGGTTCCTGGTAAACACTCGCCTTAGTGTAGCCCGGGTGGGTGGGAACCTAACGGACGGCGAGGATTACCGACACAGTGTCATCTAAGACACGGTCTACTTGGCTTTCTTCGTAGCCACCCAGGCGGGTACGAAACTTTTGGTTGCGCACGGTTGCCACGGACACCGCTTCTTGACCTTGGAAGTAGCGCACGAGTCGATCGCAAAATGCATCGACATCAACCGGGTGGTAGCCGGGCTGCAGGGGTTTTGCTCGACGAAACTTTTCGGTGCGGGGCCTGGCGACTCGGTCCAAAATCTCTTGGGCTTGCTGGCGAATGCGTTTGTAGTAGCCGGCTTCGCCGGTCTCTTCAGTCACGCCTGCTCGCTCTCTGGAGGCAAATGCTTCCTCTAATCGCCATAGTGCTTGATCGACGGCGTAGGGATCAAAACCTTCTTTAGGGTTGGTACTAAAGACTTTCCGACGAATATCTGAGCTGGTAATTCCTTCATCACTGCCCTCGTAGGCGCGCTTTGCGCGGTTCAGAAAATCTTGGACTTCACCTTTGTCATAACCGGCTTGACCTTTTGGGGCATCTGGAAACAGCTCATCCACTCCCCCATTGTGCTGGCTAGTGGGGCCTACAGCCCGCATTCACACACCCTGGGGCGCGTTTTCACGCAGTGTGGGCGCCACCAGGGCACCTAGCCCAAGAATTGATAGAGCAGATACCCGATTGCGAGTGAGGGCAATACCGAATCCAAACGGTCAAGCACACCACCGTGTCCCGGCAGCACGCTCGACATGTCCTTTACTCCCACTTCACGTTTGATGAACGACTCCAACAGGTCACCCAGTGTCGCGGTCACGACGACAATCCCACCAATCATGAGCCCCCACCAGGGGCCCACATCAATCATCCATGTACCGGTCGCCACCCCAGCGATGGCGCCTGCCACGCTGGCGCCGGCGAGGCCTTCCCAGGTTTTCCCGGGACTGATTGTGGGGGCGAGCTTGTGACGTCCGAGGGTGCGCCCCACGGCGTAGGCGGACGTATCCACGCTCACCACAATGATGATGATTGCGAAAATCCACCAGGCGCCACCATCCGAAAGCCTGAGGGCGACCGCGGCAGAACCCATAAAGGGCAGATACATCAGCACAAACCAACCCTGCTGAATATCCCGCGCCACACCAGATCTCGCGCGGGGTTGAACCATGAGCGCGGTACGGCCCAAAGCGATCAGGATGATTCCGGCAAACAGTGTGGTGAAGAGGCCGTCACCGCCATAAAAGTAGGCGCCGGCGAGGATACTCAGTGAGAGAAGGGACAGCAGGGTTCGCGACAGTCTGGCGCCACCCAGTCGCATCGCCCCGACCAATTCCACGACAGCAAACACCAGAAGGGTGCCGGCGAACAGCCCAAACAAAAGTGGCGAGACCAGTAGGGCGACGAGAAAAACCCCACCGAGTCCCAAGCCCACCGCAATGGCTTGCCACAGTGGGCGGCCCGCTGCTTGGTCAATTCGCTCGTTCGCTTCGCGAACCTGGTGTTCCCACTCGTGATACTGGGCTTCAACGCCACCCAACACGTTATCGAGTGGGCTACGCTCCCCCGGTTTTTCTGGGGGTAAGTCGTCGCGGCGGGATTCTGTAGTCACCGCAGGTCACACTTCGAGGAGTTCTTCTTCTTTTCTCTTCAGCGCCTCATCGATTCGATCGATGTGGGCCTTGGTCATTGCCTCGAGTTCTTTTTCCCCACGGAATACGTCGTCTTCGCCGACCTCGGAGGTGAGCGCCTCCAGGTCATCTTTTGCTTTACGCCGCACGCTGCGCACAGACACTCGTCCGTCTTCAGCTTTCTGATGGGCGAGCTTCACGTATTCTTTCCGGCGTTCTTCGTTGAGCTCCGGCATGGTGACACGAATGACTTCCCCGTCATTTTGGGGCGTTGCCCCTAAATGTTGCGCGGCAACAATCGCTTTTTCGATGTCTTTGGCCGCCGACTTGTCATAGGGGGTGATGACCATTGTGCGGGCTTCTTGGACCTGAAGGCCCGCAAGCTGATCCAGTGGTGTCGGTGTGCCGTAATACTCGACCATGATTTTTTGAAACAGTGACGGGTTGGCTCGACCGGTGCGGACATTCTGGAAATCGTTGTGGACGGCGTCGACTGCCTTGTCCATTTTTTCGCCAGCTTCGGTTAATACGTCTTCGATCATTCCAGCCTCCCGGTGTTGACTTTGAGTGTAACGAGCGTTGCTTTGTGGCCAGTGCTAGGACACCAGGGTTCCGATGCGCTCACCTAATAGGGCGCGGGTGACATTACCCGCTGGTTCCATCCCAAAAACCAGCATCGGCATGTTGTTGTCCATGCACAAACTAAACGCCGTGGAGTCGACCACTTTGAGTCCTTTGACCAGGGCTTCCTGGTAGCTCAACCGGTCAAACTTCTGGGCATCGGGGTTTGTTTTGGGGTCAGAAGAATAGACACCATCGACACCATTTTTGGCGACGAGAACTTCGTCGGCAAGAATCTCGAGTGCTCTTTGGGCCGCTACCGTGTCGGTCGAAAAATACGGCAACCCAGCACCGGCACCGAAGACCACCACGCGTCCTTTTTCGAGGTGGCGCACAGCACGCAGGGGGATGTAGGGCTCGGCGACCTGGGTCATCGAAATCGCTGACTGCACGCGCACCTGAGCTCCGGCTTGCTCCAAGAAGTCCTGGAGCGCCAAAGCATTCATCACGGTGCCCAACATGCCCATGTAGTCAGCCCGGCGACGATCCATGCCGCGTTGGCTGAGTTCAGCTCCGCGGAAGAAGTTTCCACCGCCCACGACGACAGCAATTTCTACCTCGGTCGCTGCTTCCGCAATCTCTCTGGCGATTTGGGCGACCACGTCGGGGTTTACTCCGAGTGCTCCGCCGCCAAAGGATTCGCCGGAGAGTTTGAGCAAGACGCGTCTGCGGTTCGCCATCGCTTCTCCTTGCGTCATCGAGGTGTCGCCTAGAAGGTTAGCGCCTCGCGGTCTTGTTGGGGGGTTAGGAACCCACCCGGAAGCGAGCGAACCCGCTCACACTCAGTCCAGCCTGCTCCACAACCTGCGCGATCGACAGTTTGTTGTCGCGGGCGTAATCCTGATCCATGAGCGACACCTGCTTGAAGAAAGCACCAAGGCGCCCTTCAACAATCTTGGGCAACGCCGCTTCGGGCTTACCCTCAGATCGGCTGATTTCTTCGACCAGTGCTCGCTCTTTTTCCACCGCATCAGCAGGGACCTCGTCGCGAGTGAGGTACTGGGGGTCGGCAAACGAAATGTGTTGAGCAATTCCTCTTGCCGTGTCCTCATCGCTTCCGCTGTAGCCCACCACGACGCCGACCTGCGGGGGAAGATCTTTGTTGGTGCGGTGCAGGTAGATGGCGAACTTTTCGGCCTCAAGGTGTGCGACGCGACGCAGCTCAACCTTTTCACCAATGATTGCCGCTTCGCCTTCGATCGCTTCCGACACCGTCGAACCCTCGAGCGGTGCGGCAAGGGCTGAGGCGACATCGGCGCTTCCGGCCGCGACGACCGCGTCTAGAACCTTGTCGGCCAACGCGATGAACTTCTCGTTTTTTGCGACGAAGTCTGTCTCGCAGGCCAGTTCAATCATGAAGGCGTTGCCACCAGATTCTTTGGCCGCGATGAGACCTTCACTGGTGGACCGGTCTGCGCGCTTGGCGTTACCTTTGGCACCTTTGAGTCGAAGAAGCTCTGTGGCTTTTTCGAGATCCCCGTCGGCTTCAACGAGGGCATTTTTCGTGTCAACCATTCCGGTGCCCAAGAGCTCCCGGAGCTTTTTGACGTCTTCTAGGGAGACATTCGCCATGCGTGGTTCCTCTACTTCTTCTCGGTCTCGGTCTTCTTCGCCGCAGGCTTTTTCGCAGCAGCAGGCTTCTTCTCAGCTGCGGGCTTCTTTTCCGCGGCAGGTTTCTTTTCGGCTGGCTTCTTCTCCGCGGCAGGCTTCTTCGCAGCAGGCTTTTTCGCAGCAGCGGGCTTTTCGGCCGCCGCGGCGTCATCGGTCTGCGCTTTTTCGGCGGCCGGAGCATCAGCAGCCGGTGCGTCAGTAGCAGGAGCTTCTGTGGTCGACTCCTGACCGGCTTCTAGCAGCTCGCGCTCCCATTCGGCCAACGGCTCAACCGCGGAGACGTTGCCTTCTTGTTCAGGCTTTTGGTGACGCTCGATGAGTCCTTCAGCGACGGCGTCGGCAATCACTTTGGTCAACAGTGCCACGGAGCGAATCGCATCGTCGTTTCCGGGAATCGGGTAAGCGAAGTCGTCGGGGTCCGCGTTGGTGTCGAGAATGCCGATTACCGGAATTCCCAGCTTGCGGGCTTCGTCAATAGCGAGGTGCTCGCGAATGGGGTCAACGACCCACATCGCGCTGGGGGTTTTCTGGAGGTTTCGAATACCGCCCAGTGATTTGTGAAGCTTGGTGAGTTCACGCTTTTTCATCAGGAGTTCTTTTTTGGTGAAGCCCTGGGTGGTGTCGTCGTAGTTGACCTCTTCGAGTTCTTTCATACGACCCAAACGCTTTGACACGGTTTGGAAGTTGGTGAGCAGACCACCCAACCAACGCTCGTTCACGTAGGGCTGACCCACGCGAGTGGCCTGTTCGGAAATGGCTTCCTGAGCCTGCTTTTTTGTTCCTACAAACAACACGGTTCCGCCATGGGCGACCGTGTCTTTGACAAAGTCATAGGCCTTGTCGATGTAGGTGAGCGACTGCTGCAAGTCAATGACGTGAATGCCACTGCGCTCGGTGAGGATGAATCGCTTAACTTTGGGGTTCCAGCGCCTGGTCTGGTGCCCAAAGTGAACGCCGCTATCGAGTAGCTGGCGGATAGTAATGACGGCCATGGCCGTGCTCCTTCATGTTCTCGGTTTATGCGTGTTCCGGCGGAACACGCCCTGGTGTCGGAGCCCAACCTTCCCTCGACAACATGATGTTGGCGAGGACCGAGGGTCAGATCTCGTGATCGACACGCGAAGTCAGCCGACGAATCGGCTGCTGGGAAGAGCATAGCGGGTTTTACTGGGCTGACACCAGGCCGCACAACGCCTCTCCACAGGCGAGCCCACCAGAGAGCCAGTCACCAGGTATGGACTCCTGAGGGGGCAACACGATGCCCTGGCCTGATAATCCGGTCATGATGCGTCACCTGTTCACTGCTGCACTAATCGCGAGCCTGGTGTCGCCTCCGCCTGCTGTGTGGACTTGGCCGGTCGCCACCGAAAAGGAAGTCGTGCGGGATTTTGACGCCCCGGACAGTGAGTGGGGTCCAGGCCACCGCGGCCTGGACCTTCGCGCGTCGGCCGGAACCGTGGTCGTCGCACCCGTGTCAGGCCGTATTCACTTCACCGGTGACGTCGTCAACCGCGGGGTGGTGACCATCCGGACGGCCTCAGGTTGGCTGGTCACAATGGAGCCCGTGCGGGTAGATGACGAGGTGGGCTCTCGTGTGCGAGCGGGCCAACGCATTGGCCACGTCGCATCGGGCCATTGCCCGGGAGGCTGTCTTCACATTGGCTTGCGCGTTGAGGGCGAATACCGCTCACCAGCGCGAGAATTAGGGATACTTCGCCGAGCGAGGCTTCTGCCGTTCACCGCCAGTGTGTTCGCCACCGAAGCCAATAACCCCAACAGTGCTCTGGCCAGCGGCACTACCCAACGCTTGTCACACCGCTTGTCACACCGCGTGTCACACCGCGTGTCACACCGCGTGTCACACCGCGCGGCTTACGCCCGCGGGTGAGCTTGGTCAAAAGCGCTGCGCAGTCGCTCGATAGACACGTGGGTGTACAGCTCGGTGGTGGCCAAGGATTGGTGACCTAAATATTCTTGAACGCTTCGCAAATCGGCACCGTGATCGAGCAGGTGGGTGGCGGCCGAATGGCGCAGGGTGTGGGGGCCACTCGGGCCACTACCCGGGTAGGGCCCCAACAACGCGGCAATTAGTTGATAGACCGTGCGTGGGCCTAAAGGCCCACCGCGTGAGTTCAGGAAGACTTTCCTCGAGTTTTTTCCCGCCAGAAGTACCTCTCGGCCCGCGTCAAGGTACTCCGTCAGCGCTGTGTGGGCGGGGCCACCCATCGGCACGACCCGTTCGCGGTTTCCTTTACCCACCACGCGCAGGGTGCGCTCGGTGAAATCGACGGCGTCCATTTCAACACCGCACAGCTCGCTCACCCGAAGTGCGGAAGAGTAGAGCAACTCGACGATGGCGCGGTCACGAAGACCCACCGGGTCGCCGGTAGCAGCGCGCTGCGTGAGCAGGTCGAAAATCTCTGTCAGTTGGTGTTCGGTGAGGACACGGGGTAAGCGTTTGGGTGCGCTCGGTTGGTGGATTCCCGCGCCAATGTCAACAGTAAGAAGTCCTTCGCGGTGTGCCCATGTGGACCACCCTCGAAGGCTGGACACCCTTCTGCGCAGTGTCCTCGGAGCGAGGCCGGCGCTTGCTTGGTCCCACAACCACGAGCGACACAGTTCGGCGTCCACACCGGACATACTTTCGATTCCGGCAGTCTCGGCGTAGTCAACGAGTGACTCTAAATCCTGCTGGTAGCCGCGCAGGGAATGCTCGGAAAGCTCAGCACTGTCTGCTCTCGCATCCAGGTAGGCACGAATGGCAGCCCTCAGGGTCATAGCTTCTAGTGTTTCGAGCGAAACGGTGAGACCCGTGCGACACACCGGATGGGTTCCCAGTCGATGGATCTGACTAGCCGCCTGACTGGGCGGCCTGTTCCCCTTTGTTGAAGTCCGAATTTTTGTCCGAAAAGACTGCTCTGCGCTGTTCGGGACTCCACGTTCGAAACTCAGCGAGACGATTTTTGGGCTGGGTGAAGACCACCGGAAGGTCGCCAACAACTAGTTCGGAAAAGACCACCTGTTCGGGGTATACCGACACCAAAGATGCGCTGTGGCCGGCATCGACACCGCTCAGCAAAGTATCGGCTGTGGCGACCATGTCGATGTTGTAACACATGGCTGCCGCCACTGATACGGGGATGCCTTGGTAGGCCGAAAAAGTGGAGTAGTGCAAGTGGCCAGCCACAATGCCTCGCACGTCACTTCCGGCAATGCTCTGCCACAGTGCGGCTTGGTCATCGAGTTCGATCACGCCCATCATGTCGATGGGCGTGGGAATCGGCGGATGATGCATCGCCAGGAGCGTGCCGTGAGGTGCGGGAGTGGCTAACACTCCTCTCAGCCATTCGTGTTGACTGGCGGTCAGCTCACCGTGGTGGAACCCGGGCACAGACGTATCGAGGGCGATGAGGCGAAGACCATCGATGTCATACACACGGTCGAGTGGCTCACCGGTGTTGTCTTCGCCAAAAAGCGCGCGGGCGAAAGGCTCGCGTTCATCGTGATTTCCCATCACCCAGATGATTTGTGCGCCTAAAGCCTCAGCAAAGGGCTCCACACTGCGACGAAGAGTACGGTAAGCGTCTTCTTCGCCGATATCGGCGAGGTCGCCGGTGAATACCAGCGCGGACGGTTTCTCGCCACTGGCGACCACCCGCTCAAGCAGAGCCGTGAGACGCTCAGCTGCGTCGATAGACCCCCAGAGCTGGCGATCGCCGCCGAGAAGGTGGGTGTCGCTGATGTGTAGCAGAGACATCCTGGCATCGGGATGCTGACTCAGAGGGGTGTTCACGGTTATAGATTAGGCTTTCTCACTTATTTCTGGGGCCACAGTATGGTTTCCCCGGCCCACTGTTCAATCACACGCTCTGCGCCACGATTGTCACCGGGTAGCCCCATAGTGCCTGTTTTTCCGACTCCAACCTGGGTGAAACCAGAATGTTTCTCTCCTTCTTCGTACAGTACTGCCATCACTTCACGCTCGAGGTGGGCCGCGTGAGCCGCCGTGCTAATCGCCCCGGATCTCAGCGGCGCCTCCACCACAATTGTGAGAGTGGCGAGCGCCGCAATGAGACGGTTTCTGGCTAAAAACCCCTTACCCCCGTGGTGTATTCCGGGTGGCACCTCAGACACGACCACACCGCGGTGGGCAATCTCGTCACACATCCCGCGGTGTTCGGGGGGATAGGGCCGGCTGGGTGATTGGGCGAGCACTGCAATGGTGGGCACCCCGGATTCCAGGGACACCAGGTGACCGACTGCGTCAATTCCTTTGGCCCCACCAGAGACAATGGTGCGCCCGGCGTTGATCTGATGCCAGGCAATCTCCCGTGCGGCATTCAACCCGAGCGCACTGGGTGTCCTGGTTCCCACAATGGCGACATTTCGCCCGGTTCGTCCTAACACTTCAGCAGCTCCCCGGAAGAACAACACGAGGGGAGCTTTAGCGCCCAAGTCATTCACGCTTGCCGGCCAGTGCCTATCCCCGGGTATGAGGACTTGGAGCCCCTCCCGGGAAATGGTGTCCACGACATAGGGCATTTGTCGGTCGTGGGGCACGGTGAGAGCGCTCTCGCGAAGCCTCTTGAGGCAGGCTCCTGGTCGACCAGGGAGGGTTTTGACAGAGCGTGCCGACAGGATGTCACGAAGCTTGACGGCTCCGAGGGTGGCCACCAACTCCCCTACTAGAGGGTCTCCTGGAGCGCTCACAAGCGAGAGCCAGATGCGTGCCAAACGGTCAGGTTGCTGGAGGGTCATGGTCGGCTACCGTGGCGCAGTGGCGGAGCCTCCGCAGAGGCCACGGGCAGCCCAGTGCAGAGAGGCCCTCTGCGAATGAGCTGTGGACTACTCGTCTAAGGCGAGGTCGGTGGGCAGTTTCAATTCCTTGTTGCCCAGTTCTTCCACGTTGACATCTTTGAAGGTCAACACTTTGACAGACTTCACAAAACGATCCGCGCGGTAAATATCCCACACCCACACGTCGTTTAACACCAGTTCGAAGTAAAAATCACCGCCGCGCTCTTGGACACTTTGGCTCACATCGTTGGCGAGGTAAAAGCGCCTCTCGGTTTCCACCACGAACTGAAACTGGTTAACAACGTCTCGATACTCGCGGTAGAGCGCAAGTTCCGCTTCGCGATCAAAGTCGTCAAATTCTTCGTCCATGGGCGCCTCAGTCTAGTCCCGGTGGGGCGGGTTCTTTCAGAGAGGAAATCCAGGTGACCCGGTGCAACGGGCAGGGCCCCAACCGCACAATCGCCTCCCGGTGAGCAGCTGAGCCGTAGCCCTTATGCCCCGCGAAACCATAACCGGGATAGTGCCCATCGGCGTCAATCATCACCTGATCACGCGAGACTTTCGCGATCACCGACGCAGCCGATACGGCTGCCGCGGTGAGATCGGCTTTGGTTCGGGTCACCACCGAAAGAGCGGGAGGCAAGTGGGCTGACAGCCAATCCTGATTCCCATCGAGTAGCACCACGGTGGAGGCCGGCTCACCGATCGCGCGCCACGCCTGCAGCACGGCACTGGCTCCGGCAGCACCCAGGGCTGCCATGATGCCATTGGAGTCGATGGCTGAGGCTTCACTTCGCCCAGAGGCTGCCGCCACCAGCCACTGCTGGGCACGCTGTGCGATGTCGCCCCGGCGCTTCTCTGGAATGAGTTTCGAATCGCGCAGTCCATCAGGGATCGGCCCACAACCGGGATTCCAGACACCAGCGCTCACCCACACGGGTCCTGCAATAGCGCCTCGACCGACCTCATCAACACCGATCACATACTGCGCGCCCGCATCAACCAGGGCTTGTTCGGCTTCCAGGTGCGGCGCACTCATCCGCGTACAGGGTTGTCGGGGATACCCTGAAAAACAGCCGGGAAGTTGGCCAACCAGGCCCAGTTCTCCACCGGCCAACTGACAACAATGGCGCGGCCCACGACATTATCGATGGGCACAAAACCGCCCCCCGGTTTAGACAGGTTGGCTCTGGAATCTGCCGAGTTGTAACGGTTATCGCCCATGACCCACAGTGCATCGTCAGGGACCACCACAGAGAAACTGGAACCACTCACGTCGGTGACACCCTCAGGAAGCGACACATAGGACTCTTCGAGGGGAACCCCGTTGACACTGAGCGCTCCCAGCGCATCACAACACACCACCGTGTCACCGGGAAGACCGATGACCCGTTTAATCAAGTGTTGGTCGCCGGATTCATCGGGCAGTCCCAGTCGTGGCCCCACCCAATTAAACAAACGGGTCAAGGGGTCATCTTCGGTGGCGAGCCCACTGGGTAACCACCCACCGGGGTCCACAAACACCACCACATCGCCGTGGTTCAAGTCGATGAGTCCAGGAGTGAGCTGGCTGACAATGACCCGGTCATCGATTTGGAGGGTTTCCTCCATGGACGAGGTGGGGATGGAAAACGACCGGATGAGGAACGTTTTGATCAAAAACGACACCACAAGGGCCGCCAGGACAATGATCAGTAGATCTCTGACAATGACAAACAGGTAGCGACCCAGGCGACTAATCAGACCCCGTGGTGCTTTCTGAGCCACTGCGTCACACCCCCTGGAGCCTCAAAAAAGGACCCTAATGGGGTCGCGATATGTCTTAAGTTTAAGACTCGCGCTTTTCGCGGATGCGCGCTTTCTTACCGCGCAGGCTTCGCACGTAGTAGAGCTTTGCTCGGCGCACTTCACCGCGGGAGAGAATCTCGATGCCATCGATAATGGGCGAGTGCAGCGGGAATGTCCGCTCCACACCGACCTGGAAGCTCACTTTGCGCACCGTGATTGTCTCGGTGAGGCCATGACCGGAGCGGCTGATGACCAGACCTTGGAAGGCCTGGATACGCGAGCGGTTACCTTCCACAATGTTCACATCCACTCGGACAGTGTCGCCGGGGCGAATATCGGGAATGTCGGACTTAAGCGACTGTGCGTCAAGCGCATCTAAGGTCTGCATGATTGTTCTCTCCAGGCACCACGGGCTGCCAGCGTAAGGGGGAAAAAGGACTTTTCCCGGCTCGAATGTGGACCTCTGGCGCTCTCCCCCGTGGCAGAAACCAGAAGCTCCAACGCTTTAGTGTGCCACACCTGATACTCTGCGTCGAATCAAGAAACAAATCCCGAAACGGTGTGAGAAGAGTGGTGTGAAGTGAGCATCGATATCGACACAGGTTCTTCGCTGCGTAATGTCCCTGTTCAAAAACGCAGTGCCGACCGTATGGAAGCACTGCTCGACGCTGCCGCCAAACTCATTGACGAGGGTGGCATTGACGCGGTGACCACTACCGCTGTCGCCTACCGAAGCGGTTCCTCCGTCGGTGTGCTCTACCGCTACTTCCCGAACGTCGATGCGCTTCTTCGCCAACTGGCCACCAGAAACCTCCACCTCTACCTGGACGCGGTCAAAGAAGGTAGTGACCTCACGCCCGATGAGCCATGGTCATCATGGGACCTCACCCTGGATGCTTTTGTTCGTTTGTGTCGATCGGAACCCAGTTTCTTGCACCTTCGTTTCGGTGAACTCATTACCGACCGTTTCCTGAGCGAAGAAGAGCCCAACAACGCCATCATCGCCAAAGAGTTTGCGAAACTTGTGTCGGAGACCCATTCCATCCCGGTCACCGAGGACATGATTTTCCACCTCGAAATCGCTGTCGCAATGGGTCAGGCGTTGATGACCGAAGCGTTTAGGCGAAACCCCGACGGTGATCCGAAAATCATCGAAGAAGCCCGCACAGTAATCGGTGACTACCTGCGCAGCAGCGTCCCGATCAAATAATCCGTGCGTATTGCAAGGCTGCGTGCAGCCGACATTGAGGCGATGCGCCCCGCGGGCGCTTTTGTGGCCAACGTCCTTCACGAACTTGTTGACGCCGCCGAGCCAGGAGTGAACCTTCTGGAGCTGGATGCGCTGGCCCACGAGCGCATCCGAACAGCGGGTGCCACCAGTTGTTACATCGACTACCACCCCTCGTTTGGGGCATCGCCGTTTGGCAAAGTCTTGTGTACATCGGTTAACGATGCTGCCCTTCACGGACTCCCCCGCGATTACACCCTTCGGCCAGGGGACCTACTCTCCGTAGATTTCGCCGTCGAGCTCGGTGGGTGGGTTGCCGACTCGGCGAGAAGCGTCGTCATCGGTGAGGGTGAGCCAGAAGACCACACCCTCATTGCCGCCACAGAGGAAGCCCTGTGGGCAGGAATCGAACAGGCCAGGCCCGGTAGGCGCCTGGGTGACATTCAGGCCGCGATCGGCCAGGTGGGCCGTCGCTATGGTTACGCCATCAACACCGACTTTGGTGGCCACGGTGTGGGCCGCACCATGCACGAAGAACCGTCAATCCCCAATGACGGTGATCCAGGTACTGGCCCGCTGTTAAAACCCGGCATGGTCTTCGCCATTGAGCCGTGGTTTATGCACACCACCGATGAGTTGGTTGTTGACGCTGACGGCTGGACCCTTCGAAGCGCTGATGGCTCGCGTGCCGCACACAGTGAACACACTGTGGCAATCACTGCAGAGGGCCCGCTGGTTCTTACCGAGCGGCCCCAGTAGTAGCGCAGGCCGCTAGCTACCGGGCAACAAATCCGGACGGTTGTGTGTGGTGCGAAGAGTGGATTGTTCTGCCCGCCACCGCGCAATCTGATCGTGGTGGCCACTGAGGAGAACTTCTGGAACATCCAGTCCCCGCCAGGTGGGGGGTTTGGTGTAGCTGGGGTATTCCACACCAGGCAATTGGTGGCTTTCTTCCACTAAAGATTCCGGATTTCCTAACACCCCGGGCACTAGTCGGACACTGGCCTCAATCATGGCCAACGTTGCCACATCACCACCGGCCAACACGTAATCGCCAATACTGAGCTCCCGAACATCAATACGGGAGCGGTAATACTCCACCACCCTCTGATCGATTCCCTCATAGCGTCCGCACGCAAAGATGAGGTGGGTGGAGTGCGCCAGCTCGGCAGCCACCGGTTGACTAAAAAGTTTTCCGGCCGGGGTGGGAACAATGAGGGTGGACTGGTCAGTCACTACCGCATCAATCGCTTGCCCCCACGGCTCTGGGGTCATCACCATTCCGGCGCCACCACCGTAAGGGGTGTCATCGACACTGCGGTGACGGTCGCTCGTGAATTCCCGCAAATCGTGGATGGCGATCGTCACCAACCCTGACTGTTGGGCTTTGCCCATCAGCGACAACTGCAGGGGCGCAAAGTAGTCGGGGAAAATGGTGATGACGTCAATGCGCACGAGCATCACCCGATTCACCGGAATCCGAATCACCGCTGCCATCATCGCCACTGTCAACGTCAGATAATTCGGCATCGAATAGGCCACCTGGCGGTGTCACCTCGATGTAGCCCTCTTCGGTGTTGACTTCTGGCACGAAGGCTCGAACAAAAGGCAGGAGGACCTCTTCTTGTTGCCCCGGCACCGCCACAGCGAGAAGGTCTTGTGCGGGCAGGTGATCCACCCGAACAATCTCGCCTAAACGAGCGTCCCCGCGTCGCACCTCCAACCCCACTAGTTGGTGATCAAACCAGGCGTCAGATTCGGTCGAAACAGCCTCCGGGTCTTGCTCAACCCACAAAATGGCCCGCACCAAGGTCTCAGCCCGATCGCGGTCATCAATCCCTTCGAAAAACACCACAGGCTGTGCGTTGTAAAAACGCAACTGCGAGACGGTGAGTTTTTGGCCGAACCATTCCGAATCGGTCGGCACTTGAACACTCAAGATGGCACCGGGACTAAAGCGCCCCTCGGGGTCGTCGGTGTAGAGCTCCAGCTTCAGCCCGCCTTTAAGGCCGTGGGCTTTGAGTAACCGTGCGACCCGCAACTCCACGCGCTGGGGCTTTGGAGCCGGAAGGCCACCCTTCCGACTAGACATCAGGAGTCCTGGTCGACCACGTCCACACGAACCCGACCGCCTTTAGCAAGCGCCCCAATGACGGCGCGCAGTGCTTTTGCGGTGCGACCGCCGCGACCAATTACTCGACCGAGGTCATCCGGGTGAACCCGGATTTCCAGAACATCGCCTCGGGGGCCTTCGACCGGCGTGACCGACACCTCGTCAGGGTGTTCCACAATTTCTTTGACGAGGTGGGTCAACGCACGGTCTAACATGCTCTACTCGGCCTTCTCGGCTTTAGCTTTAGCGTCGTCGCCTTCGGCGGCATCCTCAGCAGGTGCCTCTTCGGCAGCCGCTTCAGCGGGGGCCTCTTCGGCAGCAGCTGCGGGAGCGTCCTCAGCGGGAGCCTCCTCGGCAGGCGCAGCGTCCGTAGCGGCCTCTTCAGTAGCAGGGGTCTCTTCCGCAGGGGTCTCTTCGACCGGAGCAGCTTCAGCAGGGGCTTCGGCTACTGCCTCAGCGGGTGCTTCAGCGGGTGCTTCAGCGGCAGCGTCGGCCTTGGCCGGCTCCGTTTTGGCCTTCGGCTTCAAGACGGGCTTCTTTTTGGTGTCCGGGTTGAACTCAGGCTTGGGCTCTGGAGGCTGCACCATGTTCTTGGCACCCTTTTCACCCTTGAAGGTGCCCCAGTCGCCGGTGAGCTTCAAAATGGCCAACACCTGCGGGGTGGGCTGTGCACCAACACCCAACCAGTAGAGGGCGCGCTCAGAGGTGACCTCGATCAGCGAAGGGTTCTCGGTCGGGTGGTATTTCCCGATCTCTTCAATCACGCGGCCGTCGCGCTTTTTGCGCGAATCGGCCACAACAATGCGGTAGTAGGGCGCGTGGATTTTTCCCATGCGCTTCAGTCGAATCTTGACAGCCACGTTTCTCCAGTCGTGATGGGTATTGGTGCCAGGCTCGCAAAACCAGGTGGGGTCTGCTTGCGAGAAAGCGGTGGTCGGGCACTACCGACAGATAGAGGGTCGGACGGTGGTGTTACCAGCGTCCTATTCTGTCAGATTCCTAGGCGCCCTGTGACCGTTACGGAAAAACTAGCCCGAAAGGCCGAAACTGGACCCGGGTGCTTCGGGAGGTTTGCCGCCTTGGAGCTGTTGGGCGCGGGTGGCCGGGTTACCCGAGCGTGCTTTAGGTTTTTTCGCTTTGCCTTTGCGTTTGGATTTGCCAGAGCCGCCTCCCGCACCGACCGGACCCATGCCCGGTATTTGGGGAACACCACCTTTGGCGACCGTTTTCATCATTTTTTGGGCCTGTTCGAAGCGCGCCATCAACTGGTTCACGTCGGTGACACTCACCCCTGAACCCAGGGCGATGCGTTTGCGACGAGAAGCGTTTAACAGTTTGGGGTTCACCCGCTCGGTCGGAGTCATCGACCGGATGATCGCTTCGGTGCGGGCAATGTCTTTATCGTCGACGTTGTCTAACTGCTCTTTCATGCCTCTGGCGCCCGGCAGCATGCCAATCATCGACTGCAGGGACCCCATTTTTTTGACCTGCTGGAGTTGGTCAAGAAAGTCATCGAGGGTGAACGTGTCGGAGAGGAACTTTTGTTCCATTTCCGCCCTAGATTCCTCATCGAAGGCCTTTTGGGCCTGTTCGATGAGGGTCATCACGTCACCCAGGTCGAGGATGCGCTTCGCCATCCGATCCGGGTGGAACACTTCAAAGTCGTCGAGCTTTTCACCCGTTGAGGCAAAGAGAATGTCGCGGTCGGTGATGCCCTTCACACTGAGGGCGGCACCACCTTTTTGGTCGCCGTCGAGTTTGGTGAGGACCACACCGGTGAAGTCGACTCCGTCACCAAACGCTCTAGCTGTGTGAACGGCGTCTTGACCGATCATGGCGTCCAACACAAAAAGCACTTCGTCGGGTGTGACCGCATCCCGAATGGCCCTCGCCTGCGCCATCATGTCTTCGTCCACGCCGGTTCGACCCGCGGTGTCGACAATGACGACGTCGTGGAGTTTGTCGGTGGCGAAACGAAGGGAATCTTTCGCGACCTTCACCGGGTCACCCACCCCGCTACCGGGTTCCGGGGCGAACACCGGAACCTCGACCTGGCCACCCACAATTTGTAGCTGGTCGACCGCTCCGGGGCGCTGCAGGTCACAGGCGACCAACACAGGGGTGTGACCTTCCGCTTTCAAATATTTGGCGAGCTTTCCCGCCAACGTCGTTTTACCGGCACCCTGCAAGCCGGCCAACATGATCACTGTGGGGGGAGTTTTGGAAAAACTTAAGCCCCGTCCAGTGCCCCCCAGGATGGCTTCTAGTTCCTCCATCACAATGCTGACAACCTGTTGGGCGGGGTTTAGTGCCTTATTGACGTCATCGCCCAGGGCGCGCTCCCGCACCGCCTGAGTGAACGATTTCACTACTTCGAGGGCGACGTCAGAATCGAGCAGGGCTCGACGTATTTCGCGGACCGTCTTATCGATATCGCTCGGTGACAGTCGCCCTTTTGAGCGCAGCGAACGGAAGGTCTCGGTTAACCGATCGGAGAGGGAACCAAATGCCATGGTGGCTAAAGCCTAGCCGAGTGGCCCTCACAGGCCACCCGAGTCGTAGTCTGGTGGGGTGAGATATTCCTTTGACGACCACACCCCCCAGGTTGATGACTCGGCTTATGTGGCCGCGAGCGCGGACCTGATCGGTCGGGTCGTGATTGAACCAGACGCCTGTGTGCTCTTTCACGCGGTGCTGCGAGGTGACACCGAAACCATCACCCTCGGTCGAGGGTCAAACATTCAAGACGGGGTCGCCGTCCACGCCGACCCCGGTTACCCGGTCACTATTGGTGAGGGTGTCAGTGTGGGCCATAACGCGACGTTGCACGGCTGCACCATTGAAGATGATTGCCTGATTGGTATGGGCGCCACCGTGTTAAACGGTGCCGTGATCGGCACCGGGTCACTCGTGGCGGCAGGAGCGGTGGTCCTAGAAGGTCAAGTCATTCCGCCAGGGAGCCTGGTGGCGGGCCTTCCGGCCAAAGTTCGCCGCGAATTGGGTAGTGAAGAAATTGAGGCGATTCGCGCTAACGCCGCCCACTACAACCAGCTGCGCGTCTCTTACGCGAACCAGCACCCACGCGAGGGCTAGTCGATCAGTGCGGTGGCGAAGGCTTTGGCCGAAAAGCCTCGCAGGTTGTCAAGGCCTTCACCGTCGCCGATCAGTTTCACCGGCAACCCGGTGCGCTGTTGCACGGCGAGTACAAAACCTCCACGGGCTGAACCGTCCAGTTTGGTGAGCACCAAACCGGTCACCCCGGCGTGTTCTAAAAACAGCTCCGCCTGAGATAGGCCGTTTTGGCCGGTGGTCGCATCCAACACCAACAACACTTCAGATACCGGCGTGAGCTTTTCCACCACCCGGCGCACTTTCCCCAACTCATCCATCAGGTCCGATTTGGTCTGGAGGCGACCAGCCGTGTCGATCAGGACCACGTCAATGTGTTCCTCCACGGCGCGAGCGACTGCCTGGTAGGCGACCGATGCGGGATCTTGACCGTCTTTTTCGGGGGTGACAATCTGGGCATCCGCACGAGTGGCCCAGTGGCTCAGCTGATCGACAGCGGCCGCCCGAAATGTGTCGGCCGCTCCGATCAGCACACTGCGTCCGGCGCTTCGCAAATATTTGGCGAACTTGCCAATCGTTGTGGTTTTGCCCACACCGTTTACTCCCACAATGAGCACCACGGCGGGTCGCTCCGTCAGAGTCAACGTGGGGTCGTATTCGGCCAAGTGGGCTTCAATACGCTCTGCCAACAACGCCTTCACATCGCTGGGGCGACTAAGCCCAATGCGCTCTGCTTCACTGCGCACTTCTGTCAGGAGAGCTTCGGTGTATTCCACACCGGCATCAGCCATCAACAGGGCGTCTTCGAGGTCCTCCCAGGTGGACTCATCAAGAGTTTCTTGCTGCCACAACCCACGAAGGGCGCGGCCTAACGACCAAGTGGCCACCGGGACTATTCGCCTTCTACCGGGGCGAGGGGCACCACGGGGGTGTCTGTAGAAGAACTGACGGGAACTTCGGATCCGGCGATGAGTGCCTGAGTGAAAATGGAGGCGCTGATGACTGCTGCTGCGGCAATGAGTGTCCAGCCAAAGGCCTGCTTGCGTCCCACACGCCACACACTACCGTGGCCGGGACACCACCGGTAAGCCGCGTGTTGCGAAAGGCTTACGCGGTGCTGAGTGCTTCGTCTCGCACCCGCTGGCCCACCACAGCACTCACACCGTCATCTCGCATCGATACCCCGTAAAGGGCGTCAGCGATTTCCATGGTCCGTTTTTGGTGGGTGATGATGATCAGCTGCGAATCTTTTCGCAGTGTCCCCATCACATCCAACAGGCGGCCCAAGTTGGCGTCATCTAGTGCCGCCTCGATTTCATCGAGGATGTAGAAGGGGCTTGGCCGGGCAATAAAAATGGCGATCAACAGGGCAACGGCAGCCAGCGAACGCTCACCACCGGAGAGCAGAGATAATCTCTCAATGTTTTTGCCTCGAGGGCGGACCGACACCTCAACACCGGTGGTGAGTGGAGCGTCAGGGTCGGTCAAACTCAGTGCCCCTTGACCCCCGGGGAACAACACCGGGAACACTTCATCAAAGGCCGCTTTCGTGTCGGCAAAAGCCGCCATAAACACATCACGCATGGTGTCGTCAATGTCGTCAACGATGGACAACAAATCCCGCTTGGAGGCGTTCACATCCTCAAGCTGTTCCACCAAGTATTGGTGGCGCTTTTCCATCGCATCAAATTCTTCCAACGCGAGAGGGTTCACTCGCCCCAAAGCATCCAACTGTTTTTGTGCTCGCGCCAAACGCTTCTGCTGCTCAGCCCGATCAAAAGGTTTCGTGGCGGGGGTCTGAGCCACACCATCTTCAGCCCCAGCATCTTCTGCGCCACCATCTTCAGCGCGACTGTCCTCAGCGCTGTCGGTGGGGGCAGCATCTTCCGCCTCCCCCTCTTGGAGGGGAACGGGCTGGTCGGGGCCGTATTCGCTGATCAACACGTCAAGGCTCAAGCCCAGTTCATCGGTGGCCTTTTGGGTCAGTTGGCCCAGTTGCAGGTTTCGTTCATAGATGTGCATTTCGACTGAGTGCACACTGTCGGTCAGCGCGGTGAGGCGCTCCCGTAATTGTGCTTCGCGCTGTCGAAGAGCGGCGGCTTTTTCGTCGCTGGAGGCCCGCGCTGCTTCCAGCTCAGCTACCCGCCGTGACGATTCCTCCACACTGGCCCTCGCCACCCGCACGAGCGCGGGAGTAATTGCGGCGACGCTGGTGGATCGACGGTGCAACTCACGCCTCGCGGCAGCACGGTGGGCTTCTTTTTCCCTCTGGTCTAGCCATGCCTGGTGGCGCTGTTGGAGGGCCACCACCTGGGATTCTTGGTAACCCACGTGGGAGCGTGCTGCTTCAACAGCCACCCGGGCATCCACTTCCCCCGCACGCGCCAGTTCAAGGGCTTCGGCGAGAGCCGCACGACCAGATTCATCGACTGCAACGATGGGCTCTGGCTCTGCCTCACTGTGCTGTCCGGCGTTTTCTAGGGCCTCGGCAGCCAGCGACTTGGCCGCTTCTGCCTGGTCGACTCGGGCTTGCGCCCGCTCCCGCTCGCCCCTGGCCGAATCTAAGGTGGCGGCCAAACTAGAGAGCGCTTCGCTGCGCGCTGCCCTACTGGCTTCAAATTCACGCACTTCGGCTAGGGCTCGCTTTGCTTCGGCTGACGCCTGTGTGGCGTCGTGTTGTGCCTGTTCTAGTCGGCTGGCCGCGCGTTCCACTTCTGTGGAGACCCGCTGGAGTTCCGTGGTGGCTTGGTCGCGCTCTGCGGTTAACTCCACGGCGCTTTGTTGGGCGCCACTTCCGGCTTGCACCCTGGTTCCAGAAAACAGGTCACCCGCTTTGGTGACAATCACGACATCGGCAGGCAGCTCCGGGTGACCCACCCAGTGGGTGTTGATTTCGTCTAAATCCTCGGCGATAAACACCCGGTGAAGAACCCGCATGAGGCCTTCTGGGCCATTGGCGACATCAGCGGCTGAGACTAAACCTTCCAATTCGACACGCTCCGAGGTGGCGTGTACTTCATCGACGACGAGGGACAGCCTCGCGTCGTCGCGGCCACTCACCCCGCGGGTGAGATCGAGGGCCGCCTGGCGGGTAGACACGACCAGTGCGTCAGCTAGTACGCCGAGCGCACGGGCAATGGCTTTTTCGAAACCGGGATTAATGCTGATGAGGTCGGCAACGCGGCCACGAACACCCTCTAGTTGTTCCCCGGTACCCGCTTGGTCACTCTCCAACGCGAGGCTCAGTGTGTGCACGGTGGCGGCCAGGGCATCTTTTTCCCGCTCTAAACGGTGCAGTTCGTGACGCAGAGTGTCTACGTGTTCTTCGGCTTCTGCTTCACGCCGCCAGGCATCTTGCAGTGCGCCCTCAGCGCTGTCAGTGGATGCGTCTCCTGAGTCGTCCCCGTCAACCTGTGCGTCGTGCCATTGGCGCTCCAATTCCGCAATGCGCTCGTCGGCTAACACCACGGCCTCTTTGGCGACGGCAACATCGGCAGTGGCATTTTCTAGTCGAGAGTGGGCGACCGCGAGCGCTTCTTGGCGCTCCTGGTTTTTCCGCAACCAGGCATCCCTGGCCGCACGCGATTGCTGCAACTGTGTGTCAAATGATTCCAGGGCAGCGCGGGCACTGGCAGTGAGGGCCGCCTTATCGCCCAGTTCCACTTCGGCTGCGGCGAGCGCCTGACGGGCCGCATTGACTAACTCTTCGGCTTCGGCGCGTTCGTCATCACTCACACCGGGACCAATGTCACTGGCTTCACTCTGCTCGGCCAACAAGCTAACCCGCTCGGCCGCGAGCGCGTGGAGGGAGTCGATACGCTCGGCGACCTGTCGCAGTGAACTATCCACGCCGCGGGCTTCGGCGACTCCTGTGCTGGCGCGCTGTGCCTCGAGGGCGGCGCTTTCTTCCACGACACGGTCTAGTTCGGTCTGAACCAGGGCACGCTCACTGGCACTGGCGCCTTCACTGGCTTGGTAGTCGGCGAGTTCTCGCTGGAGGGTGGCGACATCATCGGCGAGGAGACGCGCTTTGGCGTCGCGCACCGCCGATTGAATACTTTGAGCTTCTCTCGCGACGTCTGCTTGGCGACCCAGGGGTTTGAGTTGACGACGAATTTCGTTGACGAGGTCTTGGAGGCGGGTGAGGTTGCCATCCATGGCTTCTAGTTTGCGAACCGTTTTTTCTTTCCGGCGGCGGTGCTTGGTAATTCCCGCTGCTTCTTCGATGAAGCGCCTGCGGTCATCGGCGGAGGCGTAGAGGACACGGTCGAGTTGGCCTTGGCCGACAATGACGTGCATTTCTCGACCGAGCCCCGTGTCGGACAGGAGCTCTTGAACATCTAACAACCTGGCCGATTCTCGGTTGATGGCGTATTCGCTGGAGCCGTTTCGAAACAGGGTGCGAGAAATGGTGACCTCGGAATAGTCAATCGGCAACACACCATCAGAGTTGTCGATGGTGAGGCTCACTTCAGCTCGACCCAGTGGTCCCCTCGATTGGGTTCCCGCGAAGATGACATCTTCCATGGAACCACCGCGGAGACTTTTTGCCCCCTGCTCACCCATCACCCACGCCAACGCGTCAACGACGTTGGATTTTCCGGAACCGTTGGGGCCCACCACGCAGGTGACGCCTGGCTCAAACTGAAGGGTGGTCGGTTCAGCGAACGACTTAAAGCCCTTAATGGTGAGGGACTTTAGGTGCACCAACACTCCTACGCTGTGGGGATAGCCCGGGCTGTTGCCCGGTAATTCTTCTGGCTAACCTACCCGTTTACGCGGTGTCGGTTGGCATCTGGGGCACCGAAACGAAGACCGGTTCATAAACGGTTCCCGCACAATAGTGCGACCGCATCGACCACACGCCTTCCCGTCTTGGCCGTAGGCCGACAGTGACTGGGAAAAATACCCGCTTTGGCCGTTGACGTTCACATACTGCCAATCAAAACTGGTGCCCCCTTCGGCCAATGCGTCCTGAAATACCTTTCGCACATGACCCAAGAGTTCTAACGCTTTGGCGTGGCTCAACCGTGATGCCGGGTAGTCGTAGTGCAGGCGGCTTCGATAGAGCGCCTCATCGGCGTAAATGTTTCCCACCCCACTGGTGAGGCGCTGATCGAGCAGTACCCGTTTAATGCCGGAAGACTTTTTACGTATCGCTCTGGCGAGGACGACATCATCGACAGCCGGGTCGAGGAGGTCTCGTCCAATGTGGTGAACCTGGGAGGGCAACCTCGAATCCTCACCCCCACAACCGGCAGGGACCGGAGTACCCGTGTGGGGGCTTATCGCATCAGTCGCTTCGACCAGGCGGTCGATGGCGAGTGAACCAAAAAGTCGTTGGTCGACAAAACCCCAGGTGATGGATTGCCCCGATGGGCTACGCAGCTCGAGCGACACACGTAGCAGTGGCCCAAACTGGTCCGGGTGTTCACCCAAGAGCACCTGACCGGACATCCCCAAATGGCACACCACAGCCTCATCGCCCGGCCGATCGGGCGATGAGGGATCAGATAGCGGCAACCACAAAAACTTTCCTCGACGAATCGCGCCGTGGAGGGTTCTTCCGACCAGGCGGTGAATGAAGTCTTCTGTAGGGCCATCGTGTCGCTTCAGTGAGCGCGGATCAAATACGCGCACATCCTCAATCTGCCAGCCGGTGGAATACGGCTCGATGCCTCGCCTGACCACCTCGACTTCGGGTAGTTCGGGCACTTAGGAGCCTCGAAGCGCACCCAGCGCGTTGCGGGCGGCATCAATTTCGGACAGCTTCTTACTGCTTCCCACCCCGCGACCGACGGGTCCGGGGGAATGCTGCGGGTGGTCAATAAACACGTCGGCACTAAACGTTTTTTGGTGATCGGGTCCGTCCTCGCTCAACACGTAACGCGGGGGCGGCAGCGCCCGGGAGGCAGCGAGTTCTTGTAGCGCCGTTTTAGGGTCCGCCGTCTCATCAAAAGTGCGGGGGTCTTTGATGGTCTCGCCCATTAAGCCAATGACGACGCCATCGGCAGCTTTATGGCCCTGTTCGATAAACACGGCACCGATTACTGCTTCGAGTGCATCGGCCAGCAGGGACGGTTTGGTGCGACCGTCAGTGCGCTCTTCGCCTCGACCGAGCAGAAGAAAGTGTCCGAGGCCAATCTCGGTAGCAACCTTCGCGAGGGCGTGAGTGGAGACGACGGCTGCGCGGCGTTTGGCCAATTCGCCTTCTGGCAGCTCGGGGTAGTGCTGGTAGAGCAGTGCGGTCACCGATTGGCCTAACACCGCATCGCCCAAAAACTCCAGGCGCTCGTTGTCGGCGCCACCGTTTTCGTAGGCGTAACTCGAATGCGTCAGGGCATGACGAAGTGCCTCGTCAGAGACGCTGACGCCTAATGCCCGGCGCAGGACGTCCCAGTCGGGAGGGCTCATTGTTGGCCCGCCGTCTTCTTAAGCGTCGGAGACGCGGCGACCCTTGTACTCCATGAACAGCGGAGTGCCGTTGGAGTCTTCCACGACGTGAGCGCGGTGGGGAAGGCGATACACGGTGCGCCCGTTCTCCACAACTTTCACCAGCGTGGGAATTTCCGTCTTCCACTGCGAGCGACGTGCGTGGGTGTTCGCGCGGGATTTTCTCCGCTTGGGTACAGCCATGATCTGCCTTCTTTACTCTCTCGAGGTGCCATTCTCGTTGGTTGTGGGGTCTTGGTCCATCAGTTCTCGCAACGCTTCCCAGCGAGGATCAAGCCGGTCTTCCGTGTTTTCCTGCCAGTCGTCCGGGCGTTTTTCTCCCGTTTCCGGATCCAGTCCGGGACAGTCAGGCGAACACATCGGCTGGAACGGTAGCTGCAGAACTACTTGGTCGCGAACGACAATGCCCAAGTCGATGGTCTCATCGACCACGGAGCTATCGTAGCCGTCCTGGTCAAAATACGCGAATAGCTCGGTGAAATCCGTCTCAATATCGAGCTCTACCGGATCTAAACACCGCACACACTGCGCCGCAGCGCGTGTGTGAATCTCGCCGGAGGCGAGAATTCCTTCGTGCACGCTTTCGAGTTGGCCAGATATTTCCACACTCGCGCCTTCAGCCACTTGGGCGACGGCTTCGCCCCACACTTCAGGGGTCGACACCCGAAGGTCAAGCTCCCGCATCGACCCGGGTTTCCCCATCAGATCGTGCACGGGAAGAACAAAAGCAGAGTGTTGGGCCACGAGGCAAAAGCCTACCGGTAGGTCGGCTCAAGGTTTCTGGTGGCCACCACGGGTCAGCGAGCGGCCCTACCAGGATGCTCTGAAGCGGCTGGGTGACCTAGTCGGGGAGGCCGTTGGTGTCGATGAAATCTTTCACGACTTGTGGGACGTAGGGAGAAATATCGCCACCCAGGCGGGCGACTTGTCGCACCAGTGAGCTGGAGACGTGGCCGTGGGCAGGGTCGGGCATCAAAAACACGGTTTCGATATCGGCCAGTTTTCTATTCACAATGGCCATCGGGGTTTCATAGGACACGTCAGCGGGTGAGCGCACCCCTTTGACCAGGACTTTTGCTCCCACTTCGACGCAATAGTCCACGAGCAGGCCCACACTCCAGGAGGTCACCGTCACCCCAGTGATTCCCGCCTGCCCCAGCGCCTTTTCGATTAACGACACCCGTTGGGCGATCGGCAGCAGGGCCTTTTTGTCGGGGTTGTGCACCACAACGACGTGTAATTGGTCAAAAAGGCCCTGAGCGCGCCTGATCACATCGAGGTGACCCAGGGTGACAGGGTCAAAGGAACCGGGAACAACAGCGATCGAGGTCACGCAGTAAGCGTAGCGAAGGGGTATTAACGACGTGTTACGCCACTAGCTACGATCCAAATATTCGGCATCAATTTCTGCCAAACGCTCAGACAGGGCACCGCGCAACCCCGGGTAGTCGGCCAAATCGGGCGAAAGCGCCAATATGGCTTTCGCATCGGCTCTCGCCGATTCAATTAATTCCCCGTCCACACTCACGCGCACCAGTTTCAACCCGGAGCGTCCCCCCGACTGGTTCGCCCCCAACACGTCACCTTCGCGGCGCAGTTCCATATCAATGCGCGCCAATTCGAAACCGTCCGTGGTGGACGCCACGGCGTCAAGTCGCTCCCTTGCCATCGACTCGGCCGGTTGGTGGGTCACCAATAAACACACGCCAGGCAGGCCCCCTCGACCGATGCGACCGCGCAGTTGGTGTAGTTGGCTGATTCCAAACCGGTCAGCGTCCATCACGATCATCATCGTCGCCTGTGGAACATCGACACCGACTTCAATCACTGTCGTGGCCACCAATAAGTCAAGATCACCAGAGTGGAAAGCGGACATCACGTCCTCTTTTTCTTTACTGTCCAATCGGCCGTGGACAACACCAATATGTCTTTTGCCCAACAGTTCATGCTCTTTCAGGGTGGCGGCGAGCTCCAGCACTGCCGTGAGCGGCCGGGCTGGCTCACCATCGGCCTGACCGTCTTCCAGACCAGCCACCTGGTCGGGGTAGCCGGCACCCTCAACGCCGTCGTCAACACCTTCTGTCACCCCGGTCTGGTCGATCGCGGGGGCCACCACAAACACTCGGTGTCCGGCCTCGATTTCTTCATCTGCTCGCTGCCAGACCCGGGAAAACCAAGCAGGGTTTTCCGCCAACGCCACCACGTGGGTGGTCACCGGTTGTCGACCGGCAGGCACCCCCCGAATGGTGGAAATGTCAACATCCCCAAAGACGGTCATGGCGACTGTGCGGGGAATGGGGGTGGCGGTGAGGACCAACACGTGCGGGTTTGAGCCTTTATGGCGCAGCACATCGCGCTGGGTCACCCCAAAACGGTGTTGTTCGTCAACGACGACTAACCCCAAGTCGTGAAACTGGGTCGAGTCGCTCAGCAGGGCGTGGGTGCCCACCACAATGCGGGACTGACCGGAGGCAATCATGAGTTCTGCTTTTTTGCGCTCTTTAGCTCCCATCCCACCGGTGAGCAGAGTGGGGGCCAGTTCACTGGCGAGGTCTGGACCCAGCGTGTTCACGATGGAGCGGAAATGCTGACTGGCGAGAACTTCCGTGGGGGCAAGCAGTGCCGACTGGCCGCCATCTTCAGCGACTTGCACAATCGCACCCAGTGCGACGACCGTTTTTCCAGAGCCCACTTCACCTTGAATGAGCCGGTGCATGGGAACTCCGGAGGCCAAGTCGGAGGCAATCTCAGTCGCCACCGCCTGCTGATCCTCGGTCAACGAAAACGGCAAACCATCTCGAAAACGCCGGCCCAAACCTCCCGGTTCGCGAACAATCGTGCCCTTCGCTTCGGCCACCGCACGCTGTTGTAAGAGCGCCAGCTGCAACACCAACGCTTCGTGAAAGCGCAGGGTATCTCTGGCTTTTTGCCACTGACTTTCCGATTCAGGCCGGTGAATGTGATTCAGTGCAACGCTTAAATCCACCAACGTGTGGCGTGATTTCAGCTCGTCGGGAACCGGGTCATCCACGCCTTCCAGTTGGTCTAAGACTGTCGCGATGGCTTTCTGGATCTGCCAACTAGCCAGTGTGGACGTGGCCGGGTAGATGGGGATTGGGGTCTGCGCCCACGCTTTCGAGCTTTCCTCGGTGGGGGGCGCATCCTCAAAAAGTTCATAGTCGGGGTGGGCGAGTTGTTTGCCACCACGGAAACTGCTGACCTTGCCGGCGAAAATGCCTCTCGCCCCGGGTCGTAGGTCGCGGGCACGCCATGCTTGGTTGAAAAATGTCAGGGTCACCACACCGGTGCCATCGGTGATGACCACTTCCAGCAGGGAACCTTTCCTGTTTCGCATCGGCCGGTCGGTGACGGAGACCACTTCGGCGACCAGGCTCACCGGCTCCCCCAGGGCAATGCCCTGCAAGGACGTCAGTTCCCCCCTCGTGGCATAGCGTCTGGGGTAGTGCTCCAGCAGTTGACCCACCGTGGTGTAACCGAACGCTTTCTTGAGGGCGCGTTGGGTGCGATCGCCCAGCACCTGGGCTAATGCGCTCTCCCGGGTAATCGCCACACTTCGAGGCTACCCGCCTCCACCACACCACCCGGTAGCGTGTTCACATGGCGCGCATCATCGCCGGCGAAGCCGGATCGTTGCCACTGGAGGTCCCTCAAGGCCCCACTAGGCCCACCAGCGACCGAGTACGAGAAGCCATGTTCTCTGCCCTGGCCAGTCGCATCGATTTCACTGGCCTTAAAGTGCTGGATTTGTTTGCGGGATCTGGTGCACTGGGGCTTGAAGCCCTCAGTCGCGGCGCGAGCACGCTGATCGCGGTGGATTCGAATAGGGCTGCCTGCACAGCCATCAAAACCAACAGCCAGCGGCTAGAAAAAGCGCTGCCCCGCCCGGTCAGTAGTGATGTGCGCTGCCAGAGCGTCAGCGCCGCACTGGCCACACTGCCAGGCGATGCCACCATCGACCTGGTCTTTATCGACCCACCCTATGAACAGCCCTCCGAGGAAATCACCGCCACCCTCACTGCCCTCAAGCCACTGGTTCACCCCGAGGCGACAATTGTGGTGGAGCGCTCGACGCGCACCACAGAGCCCGACTGGCCTGAATGGCTGACCCTAATCGGCACCAAAACTTACGGCGATACCCGAGTCTTCACACTGTCTCGGTAAGGGTCCCAACCACCGCGCTCAATGTCGGGCGCCACCCCGGAGACCGTCACCCGAGGAGTAGCCACGCCGTCAGTACTCACACCCCCAGTGCCCACACCGCCGGTGCCCACACCGTCTGCTGCTGGCTCAAACTCACGCACCACACCGACGGGGTGGAAACCCTCCGGCAGGGTGACCTCCGGCGGGAAGGTCGCCAAGAGCCCGTGATCTTCACCACCCATTAACCAGGCATCATCAACCACCGCATCACCATCAAAGTCGATGGCCACATCGCTGGCCTCTGCCATACGGGTTGCATCGAGTACCAACCCGTCACTGACGTCCATCATCGCGGTCGCGTGCGCGGCGGCAGCAGCTGGCCCGTGAGTCAGATCAATGCGCGGAGCGAGGTGGTGGAGCACTTCTGGGTGGCTTCGAAGCTCCGCCAACACTGACGGGTCGAGCACTCCCCCCGCCTGGGTGGTGTGTTCGTTCAGGATTCGAAACCCCCGCTCTGACACACCAGGCTCACCCGTCACCGCCACAATGTCGCCTGGCCGGGCGCCTGATCGAAGCACCGGGTGAAGCCCAAAGAGTTGACCGAGCACGGTCACAGACAGGGTGAGTTGTGGGGCGGTGGAGAGATCACCACCCAACACCCCCGCGTCGGGGGCCATATCGGCTAGGCCTTTGGCGATCCCCCGGGCGATGCCGACCAAGTCCGATACTGGTGTGTCCGGCGGAGCGGCGAGACCAATGATGACCCCCAGTGGTCTGGCGCCCATGGCCGAAATGTCGGCAAGATTACTGGTCATGGCTTTATAGCCAATGTCTTCCGGCTGGGACCAGTCCCGGCGAAAATCCGGACCCTCGACCATCATGTCGCAGGTGGTCACCACCTCTGGTGCGTGTAACCCCACGACCGCGGAATCGTCCCCCGGTCCGACCGTCATCCCGCTCGCGCTTGGCAGCAGGGGCAAAATCCTGGCGAGCGTTCCGCGCTCACCCAGGTCGGCTACGGTCAGGGGTTTTTCCAAGTGCTCGGCCACACCCCCACGGTAGCCTGAAGGGGATGGGCAGATGGCGCACCGTGCTGACTTTCGCCGCCGTGGCGATGATGACACTTTCGGCGTGCGCTCCCACAGTGCGCCTACAACCCGCCCCCGAAGCCAACGCGGTCGAATGCGCCAACATGATGGTGCGCCTGCCCGATTCCATCGGTGAACTCGAGAGGCGAAGTGTGGACGCCCAATCGACAGCCGCCTACGGTGACCCGACGGCGGTGATCGTGCGCTGCGGTCTGCCACGGCCCGGGCCTTCTACATTGCCCTGTGCCACCGTCGACGGCGTGGATTGGTTAATTGATGACAGCGACCAACCGCGTTTTGTGTTCCTGAGCTACGGCCTCGACCCCGCGACAGAAGTCATTGTCGACTCCGAACGGGTTTCCGGAACTGAGGCGCTCCAAGCCTTAAGCGGCGCCGTGGCCAGCCAATCGGCACCGGTCGGCGCATGCTTGGGCGCCGAAGACGTCTTCAGCGAGTAGCGCTGCCCCCACCCATCAGCTGACCACATCCATCACCTGACCACACCCACTACATAGTGGCGCGTGGCTGGGCGTTTATGGCTTAGGAGCCCATCCCGACAAGCTTGCCGGCAATACCACCGGCTGCTTTTAGGGCGATGCCCTGCGAGAAGCCTGCTTGTGGCCACCGAATACGCCGCTCCACGGCTTCTCGGAGAGCATCGGTGAGCACTTCAGCGGGTGGTCTGGTGGGCGACCACAAATACAGCGAGAGGGCACCCGGGATCGTGTTTACCTCGTTGACATAGACACTGTCATCGGCTGGATCCCACAACAGGTCCACGCGAACAATACCCGTGAGCCTGGTCACTTCCGCAACAGCTGTTGCTAATTCGACGGCCCGAGAGGCGACCACGTCGGGTACTTGGGCGGGGAACTCCCGCGGCGCGTGGGTGAGCCCCGCGCCGCCTTCACCTTGGAGGTATTTCTCCTGGTAGCTGTAGACCCCACCGGCTCCAGAAGATTCTGCGTCTTTGTCTCCTCGAAGCGGGCGCTCAAGCGCAGTTAATTCGAGGGTGGGGTAGGTGCGAAAGGAAATGTTCAGATCGACAATGTCGGCCCGGTAGGGCTCAATGACGGCACCGTTTTTCAGGTGCGGGCTCGAATCGGCCAATGCTCTGGCGGTATCGATGTCGTCCACGATTTCAATACCAATGGAGGACCCCCCGAATCGGGGTTTCACAATGTAGGGGCCGGCGAACTCCGGCGTGCTGGTGTGGGATACGTGTTGGCGGGGCAAGCTGGGGATACCGGCATTAGCTAACAGGCCCGCGAAGGCGAGTTTGTCCATTCCCACCGCGCCCGCATACAAGCTGGAGCCCGTGTGCGGGATGCCCAAGAGTTCACACACAAAGGCAGCCCCGCCACCTTCGCCGCCCCCACCGTGGAAACACAGCAGTGCAGCATCCGCGTCGAGTCGTTTCGAGCCCATACCTTTTTTTAGGTAGAGGCCTGGTTGTCCGCCAAGGCGGACATCGAGTTCTTTGGAACCAGAAGGTGACCCTTCCAGGTAGTCCTTCGCTTCGGTGTTGTCCGGTACCAGAAGCCACTGACCGTTAGGGGCGACGTAGACGGGCTGAATGGTGTGGCCGGCAGTTCGCAACACACGTTCTGCTTGCAGCCCGGTCAGGATGGAAATTTCGTGTTCGGGACTGGGTCCACCGAAGATAACCGTCCAGGTGTTGTGTGCACTCATCGAGCCTGACCTCCACAGTGCCGACCGGGACGTTTAGGGGTAGTGGTCGGGCAGATCGTTCTCGTAGAGAATAACGTCCTCAGGCTTTGCCTCGTGGAGCACCGCACCGACGGCCTCATCTCGGGTGAGAAACACTTTCGTGTCAGCTCCCGCACCGGAGAGCAGTGCCCGACGGTTGGTGAGACCCACGGCGTAGCACACACCGCCGGCGGCGGTGATTGCTTCGCCCAGTTCCCGGTTGCGCGTCGCCTGTAGGCCACCCAGTTCCACCATTCCCGGGGTCACCACGAAAAGCCTCCCGCCGCGTTCCGCGGCGAGCTCTTTCGCTCCCGCGATGGCCCGGGCTGCCCCGGGTGGGTTGGAGTTGTAGGTGTCGTCAATGATGGCCACACCGGATTCTGTGGTGGCGACTTCTGCGCGGTGTGCGGCGACGGGCAGGTCGCCAAGCGACGCGAGGGCTTTATCGGAGGGGACATCCAGGGCCCACGCAATTCCCAACGCGACGGCAATGTTGATGCCGTGGGCGAGCAGGGGAATCTCAGTCGACTCCGGTGTGGCCTCTGGCCCATACGTCACGGTGCCCGCTTCCGCGTCAAGACTGACATCGGCTTCTAACCCTTGGGCGCTGACGGTCACCACCAGGGTTCCCCTTGCCCGGCAGGTTTCTGCCAGGGCGACAAGTTCTGGTTGGTCGACAGGCAGTACGACGACGGAAGCGTTTTCGGTAATTTCCGATTTGGCGCGCAGGATGGCCTGGTGTGAGCCGAGTCGTTCATAGTGGGCTTCACCGATCACGGTGATGGCGCCAATGTAGGGCGGGAACCATTTCGAGAGCTCCCGAATGCGGCCTTCCGCGTTCATCCCCATTTCGGCAACAAACACTTCCGTGCCGGGGGCAAGTTTGTCGTTGATGGACCGCGACAGCCCCATCAGGTTGTTAAAGCTCGCCGGGGAGGCCACCACGTCGTAGCGACTGGCGAGAATTTGCGCGGCATAGCCTTTGGTGGAGGTTTTGCCGTAAGAGCCGGTAATGGCCACAATCTGTGGGTCAACCCTCCGAAGCGTTTCTTGCGCACTGGTCAAATACGGTTTTTGCAGCAACCGCTCCACCGGCCACAACAGCACCAGCGACAGGTCCGTGATGAGGGCCTGGAGGATGACGGGCACGAGAGCTCCTGCTGGACCTAAAAACCACGCCGATACTGCCGCGAGGGCAAACAACAACACGGCGTTAACGACCGCCACCCGAATCAGTCGCCCCGTCCACGCGACAGCTTTCGTTTCACCCATCACCGGCATCCGCCACGGGGAGAGTGCTGCGACTAGTGGCGCGAGTACGACCAACCAGGCGGCAACACCCAGCCCAAACGGGGCAGCGACATAACCGGCTAAGGCGAGCACTATGGCGAGCGCCCACCAGAGCACACTCATGGGGCGGCGCAGTAACCACAGGCGTTCAATGCGGCTGACTTCGCCGGGTAAGTATTGGACACGCTGTGCGACGCGCAACCAGCGCAACTGGCCGATCACCAACGAGGCCGCGAGAGTCAACGTGGTAACGACGACCAGGAGTTCGAAGCCAATCACCGGGTCACATCTCCTCGTTGTTTAGCCGGCGATCAATCGCCGCGCGAAGGCCTGCCACCAGTGTCTCATCGAGTAGATGCTCGGAGTTGGGCACCACGCTGAGGCGACCCTTGGGTAACACTTCCAAGGTCTTTTTCGCGACATCGAGTGGGGCGGGTTTATCGAATTCGCCCCACACCAATTCGACGGGCATGTCCAGACCTGATGCGTCATCCAGGTAGTCCTCCCCCACGGTGTGGACAAGGATTTCTCGCATCACACCCTCAGCGTGGCGGTAGTCGGCGGAGCCAAAACGTCGCCTGGCCTGCTCCAGTTGTGATTCGGGCACGAGACCCACGCTTCGTAAAAAGCGGATGAACGCGTAGCGGGGGTCGGGGCCTTTCGCCGGATGCAGTTTCGTCATCGGCACCCCAGTGAGTACCAGTGCGCGCACACGGGTGGGGTAGGCAGCGGCCAGGCGAACGGCGATGCGCCCCCCGAAAGAGTGGCCGACCACAATGGGCGGGTGTTCCTCATCGAGTGCGGGCAGTAGCCAGCGGGCATAATCTGCCGGTCGCCACGCTGTGGGTGGCGGATCGACCACGCCAAAGCCTGGTAACTGCACGGCTGCTGCCGAATAGCCTTCCAACACGGCCTGGAAGTCGCTCGCGTTTCTCCCCCAACCGTGCAGGGCAATGACCTGTAGGGGGCCACTGCCGAAACGCTCAGCAATGACTGAACCGTCAGCGTAGGAGGCGAGCACGCGTCTTATTCTCCCTGTGGCTCATCAGAGTCGGTGGCGAGGTGTGGGGCGAGCTCTGCTGGGTCAAGCTCGCCGTGGAGTACCTGTTGGACCTGCATCACAATGGGCATCGACACACCCCGCGAGGAGGCCAGCTCTAATACGGGCGTCACCGCTTGGAGGCCTTCCGCCGTTTGGTTCATCCGGCGCACCACGTCGTCTAAGGCGTAGCCTTGGCCGAGTAGTCGCCCGGCGGTGTTATTTCTCGACAGCGGTGATTCGCAGGTCGCAATGAGGTCACCGAGGCCTGCCAGGCCCGACATGGTGTGCGGTTCTGCGCCAAAGGCCGCCGCAAACGCACTGATTTCTGCCAACCCGCGGGTGATGATGGACGCTTTCGTGTTTTCGCCGTAGCCGACACCGTCGGCGATACCCACAGCCACGGCGATGAGGTTTTTCAACACTCCCCCGAATTCGGTCCCCACGACGTCGTAGTTGACAAACATCCGGAAATACGCCGTGGTGGCCTGTTTCGCCACAGCCGCAGCGGTGTCCGCATCGACCGAGGAGGCCACCGCGGCGGTGGGTTGTTCTTTCGCGATTTCTAGTGCCAAGTTTGGCCCGCTGATCACCGCAATGCGCTCTAGTGGGAGCGCCGTCACGTCGTGGATGACTTGGGACATGCGAAGCCCCGTGCCCGATTCGACACCTTTCATCAAACTGACCAGGCGAGTGGTGGGGGCAATAAGGGGCGTGATGGCTTCCAGGTTGGCCCGCAGGGTTTGACTGGGTACCGCCAAATACACGGTGTGAGCCGAAGAAACGGCCTCTTCGAGATCCGTGGTGGCCGTCAGCGAAGAGGGCAAGTTAATCCCCCGCAGATAGTCGCTGTTACGACTGGTTTCTCGTATCTCTCGGGCCACTTCGCTTCGGCGTGCCCACAGGGTGACGTCGCCTCCGGCGTCGACAAGAATTTTGGCAAACGTGGTCCCCCACGATCCCGCACCCACTACCGTAATGTCAGTCATCGGCCCCTCCCCGGCTCGGTCCCCTGGGGTTCATAGATCGTCTCCGGTGGTGTTTCGCCCCGCAGGGAGGCCACCAGATCTTGGATGGCGTGCATGAGGGCGTCGGTGGCCTCATCGAGTAGTTCCCGGGTGATGGGACGGCCCTGAAAGGCCTCAAGGTTCATCGCCTCACCCACCACAACGGTGATCCGGGGCCGAGGAATAACGGAAAGGGATTTTCCATAACGGGCCATCAGGTCTTGGGTGCCCCAGTGGGCTGCCGGGTAAAGGGGTATTCCCGATTCGAGGGCCATTCGAATCGCCCCCGTTTTTCCCTTCATGGGCCACAAATCGGGTTGCCTGGTCAGGGTCCCCTCGGGGTACACAATCAAGCCCTGGTCTTGGCTGATCAGTTGATTGGCCGCACGCAGGGCACCACCGGTGGAACTGGCGCCGCGCTCTACCGGAATTTGCCCTGTCGCTCGAAGCAGAAAACCGACAACGGGAATCTTAAACAGCGAGGCTTTGGCTAAAAACCGCGGGGTGCGCCCCAATCGCCACACGGCAACCCCCATCACGATGGGGTCAATTTCGCTGTGGTGGTTGGGCGCAACAATAAAAGGCCCGGTGCGGGGAAGGCTGGAGTCTTTCGTCACCCGGAGGGTCACAAAAGCGGTAAACAGCGGGAGGATGAGGACTTCGATGAGTCGCCACCAGAAGCCGGGGCCACGCTGTGATGCCACCGGGTTAACCCCTCAGCTCGAACGAAGCTCCCAGCCCTTCGAGCTTTTCCCACAAGTGTTCGTAGCCGCGCGAAATGATGCCGACGTTACTGACCACTGATTCACCTTCTGCGGTCACCGCAGCGATGATGTGACTAAATCCACCGCGGAGGTCGGGCACCCGAATGTTCGCGCCGTGGAGCGGAGTCGGCCCGGTAATGACCGCCGCTTGTTCGAGCGGCCGGCGGGGAACCCGCCGGGTGATACTCGCAATGCCTTCCTTGTGCACCTCAATGCGTGCACCCATATCCACCAGCGCTTCAGTGAAGCCGAAGCGCTTCTCGTAGACGGTTTCGTGCACGATCGATTGACCCTGTGCTTGGGTGAGCGCGACGACCATGGGTTGTTGCCAGTCGGTCATGAAACCCGGGTGCACGTCGGTTTCCACCACCACCGGGTGGAGCTCACCTCCGGGGTGTCGAAATTCGATGCCCTCTGGTTTGACCGTGAACTCGCCACCGACTTTGCGGTACACATTCAAAAAGGTCATGAGGTCGAGCTGTTCGGCGCCGCGCACAAAAATGGTGCCCTTCGTGGCTAATGCGGCGGCAGCCCAACTGGCTGCTTCGTTTCGATCAAAGATTGCTTTGTGCTCGTAGGGGCCTAGGGAATCGACACCCTCGATGAGGATGGTTCGGTTGGTTTCCACCGAAATGATGGCACCCATTTTTTGCAGCACCTGAATCAGGTCCATGATTTCTGGTTCCACTGCGGCGTTAATCAGTTCGGTGACGCCTTTGGCCCGCACTGCGGTGAGCAGCACCTGTTCGGTGGCTCCCACACTGGGGTAGGGCAGTTCTACTTTCGCCCCGGTGAGGCGCTTGGGCGCTCGAAGGGCGATGCCATCGGGAGACTTTTCGACTTCTGCACCGAATGCGCGAAGCGCATCGAGGTGGAAATTGATGGGACGATCCCCAATGTGGCAACCGCCGAGGTCCGGCACGAACGCTTCACCCAGTTGGTGAAGCAGTGGTCCACAAAACAAAATCGGGATGCGACTAGAGCCCGCGTGGGCATCAATTTCGGCAAAGTGCGCCGATTTGACCCCTCTGGGGTCGAGCGTCAGCTCACCCGGAGCAGTGTCGGTGACGCTGACGGCGTGGGCTTCAAGAAGTCCCCTCACCACGGCGACGTCGCGAATGACGGGAACGTTGGAGAGGACGCTGGGTTCGTCGGCGAGCAGTGCCGCGACCATGGCTTTGGTGACAAGGTTTTTCGCCCCGCGAACACCCACTTCGCCGATGAGGGGTTTGCCGCCGTGAACGGCGACGACATCGGCTTGTTCGGGTGAGACCGCAGCCGGAGTCGTCGTCGGGGTTGCCGACACCGGGTTCACTCAACCCCCCAGTACGGGAAGTGTTCGAGGGCGCCACGACGCTCTCGTGGTTTCGAAGGCGTCAATTGCGTCTTCGTGGCGAAGGGTGAGACCAATGTCATCAAGTCCTTCCATCAGTCGCCAGCGGGTGTAGTCGTCGATTTCAAACGGTGCCGTTATCGCTCCACACCGTACCTCACGGCTGGCCACATCCACGGCTACCTCTTGGCCCGGGTGTGCCTCAAGTTCAGCCCAAATGGCTTCCACAATCTCTTGGGGCACGGTCGCGACCACAAGACCCTGTTTTCCGGCGTTACCGCGGAAGATGTCGCCAAAGCGTGAAGAGATGACGGCGCCAAAACCAAAATCGCGCAGCGCCCACACGGCGTGCTCTCTGGATGAGCCGGTACCAAAATCCGGTCCAGCCACTAACACTCGAGCCTTGTCGTAGGGCGGGTTGTTCAGGATGAACTCGGGGTCTTGACGCCACTCATAAAACAACGCGTCGTCGTAGCCGGTTTTGGTGATGCGCTTCAGAAACTTTGCGGGAATGATTTGGTCGGTATCCACGGTGGAGCGTCGAAGGGGGGCACCCACTCCTTCGACCAGGCTGACGGTGTCCATTAGGCGACCACCTCGGCAATCGAATAGGAGGGAATGTCGATTCCCAGGTCGGAGGGACTAGACAGTGTTCCCCGAATCGCTGTGGCAGCGGCCACCAGGGGGGAGACCAGGTGGGTTCTCGCCCCGCGACCTTGGCGACCTTCAAAGTTTCGGTTGGACGTGCTCGCGGCACGCTCACCGGGTTGTAACTGGTCGGGGTTCATCCCCAAACACATGGAGCAGCCGGCGAAGCGCCATTCGGCGCCAAACTCTTCAATGACTTTGTGGAGGCCTTCGGCTTCTGCTTCAAGCCGGACCCTGGCAGAACCCGGGACGACCATGACGCGAACGCCGTCCGCTTTTTTCTGACCTTTGATGATGGAGGCGAAAGCACGTAGGTCGTCCAGGCGTGAGTTTGTGCACGAGCCCATGAAGACCACATCGACGGGAATATCTTTCATCCGGGTTCCCGGTTCAAGCTCCATGTAGTCAAGGGCGCGCTCAGCCGCGTGGCGATCCACCTCGTTGGTGAACGACGAGGGTTCTGGCACCGACTCATTCAGTGGAACACCTTGACCGGGGTTTGTCCCCCAGGTCACAAAAGGCTCCAACGTGTTGGCGTCGAGGAATACTTCCGCGTCAAACACTGCATCGTCATCGGTGCGCAGCGTTTTCCAGTACTCCACTGCGTCGTCCCAATCAGCACCCTGGGGGGCGTGGGGGCGATTCTTCAAATACGCAAAAGTGGTCTCGTCGGGGGCGACCATTCCCGCTCGGGCACCGGCTTCAATGGACATGTTGCAAATGGTCATCCGACCATCCATCGACAGCGACCGGATGGCACTGCCGCGGTATTCGATGACATAGCCCTGGGCACCCTGGGTGCCGATTTGGGCAATGACGGCCAAAATGATGTCTTTTGCAGTCACACCGGGGCGAAGCGAACCTTCCACCGTGACCGCCATGGTTCTAAAGGGCGCCAGCGGCAGGGTTTGGGTGGCCAACACGTGTTCGACTTCGCTGGTGCCAATACCAAACGCCATCGCCCCGAACGCACCGTGGGTGGAGGTGTGTGAATCACCGCACACCACGGTGATTCCCGGCATGGTGAGGCCCAGTTGTGGACCCACGACGTGCACGATGCCCTGTTCGGCATCACCGAGAGAGTGCAGGCGAATACCAAACTCTTCGGCGTTGGTGCGAAGTGCTGCCACCTGTTGCCTCGAGTTGGGCTCAGCGATGGGCTTATCGATGTCGATCGTGGGGGTGTTGTGGTCTTCGGTCGCAATGGTGAGGTCTGGTCGACGCACAGGGCGACCTGCTTGACGCAGGCCATCAAAAGCCTGCGGACTGGTCACTTCGTGCACGAGGTGGAGGTCAACGTAGAGAAGGTCAGGCTCGCCGTTTTCACCTTTTTTGACAAGGTGGTCAGCCCACACTTTTTCAGCCAAGGTCGATGCAGCGGGGCGTGATTGCGCTGTGCTCGATTGAGTGTCTGCCGCCATGATCCCTCCCTTTCTCCTCTCGTTCCCGCAGGTCAGTGGCCAACTCGACGTCACCACTGTGACCACTAACTCGTCACTGTTGTCCCTGCCGGGGTCGCCGCATTCCCACGCGGCGTATCGGCCAGTTTAGCGCTTAGTTCTTGGCGTCACTCTGGTCGACGTGTTCTGGTTTCGGCAGGACGATCGCGCCAGTGTCGACGTCTTTTTTCAGTTTCACCAGACTGGCGACCACGGCAATGGTCATTGCCACAACGATGACAATCAGTGACTCCCAGGTGCCGATCACGGGCACCCACTCGACGTGCTCGCCACCGTTGATGAAGGGCAGTTCGTTGGTGTGGAGGGCGTGGAAGACCAACTTCACTCCAATGAAGCCGAGGATGAAGGCGATCCCGATGTGCAGGTAGACCAATTTGTCGATGAGGTCACCGAGGAGGAAATAGAGCTGGCGAAGCCCCATCAGGGCGAACACGTTGGCGGTGAACACGATGAACGGGCTTTCGGTGATGCCGTAAATGGCGGGAATGGAATCTACGGCGAAGACGACATCGGCGGTGCCGATGGCGATGAGGACGACGAGAATCGGCGTCCAACGCTTTTTCCCCTCTTCGACAATCCGAAACTTCATCCCGTCGTAGGTGTTGGTCATGTCGATGCGGGTGCGAAGGAAACGGATGACCGCATTTTCCCTTTGCACGTCATCTTCACGCCCACTGGAGAGTTGTTGAATGGCCACCACCAGCAAAAAAGCTCCGAAGACGTAGAAAATCCAACTGAAGCTGGCAATGAGGGCCGCCCCCAGCAGGATAAAAATGCCCCTAAAGACGATGGCCAACAAAATTCCCACCATCAACACTTCTTGCTGATAGCGCTTAGGAACAGAAAACGACGCCATGATCAGCACAAACACAAACAGGTTGTCCACCGACAGGCTGTATTCGGTGACCCAACCGGCCAAAAACTCTGAACCGTATTGTTCACCGGAGAAAATAAACATCGCCCAGGCGAACACCAACGCCAACGCCACGTAGAAACCGACCCACAGGGCTGACTCCTTTGTGGAGGGGACGTGGGGCTTCCACACCACACGTAGCAAATCGACAAGCAAAATCAGGCTCAGCACGATCAGCGAGCCCACTTCAAACCACAACGGGATAGACAGTTCCACACTCACACCTTTGTTCCATCGGACAGGACGGTGTTCGAACGTCTCTCCCCAGATGTCACCATCTGCTACCGGCCGGGATGATGAACGTCATCCGAGTTGACGACAGGCAGAGTCGGGATACTCCCCTAAGAACGCCACCAGCATAACCCCGTGCCCGAGGGGGCCTGCACCGAAGTGGTGAATCTAGACGTGGTGACCCCAGCGGGATTCGAACCCGCGTTACCGCCGTGAGAGGGCGGCGTACTAGGCCGCTATACGATGGGGCCGCGCCGTAGACAGTCGATTATCGCACGAAAACGCCAGCACACAAACCCTGCCACCGAAGCCGGTGGCACAGAGCCAGTAACCTGAAGTCGTGGCCAACGTGGTGATCGCCCCCGATTCTTTTAAGGGCTCACGCTCGGCAATAAAAGTCGCTGAAGCAATCGCCACAGGGTGGCGCACGATTCGCCCCAGCGACCACCTCAGTGTCTTACCGATGGCCGACGGCGGCGAGGGCACATTAGATGCCATCGCGTATGCCACCCCGCAGGCCACCTGGCACCACGACACCGTCACCGGGCCAGAAGGCTCCCCCGTCAAGGCGTCCTGGTTGATGCTGCCCGACCAGACCGCCGTGCTTGAGCTGGCGCAAACCTCTGGGCTGCCCCTGATGAGTGCGCCTGATCCTCTTGGTGCCACCACAAGAGGCCTGGGGGAACTCATCGCCATCGCGTTAAACCGCGGTGCAACGGGGGTGATGATCGGATTGGGAGGCTCTGCCACCACCGATGCAGGCTTAGGGGCACTGGAAGCCTTAGGGGCCACGCTCTCCAGAAGCGACGCTCACCCCACGGGGGCAATCGGTGTGACTGGGGTGGATACCAGCGGCCTCCACCAGCCGCCCGTGAGGGGAATCACTCTGCTCAGTGACACCACCGCGGTGATGTTAGACGCCCCGTCAGTGTTTGGCCCCCAAAAAGGTGCGACCCCGGATGATGTTCGGGGACTCGAGGAGGCTTTTTCCCTCCTCGTCGAACACACCCCGCAGCACTCAACCCATCTCACTCCGGGCTCCGGCGCGGCAGGTGCGACCGCCTGGGGCTTGATGACGTTTTTGGGTGCGACGATCCAAGATGGCGCTGCTTTTGTCGCTGACCTGATTGGTGTCCCAAAAGCCCTGAAGAGTGCTGACCTGGTGATTACCGGAGAGGGAAAGTTTGACCACACGAGCCTTCGAGGCAAAGTGGTGGGGCATATCTATGGTCTGGCGTCTTCCACCCACACCCGTGGGGCACTCATCGTCGGCACCTCAGATGACACGGTCTTAGAGGGTTGGAGTATTTCCCGATTGGTCGACCGTGCGCCCTCCGCTGAAGACGC
>CBFHPU010000006.1:0-43700 GCA_965657845.1 Pontimonas sp.
GCGAAGGAGAGACCTTCCTCCATGGCGATGGGCTGAATCAGCTCCACCTTCATGTCGGTGGTGTCGCCGGGCATGACCATCTCGGTGCCCTCGGGCAGTGAGATGACGCCGGTGACGTCAGTCGTGCGGAAGTAGAACTGCGGACGGTAGTTCGTGTAGAAGGGGTTGTGACGCCCACCCTCGTCTTTTCCGAGGATGTAGGCGGTTCCTTCGAACTCGGTGTGAGGAGTCACAGATCCGGGGACCACGACAACCTGACCGCGCTCGACATCTTCACGCTTGGTACCACGCAGCAACAGACCACAGTTCTCGCCAGCCCACGCTTCGTCGAGCTGTTTGTGGAACATCTCGATTCCGGTGACGGTGGTTTTCTGGGTGTCGCGGATACCCACGATTTCGACGTCGGAGTTAATCGACAGGGTGCCACGCTCGGCACGGCCGGTCACAACAGTTCCACGTCCGGTGATGGTGAAGACGTCCTCGATGGGCATCAAGAACGGCTTGTCCTTGTCGCGCACGGGGTCGGGAACGTTGTTGTCCACGGCGTCCATGAGCTCCATGACCTTGTCGCCCCACTCCTGATCGCCCTCGAGGGCTTTCAGAGCGGACACGCGAACCACGGGAGCGTTTTCGCCATCGAAGCCCTGGCTGGAGAGCAGCTCACGGACCTCAACCTCGACGAGCTCGAGGATTTCCTCGTCGTCGACCATGTCGGACTTGTTCAGCGCGACCAAGAGGTAAGGAACACCCACCTGCTTGGCGAGCAGAACGTGCTCGCGAGTCTGAGCCATCGGGCCGTCAGTGGCGGCAACCACGAGGATTGCGCCGTCCATCTGAGCCGCACCGGTGATCATGTTCTTGATGTAGTCGGCGTGGCCGGGGGCGTCAACGTGTGCGTAGTGACGCTTTTCGGTCTCGTACTCGACGTGCGAGATGTTGATGGTGATACCACGCTGCTTCTCTTCCGGAGCAGAGTCAATGGACGCGAAGTCACGCGACACGTTGACGTCTGACGGATTACGGTCAGCGAGTACCTTGGAAATTGCAGCGGTCAGAGTGGTCTTGCCGTGGTCGACGTGACCAATCGTTCCGATGTTTACGTGCGGCTTGGTCCGCTCGAACTTGGCCTTAGCCACTTGGTCCTCCTCAGGACTTCGGTGTTTGAATCAGTTGCTCCGACTCAAACAGGATCGGTTGTATTGATAATGCAAGGCTCGGCGAGCCTATTCGCTCGGGCTTAGTCTCCCTTGCCCTTCTGAATAATCTCGTCGGCCACAGCCTTCGGGACTTCAGCATAGGAGTCAAAGACCATGGAGTACACGGCGCGGCCCGAAGTTTTCGAGCGCAAATCACCGACGTATCCAAACATCTCCGACAACGGTACGAGGGCGCGCACAACTTTAATGCCGGTCGCATCCTCCATGCTCTGCACATGCCCACGCCTGGAGTTCAGGTCGCCGATGACGTCTCCCATGTATTCCTCGGGAGTACGCACCTCGACGGCCATCACTGGCTCGAGCAGTGCAGGGTTTGCCTGTCTCGCGGCCTCTTTAAAGACCATCGATCCAGCAATCTTGAACGCCATTTCTGACGAGTCGACGTCGTGGTACTGACCATCGAGGAGAATCGCTTTCACTCCGACAGTCGGGTACCCGGCCAGAACACCGACCTGCATGGCGTCCTGGATTCCGGCGTCAACAGATGGAATGTATTCGCGGGGAATACGTCCACCGGTGACCTTGTTCTCAAACTCGTAACTGGTCTCCGGGGTCACTTCGAGGGGCTCGAGGCTGACCTGCACCTTCGCGAACTGACCAGAACCACCGGTCTGCTTCTTGTGGGTGTAGTCGTACTTCTCGACCGTCCGACGAATCGTCTCGCGGTAGGCCACCTGGGGTTTACCCACGTTGGCTTCGACGTTGAACTCGCGCTTCATCCGGTCCACAAGGATGTCCAAGTGCAACTCGCCCATTCCCTTAATCACGGTCTGACCCGTTTCCGGGTTCAACTCGGTGCGGAAGGTGGGATCCTCTTCAGCGAGTTTCTGAATGGCCAGCGACAGCTTCTCCTGGTCAGCCTTGGTCTTCGGCTCAATGGCCACCTCGATGACGGGCTCAGGGAAGGTCATTGATTCCAGAATCACGGGGCTCGCCGGGTCACACAGGGTGTCGCCAGTGGTGGTGTCTTTCAAACCAATGACGGCATAAATGTGACCGGCGGATACGTAGTCGACCGGGTTTTCCTTGTTCGAGTGCATCTGGAAAATCTTTCCAATGCGCTCTTTTTTGCCCTTGGTCGAGTTGATGACCTGGGCGCCCGATTCGATCGATCCCGAGTAGACGCGCACATAGGTGAGTCGTCCGAAGAAGGGGTGGACCGCCACTTTGAACGCCAATGCCGCAAAGGGCTCATTGGAGTCCGGCTTACGCGTGATGATGGCCTCTTCGTCGTTGGCCTTGTGGCCTTCCACTTCGGGAACATCCAGAGGGGAGGGCAAGTAATCGACCACACCGTCCAACATCGGCTGCACACCGCGGTTCTTAAACGAAGAACCACACAAGATGGGATAGGCCTCGCCGGCAATGGTCAGCTGGCGGATGCCCGCTTTCAATTCCGGGATCGAGATTTCTTCCCCGCTGAGGTATTTCTCGAGGAGCTCTTCACTGGCTTCAGCCACGTCTTCGACGAGCTGAGCGCGGTACTCCTGCGCTTTCTGGAGCAACTCTTCGGGGATTTCGCGGGTCTCGTATTGAGCACCAAGGGTCACATCACCCTTCGAGTCACCGGGCCACACTTTGGCCTTCATCTCGACCAGGTCGATAATTCCGAGGAAGTCCGACTCAGCACCGATCGGCAACTGGATCACGAGAGGCTTTGCGCCCAGGCGCTTGATGATGGTGTCGACGGTGTAGTAAAAGTCGGCACCCAGCTTGTCCATTTTGTTGACGAAACAAATACGCGGAACGTTGTATTTGTCAGCCTGGCGCCACACCGTTTCCGACTGGGGCTCCACACCTTCTTTTCCGTCAAACACGGCCACTGCCCCATCGAGTACCCGCAAGCTGCGCTCCACCTCAACGGTGAAGTCAACGTGCCCGGGGGTGTCAATGATGTTGATCTGGTGGTTGTCCCAGAAGCAGGTTGTTGCTGCGGAAGTGATCGTAATTCCGCGTTCCTGCTCTTGAGCCATCCAGTCCATGGTGGCGGCACCGTCGTGGACCTCGCCGATTTTGTGCGAAATGCCTGTGTAGAACAGGATCCGCTCGGTGGTCGTCGTTTTTCCAGCATCGATGTGGGCCATGATGCCGATGTTGCGGACCTTGTTCAGGTCGGTTAGCACGTCCTGTGCCACAGTGCTCCTCCGGGAGGGTTGTAGGGGTGTGGTGGTTACCAGCGGTAGTGGGCGAAGGCCTTGTTGGATTCGGCCATCTTGTGGGTGTCCTCGCGACGCTTCACCGCGGCACCAAGGCCGTTAGAAGCATCAAGAATCTCGTTCGTCAAACGCTCGGTCATGGTCTTTTCACGACGTGAACGGGCGTAGCTGACCAACCAGCGCAGTGCCAGGGTGTTCGCCCGGTGGGGCTTCACCTCGACGGGGACCTGGTAGGTCGAACCACCGACCCGGCGAGAGCGAACCTCGAGGGTCGGGCGGACGTTGTCGAGCGCTTTACGCAACACCTCGACAGGCTCCTGACCGGTCTTCGCCGAGACGCCTTCGAGAGCGCCGTAGACGATGCCTTCGGCCAGGCCTTTTTTGCCCTGGACGAGAATCTTGTTCACCAGCTGAGTGACAACCTGGGAGCTGTATACCGGATCGGCAACAACGGGACGCTTGGGTGCGGGACCTTTTCTAGGCATTACTTCTTCGCTCCATAACGGCTACGGCTCTGCTTGCGGTTCTTCACTGCTTGAGTGTCGAGCGAACCACGGACGATTTTGTAGCGGACACCGGGAAGGTCTTTCACACGGCCACCGCGAACGAGCACCATCGAGTGCTCCTGCAGGTTGTGGCCCTCACCGGGAATGTACGCGGTGACTTCGGTTCCGTTGGAGAGTTTCACACGAGCGACCTTACGAAGCGCAGAGTTCGGCTTCTTGGGGGTCGTGGTGTAGACGCGGGTGCACACACCGCGCTGTTGGGGGTTTCCCCGCAATGCTGGCGCCTTGGTCTTAGAGACCTTCGGCGTGCGCCCTTTGCGCACCAGCTGTTGAATCGTTGGCACAATGAACTCCTTGTTATCTGTTCTGCACGGTGACAGCGTGATGGTTTTCCCCGACGTGTGACGGGTGTGTCACACCCCGAGCGACATCGAACTGAAAGCCCTCTGGTGGGAGGACTGACAATATGCCGTGGGGGCCGCAATCCGGCACTTTCATGCCGTTTTGCTTACCCTTTTGTGACGTTCGCGACCCGATACCTAGCGGCCCCGTATTCCGGGCACACGCTGCGGGCGTGCCAACGAACACACAATCGCCCAGACTACTGCCCCCAGCCCTAAGGGTCAAGTGACCATCTCCCCACTCCCCGCCCCCACACTGGCCAACACCACTAACCAGGCGATCACCATGTAGGGCCCAAAGGGCAACATGTCGTTGCCCTTCAGGACTCGACGGCTGACAAGCCACAGCGCGTGTAACCCACCAACTACAAAAGCCAGTGCCAACCAGAGCACCACCAAGCCCCACTCGTGGATTCCCAAATGCAGGGAAAGGAGTGCCCCGAGCTTCACATCGCCAAAACCCAGGGGGTGACCTGGGGCTTCCGAGAGGAGCCACAGAAGTAACACGGTGATGGCCACCGCGAGCCCCGCAGAGTGCACAGCGGAGGTCACCTCCTGGTTGGTACCCAGCAGCATGACCGCCAAGCCGCTGAACCCCAAGGCGCTGAACCCCAAGGCGGGCAGTGTCAATGCGTCCGGAAGCCGGTGGGTGAGTTGATCCCACCAGGTGAGCCGAAACAGCACGGGCACCAGCAGAATGTTTCCCAGAAAAAACAGAACCACCCGGGAACCCTAATGAGACATCAGGGACCCGGGTGGGCCGTTATCCACAGTGTTAGCTGTAGTTGTCCTTCTGAGTTCCGTCTTCGGTGCTGAACGCTTCGAAGTCAACAAACGACAAGTCATCTGCTGAGCCAAACGCGTCGTCTTCGCTGAAGAGGCGAGCGGGGTAGTGCTCCGCCCGGGCTTCTTCGGTCGGCTCTACCTGAATGTTGCGGTAGCGCGAGAGCCCCGTTCCGGCAGGAATGAGCTTTCCGATGATGACGTTTTCCTTCAAGCCCACCAGCGGGTCGCGCTTTCCTTGCATTGCCGCTTCGGTGAGCACCCGTGTGGTCTCCTGGAAGGAGGCCGCAGACAGCCACGATTCGGTTGCCAGTGAGGCCTTGGTGATTCCCATGACTTCCTGACGGGCGGAGGCAGTCTTCTTGCCTTCGGTTAAGGATTCGCGGTTGATCTGGTTGTAACGTGTGCGATCGACCAGTTCACCGGGCAACAGCCTCGTTTCGCCGTGGTCCACCACAGTCACCTTGCGGAGCATCTGACGCACGATGACCTCGATGTGCTTGTCGTGGATCGGCACACCCTGGGATCCGTAGACGCCCTGGACACCGCCCACCAAGTGCTCCTGCACCGCGCGAACACCCTTCACTCGAAGAACTTCCTTCGGGTCCACGGGTCCTTCGTGCAGTTGGGCACCCAGTTCAACGTGGTCACCGTCGGCAACGAGCAGGCTCATGCGCTTGGAGACCGTGTGGGTCACTTCTTCATCGCCGTTGTCGGGCATGAGGGTGATCTTGTACTGGGTGTCGGTCTCCTCAATCGAGATCCGGCCATCCGCTTCAGCGATGGGGCTCGCACCCTTAGGGGTACGCGCCTCAAACAACTCCGCCACCCGGGGAAGACCCTGAGTGATGTCGTCAGCAGACGCAGAACCACCGGTGTGGAAGGTACGCATGGTGAGCTGGGTTCCCGGCTCACCAATGGACTGAGCGGCGATAATTCCGACGGCTTCACCGAGGTCTACCGCGGTACCACTGGCCAGCGAACGTCCGTAACAGGCCGCACACACACCCACGTGCGATTCACAGACCAACACGGAGCGCACCGAAATCTCGTGCACACCCGCGGTGACCAGTTCATCAATCAGCACATCGCCCACATCAGCTCCCGCTTGGGCGACGACGGTGCCTTTGGCATCGACGGCGTCCTGGGAGAGGTTCCTGGCGAACACTTCGTTTTCGACATTGTCCGAGCGCACCCAGGCGCCCTCGGTGTCTTGGTGGGCGATGGGGAAAGTGATTCCCTTGGTGGTGCCACAGTCTTCTTCGCGAATGATGACATCCTGCGACACGTCGACGAGTCGCCGGGTGAGGTAACCGGAGTCTGCGGTACGAAGAGCGGTGTCGGCGAGACCCTTTCTCGCACCGTGTGTCGCGATGAAGTATTCGGCCACACTGAGACCTTCGCGGTAGCTGGAAATAATCGGACGGGCAATGACCTCACCACGAGGGTTGGACACCAGTCCGCGCATACCGGCGATGTTTCCGACCTGCAGCCAGTTACCACGAGCACCAGAGGTCACCATGCGGTTAATCGTGTTGCCCTCTTCGAAGACTTCACGCATCGCATCGTTAACCTCTTTTGTTCCCGCACTCCAGAGTTCGACGAGCTCACGACGACGCTCCTGGTCAGAAATCAGACCCTTTTCAAACTGTGCGTCGACTTTTGCCGCCTGCTTTTCGTACTTGGCAACAATCGCGTCCTTTTGTGGGGGACGGGGGACGTCACTCAAGGCCACGGTCACACCGGAGCGAGTTGCCCAGTGGAAGCCGGCATCCTTGATTTTGTCCAGGGTGTCCGCCACAACCACTTTGGGGTAGCGCTCAGCCAAGTCGTTGACCAACTCGGACACCCGAGACTTATCAATGACGGCTTCGACCCAGTAGTAGTCCTCGGGCAGGAGTTCGTTGAACAACGCGCGACCGAGAGTGGTTTCCCGAATCATGGTCGAACCCTGAACGAATCCTTCCGGCTGCTTACGCGGCGAAAGGTGAACATTCTCGATACGGATTTTCACCACAGAGTTCAGGTGAAGCTCACCGCGGTCCATCGCCATGATGGCTTCAGCAACCGACGAGAACACACGGCCCTCACCCACAGCCTCTTTGCGCACCGAAGTCAAGTGGTGCAGACCAATGATCATGTCCTGGGTAGGCACGGTGACGGGACGACCGTCAGAGGGCTTCAAGATGTTGTTCGAGGCCAGCATCAACACGCGAGCTTCAGCTTGGGCTTCCACGGAGAGTGGGAGGTGAACAGCCATCTGGTCGCCGTCGAAGTCAGCGTTGAATGCTGCACACACCAAGGGGTGAAGCTGAATCGCTTTACCCTCGACCAGTTGCGGCTCAAACGCCTGAATACCCAAGCGGTGAAGCGTGGGGGCACGGTTGAGCAACACGGGCCGCTCACGAATGATCTCTTCCAACACGTCCCAGACCTCGGGGCGTGAACGCTCCACCATGCGCTTGGCGTTTTTGATGTTGCTGGAGTGACCAATGTCCATCAGACGCTTGATCACGAAGGGCTTGAACAGCTCCAACGCCATCAGTTTGGGCAGACCACACTGGTGCAGACGTAGCTGCGGGCCGACCACGATGACCGAACGGCCCGAGTAGTCCACGCGCTTACCCAAGAGGTTTTGGCGGAAACGACCCTGCTTACCCTTCAGCATGTCAGACAGGCTCTTCAGGGCACGGTTGTTGGTTCCCGTGACGGGGCGACCACGTCGACCGTTATCAAACAGCGCGTCGACAGCTTCCTGCAGCATCCGCTTTTCGTTGTTCACGATGATCTCGGGTGCACCGAGGTCCAACAAACGACGCAGACGGTTGTTGCGGTTGATGACGCGGCGGTACAGGTCATTGAGGTCGCTGGTCGCAAAACGTCCACCGTCCAGCTGCACCATGGGGCGAAGCTCCGGTGGGATGACCGGAACGACTTCCAACACCATCGATGCCGGTGAAGCACCTGTCTGGAGGAAGGAGTTCACGACCTTCAGACGCTTAATCGCGCGGATCTTGCGCTGGCCTTTACCGTTTTGGATTTCGTCGTGCAGGATGTCCGCTTCGGCCTGCAGGTCGAAGTCTTCGAGGCGACGCTGGATGGCTTCGGCGCCCATGTGGGAGTCGAAGAACATTCCGTAGCGGTCCTGGACGTCCTGGAAGATGGCGTCTTCAGCTTTCAGGTCACCGACCTGCAAGCTGATGAACTCTTCCCACACCCGCTCGAGGTGTGCAATGTCGTCGTCGTAGCTTTTACGGATCGACGCGAGCTCTTTCTTCCCAGCATCGTCGGCACGGCGCTTCTGGTCGGCTTTTGCCGCCGCGGCTTCCAGCTCAGCGAGTTCCTGTTCCAGCTCGGTCATGCGCTCAGCGAGTGCCGCGTCGCGCTCTTTTTCAAGCACACCGATTTCCTGGCGGAGTTCTTTTTCCAGTTCGGGCTTTTCGCGGTGACGGGCGTCAGTGTCCACCCGAATGATCATGTACGCGGCGAAATAAATGACCTTCTCGAGGTCTTTCGGCGCCATGTCGAGCAGGTACCCCAACCGACTCGGCACACCTTTGAAGTACCAAATGTGGGTCACGGGGGCGGCCAGTTCGATGTGGCCCATGCGCTCGCGACGCACCGAGGACTTGGTGACCTCTACGCCACAGCGCTCACAGACGATTCCTTTGAACCGGACACGCTTGTACTTGCCACAGGCACACTCCCAGTCCCGCGAGGGGCCGAAGATCTGTTCACCGAAGAGACCATCCTTTTCCGGCTTCAGTGTCCGGTAGTTGATGGTTTCGGGCTTTTTCACCTCACCGTAGGACCAGCCGCGGATGTTCTCCGAGGTGGCCAAACCGATGCGGATTTCGTCAAACGTGGTTGCTTCCAGCACGCTATCTACCTTCTATTTCGACTTCGTGAAAAACGGGACCGGATTAGATTTCGTCGATGCTCGACGATTCGAACCGGGTGGAAATGTTGATGCCGAGTTCTTCGGCAGCGCGGTAGAGCTCGTCGTCGCTGTCTTTCAGCGACACGGCTTGACCGTCGGAGGCGAGCACTTCGACGTTGAGACACAGTGACTGCATCTCTTTCATCAGCACCTTGAAGCTCTCCGGAATACCAGGCTCCTGGATGTTCTCGCCCTTCACGATGGCTTCGTAGACCTTCACGCGGCCCAAGATGTCATCGGACTTGATGGTGAGGAGCTCCTGCAGTGCGTAGGACGCACCGTAGGCTTCCAGCGCCCACACTTCCATCTCACCGAAGCGCTGACCACCGAACTGAGCTTTACCACCGAGGGGCTGCTGAGTGATCATCGAGTAAGGCCCGGTTGAGCGAGCGTGAATCTTGTCGTCGATGAGGTGGTGCAGCTTCAGGATGTACATGTAGCCCACACTGATCGGGTCCGGGAATGGTTCACCCGAGCGGCCATCAAAGAGCATGGCTTTACCCGAAGCGCCAATGAGCTGTGTGCCATCGCGGTTGGGTTTCGTGGACTCCAACAGACCCACAATTTCTTCCTCGCTAGCACCGTCGAACACCGGTGTCGCCAGCTTGGTTCCGGGGTCAACCTCTTTGAACTCGGCGGGTAGGTTCTTCGCCCACGCCGGGCTTCCAGAAATCTTCCACCCTTGACTGGCCACCCAACCGAGGTGAATTTCCAGCACCTGTCCCACATTCATACGACCGGGAACACCTAGCGGGTTCAAGATGATGTCGACGGGTGTGCCATCTTCCAGGAAGGGCATGTCTTCGACGGGAAGAATCTTCGCGATGACACCCTTGTTTCCGTGGCGGCCAGCGAGTTTGTCACCCTCAGAGATTTTGCGCTTCTGAGCGATGTAGACCACGACACGCTGGTTGACACCACTGCCGAGTTCATCTTCACCCTCTTCGGCGTCGAACACTTTGACGCCGATGATGGTGCCCTGTTCACCGTGTGGAACCTTGAGCGACGTGTCGCGCACTTCACGGCTCTTCTCGTTGAAGATGGCGCGGAGCAGACGCTCCTCTGCGGAGAGTTCGGTTTCACCCTTCGGGGTGACTTTCCCCACGAGGATGTCGCCGGGTCGCACCTCAGCACCAATGCGGATGATTCCGCGTTCGTCGAGGTTGGCGAGCAGCTCAGGGCCGACGTTGGGAAGGTCGCGAGTGATTTCCTCTTTACCCAACTTGGTGTCGCGGGCGTCCACTTCATACTCTTCGATGTGAATCGAGGAGAGAGTGTCGTCCTTGACCAGGTTTTGGCTGAGGATGATCGCGTCTTCGAAGTTGTAGCCCTCCCATGACATGAAAGCAACCATGAGGTTCTTACCCAGGGCGAGCTCACCGTTTTCGGTGGCCGGGCCATCGGCAATCACTTCGCCTTCTTCAACGCGGTCGCCCACTGACACCACAACACGCTGGTTGTAGTTGGTGCCCTGGTTCGAGCGGTCAAATTTGCGCAGGAAGTACTGCTTTGTTCCACCCTTATCGAGTTTCACTTCACAGTGATCAGCAGACACCTCAGTGACCACTCCGGAGCCTTCACAGATGATGACATCGCCGGCGTCAACAGCCGAGTAGGACTCCATACCGGTTCCGACCAGTGGTGATTCGCTGCGAATCAGCGGCACTGCTTGGCGCTGCATGTTCGCACCCATCAGGGCGCGGTTGGCGTCATCGTGTTCCAGGAAGGGAATCAGCGAGGTCGCGACAGACACCATCTGGCGGGGCGAGACGTCAACGTAGTCGACGACATCGGGGGTGACCAGTTCGACCTCTCCACCTTTTTTACGCACCAGAACCTTGTCGTCAGCGAAGGTGCCATCCGCGTTAAGCGGAGTACCTGCCTGGGCGACAATAAATTCGTCTTCATCTGTTGCGGTCAGGTAGTCGATGGTCTTGGTGACCTTCGCGTTTTTCACCTTGCGGTAGGGGGTTTCAATAAACCCGAACGCGTTGATACGGGCAAACGATGCCAGCGAACCAATCAGACCAATGTTGGGGCCTTCCGGGGTTTCGATGGGGCACATACGTCCGTAGTGGGAGGGGTGCACGTCGCGCACCTCAACCCCTGCCCGTTCACGGCTGAGACCACCGGGTCCAAGCGCCGACAGGCGGCGCTTGTGGGTGAGCCCAGACAGCGGGTTGTTTTGGTCCATGAACTGTGAGAGCTGGCTGGTACCAAAGAATTCTTTGATCGAGGCCACCACGGGGCGCACGTTAATCAGTGTTTGTGGCGTGATCGCTTCGATGTCTTGGGTGGTCATCCGCTCGCGGACAACTCTTTCCATCCGAGACAGGCCAGTACGCACCTGGTTTTGAATCAACTCACCCACGGCACGAATACGGCGGTTACCGAAGTGGTCAATGTCGTCAGTGTCCAGGCGCAGTTGGACTTTTTTGCCCCCGCGCAGTCCCTCAACCGTCTCGCGGCCTTCGTGCAATGCCACAAGGTAACGAATGGTGTGAACGATGTCGTCGACGGTGAGCACCGACACATCGAGGTCTTTGTCCATCCCCAACTTGCGGTTGATTTTGTAGCGGCCGACCCGGGCAAGGTCGTAGCGCTTCTGGTTGAAGAAGAAGTTGTCCAACAGCAAACGGGCGGCTTCGGCGGCAACCTGCTCGCCGGGACGCAGTTTGCGGTAAATGTCTTTCAGCGCTTCCTCTTTGGTGAGGATGGTGTCGCGCTCAAGGGTTTCGAGAATCGAATCGAAGCCGGCAAATTCTTTTTGAATGTCTTCGGTGGTAAGCCCCAAGGCTTTCAAGAAGATGGTGACCGACTGCTTGCGCTTGCGGTCAATACGCACGCCCACCTGGTCGCGCTTGTCGACCTCAAACTCGAGCCACGCACCACGGCTGGGGATGACGCGCACCGAGTGAATTTCTTTGTCGGTTTGCTTGTCCAGCTCCCGTTCGAAATACACTCCGGGGCTACGCACCAGCTGGGATACAACGACACGTTCGGTTCCGTTGATGATGAACGTTCCGCGCTCAGTCATCAGCGGGAAGTCACCCATGAAGACGGTCTGGGTTTTGATTTCACCGGTTTGGTGGTTCATAAACTCGGCTTCGACGTAAAGCGGGGCCGCGTAGGTCTTTCCGCGTTCCTTACATTCGTCGATCGAATACTTCTCTTCTTCGAGGTAAGGGTTTGTAAACGACAACTGCATGGTCTCGCCGTTGTCTTCGATGGGGGAAATCTCTTCAAAGATCGCCTCCAAGCCACTCTGCGTGGACGACACGGGGGCGCCAGTAGCTTCAGCCTCTTTCAGGCGCGCCGCCCAGGCGTCATTACCGACAAGCCAATCGAAGCTCTCGGTCTGCAAAGCCAGCAGATCCGGAACCGAAATGGTGTCTGAGATTTTGGCGAACGAGAGTCGTGGTGCGACTCGGCCGTTCTTAGGGGTGGATGCGGTGTGAGAACGCGCAGAAGCCAAAGAAGTAACCTCCCGGGTAGTAGCGTCTACCCTCGCTGTTGAGTGACCGAACTATGCCTGGGCCCACCCCGGAGAGACCCGTTATCGGGGTCACCATCGCCAAGAACCGCAACACTCTCGGGGCCGACCGCCATATGACGACTGAGAGACAGGGGGAGCAATCTTTTACCTTACCCCGAAGCGCAGCTATTGTCTAGCCCTGGGGGGTTCCCCCCACCCCCGCGTCCGTTGGAGCTAACCTGACAGCGTGTCGACCCCATCTGCCCACCCCGAAATCACTCTCGAACACAGCGGATATACGGCACAACTGTTACCCGACCGCTATGTCCCCGGTGGCTTTGTCTTAAGCGTTGACGGGGTCGCACAATCCCAAGTAACTCCTGGGCGTCCAGAGCTACTCACCTTCGAATACATCCGGCGAATCGGCAACCTTATTGACCTTCTTGCCCCCGCCGGTCAACCCCTATCGGCTCTGCACCTGGGCGCGGGGGCGCTCACACTGCCGCGCTACCTTGCCCACACCAGACCCGGCTCGCGCTCCCAAGTGATCGAGTGGGAAAAAAACCTGATCGACTTTGTCCGGGAACACTTACCGTGGGATTCACGCTGGAGTATTCGCGTGCGATACGGCGACGCGAGAGACGTTGTCGCCACGTTACCTGCCGGCCTCCACGGCGCACTTGACCTCATCGTGGTGGACCTGTTTTCGGGAAACCAGACTCCCAGCCACCTCACCACGAAAGAGTTCTATGCGTTACTGGTGCCTCTGCTCGGCCCCACGGGTGTAATCGCACTCAACCTGGTCGATGGTCGGGGAAGTAGTTTCGCCAAGGCCCAAGCGGTCACCCTTCGATCCCTCTTCGGTTTTGTCGGCGCCTACGGGGAAGCCGGCGTTGTCCGGGGGCGGCGCTTTGGCAACATGGTGATGGTCGCCACACACAATTCCTCGGAGCCGGACTGGTGGCCAGAGCTGATTCGCCGTGGGCCCCACCCCACCGGATCTTTAGCCGGAGAGAAGCTTGAGCGCTTTTCCCACGGTGTCCCGCCCCAGCTTGATGCCCAGCCGATGGAATCTCCGACGCTTTCCCAGGCTTTCCTTCCCGGCGCAACCGACTAGTTGTGGATAGTCGGCCGCACTAACATCCCAACGCTCGTTACTCTGTGGCCATGGCAGAGCTACACCGGGTCGAAGTCTGGGCGGATGCGCTCATTCGACTTCACCTGGATTCGTCGTGGAGTTTTCATTTCGATCACGCCAAAACACGTTTTGGTCAATGTGACCACAAACACAGACGGATTTCCGTGTCTCGCCACCTCAGCCTGAGCGCCACCGATGACGACGTCCACCAGGTTCTCCTTCACGAAGTCGCCCACGCGATTGCGGGGGTGAGGGCCGGCCACGGTCCGGCGTGGATGCGTATTGCTCGGGAGCTGGGCTATGAGGGTGGTCGCACTCACGACAGTCCGGCTGCTACCGAGCACGCAAAATGGTTAGGGCTGTGTCCCACGGGACACGAAATTATCCGTTTCCGGCGGCCCTCAAAACCCACATCGTGCGCGCTGTGTAGCAGGCGGTTTAACCCCGACTACCTGATCACCTGGCACGATCGTCGCGCTACGGCGTGACGGTCACCTCACGTCCAAAGGCGACGAAGCCGGCAAAGTCTTGCCCGACTCGTGCCACTGCGCCGTCAATCAAGTCGGGATATGCCCACGCCTGGTCGGCGTGTGCGTGACCGTCGACTTCCACATGATAAAACTGACACGGTCCTTTCCAGGAGCAGGTGTACTGGGTGGGACTCGCGTCTAAGAATTGTGCTTTCACAGTGTGTGGGGCGAAATACCAGTTGCCCTCGATGGAGACGACTTCTTCGTCGCTCGCTTCGGCCAAAACGGTGTCATTGAGTGTGGCTTTCATGCTCTGGAGGTTAGGCCTCCCGGCTGAGCGCAAGCCGAACAGGAGACAATATGCAGATGAAGATTTCCACCCACGCCACCCTTTCTTGTTCCATCGACACCGCATGGGATGCCCTTCATAATCCCGCGATTTTTAGAGCCGTATCAGCTCCCTTCACCGTTTTTGTCGAGAGACCTGGCTCACCGTTGCCGCATCGTTTCGCCCCAAACACCGACTACTCGGTGTCGGTGAAAGCAGCCGGCCTTGTGCCTCTTGGTGACCAAACCATTCACCTCGTCGACGACGTGACCGATTGGTCCACGCGCTCTGTCACCGACACCGGCCGTGGCACATCCGGGGCTTTGGGGGTCCTTCGTGATTGGAATCACCGAATGAGCCTGGTCGCCCGCCCCGATGGCGGCACTGACTTTCACGACACCCTCCACGTTCACGCTGGGGTGCTCACTCCCCTGGTGTGGGTGGGCCTTCGGGTGATGTGGTCGTGGCGGGCACTTCGACTGCGGCGTGTGACAAAGGGATTAGATCCGGCGGCTACCGCCGCCTGGAATCAGCGCTACTTCGGAAAAAGTGCCATGTGGAGTGGAAAAGTAAACCCCGTCTTGGAGGACGTGTTGTCTTCGCACACTGCGGGACTCGCGATTGACGCAGGAGCGGGCGAAGGTGGTGACGCTCTGTGGTTGGCCGAGCGCGGTTGGAGGGTGATCGCGCTGGAGGCCTCTTCGGTGGGAATCTACCGCGGGGTGAAAGAAGCCAACACGCACACATCCAGATCAGGAGGACCACTCGACATCGACTGGCGGGTATGGGATTTACAGAAAGCCTGGCCGGTCGATCCAGGCAGTGCCGATGCGGTGAGCCTCCAGTTCATTCACACCGACCCGACTGCGAGGCAGCGCATCTGGGCTCACGCCGTTGACGCCGTTGCACCCGGAGGGACCCTCCTCATTGTCGGACACGACCCGAAAGATGCCGAGGCAGGTATTCCGCGCCCACCCGCCGACATGTGTTTCACCGAAGACGAGCTGCGTGAGGCAATCCCTTCTCACTGGTCGACTGTGTCAACCCGAGTGGTCTCGCGCGAACAGACCATTGGTGGCACGGCGGTGCAGGTTCACGACATCGTGTTGGAAGCGACCCGCTAGGAAAATGCCCCCGTTAGGGCAACGCGCCGACGCTGGCGAGCGCCGATCGCAGTAACTGGCCCCGGCCGCCTTCAAGTTCGGAGGCGATGGAGTCACTGACAGCTTCTTCCGGTGACATCCACGTGATCTCGAGGGCATCCTGCCTGGGCTCACAGGTGCCCGTCACCGGCACGACATAGACCAAAGCGACAGCGTGCTGGCGAAAGTCGGTGTATTTGGCGTCGGGTTCCGGGAAATATTCGGCCACTTGAGCCGGCTGCGGGGAGACGGGCAGTTGGGGAAACGCCATTGGACCGAGATCCTTTTCGAGGTGCCGAAATAGGGCATCGCGCAAGGTTTCACCGAAGAGCACGCGGCCTGACACGAGGGTGCGGTTCATCGAACCTTCACTGTTGACTCGGAGCAGAAGCCCCACCTCGGTGATGACCGAATAACTGTCTACTCGGACCGGAACAGCTTCGACATACATCAGGGGCAGCCGTTGCCTAATTTCCTTGAGTTCGTCGTCGGAAAACCATCCGGAGTTGGGGTCTGGGGTCCTCGTCTGCGCCATGACTCCTTTTTACCGCGAAAACCTCAACGGTGGGAGAAGTAATCCACTATGTGTGTTGTGTCAGCTCGCTTCGGCGAGTGCCGTGTTTACCGCGTGGGACAGTTCTTTCTTGTCCACCCGCCAGTGGGCAAGTTCTCTACCGTTGACCAGCACGACGGGGATGAGCTCACCATAGAGGTCACTCCACAGCGGGTTGTCGTCAAGAGAGACTTCATCAAATTCAACATCGAGTGCGTCATCCGTCACTTCGGCAATCACCGCGCGGGCGTCATCGCACAGGTGACAACCGGGCTTACCAATGAGGGTGATGGTGACAGGCACGGCCTAAGACTAAGAAGCTTCCGCGTGCTTTGCAAACCCTGGTGTTTACCTGGGTAAACAACAGGTGTCGAGTCGGGGGGAGCTGATCCCGCCGACACACACGCCGAGGGCTACTTCTTGTTGCGGCGCTGGTGACGGGTCTTACGCAGGAGCTTCCGGTGCTTTTTCTTCGCCATCCGCTTCCGACGCTTTTTGATTACTGAACCCATTACTCACCTCTATTTGGTCGCACATTTAGTGCGAGGAGACACAACCGCTCGAGTGTAACGCACCGTCAGGCGGAAAATTATCCCGCTTGGTTTATTTCCCAGTTGCCCACGTGGCCTACCAGTTGTTCCATCGCGGATTCGGGGATCCTGAACGACCGCCCAAATCGGATGGCCGGAATTTCTCCGGCATGCACCATCCGATACACCGTCATGCTGGAGACACGCATCGTATCCGCCACTTCTTGAACAGTGAGAAAGCGCATAGCAGCAGGAGTCTCATGCATCTGATCCTCCTGTGACTGGTGTGACGAGCGTTACCTCACGTCACTGTAGAGCCATGGAGGGCCTGATGTAAAGGCCGCGGTTACGCGCTTCGCCCGAGTGAAGCGTCAATGCTCTGGCGCAGGCGACCCAAAAAAGCCCCCACCTGGTAGCCCACTGGCCACAAGTCGACGTAGGGCGCATCGACCACATCACCGAGGGCATCACCGTCCGCTGCGGGGACAATCCCGTCAAGGAAGGTGCGGACCGGCCCAAGCGACTGTGCAGTAAGGCGGTAGTAGCGATGCTGGCCGTCTTCTCTCACCTGAACGAGCTCGTGATCGCGCAACACCTTGAGGTGTTTGGACACGGTGGGTTGGGTGATCCCTAAGCGTTCGACGAGTTCGCCCACACTGGATTCGCCGGGGAGGGCCCCCTCGTCGCTACGAGATGCTGCTGCTTCACGCTGGCGAAGCAGGACCAAAATGTCGCGCCGGGTGTCGTCTGCAAGGACGTCAAAAATGTCTGCCACAGCTTCTTAACCTACCGGGCCCGGCACAGGAGTACCATTTCTGCTGGTCGTTTCGACACCCTGAGCGAAAGTGGGCAAACCCGCATGGCCCGACGGCGAGGTCTCTTCTCGCGCCAGAAGTCACGCAGTTCGACACTGCGCTCTGCTTCGGCTCTGCCCTACGGTCTCCACCCGCGGCCAGGTGCCCTCGGATTGTTTGATCGTGTGCGCTCGGTGTTGGGCAACTCAGCCGCAACGCTCACCATTGCCGTGTTTCTTCTTCTCAGTCTGATCACCACCAGTCTGCTGATGCTGCCGGTGGCGTCTGCCACCGGGGAGCCCACCCCTATGGCTGACGCATTTTTCACCGCAGTGTCGGGTATTGCGGTGACCGGTCTCACCACGGTAAACATGGCGACCCACTGGTCACCTTTTGGGCACACGGTCGTCTTTTTTGCCCTCCAAATGGGGGGCATCGGTGTGATGACCCTTGCCACCTTGCTGGCGATTTTGGCTTCCAGGCGCCTCGGCCTGGGCGCCCGAAAAGTGATGGCCAGTGATGTCGACCCCTCCCGTTTGCACGAGCGCCAAGAAATGAACGCTCACGGAATGAATCTGGGCGATGTGAAGGGCCTAATCGGCACTGTGGTGATCAGTGTGTTCGCTATTGAACTCGTACTCGCCGCCATCATCATCCCCCGCCTGTGGCAGTCCGGACTAGACGCCGTGACGGCGCTGTGGCAGGGCGGCTACCTCGCCGCATCGGCGTTCACCAATACCGGTTTCGTGCCCCTGGTGGAAGGTCTTAGCGCCTACCAAAATGACCCGGTCATTGTGATGACTGTCGGGGTGGGTGTGTTTTTGGGCAGCCTCGGCTTCCCCGTGATTTTTGCGCTTTCTCGCGCGCTGTGGATTGCCCGGAAACGTCGTAAACGCTCCACGCTTGCCCACGCCCGTATCGGACTTCACGCCAAGCTGACTTTGGTCACGACCACCATTTTGCTCGTCGTCGGTGCTCTCGCGATTGGCCTACTGGAGTGGGGCAACGACAAAACCCTGGGTGGCCAAGACGTGTGGGTGCGGCCGATGACGGCAGTGTTCACCTCAATGATGGCCCGCTCTGGTGGTTTCAACACGGTGCCCACGGAAGACATGAGTGGTGCAACCCACCTGGTACTCGACATGTTGATGTTTGTCGGTGGGGGCTCGGCGTCAACTGCCGGCGGAATTAAGGTGACCACGCTGGCGATTTTGTTTATCGCCGCCTACGCCGAAGCCAGGGGCGATCAGGACCTGAGCGTCTACGAGCGCCGCATTCCTTCCGACGCCGTGCGCCTGGCGGTGAGCGTCACACTGTGGGGCTCAAGCATTGTGGCGCTGTCGACAATCGCGATTTTGCAGATCACGAACGAGCCCCTCGACAAAGTGTTTTTTGACGTGATTTCTGCTTTTGCGACCTGTGGTTTGAGTGCTGGTTTGACGTCAAATGACCTTGAAGAAGAAGCCAAGTATGTCTTGGCGATCACTATGCTGCTGGGCCGAGTTGGTACAGTAACCCTCGCAACAGCCCTCTCGGGAACTCACCGCCAGACGGTGTACCGGCGAGCGGCGGAAAGGCCAATCGTTGGTTGAGAAAATTGCGCACGATGCCCCAGTCCTTGTCCTGGGCTTAGGACGCTTCGGGGCCGCCACCGCAGGTGAGCTCGACAAGCTGGGTCGTGATGTCTTAGCGGTGGACGCCGATCCACTGCTTGTGCAGAAATGGGCTGACCGGGTGCGTCACACCGCGGTCTTAGACGCCAGGGATATGAATGCCCTGCAACAGATCGGCGCGGCAGACTTTTCGGTTGCTGTGGTTGCCGTGGGCTCGTCAATTGAGGCCAGTGTGTTGATCACCACCAACCTGGTGGATTTGAAAGTGCCACAAATTTGGGCGAAAGCGATTTCGGAAGCGCACGGAAAAATCCTCACCCGAATCGGTGCCCACCGGGTGATTTATCCCGAGCGTGAAGCCGGCGAGCGCGTCGCCCACTTAGTCTCGGGTCGAATGATTGACTTCATTCGTTTCGATGATGACTTTGCGCTGGTGAAGATGTATCCGCCGAAGCCCATTCGTGGCAAAACTCTCACCGAGTCGGGTGTGCGAACCAAATACAACATCACCGTTGTGGGTGTGAAATCTCCGGGTAAGCCCTTCACCTACGCCACGGAAAATACCGCGATCACCAACCACGATCTCATTATCGTGTCGGGCTCCAACGAGGACATCGAACGCTTCGCCGCTCTCGAGGGCTAACCCCACACGGGTGGTTGCCCGACCAGGCGCGCTGCTGGTCTAACCTGCAGCGGCCATCTCTTCTGCTCTTGCGACCGCCCGGTCAATCGCTTCTGCCCAGATAGCACCAAGGTCGTGTTCATCCAACACCGCAATGGCCTGTTCGGTGGTTCCCCCAGGGCTGGTCACTGCCTTGCGCAAGTCCGCTGGTGTCGCCTCAGACTGCTCGAGCAGTGTTGCCGCACCTAACAGGGTGCCCTTCACCATGGTGTTCGCCTGTTCGTCGCTGAAGCCCCGCTGCCGTGCCACGTCAATGAGTTTCTCGGCAATGTAAAAGAGGTAGGCGGGGCCAGATCCCGACAGTGCACTCAGGGTGTTGATTTGGGTTTCTTCCACCACGACGACATCACCGACCAAGGAAAACAGTGTCTCCACCATTGCGAGGTGTTCGGTAGTGGAGCGGGACCCACCAGCGATACCGGTGACACCCTGGCGTATTTGTGAAGGGGTGTTGGGCATGGCACGCACGACAGGCACTTCGACGACTGATTCGATTTGAGCGGTCGTGATACCCGCAGCCACACTCACGACGACAGCGTGCGGGGATAGTGCGGGCGCCACCGAGGTCGCGACGTCAATGATGGCGTAGGGCTTCACACCCAGGATGACAATGTCAGCGTCTTCCACCGCCCAGGTATTCGCCCCAGGGTCCGCTTCTAAGCTTTTCGCCTCCACACCTCGGGCCGCCAGCTTCTGGGCTGAAGCCACACTGTGTGTGGTGGCCCTAAGGGACACGAATGTCACATCGGGTTGGAGGAGCCCGTCGAGTATTGCTCCGACCATTTTTCCGGTTCCGAGCAGAGCAATGCGAGGCAGGGTAGCGTTCATTCCGCCAGTGTATGTTGGTGGTACCGACACGGTCGAGGGAGTGAGCCACAATGCCCGAGTCGAATACGTCTTCCCCCGAGAGCGAGCGCCGTCAACTGGTCGCTGACGCACTTCTGGAAAGCCCCGACATTGAATCGGTTCTGCGCCTCACAGTCGTGAAGGACAAGGCGGAAAAAACGCTGGTGGTCGCCGCCGGTGTGGCCATGGTGAACACTTTGCCCAACCACGTCATTTCGCACGCGCTACGCGATGCCAAACGCCGCGTACGCGACGCGCTGGGCGAAGAATGTGATGTTTTTTTGGAACCAGACCTGGTTCGAGACCCCAATTGGAGCGAACCGGAAACGGACGTCATCGTTATTCGCGCGTCAGACTAACCACAACCCCACACACTTCTCGTAGGACGGAATCACCCTGATGGAAATTGCCCGCAATCTCACGCTCATTGCCCACTTCATTGGGCTTGCCATAGTCATTGGTCCATTCCTGCTGCACATGCGCTCCAAGGGCGGTTACCCGTTCAACTGGGTCCTCTCGGGAACCATCGTGCAATTGGTCACCGGTCTACTTCTGGTGGGGATTGCGGAAATGCGCCTGGCCGACGATCCAGATGTGGCTCTTGACCACATCAAAATTGCGGTCAAGTCCGGTGTAGCACTGATTGCGTTCGTCGCCGCTCTGCTGGGTTTCCTGCGACAGCGTAAAGGGACCTTCACTCACGAACGAAAGCTCATGCCGTTTTTCCACACCGCCGGTGGGCTGGCGATAGTCGATGTCTTTGTCGCTGTGCTGTGGCCCGGCCTGGTGATGGGCTAAGCCTTAGCCTCATCGCCAACACTGACGGGTTATCCCCTCAAGGGTCCAAAAAAGTCCACCAAGAGCGTGGCTGCTTCTTCGGCTAGGACACCACCAATGACTTCATCAACCCGGTGGGGTAACGCTCGGTCGCGCACCAGGTCGTGGGGGCCACCACCAGCGGCTCCCGCTTTGGGGTCGGCAGCGCCATAAATCACTCGGTGAATGCCGGCTTGGGTAATGGCCCCAGCACACATCACGCAGGGCTCCAGAGTGACAACCAGCGTGAAACCATCCAGCCGAGCACTGCCCACTGTGTGGCCGGCGTGTCGAAGCGCCACAATTTCTGCGTGCCCGCTCGGGTCATGCTCGGCTTCCCGAGTGTTGTGTCCCTCAGCAATTACGTTGCCGTCTGTGTCGATGACCACCGCTCCCACGGGAACGTCACCTCCTTGGGTGGCCTGGCGGGCTTGGGAGAGAGCGAGTTGCATCCACTGTTCCATCTGTTCACGGCTGGGCCGAGGGGGTGCGTGAGTTTTTCCGGGCTCCGAGGGGGTCATGTCATTAAGCGTAAAAGGCCGTACCGCATTTTCCCCCCTGCGCTAGCCTTGGCCCATGCGCCAACAGGTCTCTAACCACCCTCTCGTTGCGGAAAAAATCACCAGATTACGAGATCACACCACCGATACTCCGGAGTTTCGTGCTCTCACCAGAGAGCTAGTGACGCTGCTGGCTTATGAGGCCACAGCGGACATCGAGGTGTCGGAGGTCCAGGTGGACACTCCGGTCGCGAGTGCTCGTGGTGTGGAAATGCCCTCGCCCGGTCCGCTCATCGTGCCAATCCTGCGCGCAGGTTTGGGCATGTTGGATGGAATGCTCGCTTTGCTCCCCCGCGCTGAGGTCGGTTTCTTGGGCATGGTGCGAAACGAGGACACCCTGCAAGCGACGACATACGCGGAGCGGTTACCTCAAGATCTGTCGGGACGCACGTGTCTTGTGTTAGATCCGATGTTGGCTACTGGGGGCTCTCTGGCCCAAGCCAACGAATTCCTGTTCAGCCGAGGTGCGCGGTCGATTATTGCCATTTGTTTGCTGGCCGCCCCGGAGGGTGTTGCGGCATTGGAAAAAGCCAGCGGCGATCGCGATGTCACGGTAGTGCTGGGTGCATTAGATGAACGACTAAACGACCAGGGCTACATTGTCCCCGGGTTGGGTGACGCGGGAGATCGTCTCTATGGACTCGCCGACTAACAGGGACAAAACGGCCCGGGGCTTCGCGCTGTATGTAGGACTGGATGAGGACGCTGCGAAGGCAGCGGGGGTTCCGTTGGCCGACTTGGTTCAACTGTTAAAAGACCGTGTCGCCCAGAGTGTCCCTGAGGCAAAAACCCACGCAACAATTGCCTTGGCTCCACGGGGTACCCCGGGTGATGATTTGGAATTGGTGCGTTTGGCGCTACACGATCCGGGAAAACTGAAGGCACTGACCCCACGACAGCAGGAAGAAGATGAACCAGACGGTGTCGTGATTGATATTTCGCGCAAGAAGGTAATCATTGGCGGAAGCCTTGCGGGGCTCACTTTTCTCGAATTTGAACTTCTACAGTTTCTGGTTCTGCGCGAGGGGCAATCGGTGGCGAGGCAGGCGATTATCAACCACTTGTGGGGTTTGGAATCCGGTGATGCACCCAATGAGCGAACCATTGACGTGTATGTGCGCAGGCTCCGGCAGAAGTTGGAGCCCTACCCCGACATTGTGCGCACGGTCCGCGGTCAGGGGTACCGATTTGATCGACACGCTGATGTTGTCATTGTCTTCGGTCAGGGCCCCTCGCCTGACGTCGGTGTCTAGCCCAAGGTGACCATTCGGTTAAATAACGATTTGGTCACTAGACAGCGTTACCATTTCGTTATACATTGAAGTCATCGTCAGTTGTTTGCTGTGACAACTCTCGTGAATGTGATTGCAGAACACTCTTGGTGCAAGGGAAACAGGGTCGGTCGCTCGCCTCGGCGACCGGCCCTTCCTTTTGCCTCCAGCGACCACACACCGGCCCCGCGTAATCTAAACGCGTGAGCGCGCCCACCATTGTCTGGTTTCGAGATGACTTGCGCATCACCGATCACCCTGCCCTGAACTGGGCCATTGCACGCGGTGGGCCCATTGTTGCCCTCTACCTGTTCGACGAGGAATCACCAGAAATTCGACCCCTAGGCTCGGCAAGCAAATGGTGGTTGCACCATTCACTGGAAAAACTTGACGCGTCGCTTCGGGCCTTAGGTGGTTCGCTCACTCTTCGGTCTGGTCCAGCCCGAACAGTCATCCCCAAACTCGTCACAGAAACTTCTGCTGGGGCAGTCGCATGGAACCGGCGTTACGGCCCCTCAAAGGCCATCGACCAAGAACTGAAAACCACCCTTCGATCCGACGGAATCGAAGCCCAAAGCTTCCAGGCCAACGTCCTATTCGAACCGTGGACAATCACCACTAAAGACGGCCGACCCTTCCAAGTGTTCACCCCGTTCTGGCGGACCTGCCTGTCCGGTGAGCCACCCAGGGAGCCGCTGCACGCACCAACGACCGTGACATCGCTCGAGGGTGTGACATCAGAACACCTCGACGAGTGGGCACTTGTGCCCACCTCCCCCGACTGGTCGAGCGGCCTCGCCGAGACCTGGCAACCGGGAGAAGCAGGCGCGATGGCACGGCTTGAGGCCTTTCTCGAAAACGGCCTCGCTCTCTATCACCGCCGGGATGAGCCCGGGATTGACGCCACGTCGATGCTGAGCCCCCACCTGCGCTTTGGCGAAATCAGTCCCCACCAGGTGTGGCAACACACTCACCGTGTCACCAACCCAGAAGCGCGAAAAAACGTGGACAAGTTTCTGAGCGAAATTGGTTGGCGAGAATTCACCATCAACGTGCTGTTCCAACACCCCGACCTGCACACTCACAACATCAAGCCAGCATTTGACCACTTCCCGTGGCAGTGGCCAGACCACGCTGAGCTTCGACCCTGGCAGCAAGGGCGCACCGGTATCCCCCTCGTGGATGCCGGTATGCGCCAGCTCTGGCACACCGGATACATGCACAACCGAGTGCGCATGGTCACCGCATCGTTTTTGGTCAAAAACATGCTCGTGCATTGGCGGCTTGGCGAGCAGTGGTTTTGGGACACCCTGGTCGACGCCGATGAGGCCAGCAATCCGGGCAGTTGGCAGTGGGTTGCCGGCTGCGGCACCGACGCAGCGCCCTACTTCCGAGTCTTCAACCCGGTGGTCCAGGCAGAGAAGTTCGACCCGGATGGCAGCTACCGCACAAAATGGCTCCCCGAATGGGGAACCGACGACTACCCAGAACCGATCCTGGATCTCAAAGAATCGAGAATAAGAGCGCTCAGTGCTTTTGACGTGACCAAGGCCGCGCCCCCAACTGGGTAACCGCGAGCGCTGATACTCGAAGTCCCTCAGCCACGGCCTGCTCGAGCGAATCCCCGAGCAGAAGCTTCGAAATCAGACCCGCACTGAACGAATCCCCTGCACCGGTGGGATCCACGAGACCTTCCGGCCCGAGTGGTTGAGCAGGAAGGTGAGTCGCCGGCTGGCCAGGCGTGGCACACACTGCCCCTTTTTCTGCCAACGTGACAATGCCGGTCACACCGTGGTGGGTGAACCCCTCGACCGCCTCAATCGGATCTGTGGAACCGGTGAGGAAATGGGCTTCGTCTTCGTTGGCACGCAACACCGTGGCATGGCGGGCTATCTCCCACCACCAGTTGGCGCCGTGATCGGCCAAGAAGCCCGATGAGGACGCGTCCAACACCACATCACCGCCGCGCTGGACCACCCGGTCCATCAAATTCACCAGATCATCGATGGGCTCCCGGTGGAAGAAGCTGTAACCGGTGAGGTGGAGCACCCGAGGGGCGCTGTCGTCCTGAAAGCTGATGTCAGAGACATCGAGGGTCAGGTTTGCTCCCCGGTCGCTCAACATGGTCCTCGATGACCCTTGGACGATCACAATGATGGTTCCGGTGTGCCCTTCGGGTTCGACCTGAAGGGTGGCGTCCACGCCAAAGCGTTCGAATTCGACGCGGTGGCGCACTTCGTCGTCTACACCGACCCGGCCCAAGAAGTTCACGGACGAACCAAGGTGGCCCAACCAGCATGCGGTGTTGGCTGCTGAGCCGCCAGGTCGCACCTGAATATTGGCCAGAGTGTCGGTGTTTTGACGGATGGGGCCTTCAGCGACCACGTGGACATCATCAATAATGTCGCCGACAACCAACGCCCACGGTGTTGTCACGGAATTAGGCCCGTTCGCTGACGGCCCGAGCAATGCCCGCAGCAACCTGAATGTTGTGGGCGACCACGTCCAGGTTCACCCGCAGGCTGTCACCGCCGGATTCGCGTTGGATGTAATCCAGGAGGAACGGGGTGACGTCTTTACCTCGAATACCCTCCTGATTGGCGGCGGCAAAGGCCTGGTCGACCAGCCGGTCGTGATCGTCCACACTCCACGCTTTGTCTTCAGGGATGGGGTTAGCCACCAACACTCCACTATCGAGACCCAGTTCTCGAAGGGACGCCAAGACGGCGGCGACCTCCTCGGGGCTATCTACCCGGTGGTCCACCGGGAAATCACTGCGGGGTAGCCAAAAGCGAGGAAAGACATCCGTGGCGTAGCCGAGGACCGGAACACTCAGTGTTTCGAGCCGCTCCAGGGTGGCCTGAATATCCAGGACGGATTTCACACCCGCTGACACGACCGCGACTGGGGTGTGGGCAAGGGTACCCAGGTCAGCCGACTCATCAAAGCTGGTGTTGGCCCCCTGGTGCACCCCACCGAGTCCTCCGGTGGCAAACACCGAAATGCCTGCCTTGGCGGCAAGGAAAGCTGTCGCAGCAACAGTGGTGGCACCGTGACCACTGCGAGCCATCACGATGGGTAGGTCGCGAACACTCAGCTTCTCCACGTCGCCGGAGCTGGCGATCAGTTCAAGTTCTTTGTCGTCCAGGCCAATCCTCGCCACTCCGTCAATGACGGCGATTGTTGCGGGGGTTGCTCCGTATTCCCGCACGAGTGCTTCAAAGCGTTTGGCAGCCTCGTAATTGTCGGGGTGTGGTAGCCCGTGGGAGATGATTGTCGATTCGAGTGCGACCACTGGGGAGCCTGTGTGAAGGGCATCAGCGACGTCGGGTTTCACGCGGATATTAGCCATTGCTTAAGCCTAACGGCCCAGAAAAAGCAGTCGACTTCATATACCCCCCCTGGTATAGTGGGGCGGGTGAGCACAGCGACGGCAACGAAAGACGATGCGCCAACTTTCGGTGAAAAAGTGGACGGCATCGATATTCCCGTCTTTAACGAACGGGCGGTTCGCGCCTCAGCCGGTCTTCTCTTCCTTGTGGGCTTTGCCGCCTGGATGACCGCTTTCTACACCGGCGACTTCCAGCCCATGCGCGCTTTTGGCGCACTCTTTCTCATCGAGATGATGGTCCGCCTTACCCTCAGCCACCGTTTTGCGCCAGCAATGGCAATCGGTGCACTGCTGGTGCGCTGGCAACGACCCGAATGGGTGGGAGCACCCCAGAAGCGTTTCGCCTGGTGGTTAGGTTTTGGTTTAGCCAGCGTCGGCTGCCTCGGCTTTGGCTGGTTAGGTTTTCCTGCTATCTGGATGCTCGCACTGTGTGGCCTCTGCCTGGCCCTGCTGTTCCTTGAAGCCGCCATCGGGATTTGTGTGGGCTGTGAGCTTCAACGGCTCTTCGCGAAAGAACCACCGCAGCTGTGTCCAGGCGATCGGTGCAGCTACACGCCACCCGCCCGCGGCGAAGGCCACCGCTACGAACAACCGACTGTTATCGACACTCCGCCAGCAGCTAGGTGACCCGGGACTCCTCAGCGACGGCATCACGGTATCGACCCGACTCGACCAGGTCGCGCATCCGATCTAATCCATCCCAGACTTCCTGATAGGTCGTCGCCAGTGGCGACATTGCCACACGAATCATCGAGGGCTCACGGTAGTCCGGAATGACGTTACCCAGTTGACGCATGGCCAGGGCAATCTGTTTGGCCTCAGGGTGAGTAACAGCGATGTGACCACCCCGATGCTCGACATTCCGTGGGGTCTGAAGCTCAAAACCTAATGGTGCGAGCCAGGCGTCAAAAAGCTCCACCATCATCTTGGTCCCCTGCTGCGCCTTGTATTCAATGGCGGCCATTCCTGCGCGCTCAATCATGGCCAGGCTGGCTTGGACCGCGCGGATGCCCATGATGGGAGGGCTCGCGATTTGGAACCGACGAATACCGTCAACCGGGTCAAAAAGCGGACCCATCGCGAACTGGTCGGCCTGGGCAAACCATCCCTGGATGGGCACCTGAAGACGCTCCTGCCACTCTTTCCTCACAAACAGCCAACCGGGTGAACCGGGGCCCGCATTCAGGTACTTATACGTGCAGCCCACGGCGAGGTCGACCCCGTTGGCGTCGAAATCCAACACCACTGACCCGGCTGCGTGAGAGCAATCCCACACCACAGGAATGCCATATTTTCTGGCCAGTTCGGTAATTTCTCGCACCGGCTGACGTGTGCCGGAGCGGTAGTTCACCGCCTGTAGCGTCAACACCGCGACATCTTCGCTCAAGACAGACTCCAGGCGAGCCAGATCGAAGCGTTCCTGGTCGGTATCCATGCTGATAGCCCCTGGGCCACCGGTCTGGTCAACATCCAAAGTGATCAGTGTGAGCCCACGAGCTGTGGCAATGCCTTGGACGATGTAACGGTCTGTGGGAAAGTTGGCTGAATCGATAATGATGGTTCGCCTCGAGGGCTGGGCGTCAACGGCAGCCATCAGCAGTTGATACAAGTTGACCGACGTCGTGTCGGTGACGAGGGCCTGACCGGGCCCCGCGCCTAACACGGCGCGGGCGAGCTGATCTCCCGCACGCTCCGACTCATCAATCCAATGCGCCCAACCGTCTACCAGCTGCGTGCCCCATTGCTCGGTTAAAAACGATTCCAGCGCTGATTTAGTGGCTAAGGGGAGGCGACCAAGCGAGTTGCCATCGAGGTAACAAAGATCCTCATCGGCGCGAAAAAACTCTCCTGGGAAGTCCGCGAGTATGTCCTCACGGTCTCGCTGCTCAGCGTGTTCCCTCTGCGTGGCCGTAACGGAAGCGCTCATCTCTCCAGGCTAAACCCAGAACCATTTGGGGCACACGACACCCTCGACCCACTACCCCCTGACCTAAGAGCCGACGGGTTCGTGGCGGGGCGAAGAGTCGTTACCCGAACCGTCCCGTGACGTAGTCACGGGTTTTATCGTGTGCGGGGTTTTCGAAGATTTTCGACGTCTCGTCGTGTTCGACAAGCGTGCCGATTCGACTTCCTGCTTCGTCGTCGGAGACGACCGTGAAGAACGCCGTGCGGTCAGCCACTCGAGCAGCTTGCTGCATGTTGTGGGTGACGATGACAATCGTGTACTGCTCTTTGAGCTCATTCATCAGGTCTTCGACTTTAAAAGTAGAGACCGGGTCCAAAGCGGAGCACGGTTCATCCATCAGGATCACGTCAGGGTTCACAGCAATCGAACGCGCGATGACGAGGCGCTGCTGCTGACCGCCGGACATACCAAAAGCGTTATCTTTCAGTCGGTCTTTCACTTCGTCCCACAGTGCAGCTGAACGGAGGGCATTTTCGACAATCTCATCCATGTTGCCCTTCATCCCAATCGTGCGGGGACCAAAAGCAATGTTGTCGTAGATGGACTTCGGGAAAGGGTTGGGCTTTTGAAACACCATCCCAATAATCTTTCGCACCTGCACGGGATCCACCGTCGGACCGTAGATGTCCTCACCGTGGTAGAGCACATCACCGGTCACTCGGGCCCCGGGGATGAGGTCATTCATGCGATTGAGGGAGCGCAAAATGGTGGACTTGCCACAACCCGACGGCCCAATCAGTGCGGTGATTTCGTTTTTGTAGATGGGCAAGTTGACGGACTGTACGGCAAGGTTTTTGCCGTAGTACACCGACACGTCTTTGAGGGAAAAGACTTCTTCCTTCATTGACGTTGCCTCTCCCATGTCTGCTGCAGCCATCGACACTGCTACCACGTCCTCTCGTATCGGGCACGAAGCCAGATGGCCACCGAGTTGATAGCCAACAAAATCACCAACATCAACAACACTCCCGCCGCCGCAAGAATCTGGAACTCTTCTTGAGCGCGACCTGCGTAGTTGTAGATCAAGACGGGGAGCGCCGAGAAGCCCCCCTCAAAGAAGCTGGGGTAAAACGTCACGAAGGTCAACGCCCCCACCAGAAGCAGCGGCGCTGCTTCCCCAATTGCGCGGGATATGGCCAAAATGATGCCGGTCAAAATACCGGGGAATGCTGCCGGAAGGACCTGCTTGCGAACGGCCTGCCAACGGGTCACCCCCAACGCCAGCGAGCCTTCAAGGATTGATGACGGAACCGCGCGGATGGCTTCCCGGGAAGCCAAAATGACCGTGGGTAACACCAACAGGGCAATAGTGGCCGAACCCGCCGCGGCGACAAGACCCCAACTAAACGGGCCCCGCACAAAGAAGGCGAGCCCCAGGATTCCAAACACGATGGAGGGCACACCGGCGAGGTTTTGAATGTTCAGCTCAATCAGTCGGTTGTACCACTTTGAACGGTCAGCGAATTGCTCTAGGTAAATTGCGGCGCCTGTTCCGAGCGGAACAATCAACGCGATTACACCCGCAATAATCTGCAGGGTTCCCACAATGGCGACGCTGTAACCGGCAGTAGCACGGCGCGCAGTAGAGGGCCCATTGAAGATTAAGTCAAGATCAATACGCGTGCGGCCTTCGACGAACGCCCACGCCAGGATGGCAAAGATGGCCACAATGGCCACCGATAGCGCCACAATCATCACGCCGACAAACAGGGCCCGGCCGACTTCAGCCCACGTGTCTTTCGCCTGGAACTGGCTGGAGACCGTTGCACGAGCACCGGCCATCGCCGCGCCCGAGCGAAGTGACGCTTTCGGTGTTGAGGTGGACATTATTCGTACACCTCCCGGAACTTCTCGACAAAACGAATGGCGATGATGTTGAAGATGAGGGTGATGAGGAACAGTAGGGCGCCGACCGCGAAAATGGTGTCGTACACGACCGAACCCACCGCGATCTCACCCGTTGCGCGGCTCGCGATATAGGCGGTCATGGTTTGGACTCCCTCAAATGGGTTGAACGACAGAGTGGGGGATCCGGCGCCCGCGACCAACAGCACGACCATGGTTTCGCCCACAGCCCTAGAGGCACCCAACACGAAGGCCGCGACGATTCCCGAAATAGCTGCCGGCACAACAACCTTCAAAGCCACACGCATTTTGCTGGCGCCCAAGGCGTACGCGCCTTCCCGCAGCGAACGCGGTACCGAGCGCATGGCGTCATCGGCGACAGAAGCGATCAGGGGAATGATGATGAGGCCTACTGCGAAGCCCGCGACACCGGTAGAAAACAGACCTGACCATGGCAGCCACGGCGTGAGGTATTCCAAAAAGGGTCGTAGCCAGAAGAATGCGAAGAGGCCGGTGGCGACAGTGGGGATACCCTCGAGAACTTCCAGCATGGGCTTGATGGTTTTACGCACACGATCTGGTGCGTACTCGGACAGGTAGATGGCAGAGAGAAGGCCGAGCGGAATCGCAACAATCATTGCCGTAATGACGACAATGAATGTTCCCACCACAATCGGCCACACGCCGTACTTGGGGTCGGAGTAACCCGGCGACCATTCCGTCTCGGTGAAGAACTCAACAATTGAAATCTCTTGAAAGAACCTCGGCAGAGGCTGGAAGAGCGAGATGACGATGGCGGTCGTCACTGCGACCGACAGTGCCGCGGTGAGGAAGAGAATCCCAATAATGAGCTTCTCACCGTAGCGGGGAGATTCGGCCTGGAGCGAGCGTCGCTGTGACGACCCGCTCCAGGCCGACTGCACTGTTGATGAAGACATGTCTAGTAAAACCTAACCAATCTCTTCATCATCCCGATACAGTGACTTTTGTTTACGGTGTTCTAGCCGAGGCTCGCAACAACGTCGAGCTGCTCAGCTTTCTGGTCGTCGGTCAATGCGACCAGACCAGCCAGGCTTGCAATCTCTTCGTTGTTGTTGATCACGTACTCGTAGAACGCGAGTACCTCGGGGCGCTCGAGAGCGGACGAAGCCGGGAACATGTACAGGCCACGTCCCAGCGGGGTGTAGTCACCGGCGAGAAGGTTCTCGACAGTGGGCTCCACACATCCGTTGCCGGAGTCAATCGCGAGGCCCTTTACTTCGTCGAGGCTCTCCTGGTAGAAGGAGTAAGGGATGAATGCCATCGCTCCAACGCCACCGGAGACACCCTGAACAGCCTGGTTGTCGTCTTCACCGATGTTGTTGTAGTCGGTACGGATGTTGCCCGATTCACCGTTGATTTCGTCGGTGAAGAAGTCGAACGTACCGGAGTCCGTTCCGGGACCGTAGAGGACGAGTTCTTCGCCGGCAAGTTCGCCTGCGTCGAGACCGTCAACTTCACCCCAGGTGGCAACAGTCGAGTCAGCGTTCCACATGGCGGAAAGCTGCTCGGTGGTGATGCACTCGAGGGGGTTGTCCTGGTTCACAACGACCGACAGGGCGTCGTTGGCGACGGTGATCTGGCCGAAGTCGATGCCGTTTTCGGCACACAGAGCAGCCTCTTCGTCCTTGATGCCACGCGAGGCGTTGGAGCCATCGGTCTCACCGTTGCAGAACTTTTCGAAGCCTCCACCGGTACCGGAGATACCAACGGTCACGGTCACGCCGGTTTCTTCCTGGAACAGCTCAGCGGCTACTTCAGCGAAAGGACCCACGGTGCTGGAACCATCCAGCAGCACGGTGCCGGAAAGTTCAGGGGCTGCTTCAGTGGTTTCTTCGGTGGTTTCCTCAGCGGCTTCGGTAGCAGCCGGAGCCGGCTCTTCCGCCTCGGTCGCACACGCGGAGAGCAGCAAAAGCCCGGCCGACAATGCGGCGACCGGAGCGATCAGGTGCTTTTTCACAGTGATACTTCTCCTCTTGGATTGAGAGTGAGCAGGGGTTTCTGCTCGTGCCCAATTGTGAGAGCCGTACGTAGACGTCCAGTGGTCGGGTGGTGAACGGAAGGCAAACTCTCCGGGGGTCTTGACTCACGAACCAGGGAGGGGGAAGAACCTTTTGATTGCCTGAGCACGGCCTAAGTCTGATTTTTTAAGGTGAACAGACGGTTAACATCTATGCAGTGACCGCCAGCTTGAGACAATAAGGCCATGGCCGTTTCTTCCCGCATTTTTCCATGGCAATCGCGCAGCGCTGCCATCGCTATCGCATTGGGCCTCCTGTGCGCGCCCCTCGCGCTCGGCGCGCACAGCGCCACCGAGCTGGTCGATAACACCGAATATGTGGCCGACGCCCTTGAGCCATTGATTACACAACCCGAGATCCAACAACAGCTTGTTGACCAGGCCCTCCGACCGCTCACCGAAGCGTTCACCTCGGAGGCTGTTGTCTCCCTCCTTTTAGAGTCCGCCGGTGTGTCTAGTGCCCTCCCCGACGCACTCCAAGACAGCGCCGAAGGGCTCATCCAACCTCTGATTGATCAACTGACTGCTCAGGTGGAAACCACTGCAAGTGACATTGTGGCCAGCGAAGCTTTTGCGTCCAGTTGGCGAACTGCTGTGGGTGATTCTCACCGCTCCTTTAGAGAGGCCGTCACACAAGGCGGGGATATTGCCATCGATCTGCCCCTGCAGCCCTTCTTGGAACTGGTGCGAGACGATATTGCCCAGTCCGGCTTTCCTGGGGTGGAGCGCCTTCCTATTCCCGAAGTGTCGCTCCCGTTGTTCACCGTCGAACCACCCGAGATGTGGCAACGCAGCTACCAACTGGCTGCCACAGCCGACCCGTGGCTGGCGCTGTTAGCCATCAGCCTCATTGGTGTGGGGGTGTGGTTTTCCCGCCGAAGAGATATTGCCTGGATCACCATCGGTGCGGTGACCCCACTGGTCACCGTTGTTCCCGTGTTGGTCGCCACGTGGTGGATCGACAGCCAGGACGCATCCTTAGCCACTGAGGCTGCCGCTGCGCTACTGGGCAGGCCCCTCGAAGTAGCTGCTCTAGTGACCGTCGTCGTGGTACTGGTCTCCGCCACCGGATGGTTTGTCGAGAGCAGGCGGAGAGTCACTATCGCCTAGCATGTGGGGATGCGCATCCTCGTCACCGGCGGAGCCGGTTTCCTCGGCTCCCACCTCTCCGATCGCCTCTTAGCCGACGGTCACGAAGTGATTGTCGCGGACAACTTTTTCACCGGCAGTAAGAAAAACATCTGGCACCTGCACAACCAGCAGAACTTTGAAGTCATTCGCCACGACGTGACCTTCCCCCTCTATTTAGAGGTGGATGCAATTTATAACCTGGCCTCGCCTGCCTCGCCCATTCACTACCAACGAGATCCCGTCCAAACGACAAAAACCAGTGTCCTGGGCGCAATCAACATGCTGGGCCTTGCGAAACGTTTGGGTGTGCGCATCTTTCAGGCCTCCACATCGGAGGTCTACGGCGACCCCGAAGTACACCCACAGCCCGAGTCGTATTGGGGCAAGGTGAACCCGATTGGCCCCCGTGCCTGCTACGACGAAGGCAAAAGGGCCGCGGAGACACTCTTTTTTGACTACCACCGCCAACACGGCCTCGCGATCCGGGTCGCCCGCATATTTAATACGTACGGTCCGCGGATGGCGCCCGACGATGGTCGTGTGGTGAGCAACTTTGTCCTGCAGGCCCTGCGCGGCGAACCACTCACTATTTATGGTGACGGTTCACAGACGAGGTCCTTTTGTTACGTCTCGGACTTGGTCGATGGGTTTGTGCGTTTGATGGATAACGACCAAGACCTGGTCGGTCCCGTCAATCTGGGCAACCCGGGCGAGTTCACGATGAATGAACTCGCTGAGGCTGTGCTGGAAGTGACCGGGAGTAAGTCGTCTATTGACTACCGGCCTCTGCCAGAAGATGACCCCAAACAGCGGAAACCCGATATCAGTCTGGCCACTTCGGCTCTCGGTTGGGAACCCACCGTGCAGTTGCGTGAAGGACTTGACCACACGGTGCAGTACTTCCGCGGCCTTTTAGCCGAATAACCGACCATGGCAGCGCCCGTCATTGGCCTGAGTTGTTACCGCACCCACGGGACAATGACCATTTATGACGGCGAGCTCGCTTCGCTGCCGGCCCAATATGTGGATTCGGTCACCAGAAGCGGTGGAACTGCCGTATTACTCCCGCCACAACCGTTAAGCATGTCTCAGGCCAAAGACATCATCAGCAGACTCGATGGCTTACTACTCACCGGCGGTGCCGACATTGATCCGGGCCGTTACTCTCAGGAACTCTCCCCGCGCCACGAAGGTTTTGAAGCACTTCGAGACGCCAGTGAAGACACTCTGCTCCGTGCAGCACTCGAGGCAGACCTTCCGATCCTCGGTATTTGCCGGGGCGCGCAGATGCTGAACGTTCACCTGGGTGGGACTTTGCACCAACACTTGCCGGATGTCCTCGGCCATGACCGCTACCGAAAACCCGGAGAGTCCTTCACCACAGAGCCCATCACCATCGAGCCGGGCACGAGGGTCCAGGAGGCACTCGGTGGCGACCGTGAGGTTCACGGCCCCGTTCAACACCACCAAGCAATCGATGACGTCGCTCCAGGGTTGGTGGTGTCCGCCCGAGGTTTCGACGGTGTCGTCCAAGCAGTGGAGTGGCCAGAGAAAACATTCTGTGTGGCCGTTCAATGGCACCCTGAAGAGGATGCCTCCGATGATCGGTTAGTACACAGCCTCATAGAAGCGGCCCAGCACCGCGCATAGACTGACCGGCATGACAGCCGCATCTCGATCAATCCTGGTCCCCCTCATCGCCGCTCTGGTGTCATGGGCAGTGTTCATGCTGGCGATTTATACCGACCTGTTTGTTACCGACGTGTTTGATGATGGCGTCCGCGTTGGACAACAACCTGCCGTAGCAGCGTCGACCTACCTGTTTTTTGTGGCCGTTGCCGTGTTTGGCGTCGCCGCACTCTGGGGCCAGCGCGTGGCTATTTCGGCGAGGGTTCAGGAAGGGCCGGAGTCTCGCCCGGAACGAGCGGCTCACCGGTTTGCCACGCTGGCCTTGATTGTTGCGATGGCCCTTGCCGCCATTCTCGCCATCAGTGCGTTTCTGGAAGGGTTTGGCCGGTCGGACCAGCAAGGCGATTTGGCTATCCGCTTTGGCAACGTGTACGGCCCCATCCTGCTCTACACCGCGCTAGTGGTGACAATTTTGCTGTGGGGGTTTGTGTTCCGAAGAGACACGTTGCCCAAATCATCAGACCTCATTTCGGCAGAAATTGAGGAAGGGGGTACTGGGCTCAGCGGCCAACGCGACCTCGGAGCGTCCTACGCCATTCCGATCGTGGCAACAGCCGTCGCTCTGATTTTCGGCCTCATTGTGTATGACGCCACAGGCAATGCCCTGGAGGTGTGGGTGTGGGTGGCGATTCAGCTGGTGATTGGTGCCGGCGTTGTGGCGGGCACCATCTTTGGAGAGCGAGCCATCGCCCAGGGGCCCACCTCGCACAGCTCCCGCAGTCGCATTACCCGCGGTGCACGGGGACTCTCGTTTGTCCTCTCGATCGTGTTTGCCGCAGTAGTGGGCTTGATGGGCTTTGGTTACGGCTCCTCGGCGATTGAGTCACTGCGCAGCAACCCCTACTTCTTTGTGAACATCGCGACAGGTCCAAACACCCCGTTAGAGCGGGCCGAAGTGAGCATCAATGGGTCGGACCTCGCTGAGGACTCCACGGTAAGCATTGTGCTGGAACCGGTCGGCGAGGAACTCTTGGTCGAGGAGATCACCGATTCGGATTACTACTACGACACCAGGCCACTCCCGGGAAACCTCGAGGCCGGGGATTACACACTGGTCGCTCAAGCAACTGCCGAAGATGGTCGGGGGTTAACCCGCGAGGTTGATTTTGAGGTGTCCGCTGAGGGCCAGGTCGTCTACGACCCTCAACTCGACATCGATTCACAGTGGGAAGAAGACAACACGGTCATCAGTGAGGCTGACGGTGAATGGTTTGTTGAGGACTTCTTGCCGTCTTTGGTCCTCATCACACTGTCACTTGCGGTGATTTACCTGACCCTCACCCGGCGCAACGCGCCCGTGCGTGGGGTGGGTAGCGACTCTTAGAAGTGTTCGCCTCGCACCACGGAGGCTTCGCTTAACCAGGCCACACAGGCGTAGTGGGAGAAGTATTTCTCTTGCAACATGGAGAGGATTGCCACGGCCGTTTCGTGTGGCAACACCGTCTCAATACGAATGTTGCCGCCCTGAATGTCGCCTTCTCGCTGACCGCGTACCCCCGCGCCGTGTGCGGGGGTCACGGTGTAGCCGGGTACACCCGCCGCGGTGAGGTCACCCACGAGCCTCGACTCGAGAGCCGATTCGGCCACAATGGTGACCACAGTTCTTGACGTTAGTTCCATCCGATTACTCCCCCCAAGGTTTCTGCATACCAGTAATACAGGGGAATCCCTGCGATGAGGTTGAACGGGAAGGTAATACCCAGGCTTGCGGTCAGATAGATCCCAGGGCTCGCTTCCGGCAGAGCAAGGCGCACCGCAGTGGGTGCGGCAATGTAGGACGACGAGGCCGAGAGAACACCCAGTAGTGCTGCACCACCCACTGATAAGCCGGCGGCGAGGCCGCCGGCCACGCCAGCCAGACCGGCCACCAGCGGAAATAGTGTGCCAAAGGCGACCAAGCCCCAACCGGTCTTTTTCACATCCGGTAGTCGCCGACCGGCGACAATCCCAAGCTCCAGCAAGAACAGTGTCAATACCCCGGTAAAGAGCCCGCCGAAGAACGGTTCGATGGTGGAAAACCCGACACTCCCCGCAGCCGCACCAATGGCCAGGCCGCCCACCAACAGCACAATTGACTTACCGGAGAGCACTTCTTGCAGGGACTCCCCCCACGCAATTCCCCCTTTTCGTGCCCGTGATGCCAACAGCAGGCCGACGATAATTCCGGGAACTTCCAAAATGGCTAACAGCGTCACGAGGTAACCCTCGGCGAATTGGCCAGAGGATTCGATGAACACCAGCGCGGCGGTAAACGTGACCAACGATGTTGAGCCGTAGTGGGCTGCCAGGGCACCACGGTTGATCGAGTCGAGCCGGGTGAGCCAGGACGACACGATGTACGCGCCTAACGGGATGAGGACACCCAAAATCAACGTCACCAGAATGGGTAGCCAAATTTCTTGAAGGGACGAGTCGCGCAGGGCAACCCCTCCTTTGATTCCAATCCCCAAAAGCAGGTAGATGGATATCGCCTGATAGACCGGCTCGGGCAAGCGCAGGTCGCTTTTGATGGCTACCGCGAGCAACCCGAGCGCGAACGCCAACACGGGAGGGGACAGGAGATTGGCGATGGCTAATTCGACGACACTTGTGGTCTCCACTCAAGCCCCCCTATGAGATTGACCCCAGGGTACTAGGCCGCCCTCAAATTAGTCGCTCCCCGAAGTTGCCGAGCTGCCCAAAATTTCCGATATTCGGCGGGCGTGAGTGGTGACCGCTTCGCCCATCAACTCGTAGTGGCCACCTATTCGCTCACGCACAGCTCCTACGGCGATTGCCCCGACAGCTGTTCCTGTCGGGTCCACAATGGCTGCCGCGGCGTCCACGATGTTGGGGTTCAGCTCACCAACACTGACGGCATAACCCACTTTTCGCACCCTGCGCACGACGCGTTTCAAACCGGTGAGGCTTCGAATACTTCCCGGCTGGCGCCTCAGCCTGCGCAACTGGGGTGTCTCTCCGGGCAGTTTGGGGGCATCCTCCGGGGGTGGTCGCCAGACACCGTGTTCCTCCCACCACGCCGATAGTTCGCTGTCTGAATAGGTGGCGAGGATGGCCCGGCCGGATGCGGTGCGCAGTGCCGGAAGGGTGACACCGCTCATGCTGCCGTCTCGAAGGGTGTGTTGGGACAGTTCGGTGCGCACGGTGAGCACCCCTCCTCCACGCAAGACAGTGAGGTGCGCAGACTCTTCGGCTTGCACGACAAGTTCCAACAAGGTGCGCTGGGCGAGGGCGGCAAGGTGTGCTTCTCTGGTGCGAAGGGCCATGGCGTAGAGACGATGTCCGAGGGCATATTTCTTGGTCACCGGGTGTCGAACGAGGAGGCCGACTTCGTAAAGCGTCCTGCACACTCGAGATATTTGGGCCTTATCTCGACCGGTTTCTGAGGCAATTTCTTGGACGCCGAGACCACCCTGTTCAAAGACTTCTTCAGATCCCAGAAGCTCGAGGACGTCGAGGTCTCGAACGAGTCCAGAGGTGTGGGTCGACATTCACAACACGTTAACAGCCAGTTGACATATGGACAACTGCATTCGACGCCCATTCGCTGGGGCCCTTACTGTGGTGAAACCTATGCACAACATAAGGAGGCATACGAAACGAATGAAGTTATTCAATAAGAGTGCGATTGTGGCCGCTGGGGCCGCGAGTCTTCTCGTTCTTTCGGGCTGCGCCGCAGGCGCAGACAGCGAAGTAACGGAAGACCCGACTCCAGCTGGAGACGACACCGCCGAAGAGACCACAGAATCGGCCGCACCAGCAGCCGATCTCTCCGGACTGTCCATCACTGTCGGATCGAAAGACTTCGACGAACAGCTCATCCTCGGCTACATGCTGGTGGAAGCGTTTGAAGCGGCTGGTGCAGATGTGACCGACCGCGTAAACCTGGGTGGTACCAACGTGGCACGTGAGGCACTCGTCTCCGGCGCTATCGACACCTACATGGAATACAACGGAACCGGCTGGGCCGTCCACCTTGGTAACCCGGACCCCAGCTTCGACCCCGACGAGCTCACCGAAGGTGTGCGCGCTCAGGATCTCGAAGAAAACGGCATCCACTGGTTGGGACGTTCACCGTTTAACAACACCTACGGGTTTACTTCCAGCCCCGACGCCACTGAGGCAAACGGCGGAGAAGCCTTCACCCTGCAGACAATGATGGAATACGTCGTGGACACACCCGACGCCATCGTGTGCATGGAGTCGGAATACCCCAACCGTGACGACGGCCTTGTGCTGATGGAAGAAGCCACCGGGCTGACCATTCCTGAATCACAGCGCCTCATCCTCGACACTGGACTCATCTACACCGAGACCGCAGCGAACAACTGTGACTTCGGTGAGGTGTACACCACCGATGGCCGTATTCCTGCTCTCGGACTGACCCTCGTTGAAGACCCGGGCGTACACATCCTGTACAACGTCTCGGTCAACCTTCGCGACGAGGTCTACAGCCAGGCTCCCGAAGCCTTCGACTCGATTGTGGAGAGGATCCTTTCGCCTCTCGACAACGACCGTATGGCCGCGTTGAATGCTCGCGTTTCTGCTGAGGGTGAAGACCCCCAGGCAGTGGCACGTGACTTCCTCGCAGAAGAGGGCCTACTCGCCGAGTAGTTAAGTAGATGGGGGAGGGGGCAAAGCCCCCTCCCCCATCACATTAAAGAGGGAATTTATGGAATTCATTGCGAGTCTGTGGGAGTTCTTCCTAGGGCGCACCGACCAAGTGCAAGAGGCACTGTGGGAGCACCTGCTTTACGTCATCGTCGTGGTGGGCCTGGCTAGTGCCTTCTCGATCACGATTGGTGTGCTGACGCGCTACAACGTGTTTGCCCGCGAACTCTCTTTAGCCGTCGGTTCGGTGTTCCTCACCATTCCCTCTCTCGCGCTGTTCACCATCTTCATCCCCCTCGTGGGGCTGGGCTTTTGGCCCTCATTTATCGCCCTATTCCTCTACGCAATCCTCCCGGTGCTCCGTAACACCGTGACCGGCCTTGAGCAGGTCGACCCCAGTGTGTTGGAGGCCGCGAAAGGCATGGGGCTCACGAACACCGAAGTTCTCCTACGGGTGCAGCTTCCGCTGGCTTGGCCGGTAATCCTCGCCGGCGTGCGCATCGCCACCATGCTGACCGTAGGAATTGCCGCCATCGCCACACTGGTTGCCGGCGGAGGGCTCGGCGACTTCATTAAGAGCGGTCTCGCCAGACTGCCACTACCCAACTCTTTAGAGTCCATTTGGCTGGGCACACTGTTGTGTCTGCTGTTGGCTTTTGTTATTGACCTCGGGCTGAAAGCCCTCAAAACCGCAACGATCTCAAGGGGGATCCGATGACCGACGACGTACTGATCCGGCTGGAAAACGTCACTAAGCAGTACGGTGGCACCGAAGAGCCTGCAGTGAACAGCCTGAACTTGGAGGTCCTCCGAGGTGAAGTGTTGGTCCTCGTGGGGCCCTCCGGTTGTGGGAAGTCCACCACCCTGCGTCTGATTAACCGACTGATTGAACCGAGCTCCGGAAAGCTTTACCTCGACGGTGAAGATGTCACCAGCATTAACCCGAGCTTGCTACGCCGGAAAATTGGTTACGTCATTCAGCAGGTCGGCCTCTTTCCCCACCGCACCATTGCCGAAAACATTGCCACTGTGCCCAAGCTGCTGGGCTGGGATAAGAAGAAAATTGACGAACGTGTCGATGAGCTTCTCGAAGTGGTCTCAATGGATCCGAAAACCTACCGCGAGCGCTACCCCAAAGAGCTCTCCGGTGGCCAAGCCCAGCGTGTGGGTGTCGCCCGCGCACTCGCAGCGGACCCCGATGTGTTGTTAATGGATGAGCCCTTCGGTGCCATTGATCCCATCACACGTGACCGCCTGCAAAACGAGTTCCTTCGCCTGCAGCAAGATCTGAAGAAAACCATCGTCTTCGTGACTCACGACATTGACGAAGCCATCAAAATGGGTAACCGCATCGCGATCTTGCGCGAAGGCTCCGAAATTGCCCAGCTGGACACCCCTGAGGCGATCCTCGCGGATCCCGCCGACGAATTCGTCGAAAACTTCCTCGGCTCAGGGGCAATCCTGAAATCGCTCACGCTGGCGAAAATTAAAGACCTCGAACTTCACCAAGTTCCTGTTCTCAAGGCTCCGGTGATGCGCGATAAAGCGTTGGAAACCCTCCAAGAATCCGACGATTCAACGGCAATTCTTCTGGATAAGGACGACAAGCCGTTGCGCTGGTTGGACCAAGCAGCGCTTAACCGGACCAGTCAACCCATTGAAAAAAGTGGACGCCCGATCACCGTTGACCTTCAGCCAGAGGACACACTGCAGGATGCTCTGACTGTGATGTTGCAGTCCTCGACGGGACTCGCCGCGGTGACCGACCGCAAAGGCACCTACTTGGGGTGCGCAACGATTGAAAGCCTCGCGAATTTGATCGTGAGCGGTCAGGGAAGTAGAAACTAATGACTGCCCTGCAGCCACTCAGACGCCAAAAGACTCCGCTTGCCGAGCGGCTAGATCTTATTGTCACGCCCATCTTTGCCACGCTGCTGGCACTGCTGGCCTTGGTGGTATGGCTCTATTCCGATATCGACTCCACAACTCTGGAGATTTTGGCGCCGGAGAAAATTGCCCGCCAGATTCGAGAGACCATCGTGTTGGGCTTTCTTTCCTCCGGGCTGGTGGTGCTGATCGCCGTGCCGATTGGCATCATCGTGTCGCGGCGCGGATTACCGCGGTTGAAAAACTTCCTTGTCGACTTTCTAGGTCTCGCCCAAGCCCTTCCGGCCTATGGATTGATCGTGATTTTCTTCACCTTCATGGGTACCGGCCTTGAAACCGTGGTCTACGCCCTCGCCCTGTTTTCGCTTTTGCCGGTGCTTCGAAACACCATTGTGGGTTTGGAGCAGGTGGATAAGTCAGTCATTGATGCAGGTCGAGGGATGGGTTACACCCGCCTCCAAGTCCTCGCAAAGATCGAGCTACCTTTGGCTGTTCCGGTCATCATGGCCGGTATTCGCACCGCCATCGTCATCAACATTGGTATGGCCGCACTGGCGTTCCTTGTCGGTGGTGGCGGTATTGGTGAAACCATTAACTCTGGTCTGAAACTCAACCGTGGTCCGGCAATCTTTATTGGCGCGGTGATGGTGGCGATCCTCGCCATGATCTTCGACTTCCTGAGCGCATTGGCCCAGAAGTACTTGAAGCCCAAGGGCATCTAGTCGCTATCTGCAGTAAATACTCACGTCGCACGCGATAAAGTCCCCGCTGTGTGGAGCAATGGGGAACGTGACGTCAGTCTGCGTCGAGGAGCACCACAGTGAGCGTTTTTTCGTTAGCCAATATTCGAGACCTCGCGCAGGTCCGGCTACATAACGGTGCTTTGCGGGAAAAACAGCTGTATCGATCCGACGATGTGAGCACCATCGACTCCAGGGGAGCACACGCGCTTCAGGCTGAGGGCATCCGCCACGTTTTTGATCTTCGGGGTACTCCCGAACAGCAGATGACCGGTCGTGGTCCCCTGGAAACACTGACCGGCTACCACCACCTTCCTTTTGTTCTCTCGCCAACCCACGATCCCGCGAGGACGGGCGCCGGCGGTGAGGTGGGTGATTCGGAGGCTCCAAGCCCTGCCATCACCCCTGTGCTCACCCCCGAAGCGGTCGGGCACTGGTATCTCACCGTGACGCTGGATTCGTCGGAAGTGATTATTTCTGGGCTGGATACGCTGAGCCGCCTCGAGGGCGCAGCGGTCTTTCACTGCGCGGCAGGGAAAGACCGGACCGGGATTTTTGCCGCATCGGTGCTGTCCCTGGTGGGCGCACCCGATGACGAAATTGTGGACGACTACCACGCGAGTGAGGAACATTTAGAACGAGTGTTTGACCGGCTCCGCGCCGCACCGTATGGGTTCTTCTTGGAAAATCTCCCTCATGCCGGTGCACTGTTACGGGCCCAAAAAGAAACCATGCAGGCGTTTCTCGACAAGGCCGCTGTTGACCACGGCGGACTCACCGAACTCCTCATCGCTCGGGGGCTTAAAAAAACCACAATCGATCAACTGCGCGCTCGGCTCGTGGATTAGGGCAGTGCTGTGACCCAGGCGACGAAGTATGGCGAGGCACTGACGCACCTCAGCGCCCACTGTGACGTGATGGCCAGCCTCATCGAAATACACCGCCCACCAGGCTTCGCGCCGGTGGAGCCCGAGAAATACTTTGATGTGCTGGTGTGTTCCATTGTCGGCCAACAACTCTCCGTTCGCGCAGCAGACACCATCGAAGCGAGGCTTCGAGCACTCGTGGGCCCACTCACCCCGGAGCGTCTCCTCGCGGCACGCGAAGAAGACCTTCGCGCCGCAGGGTTTTCACGCTCCAAAGTCGCCTACAGCCACGGT
>CBFHPU010000006.1:43796-60833 GCA_965657845.1 Pontimonas sp.
ACGATGGGGTAGACCCAAACCGATTGGGCGAAGTCAAACGCCACTGTCTCAAATGCGGTCACACCACGTTGTTTACGCCACAAAGGTGAACAGAACACCAGACATTGCTCGAAGAGTGCTCACGGCCTGCAGTACTACGCTGGGCACACCGGATTCTTCTGGAAAACAGGAAAGAGGAGGCCCCCATGAAAACCAACCGGCCGACCAATGAGTACGAACTGCGTGAAGGTCAAGCAGAAAAGGCCCGCTTGAACGCGGAAGAAATTCCCCAAGAAGAGCTCGAAGAGCAAGAACGGGAAGAACGCAAAGGGCTTAACAACCCCAACTAAACCTCGATGGGGGACCACATCCGGCTACTGCCCTGGCAGGGTAATGGCGCCGGTGTGGTCATCCCGGCGCCAATTGGGTAACTGCCAATTAAAGGCAATCGCGAAGAGTCGCCATGTCGCAATCACGAGCGATGCACTGGCGACCGAGACCGCGGGTGAGGCACCCAATTCGTTAAGACCCCACACCAACCAGCCGCCCACAAAAGCGATGATGGCGTAATGCTGGTAGCTGGCGACAAGCCAGGGCACTTTGTTCAGCAACACATCACGCAGGATGCCTCCCACCGAGGCGGTAATCACCCCCATCATGGTGGCGATTAATGGAGCCGACCCTTCCTGCAGGGCAATTTGTGTGCCAGAGGCCGCAAATACACCCAGCCCCAACGCGTCAGGCCACTGAATCGCACGCTCAGTGAGGTCGAAATGGCGAGAGCGCAACACCATGGCCCCCACCAGGGACAAGCCAATGATGATCCATAAATATTCTTGGTGAATCACCCAAAAAAATGGAGACCGATCAAGCAGCAAATCGCGCAGAGTGCCGCCCCCAAGAGCGGTGAGCAGTGCGATGACAACGACTCCGACAAGGTCAAGTCGGGCACGCACCGCAGCGACCACTCCGGACAGTGCGAAAGCAACCACACCGATTGCCTCAGAAGCGAACACGACGCTTTGAACAGCGCTGTCACTGATGGTGATATCCACGCTGACAGTGTGGCAGGAAACCACAGAATTCAGGTGGCAGTGATACCCCTACGGGTATAGTGGGAATCCAGCCTTAATGGCCCCGTTACGCTGGTAGCACGCAACCCCAAGGAGATCGACCCCGCATGGAAACCGAAGCCAAATGTCCCATCGTCCACGGAGCCGCGAGCACTCAGGGTGTGGCCAACATGGAGTGGTGGCCTAACGCCCTCAACCTCGACATCCTGCACCAGCACGACACCAAGACCAACCCCTTGGGGCACGACTTCAACTACCGCGAAGAGCTGAAAAAGCTCGATGTTGACGCCCTCAAAAAGGACCTCCACGCGTTGATGAACGATTCCCAAGTGTGGTGGCCAGCTGACTGGGGCCACTACGGCGGACTGTTTATTCGAATGGCCTGGCACTCGGCAGGCACCTACCGCACCGCTGATGGCCGCGGTGGGGGCGGTACCGGAACACACCGTTTTGCGCCGCTCAACTCCTGGCCTGACAACACCAACCTTGATAAAGCCCGTCGTCTGCTGTGGCCCATCAAGAAAAAGTACGGCAACAAAATCAGCTGGGCTGACTTGATGATTCTCGCCGGAAACATTGCCTACGAATCCATGGGGCTGAAGACGTTCGGTTTTGGTTTTGGTCGCGAAGATGTCTGGCACCCCGAAATCGACACCTACTGGGGTTCCGAAAAAGAATGGCTTGCCCCCAGCGATAGCCGCTACGACGCTGTCGACAACCCGGCCACGATGGAAAACCCTCTCGCTGCCGTGCAAATGGGCCTGATCTACGTCAACCCTGAAGGGGTGAACGGAAACCCCGACCCACTGGCTACTGCCGGGCAGATTCGAGAAACCTTCGCCCGTATGGCGATGAACGACGAAGAAACAGTGGCGCTGACTGCTGGTGGTCACACGGTGGGCAAGTCTCACGGAAACGGCCGAGCCGAGAACCTTGGACCAGAACCGGAAGCCGCCGACATTAGCGAACAGGGCCTTGGTTGGAACAACCACAAGACCCGCGGTGTCGGTCGCGACACCGTGACCAGCGGAATTGAAGGTGCGTGGACCACTGAGCCCACCAAGTGGGACAACGGCTACTTCTACTTGCTGTTCACCTACGAGTGGGAGCTCACCAAGTCACCCGCCGGTGCATGGCAGTACCAACCGGTCGGCATCAAAGAAGAAGACATGCCAGTCGATGTGGAAGACCCATCGATTCGCCTGAACCCGATGATGACCGATGCGGACATGGCCATGATTAAAGACCCCGCATACCGGGAAATTTCGGAGCGCTTCTATAACGACCCCGACTATTTCTCTGACGTGTTTGCCCGGGCGTGGTTCAAACTCACCCACCGTGACATGGGACCCAAAGTCCGCTATGTCGGACCCGATGTTCCCGAAGAGGACCTGATCTGGCAAGACCCAGTGCCGGCTGGACGAAGCGACTACAACGTCAACGTCGTGAAAGCCCGCATCGGTGAGACCGACCTCTCCATTTCCGACATGGTGTCGACCGCCTGGGATTCTGCCAGGACATTCCGAGGGTCCGATATGCGCGGTGGCGCTAACGGAGCGCGCCTGCGTTTAGCCCCTCAGCGTGAATGGGAAGGCAATGAACCCGAACGCCTGAACCGGGTGTTGAGCGTTTTGGAACCCATCGCCGAAGAATTTGGCATCAGCGTTGCTGACGTCATCGTTCTGGCAGGAAATGTCGGTGTCGAACGGGCGGCACAAAATGCTGGCGTCGATATCGACGTGCCCTTCAGCCCCGGCCGAGGTGACGCGACCCAGGAACACACCGACGCGGAATCGTTTGAACCCCTCGAACCGATTCACGACGGCTTCCGCAACTGGGTCAAAAAGAACTACACCGTGCCCGCTGAAGAGCTGATGCTCGATCGTGCCCAGCTCATGGGCCTCACCGCTCCAGAAATGACGGTACTCATCGGTGGCATGCGCGCCATCGGCACCAACCACATGGGCACCCAGCACGGTTACTTCACCGACAACCTGGGCGCACTCACCAACGACTTCTTCGTGAACCTCACGGACATGTCGAATGTGTGGGAGCCCCACGGCGACAACCTCTACAACATCCGCAGTCGCCACGACGGTCAAGTGAAGTGGACGGCGACTCGGGTGGACCTGGTGTTTGGGTCAAACTCAATCCTCCGCTCCTATGCCGAGGTCTACGCCCAAGACGACAACAAACACAGGTTTGTTGAAGACTTCGTCCAGGCCTGGAACAAGGTGATGAACGCCGACCGTTTCGATCTCGTTCACTAGACGCATCGCACTAATGCGGGCCCAGTCACACATCTGTGACGGGGCCCGCAGTGCTTTCTGGTCCAAGGAGCGAACCGGCCGAGGCTGCCCCGCGAGCTGTTGGAGGTTTCCACTAAGCACCCGGTCGGACGTCTGGGGGAATCCGAGGAGGTCTCTGAGGCGGTCTGCTTCCTACTCTCTGATAAGTCCTCGTTTGTCACCGGCTCGCAATATGTCGTCGATGGTGGCTACGTCACCAAGTAGTCCCCCTCATGGGCCCCCACCTTCGGGTGGGGGCCCACTTCTTGTGTGAAAACGCCCGCTACTCGCGGTCGGGTTCTGTTGTGTCCACATAATGTCCGCACGCCAGGTAGGGTCGAAGAGTAAGTTGCGGTGTTCTGCCGTGCGTCCTGCGGCCCGCTGATGTGCCTGTCTGAAGCAGAGATTCAGTCGTTCCCTCCCCCCAATAGACAGGTTTTGTGTGTCCGCTGTTTCTTCTCTTCCCGAACCCCACAACCGTTACCGCATTGAGCCCACGGTGTGGCAGGCTCTTCGCTCCCCTCGGCTGCTCACCCGTGAAGTACTCGCTGGGCTTGTCGTCGCCTTAGCGCTCATCCCGGAAGCCATCGCGTTTTCTTTGATCGCCGGTGTGGATCCCCGAGTGGGCCTGTTCTCGTCGTTCATCATGGCCGTCTCAATCGCGTTTCTGGGGGGTAGGCCCGCCATGATTACCGCCGCAACAGGCGCGATCGCGCTGGTAATTGCGCCTGTTGCCCGCGATTACGGGCTGGAATATTTCATCGCGACCGTGATTCTTGCCGGGGTGTTCCAAATCATCTTTGCGCTTTTCGGGGTCGCCAAACTGATGCGCTTTATTCCCCGCTCGGTGATGGTCGGCTTCGTCAACGCTCTCGCCATCCTGATTTTCACGTCCCAGTTGCCAGAACTGTTGGGTGTGCCGTTCATGGTCTACCCGTTGGTGGCAGCCGGTCTGCTCATCATGTGGCTGATGCCCAAGATCACCAAGGTCGTTCCCGCACCGCTGGTGTCCATCGTGTTGGTCACTACCGCAGCGGTGGCCTGGGGGCTCAATGTCCCCACTGTCGGCGACAAGGGCGAACTGCCCCAATCACTCCCGTCTCTATTTGTGCCTAACGTCCCCCTGACGTGGGAAACGTTGGAAATTATTGCCCCGTTTGCGTTCGCCATGGCCGTGGTGGGGCTCATTGAGTCACTGTTGACGGCGAAACTGGTCGACGAAATCACCGACACCCACTCGCGGAAAACCCGTGAAGCACTCGGCCAGGGAGGCGCCAACATCCTGTCGGGATTCTTTGGCGGTATGGGCGGTTGCGCGATGATCGGCCAAACAATGATCAACGTGAAGGCATCCGGAGCACGGACACGCATTTCGACCTTCCTCGCTGGAGTGTTCCTCTTAATGCTGGTGCTACTCCTGGGGGACCTTGTCGCGATTATTCCGATGGCGTCACTTGTCTCCGTGATGATCGTCGTCGCGATCGCCACGTTTGATTGGCACAGCATCAAGATTTCCACCATCAAAACCCTGCCCAAGAGTGAGATGTTCGTGATGGTCACCACCGTGGTGATCACCGTGTGGACACACAATTTGGCGATTGGTGTCGCAGCAGGTGTTCTGGTTGCCATGGTGATGTTTGCCCGGAGGGTCGCCCACTTCACCAACGTGGCCAGAGAGGAAACCGTCGACAATGAGGGCCCCTTCGTGCGCTACACGGTAGTCGGGGAGTTGTTCTTTGCCTCCAGCAACGACCTCACCACCCAGTTTGAGTACTCGAAGGACCCCGAGCGGGTGGTAATCGACCTCTCACAATCCCATGTCTGGGATGCCTCCACGGTGGTGGCCCTCGACGCGATTGAAAACAAATATGAGGAACGCGGCAAAAAGGTCACTTTTGAGGGAATGAATGACGCCACAATCGCTTTCCACACAAGGCTCACCGGCGAGCTGTAGGCCCGGCATTACCGTCGGCCCAGCCACTGCTTTCGTGAAACGAATTGCATTACAGGCGCCGGCCTCTCAATCCCAACGCCCAAGGTGGTGACACTCTGAGCTCAGTCGGAAAGCACCAGAGCGTCTAGTCCACGGAGATGTGAGCGTGGAGGAACCAGCGGTCTTTATCCAATTCCCCAAGAATCCCAATCGCGACATCTTGGCTCACCGGGTCAACCTCGCCCAGTTCATCGACCGCGACCTTAAGGGGCTCTCGCACCGCGTCGATGGCGCCAATCACCACATTGATTGCTGCGGCGGCCTGAATAAAGCGTGGTTCTGGCGATGCAGCGGAAGCATTCTTTGCTACGGCCTCTTTGGTCATGTTCACAGGTAGACCTAAAGCCACTACGCGCTCGGCGAGGGTGTCAGTGTGGCCGAGTGCTCGACTCACCACTCCGTCCAGCAGTTCATGCACGGCGATAAAAGTGGCACCGCGGACGTGCCAGTGCATCTGTTTACCAATTAGTGCCAAACCGGCAAGGTTTTGAATGATGGGATCAAAAAGTTCGCCAACCTTTTGGACGGCGTGCGTCTGGGTATCAAAAGTTTGTTCAGACATCGTGTGCTCCTTCCGGCCCTCCGTAAGCTAACAGTGCTGTCTGAGTGGGTCCAATGTCATCTGGACCTTCTGCTTCCACGATTGGCAAGCTCGATGAGGTCGTTGGTCAACGTTGACCATTGATCTTCAAAGTGGGGATGGGCCAAGAAGCCAACCTTCGTGGTGCTCGAGTCTCAACTCAGCTACCCAAGTCAAAACTCTCGGTCTTCACACCGTGAAGGAGCTTCCTCATGGTGTCATCACGTTGGATCACCGAGAGTTTCTCTGGGTGAGCAATCATGTCTTCTTCGAGAAAGGCCACATATTGACGAACTACTGGGTCTGAATCCAGGCCTTCAGTCTTTGTGACCTCAACCCTTCCCCCCTCCAAAACCGTGGATGAAATCCGATCGTCTGGCCCGACATCCAGCGCCTTTCGAACCGCGGTCGGCAAGGTCCCGTAGTTTTTTGACGTCAGCTTTGCGACGCTTTCCATCGAGACAGTGGGTTTGTTGGAGGACATCCGGTCAGCGTAAAGAACATTGCGCACTCATTCAACGGCTCATATATTTCACAACGGCTCCCACGGCGCTATGCCGCATGTGGCGCCGGCACCGCATGGCCTAAACGGCATCCCCACACAATCTGCGTGTATGCGCATATAGACTCCGCCAGCAAATGCAAGGAGGATCCCTGCGTCCGATTATGTGTTTTCGCGCAGAAAAACACGAAAAACGCTGTGTGTCGGTGGGATTAGTGCATAATTATGTGTGAACGCACAGAAAACAAAGGGGAACACTCCTGGAACCGTCACGATCAATTTCGCAGACTCTGCGAGCTCGCCGAAAACAACTGGGCTTAACCCAGCAAGATGCAGCAGAGCTCGCTGGAGTGTCCGTGCGGTTTGTCCACGACTGCGAGTCGGGCAAGGCCTCAGTGCAGTTAGATCGGGTCCTCGCCCTCGCGGCTGCCCTCGGCCTGAACCTGACCCCTACACTGCGTCAACCCGAACCGCCCTCAGCTGAAAGCCAGCCACATGACCATTGATGATGACTCCTGGCAAGAGCCCGTTAATGAGGCCGACGTATACAAAGCAGGAGTACTGGCTGCTCGTCTGACGAAAACCGAAAGCGGGGTCAGTTTTTCTTACCTCGATGCTTACCTTGAGAATTTCGACGGGCATGAGGCCGCCGTTGCCACCACATTGCCGCTGACCGACCAACCACTCACCAGCCCTTCAGGGGCCGTGCCGGCATTTTTTTCTGGCCTGCTCCCCGAAGGTCGCCGGCTCACGGCATTGCGTCGGCGCATCAAAACCTCTGCGGATGATGAACTAAGCCTGCTGGTAGCCGTGGGTCAAGACACTGTGGGAGATGTGCAGGTTGTCCGCCGAGGCCACACACCGGAAACACCAGGCGGGCAAAAACCCACTCTTACCGACCCCTCAAGCGTTTCATTTTCCCAGCTTCTTGCCGACGACGTGCCACTCGATGGAGTGGCACTGGCTGGTGTGCAAGAAAAAGTCTCGGGCAAGACCATTACGGTTCCCGTGAAGCACAAAAACCGGGACACGATCCTCAAACTCAACCCTCCGGAATACCGCCACCTTGTCGAAAACGAGGCGTACTTCCTCACGCTCGCCAGACGAGCGGGGATCCCTGCTGTTGATCACTCAGTCATTCACGACAGGGACGGAGTGAGTGGCTTACTGGTGAGCCGATTCGACCGACCGGCAATACAGGGTGGCCCCGAGGCATCACCGCGCATGCTCCCCGTGGAAGACGGTTGTCAAGTGTTAGGTCTCTGGCCTGCCGATAAATACAACACCACGATGGACAGAGTAATCACTGCGTTATCGGGTTTATGCGCCGCGAACCTCGTCGCGGTGCGCCTAGCTTTCGGGCAAGTAGTGTTCGCGCTACTCACCGGGAACGGCGACCAACATGCAAAAAACATATCGATTGTCCGGCGAGAGGGTGAGTGGGTGCTCGCCCCCGCCTATGACCTCCCGTCCACTCTGATCTACGGTGATTCAACCCTCGCCCTTCCGATAGCGGGTAAGCGCCGTGATATTTCCCGCCGCCAACTCATCGCTTTTGGCAATTCTCTAGGGCTCTCCAGCAAAATCGCGGAGCGAATCATCAATAACCTTCTTGATGCCACTAGTGAGCTAGAGGCCGAGCTTCGAGCCGGCGCCCTACCCTTCGATTCACAGCGAATCGCCGACACGGTCGCCGGCTTGCGCTATCGCCGCCGGCTGCTCAGCAACTAGCGACCGCCTCTATCAGAGCGTAGGACAAGACGTGCCGGAAAGACACTCTCCGACGTGCCTCACCGCATGCGGCGTCGCCGCAAAATGGCCTAACCGGCCTCCTCCCAGAATCTGTGCGTATGCGAATATCAGCTTCGGCAGGGGGTGAAAGAGCCGCCCTTGAGTCACATTACGTGCGTTTGCACGTAACAATCCCGAACGCGGAGACTTTCGGTGCGCGCTGCGCACAATGATGCGTGAGCGCACAGAAAACCAAGGGGAAGCGCCCTGAAGCCATCAACGTCAATTGGGCTGACGCTGCGAGAGCGCCACAAAAAGTTAGGCTTAACCCCGCACGATGCGGCGGAGCCCGCTGGAGTGTCTGTCCGGTTTATCCACGACTGCGAGGCTGGCAAGGCCCCGGTGCTGTGAGATCATGTCCCAGCCCTCGCGGCTGCCCTCGGCCTTACGCGGACACTCGCACTGCACCAGCCCGAAGTGTCGGGAACCGAACATAAGGAAATACCGTGACCGGTAGTGGCCACAGGAACACGCAATGGGCAGACACTGGGCCCGCGCGTAATTCCACCCCCTGACTGTGACCTTCCGGTGTGCGGTGCTACCCAAGGAGCCGCCTGCCCGCACCCGACACTCCCCGACATAGTTCCAGTCCTCATGTGGTGGCAGTAAAAGCCGACTTCGGTTGTGTCCATTCACAACAAAATCGCCGTGTTGCACACCACGTGGAAGAGGGGAGAATAATGACAACCACAGAGACGAAGGAGTCGGACATGGCAAGAGTCCTGATTTTGGGTGCGGGAGTTGCCGGTCACACCGCAGCTCAATATGCAAAGAAGCAACTGGGGAAAAAGCACGACGTCACTGTCGTTTCCCCCAACTCACAGTGGAATTGGATCCCCTCCAACATTTGGGTGGGCGTGGGCCACATGAAGAAAAAACAGGTGGTGTTTCCCCTCGCGCCGGTCTATAAACGCATTGGCGTGAACTTCCACCAAGCCAAGGCCGTGGTGCTTCACCCCGAGGGTGATGAGCAAGACCACACACCCGCGGTGGACATTATTTACACTGACCCCATCCGCTCCGGCGAAGAGGCGAGGTTGCGCTATGACTACCTCATCAACGCCACAGGACCCCAACTAAAGTTTGACCTTACCCCCGGACTGGGGCCAGACGACGGCCACTCCCTATCGGTCTGTACCTATCAGCATGCCGATGACACTGCCGTGAAACTTCAGGAGTCCATCCAGAAAATGAAGAAGGGGGAGCAACAAACCTTTGTGATCGGAATGGGCCATGGCGCCTGCACCTGTGAAGGTGCGGCGTTTGAATATGTGTTCAATGTCGAGCACGAAATCCGTCAAGCCGGGGTTCGAGACATGGCGGAAATCATCTACCTGACTAACGAAGCCGAGTTGGGTGACTTTGGTGTGGGCGGAATGGTATTTCCCACTAAAACAGGGACTGTGACCAGCGAGCAGTGGATGAGCGGCATGTTTCAGGAGCGCGCTATCCGCGTGATTGACAGCGCCCACGTCACCAAAGTTGAACCCGGTGTCGCCCACTACGAGCAAGTCGATGGAACCATCGGGGCTCAAGAGTTCGATTTCGCCATGCTTCTCCCTCCTTTTAGAGGAGTGGACATGAAAGCGTATGACCGAGCGGGAAAAGACATCACCGATGTGGTGTTCGCTCCAAACGGTTTCATGAAGGTCGATGCGAACTACGAGCAAAAGCCCTACGAAGAGTGGTCTGCTGCCGATTGGCCGAAAACCTACGAGTCGCCGGCCTACCCGAACGTTTTCGCCGCCGGAATCGCTTTCGCACCACCCCACGCAATTTCGAAACCCCTCAGCACACCGTCAGGCAACCCGGTTGCACCGGCACCTCCCCGCACCGGTATGCCCTCCGGGGTTCAAGGTCGAGCAGTTGCCGAAACCATTGCCGAGCGCATTAAGAGTGGAAAGCCCACAGCCCACGCTCACGAAGCGTCAATGGCTGACATGGGCGCAGCGTGTATTGCCTCGGTAGGTGCCGGGATGCTGAGTGGTCAAGCCGCAGCAATCACCATGGGCCCGATTGTTCCCAACTTTGACCAGTTTCCAGAAACCGGTCGGGATATGACCAAAACGAGCGGGGAGCTCGGTCTCGCAGGACACTGGATTAAGCGTTTGCTCCACACCATGTTCCTCTACAAAGCCAAGAGTCGTCCGCTCTGGTATCTCATTCCCGAGTAGGAGAAGCGATGTCAACAACAACTAAAGGCCGTAACAATGTGTTCTACCAGTTCTGGCGCTTCATTGTCTTAAACCTCAAGATTCTGAAGCTCACCAAACACTGAGCGGCGCCCGACTAGCAGCACCCCAGCGCTGAACGCACCCGGCGTGACACCCGGAAGATCACACCATGCATGCGGTGATTGGTGACGGAAAGCTCTGATGCTTTGGCCACCAAGACTGCCGTTGGCACGTCTCATCGGCTTCTCCCGAAACGGGCTGCTCAGGCTGCTCAGACCGGCTGGCGAATTTCGTCGAGTACCCGCGAGGGCGAACGGTCGGTTTAACCGCCCCACGATGAGCTGAAATCACACTGGCACGCCCGGAGGGATTCGAACCCCCAACCTTCTGCCACAGAGTCACCGTGCACTGCTTGCCTAAGGCGCATTCCTACTGACCTCCGCGGCGGATCTCTTCTGGCGCCCGTTCCATTCCCGCTCCTCCGCGCCAAAGTGTTCCTACTCCCTCGAGTCCGTCCGGCTTTGTGCGCCCGATGTTAGCCGCCTCAACAAGGACAGGCAGACGCACACGATGCGCTCCAATGTCGCACCACACGTCGCGCGACATCATTCGAAAGACATCAGAAGGCCCGCACCGGACGCACCAGGAACGAATCCGTCTTATCGGCAAATAGTTGGCGCCCACTGCTGAAACCCTGGTTCCAGGCCTCAGTTGCGCTTGTCTCCGAGGAACTCCAATAGCTGGCAGCCTCGAAATCACCGACGCCAGCGACACGCAAGTTCATGTATGTCACAATCAGCTCGCCGATTGAAGGCAGCCACCAGTCCGAGTAGGTTGTCGTGCCGACCGTGGTCGTGTACGACGACGCCTCATGCACAGCACCACTAGTGCAGGTCTCGATCCCAGTCGCGGTGTTAGTACGACCTGCTCCGATTGCACTCTTGTCCCAACCATCGAGCCCCAAAAGGTCGCTCGTGTTCGAGCACCACTGGAACGTCCCCACCGAGGTCGTAAGGTCCGATGCTGCGACCTCCAGATAGTTGCATTCACGACCGTCACAAAAGCTAAGGTGCACGTCCTGGTAGTCGATGAACGACACGATGCCGCCTCCTGGACCCGTCATGCCGATTTTGCACAGCTCATCCCCGCTCGGCCCACATACCGACAACTCAGTGATACGGACCGCTGAAACGCCTTCGGGGCCTGCTTCGCCGGCGGAGCCCGTAGGGCCTGCGGGTCCCACAGGTCCGGCGGGGCCTGCGGGACCCGCCGCACCATCCGCACCGGCGGGTCCCACCGGACCTGCGGGACCCTGCGGACCCTGATTGCCCTGAGAGCCCTGAGAGTCCTGAGAGTCCTGAACAATCCCCGCTTTCTCGCCAGTTTCTGATTTGTCGGTATCCAAAGGGGTGCACCCTGCAATGGACAGCAACGCGAGCACCACTAGTCCGCGAAGCCCAGTACCGTGTAGTCGGAGCAAAATATTCCTTATTCCCAGCGGAAGACTCCTGACCAGAACCCCCCGGGATGCATTAGGGCGAGTGTGGTGGGTACCGCGGCCAGTCGCTCTAAGCCCTCGAGCAAAGGAGCCTTCGAAGTTCACCCGGTCTCCTCTATTCCGTGCCCCATCTTGCCCGCTGTAGGCGCGACTAACCGATCACAATGGTGACACAAATCGGCCAAGAGAGGAAGCTAACCCCTCATAAATAGAGGGATTTCGTTTGGCACGCCCGGAGGGATTCGAACCCCCAACCTTCTGATCCGTAGTCAGATGCTCTATCCGTTGAGCTACGGGCGCCTATTACCGAAGTAACAAGCCTCGAGCATATCAGGGACTGTCTTGGGGTTGTGAGCGGATTCCACTTTCCCCAACCCTCGGCACCGATACGTTATCCACACAGGACACTCTTGGCTTACTTCAGAACACATTCTGAGTTAGGTTAGGGTTATGGCAAGAAGAACCAGCCAGTTCCAGTCCTCCGATGTCAGTCGGCAGCCCTTGCGGGTATTCGACGCGGCTGAAAATGGCCCAGTCGTTGTCACACGACGAGACGGTGAGGATTTGGTACTCATGAGTAAACGAGAGGCTGACGCGATGGATTGGCTTCTCACTTTCGCTGCGCAGGTTCTTGCAGTCTCGGTGGCAAACAAGGACGTCCTGTCCGATCAACTCTCTTCCCTTTACCCCTGGATGCTCGCTCTGAGTAATGCTGATCGTGAGCTGTGCGCCGCAGATATCCTGAGGGCGGCCCAGGCAGCACTCGCCACCCACCAGCCACAGCTTGCTGTGGCAGAAGTCACCTCGTGGCGAGAAACGGCGATGGCCACCGCGGACGGTTTGGCCGGTCAACAGACCGAGTGGCTTGAAAAACCTGAAGCTGTTGAGCGTCCGGAGTAACTGCGTTCAGTCAGTCTGATGACGCGTCGATTTGGCCGCCTTCTTGCACCGCTCAGAGCAATAGCGAACACTGTCCCAGTCGCGCTCCCATTTTTTGCGCCACTCAAACTCCAGTCCACACTGCTCGCACACCTTCGGGGGATGCCCGCCCTTTGTTTTCGCGACCATCGGGCTACCTGGACGAAATTGCGGCGAACTTCCGAATAGACAGCGGCACGAAGATGGCCAGCATGACCGCCATGCCAATTAACACGGTCAACAGCGGATTCTGGGCGGTCCAGCTTTCCCCCACGGGAAAAGCGTCCGGAACGTTGCCGAAGAGCTCACGCGATGTTTGCACGAGGGCCGACACGGGGTTCCATTCCGCGAACGCCCGAAGTGGACCCGGGAGGGTGTTGGAGGGAACAAACGCGTTAGAGATAAACGTGAGGGGGAAAAGAATGAGGAATGACACGTTGTTGATAATTTCCGGACTTCTCACACTCATCCCGACGTAAGCCATCACCCACGAAAACGAGTAGGCAAACAGGAGGATAAGTGCCACCGCAGCGAGCGCTTCGAAGAAACTGGAGCGCACCCGCCAACCGACAATGAACCCGGTGATCATCATGACCGCCATCGAGGCGGCATTGATGAACATGTCACCGTTGGTGCGACCCACCAGCACGGCGGAGGGGTTCATAGGCAGGGTGCGAAAACGGTCGATGATGCCATCTTTGAGGTCTTGGGCCATCGCAGAGCCCGAATAGGTGGAGCCAAACACCACCGTTTGGGCAAAAATTCCCGCCATCAGGAACTCCTGATAACTGGACCCTGGGATTTCGATCACCCCGCCGTAGACGTAGGTGAACAGCAACACGAACATGATCGGTTGGATCAGGGTGAAGACCAAAATGTCGGGCACCCTTTTGATTTTCAGCAGGTTGCGCTTAGTGGTGACCCAACCGTCAGAAAGGAAGCGTCCCATCGGTGTTCCGGTGGGCTGGAGGGGGGCTTGAGTGGTGTTGCTCATGCGCGGGTTTCTTTCGTTTGGGCCTGTTCAGCATTCTGCGAAGGTTGGCCATCGACACCCTGCCCATCGACACCTTGGTCATCGGTGCTGCGACCGGTGAGTTCCAAGAACACGTCGTCCAGGGTGGGCCGGCGCATTCCGGCGTCGTTTAGTTCAATGTGGGCTTCGGCAAATGCGCGAAGGACTGCTTGAAGGGTTTTGGGTGCGTTGTCTACCGCGATTGCTAACTGGCGCTCATCGGTTCCCACACTGAGCTCACCCTGACCGTGGGGGGCAAGCAATTCGCGTGCGGCGCCCACCTGGTCGAGGTCATGGACGGTCACTTCCACACGAGCTCCGCCCACCTGATCTTTTAGTTCATCGGCTGTGCCCCGGGCGATGACTTTGCCATGGTCAACTACGGCGATACTGTCGGCCAGTTGGTCGGCTTCTTCCAGGTATTGGGTGGTCAACAACACGGTGGTGCCCTCAGTGACGAGGTTTTTGATGATGTCCCACAGCGCGAGCCTGCTTCGAGGATCCAAGCCAGTGGTGGGTTCATCCAAAAACAGCACCGGCGGTTTAATCACCAAAGCACCTGCAAGGTCGATTCGCCGGCGCATCCCGCCAGAAAAACCCTTCACCGGGCGGTGTGCGGCTTCGACCAAATCAAACATCTCAATGAGCTCTCGCGCACGGGCTTTCGAGGCCGACGGTGAGAGGTGGTAAAGCCTGCCGACCATGTCCAAGTTTTCAAAACCGGTCATGTTTTCATCGACGGCGGCATATTGACCACTCACGCCAATCATCCGACGAATGGCGTCCGGCTGAGTCAACACATCAACACCGCCAATGGTGGCGTGACCCGAATCAGGTCTGGTCAGTGTGGTCAACACTTTGACGGTGGTGGTTTTCCCGGCACCATTGGGGCCTAAAAGCCCCAAGATGCTGCCCTGTGGCACCTCGAGGCTCACGCCATCGAGTGCAGTCACGGTTTTACCGGAGGACTGATAGGTCTTGACTAGGTTGCTGGCAGAAATAAAGCTCACCTGTGAACGTTAGTGGACTTCACACAGAGCCTGGTACACCCCGCTCACAGTATCCGCAAGACAATCAATTCACCCTTCTCACTAGCGACACCACTCACCACAACTCCGAGGTCATCACTCAGCTGATCACTGCCCACTCGCGAGCTAGTACATCAACAGTTTTGAACGCAAAATCCTCTCAAAGGTTTCCACACTGCCCTCAGCGACACTCAAATCGTTCCAGTCCATAATCATGCTGAGCTGGCCGTCGTCGCCTTCAATCAGCACACACGGTTCCCGGCCCGCGCTGGCCTGAGCCTCAGCGTCAGTCGTTTCGTTTCGGTGTCGAAGCACAATGTGATGGCCCTCGCCTGCGAGGCGACTTTCCATTTCTTTCCACGCCTTTTTCTTTCGAATCGGCGAATGGGTGATGTCACACAGGGCGCACTCCGCGGCGCCGACCATGTGGCCCAAGATGTAGGCGACCTCACCACGCAGACCACCGTCTGCGTTATAGATGCCAATGATTCGAGCCACCACACACCTCGTCGCCTTGTCCGTTACACCCCACTGGTGTGTTGAGGCTAACAACACCTCCTGGGCGCGGAGCGCCAGGAAAGCCAACTTGGGGCCTGGGTCGCGCAGGCACCACCCAGGGCCAGTCAATCCCGAAACTCTAAGGTGAGGGCATGATGCGCTTTGGGGTGGGAATTGTGGCGACGGCACTGCTTGTCACCGGCTGCCAGCCGACACCCGTTGACCCGCCTGTCGCCCCAGAGACTGCTGAGGCTCCCGCCACCCCTGATGGGGGAACGAATGGTGACACTGGCGCTGCGGGAAGTGGCGACACCGGTTTTCAACCGGCAGCAACGCCAGGTTTTTGTTCCGAGTTTGAACCGGAGAACTTGGAATGGTTCGATCTGGGGCTTAGCGACCCGCGAGAGGTCGTGAGTTCTGAAGGCTCAGAGTTGAACGTACAACGCGCTTTTCTTCCCCCAACGGGCAGCGAGCGCTACAACACCATTGCGGAAATCTGTCCGGGCTTCCACCTGGTGACCACCCACGATGGCGATACGAAAATTCTTTCGGTTGATCAGGGCCGCTTTGCGGATACCGCCAACCTGACCCCTGCCGGTTCATTGGACAATCCGGCGAACCCTGGGGTTGTCGGCGGCGGTCCCACATGGGGTTTTCGTGACTCCCTTGTGGCGGGCGACTACCTGTATCTTTCTGACGCCGTGCTCGATGTCGAGCAACAGTGTGTATCGGTGGCCATTCATCGCGTCGCCGCCAAAGAAGTCCTCACCATGGACGATGTCACAACCGACGTGATCTACACCTCCACACCCTGTGTGAGTTACACCGATGACTACCGTGCACAAGCTCCCCTCAAAGTGCACCTCGGTGGGGCGTTGGCCTACCGTGGCTCGAGCGATGAGCTCTTCGTCTCGATTGGTGACATGCATTTGGGCTCCAGCACGATTGGCCAGGCAGAAGCAATTGGTATCAATAACGTGGAGAAGGATTACGAACTGTTGGGCGATGACACGGCAGCGGTTGCAGCTGTTGTCGCCATTACCGACCCTGCAGAGTCCGCCCAGTCGCGTATTTTTGCCAAGGGGCTTCGAAACTCTTTAGGACTGACTGTGGTCGCCACTGACCGCCTGTGGCTGACCGACCACGGCCCACAAGGTGGCGATGAGCTAAACCTCATCGTGGAAGGCGCGGACTATGGGTGGCCACTGACCTCAGAGGGCCAGCCTTATGACCGCTCGAATTACCCCGACGACCCGAATACCCTCCCGGCACCGTGGCTCGATATTTACCTCTCTGAACAGGAGGGCACCGACTACCCGGCCACCAGTTGGTCGCCAGCAATCGCCCCCACGGCCATCGTGCAATACCCGGCAGGGGAAACTGGGATTGACAATTGGGCAGGAGATTTAGTCATTGGTTCCCTACGGGGACAAGCAATCATTCGACTGAGCCTTACCCCTGAGTCGACCATCAATGAGGAACGCCTCGAGCTGGGCGAGCGCATCCGGGACATGGTGGTGACACCAGGAGGAGACATACTGGCGGTGACTGACTCGTCTCGCCTGCTGGTGTTGGCCGGCTAAAGCCTCGCGAGTTCGTCGATGTCGACGAGGAAATCTTCGGCGACATCTTTCGAGACGGTCATTCGGGTGTGACCAATCGCCCAGTCGTAGTCGTCGGTACTGGGACCCGTTTGGTTGCCA